>NZ_AUWY01000105.1 GCF_000447205.1 Sphingobium ummariense RL-3 | reverse complement strand
GGCCCGCGCCTTATCTGGTCTTGCCCCAGATCCAGCGCAGCACGTCGGGCAGGATCGCGCCGCCATGGGCGTCCGAATGCGCGCCGTCGCCCCATGCGTGACGCACCGCATAGCGCGGCCCCTTGTCGCCCTGCTCGTCAGCATGGGCGTTCGCCCAGTTGAGCGCGGCAAGCATCTGCTGGTTGGCGAGGAACCAGTTGCCATGCTCATTGTCGAGGTCGTTGCTGCCGTCCTGCAGGAACAGCCGGATCGGGCGGATCGGGCTCTTGCGGATCAGGGTCGGATAGAGGTCGCCGCCCGGCACCATCGGCATCGCGCCGCTCGCCGGGCGATAGCCGATCGACGTGTAGCTGCCGATGAAGCTGATGACGTTGCCGAAGGCGTCGGGGCGAAGCCAAGCGGCGGTAAAGGCGGCGATCGCGCCGCTGGACGTACCGCCGATCGCGCGCCGCTCCGGCGCATCGGCAAAGCGCCAGCGCTTCGCGACCTCGGGCAGCAGCTCCTGCGTCAGCATCCGCACATAGCTGTCATCGAGCGCGTCATATTCTGCCGCGCGATGGTCCGGATTGCTCATGCCCAGGTTCGGCGGATAATGGTCGGAAAGATTGCCGGGCGTCACGAACACCCCCAGGGTCGGCGGGATGTCGCCCTTCGCGATGAGGTTGTCCAATACCGCGGGCACGCGCAGCGATCCGGCCGGGTTGGTCGCCCGCTGGCCATCCTGGAACACCAGCAGGTTGGGTGGACGGGCCGGGTCGTAGCCGACGGGGACATAAACCCAGTAGCGGCGCACCGTGCCGGGGAAGGCGGCGGCGTGGAATTCGAACGGCCCCTCCAGCCTGCCATGCGCCACATCGGCGTGAACGAGGGAATCGGAGCCCAGCGGATAGTCGCCCGGCAGCCGTTTTCCGTCCGGCTGCGCTACCGCGGGGCTGGCCAACGCGACCCCGAGCAGCAACGCCGCGACCATCGTCCTCATCCCGTTCTCCCTTCCTCGCCTTCCGCCAAGATAGCTGCGGTCAGGGGACGAAGGGAAGGGCGTGACAAGCGCCGGATTTGCCGCTTAGCTGCCGCGCCATGAGACCCGTCCATCTGCTCGCCCTCGTCCCCGCCCTCCTTCTCGCGCAACCCTCGCCCGGCCAGCCCCAGGGCATCGCCGTGTGGCAGGCGCGCGCGGCGCGCGTCACCATCCAGCGCGACGACTGGGGCATCGCCCATGTCCACGGGCGGAGCGACGCGGACGCCGTGTTCGGCATGATCTACGCCCAGGCGGAGGACGACTTTCCGCGCATCGAGGCCAACTACCTGACGGCGCTCGGCCGTACCGCGGAGGCGGAAGGGGAGGGGGCGATCTGGCAGGATCTGCGGGCGCGTCTCTACATGGACCCGGCAAAGCTCAAGACCGCCTACGCCGCAAGCCCCGCCTGGCTCCGGGAGCTGATGGATGCCTGGGCCGACGGCCTCAACTATTATCTGGCCACCCATCCGGCCGTGAAGCCGCGCGTCATCACCCGGTTCGAACCCTGGATGGCGCTGAGCTTCACCGAAGGGAGCATCGGCGGCGACATAGAGCGCATCCCGCTCGACGGGCTCAAGGCTTTCTACGGCCGACCCGACGGCAAGCCGGTCGCCATGGCCGATCCCGATCCGGAGCCGCGCGGGTCGAACGGCTTCGCGATCGCGCCCGGCAAGAGCGCCAGCGGCCATGCGCTGTTGTGGATCAACCCGCACACCAGCTTCTTCTTCCGCTCCGAGCTGCAGATGACGAGCGATGCCGGCCTCAACGCCTATGGCGCCGCGACCTGGGGCCAGTTCTTCATCTACCAGGGCTTCAACCCGACGGCCGGCTGGATGCACACGTCGAGCACGGTGGACGCGGTGGACGAGTTTCTGGAAAGCGTCACGCGCCGGGCGGATGGTGGCTTCACCTATCGTTATGGGAAGGAGGAGCGCCCGGTCGTCTCCTCCCGCATCACCCTGTCCTATCGCGCCGCCGACGGCAGCATGGCGCGGCGGACCTTCACCACCTATGCCACCCATCATGGGCCGGTGATCGGCGAGAAGGATGGCAAGTGGGTTGCCTTCGCCATGATGGACAAGCCGATTCCAGCGCTGGAGCAGTCTTTCCTGCGCACCAAGGCCCGGGACTATCGCGCCTTCATGGCCGTGGCGGAGCGCCGGGCCAATTCCTCCAACAACACGCTCTTCGCCGACGCCAAAGGCACGATCGCCTATCTGCATCCGCAGTTCGTCCCGCTGCGCGACGACCGGTTCGACTATACGAAGCCGGTCGACGGCAGCGATCCGGCGACCGACTGGAAGGGCCTCACGCCGCTCGACAAGGTGCCGCATGTCGTGAACCCGGCAAGCGGCTGGGTCCAGAACACCAACAA
Source organism: Sphingobium ummariense RL-3 (assembly GCF_000447205.1). Taxonomy (GTDB): domain Bacteria; phylum Pseudomonadota; class Alphaproteobacteria; order Sphingomonadales; family Sphingomonadaceae; genus Sphingobium; species Sphingobium ummariense. The sequence goes on along the minus strand of NZ_AUWY01000105.1, from coordinate 20,468 downwards.
CGCCCCCTGGTCGGTTGCCGGCAAGGGCAGCCTGAAGCCGTCCGCCTTTCCCCGCTACATGGACATGGTGGGTGAGAATCCGCGCGGCGAGCATGCCGTGATGCTGCTGGGCGCCGGCAAGACCTTCACGCCCGACGGCATGATCGCCGCCGCGTTCGACAGCTACCAGCCCGCCTTCGCCACCCTGATCCCCGATCTGGTGCGCGCCTGGGACGCGCTTCCGGCGGGCGACGCGCACAAGGCGCGGCTGGCCGCTCCCGTCGAGGCGTTGCGCGGCTGGGACTATCGCTGGAGCGCAGCCTCCGTCCCCAACAGCCTCGCCTGCCTCTGGGCGGAGGACCTGCGCCAGTGGACGCTGAAGAACCGGCCCGGCGACGCGCGGGGATCCTATGACCGCATGGCTGCCGCCCCGGCGGAAACCCGCCTTGCCCTGCTGGAGGCTGTCGTCGGCCGTCTGGAGAAGGACTTTGGCGACTGGCGCACGCCATGGGGCGAGATCAACCGCTACCAGCGGCTGACCGGCGCGATCGAGCAGAAGTTCACCGATGCGGGGCCGAGCATTGCCATCCCCTTCCCGTCGGCCCGCTGGGGCTCGCTCGCCTCCTTCGGCGCCAGGGCCTATCCCGGCACGCGCCGCTGGTACGGAACGAGCGGCAACAGCTTCCTGGCCGCGGTCGAGTTTGGCAAGCGGGTGAGCGCGAAGGCAGTGAGCGTCGGCGGCGAAAGCGGCGACCCCGCCTCGCCCCATTTCGGCGACCAGGTCCAGCGCTATCGGGAGGGCGACCTGCGGCAGGTCTATTTCCACCCCGATGAACTGGCCGGCCATGTCGAGCGGACTTATCGACCGGGCGAGTGAGGGAAAGCGGCGCCGCTAGTCGAGCCGCGTCACCTGGATCGACTGGCAGTTCATCGTCGCGGTGCCGAAGACGGTCATGAAGGCGATGTCGGTGGCGTCGCGGCCGACCGCGATCCGCGCCATCCCCTCCACCGGCGCCATGCCGGTCGAATCGACGATATGCCAGGCGCCGTCGAGCCACACCTCCACCACTGCGTGGAAATCGGGCGGGTCGAGATCGAGCGCATAGACCGACACCAGCCGCGCGGGGATGTCGCGCGAGCGGACCAGCGCGGCGGTCAGATGCGCATAGTCGCGGCACACGCCCTGCTGCGCAACGAAGGTGTCGGCTGCGGTGGTGTTGGCATTCGAGCTGCCCGGTACATATTGCAGATTCTCGCGCACCCAGTCCGACAGTGCCTGTACCAGCGGGCCACCGTCCAGCCCGCTGAAATGGCCCGACACGAAGCTGCCGAAACGGTCCGCCTCGCAATAGCGGCTGGGCCAGATGAAGGGCAGGACGTCGCGGGGAAGGCTGGGCAGCGGGGAGCGGGAAAGGCTACCGAGGTCGGGAGCCGCCCGTTCCACGTCCACCACCGACCGGTAGCGGCTGACCATCTGGCCGACTCCGCTGCGGGTCCAGGTGCGCCGGCCGATGGCGCTGCCGCCGACGAGATTGGTGAGCGGTCCGGCATTGTCGATGATGTGGGACTGCTCGATGATCTGCTGGTCAGGCAGCTGCGCGGCTTCCACCGCAAGCAGGACGTCGGTGGGTTCGCTGAACGCATAGTCCAGCACGGCTTCGATCGAGAGGCGCACGCATTTCCTTTCCGCTGCTGCGCCCCGGTTGCCGGACGGCATCCCTCGTCTCAGGCTGGCGGACCCATCCTGACTGATTCGCAGCCAAATGTCGCGCGCCAAAGACGGGCGCGGATCATGCGGTCCGGCTGCCGTCGGGATCCCATCCCGGTCAGGGCGGAGAACAGCGGGAAGTAGAACAAAGCCGCCAGCGCGCAGCCGCCCAGAATGACCGTCCTGAAGCCGCCATCCGCCGAAGGTGACGGCATTCGATGCGAAGGTCCAGATATCTTCCCTGGCGGCCCGAAGATTGCTGCGCAACACGCGCGCCCGGAACAACGAGACTGCCGCGATATTCCGCGCCCATCATTGACGCATAGGAGAAGACGCGCGATTTGCCGCTGATGCGACAGGGCATGGCAGGATGAGAATCGTCATTATCGACGACAGCGGTTTGCGGGCGACGGTCCTGGAGGAAGGCCTGCGCGAGGCGGGCTATGACGACATCCATATCGTCCCGCCGCGCGGCGCCTTCGTCGCGCGGCTGGAGCGCATGGCGCCCGACGTGGTGCTGATGGACCTTGGCAGTCCCAGTCGCGACACGCTGGAGGAGATGCTGACCGTCAGCCGGGCTCTCGCCCGGCCGATCGCGATGTTCGTCGACCAGTCGGACGAGGCGATGATCGGAGCGGCGATTGACGCGGGTGTTTCCGCCTATGTCGTCGATGGTCTGCGCAAGGAGCGGGTGAAGCCCGTGCTGGAGCTGGCGGTGCGCCGCTTCAATGCCTTCGCGAAGATCCAGACGGAGTTGGAGGAGGCCCGCACGGCGCTGGCCGATCGGAAGGTGATCGACCGGGCAAAGTCGATCCTGATGAACCAGCGCGGCCTGTCGGAACAGGAAGCCTATGCCCTGTTGCGGTCGAGCGCCATGAACCAGGGGAAGAAGATCGTGGATGTGGCGCAGGCGCTGATAACGGCCAGCGACTTGCTGGGAGGAGGGCTATGATGACCAGCCTGAAGATCGCCTTCCTGCCGCTGACGGATGCCGCGGTGCTGGCGGTCGCCCGCGAGCGCGGCTTCGCGGAGGAGGAGGGGCTGGCGATCGACCTCGTGCGCACGACGAGCTGGGCGACGCTGCGCGACCGGCTGGTGTTCGGCCAGGTGCAGGCCGCGCACATGCTGGCGCCGCTGGCCATCGCGGTGACGCTGGGGCTCAGCCAGCAGCCCGCCGCGCTCGCCGCGCCCTACAAGCTCAACGTCAACGGCAACATGCTGGTGATGGCGAACGACTTCGCGCGGGCGCTGGAGCCGGACATTGCGGCCCGCCTCGCCGATCCCCTGGGTACGGCGCATGACTTCGCCGCCGCCATCGGCCTCTGGAAGCGCAAGCCGGTGATCGGCGTCGTCCACCGCTTTTCCAGCCATGCCATCATGCTGCGCTACTGGCTGGCAAGCGCCGGGATCGACCCCGACCGCGACGTGCTGCTTCGCGTGCTGCCGCCCTCCCTGACCGTGGAGGCGATGGCGGCGGGCGAGATCGACGGCTTCATCGCCGGCGAACCCTGGGGCAGCGCGGCGATCGATGCCGGCCTTGCCGAAGCGGTGGCCATCGGCGAGCGCATCTGGCGGCGCGGGGTGGAAAAGGTGCTGGCCTTCCGCACGGGCTGGCTGGAAGAAAATCCCGACCCCGTCGATCGCCTGCTACGCGCGCTGGCCCGCGCGGCCGCCTGGTGCGACGATCCGGCCCATCACGAGGCGCTGGCGCACCTGCTGTCCGGCCCGCGCTATGTCGACCAGCCAGCCGACCTCCTGCTACGCGCACTGGATGGGCGGGTCGTGGCCCGTGCGGGGGATCCGCCGCTCGCCAGCCCCGACTTCATGCTCTTTTCCCGGGAGGCGACCGCCTTCCCCTGGCGCAGCCAGGCGCTGTGGATCTATTCGCAGCTGGTGCGCTGGGGGATGGTCGACCATTCGCCCGCCCATGCCGCGCAGGCGGCGGCGGTGTTCCGTCCGGATGTCTTCCGCCGCGCGCTGGCGGACAGCGACGTTCCGATGCCGGGGGCGAGCATGAAGCTGGAAGGCGCAGTCGAGCTGCCCCTGGCCGTCGGTTCGCGCCGGGGCGAACTGACGCTCGGCCCCGACCGCTTCTTCGACGGCCGCGTCTTCGACCCGGAGCGGCTGGACGACTTTCTGGCAGGGTTCCCGCCACCACGATAAGATCCGACGCGGGGTACTCGAATTTTGTGCCTTGCAACATGACGCGAATCGCGAGATGATATCGGAGTCGCGCGACGAAGCGCGCTAAATGGATGTGCCTCCCAAGGCCGGGACGCCATCCTCTCCGATTTTCGCAGCAAAGCCGCTGACCGGGCTCACCCCAGGGTGACGTCCGGCCTGCGGCTTTTTTCGTGTCCATTTCGCATTGAATGGGGGGACATATCATGGCAACCGCTTATTGGAATCCCGAGGACGAGGCCGACAGGCCGACCGCCGCGACCAGCTTCTGGAAGGCCGGCCATGCGCCGACGCTGATAGCGGCCTTTCTCTATTTTGACCTCGCCTTCATGGTGTGGGTGCTGCTGGGGCCGCTCGCCCCGGCCATTTCCAAGACGCTGATGCTGACGCCCGCCGAAAAGGGCCTGATGGTCGCGACGCCGACCCTGGCGGGGGCCTTCCTGCGCGTCGTCAACGGCCTGCTGGTCGACCGGATCGGTCCGAAGCTGTCGGGTGCGATCAGCCAGGTCATCGTCATTGGCGGGCTGTTCTTCGCCTGGTTCACCGGCATCGACAGCTTCGCGGGCACGCTGGCGCTGGGCGTGATCCTGGGCTTTGCGGGCGCCAGCTTCGCGATCGCGCTGCCGCTTGCGAGCCGCTGGTATCCGCCCGAGCATCAGGGCAAGGCGATGGGCCTTGCCGGCATGGGCAATTCGGGCACCGTGCTCGCCTCGCTGTTCGCGCCGATGCTGGCGAAGGCGTTCGGCTGGAACGCGGTGCTGGGCCTCGCCTGCATCCCGCTCACCATCGTTTTCGTCGCCTATATGCTGATGGCCAAGGACGCGCCCAACGCACCCGCGCCCAAGAAGCTGGTCGATTATTTCCAGCCCCTTAAACTGGCCGACGCTTGGTGGCTCATGGCCTTCTATTCGGTGACGTTCGGCGGATTCGTCGGCCTAGCCGCGTCGCTGCCGATCTACTTCACAGACCAGTTTGGGCTGACGCCCGTCCTTGCCGGCTATGCCACCGCCGGCTGTGTGTTCGCCGGGTCGCTGGTCCGGCCGATGGGCGGCGCGCTGGCCGACCGGATCGGCGGCATCAAGGCGCTGATGATGGTCTATGTCGTTGCCGCGCTGGCGCTGGCGGGAGTCGCCTTCGCGACCACGCTGGGCGCCGCGCTCGGCCTTTTTATCCTTGCCATGCTGGCGCTCGGCACCGGTAACGGGTCCGTCTTCCAGTTGGTGCCGCAGCGCTTCCAGGCGGAGATCGGTATCATGACTGGCCTGGTCGGCATGGCGGGCGGCATCGGCGGCTTCTACCTCGCCTCCTCGCTGGGGATCGCCAAGCAGTTCACCGGCAGCTTCGCGCCGGGCTTCCTGATCTTCGCGGGGCTCGCGGCGCTCGCCTTCGCCGGCCTGGCGCTGATCAAGGGCAAGTGGCGCGCCACCTGGACCACCGCCGCGCGCATCTGAAGACAGGCTTTGTGCTCCTGCGAGGCAGGAGCCCAGGGCCTCCTGGCACCGTGCCTGGAACCTTGGGCTCCAGCTTTCGCCGGAGCACTGGCCGGAGATTGGCAGCCCACTCGTCCTAAAGGGGGGACGATCATTCCATGAAAACTTTTCTCGCATCGGCGGTCGCGCTGGCCGTCGCTGGGCCGGCCTGCGCCCAGCAGATCAGCCTCAAGTCCGTCGCCGAGGCCCGGCTGCGCTACGAGCATGTCCGGCAGGATGGCCTGCCCGACGACGATGCCAGCGCCTTGACCGCCCGCCTTCGCGCCGGCGTCACCGCCAGCAACGGGCCGCTGACTGCTACCGTCGTCGGCCAGGGCACCCTGGCGATGGTCGACGACTATTATGATGGCCTGAACGGCGCTGCCACCCGGCCGATCGTCGCGGACCCGCAGAATGTCGCGCTCTATCTCGCGCAGCTCCAGTACAAAGCGAAGGCGGTGACGCTGACCGCCGGGCGGCAGCGGATCGCGCTCGACGACGAGCGCTTCGTCGGCAATGTCGCCTTTCGCGACAATGCACAGACCTTCGACGCGGTGCGCGCCGAACTTTCTCCTGCCAAGGGACTGAAGCTGGACGTCGCCTATGCCTGGTCCGTGCGCACGATATGGGGGATCGACGGCGCAGGCGCGCGGCAGCAGGCGGTCAGCGGGGACAACGTCTTCGCCAATCTTTCCTGGGCGACACCCGCGGGCACGCTCACCGGCTTCGCCTATCTGGTCGACCAGGACGAGGCCGCGGCGCAGGGCTATCGCCTGTCGAGCCAGACCTATGGCGCGCGGCTGGCGGGAGCGCGGCCACTCGCCAAGGGGGTAAGCCTCGCCTGGCAGCTCAGCTACGCGAAGCAGGCCGACTATCGCGCCAACCCCAACGACTATTCGGCGGATTACTGGCTGGCCGACGCGACCATTGACGTGAAGGGATGGAAGCTCAACGCCGGCTATGAGGTGCTCGGCGCGGACGGTGGCACGGCCCTCACCAGCTTCCAGACGCCGCTCGGCACCAATTTCAAGTTCCAGGGCTGGGCCGACAAGTTTCTGACCACGCCGCCCAACGGCGTGCGCGATCTCTATGTCGGCGGCGGCTATGGCTGGAAGAGGCTGGGGCCGCTCAGCGCGGTGGCGCTGGCCGCGACCTGGCACCGCTTCGTAAGCGACCGGCTGGACCAGCATTATGGCGACGAATGGAACCTGATCGCGTCGGCGAAGGTCAGGAAGACGGCGCTTTCGGTCCGCTACGCCCGCTATGACGCGAAGGCGCTGGCGACCGACACGGAAAAGCTGTGGCTTCAGCTCGACTGGACCTATTGAGACGGCACGCTTCGAAGATACTTACAGGCTTGAGCCGATCCGCGAATCGGCTTATGCTGCACTGCAAAGGACGACGCTGTCCTTCCAACCATAGCCGACAGGATTCACGGACGGATCCTCCAGGCGCAATTGATGGCAAGGCCGCCATCCAGACCTTCGGTTTTCGAACCGTGGGTCCGGATGGCGGCTTTTTTCTTTTCCGAAAGGCACGAGGGATGGAATTTCACGACGGGATCGATCCGGTGGCGAATGGCGGGGATGACATGATCGTCCCGTCGGCCGACGTGCGTCAGCATCTGGTGGTCGTGGGCAACGGCATGGCCGGGTGCCGCGCGGTCGAGGAGCTGCTGGCGCGGGATGCGGGGCGCTACCGCGTCACCATCTTCGGCGCGGAGCCGCATGTGAACTACAACCGCATCATGCTTTCCCCGGTGCTCGCGGGCGAGAAGGACTTTGAGGACATCGTCATCAACGACCGCGCCTGGTATGCGGACAACGGCATAGAGTTGATCGCGGGCGAACCGGTGGCGGCGATCGACCGGGCGGCCAAGACGGTCACGAGCCTTTCGGGCCGCACAGTCGGCTATGACAAGCTGCTGATCGCCACCGGCTCCGATCCCTTCATCATCCCGGTGCCCGGCAAGGATCTGCCTGGCGTCATCAGCTTCCGCGACATGAAGGATGTCGACATGATGCTGGCGGCCGCCGCCAGGGGTGGTGATGCGGTGGTGATCGGCGGCGGCCTGTTGGGGCTGGAGGCCGCGCACGGCCTGACCTTGCGCGGCATGAAGGTGACCGTGATCCACCTGATGCCGACGCTGATGGAGCGCCAGCTCGACGAAGCGGCGGGATGGCTGCTCAAGACCGCGTTGGAAGGCCGCGGCCAGACCATCCTGACCGGCGCCGATACCGCAGAGATCTATGGCGACGGCAAGGTCGAAGGCGTGCGGCTGAAGGACGGCACGCAGATCCCGGCGAGCCTGGTCGTCATGGCCGTAGGCATCCGCCCCTCGGTCGCGCTGGCCCGCGAGGCGGGGCTGGACGTCGGCCGCGGCATCAAGGTCGACGACCACATGGTGACCAGCGACCCGGACGTGCTGGCGGTCGGCGAATGCGTCGAGCATGACGGCAATGTCTATGGCCTGGTCGCGCCACTGTGGGACATGTGCCGCAGCCTGGCGGATGGACTGACCGACCGGCACACGGGCTACAAGGGGTCGGTCACCTCGACCAAGCTCAAGGTCGCGGGGCTGGACGTGTTCTCTGCCGGCGACTTTTCGGGCGGGGAGGGATGCGAGGACATCGTGCTGCGCGACGCCTCGCGCGGCGTCTACAAGCGCGTCGTCGTCAGGAACGACAGGATCGTCGGCGCCGTGCTCTACGGGGACACGACCGACGGCAGCTGGTATTTCGAACTGCTCAAGAAGGGCGAGGACATCAGCGCCATCCGCGACCTGCTGATCTTCGGCCAGGCCTATGCGGCTCTGGGCGCCTCCGGAGGGGGCGCGCTGGACCCTAAGGCTGCCGTTGCGGCGCTCTCGGACGATGCCGAGATTTGCGGCTGCAACGGCGTCAGCAAGGGCCAGGTGGTCGCCTGCATCGCAGCAGGCAATGGAAGCCTCGACGCGGTGCGCGGCAGCTGCAAGGCCTCGGCGAGCTGCGGGTCGTGCACCGGGCTCGTCGAAACGCTGCTGGCGCTGACCCTTGGTGACGACGTACAGTCCGGGCCGAAGACCCTGTGCAAGTGCACCAGCTTCACCCATGACGATGTCCGCCGAGAGATCGTGGCGCAGGGAATACGGTCGATCCCGGAGGCCATGCACAAGCTGCATTGGTCGACGCCCGACGGCTGCGCCTCCTGCCGACCGGCGCTCAATTACTATCTGCTCTGCGCGCTGCCGGGCGACTATGTCGACGACCAGCAGAGCCGCTTCGTCAACGAGCGGATGCACGCCAATATTCAGAAGGACGGCACCTATTCGGTGGTGCCGCGCATGTGGGGCGGGTTGACCAACCCGCGCGAGCTACGCGCCATCGCCGACGTGGTCGAGAAGTACAATGCACCGATGGTCAAGGTGACGGGCGGCCAGCGGCTCGACATCTTCGGCATCAGGAAGGAGGACCTGCCCGCCGTCTGGGCCGATCTCAACGCCGCCGGCATGGTGTCGGGCCATGCCTATGGCAAGTCGCTGCGTACGGTGAAGACCTGCGTCGGCAGCGAATGGTGCCGCTTCGGCACGCAGGATTCGACCGGCCTTGGCGTCAAGACCGAGCGGATGACCTGGGGATCGTGGATGCCCCACAAGTTCAAGATTGCGGTCTCGGGCTGCCCCCGGAACTGCGCGGAGGCGACGATCAAGGATTTCGGCGTGGTGTGCGTGGACTCGGGCTACGAACTGCATGTGGGCGGCAATGGCGGCATCCATATCCGCGCCACCGATCTGCTCTGCAAGGTCGCGACCGAGCAGGAGGCGCTGGATTACTGCGCCGCATTCATCCAGCTCTACCGCGAGGAAGCCCGCTATCTGGAGCGCACCGCGCCTTGGATCGAGCGCGTCGGCGTCGATTATGTGAAGCAGCGGATCGTCGAGGACGAAGCGGGCCGCGAGGCGCTGCGCAGCCGTTTCCTTTATTCGCAGAGCTTCTCCCAGGAAGACCCGTGGGCAAGGCGCGCCGCGGGCGACGAGGCGGAACTGCATCAGCATCTGGCCGAAGTCCGACCCTTGGAGACTGTCGCATGACTCATTCGAACGCCGTCGGGGAATGGCTGGACATCGGCCCTGTGGACCAGATCGCGCCTGGCCACGCCCGCACCCTGCCAGTGCGCGGTGGGGAGGAGATCGCGATCTTCCACACGTTGGACAACCAGTTTTACGCGCTCGTCAATGCGTGCCCGCACAAGCGTGGGCCGCTGAGCCAAGGCATTGTCCATGGCAGCGTCGTCACTTGCCCGCTGCACAGCTGGAACATCTCGCTGAAGACCGGCCACGCGCTGGGCAACGACGAAGGCTGTGTGCCGACGATCCCACTGAAACTGGACGCCGGACGGATCTTCTTGCTGCGCGAGGCGGTACTGGGGAAGAAGGCGGCGTGAGGGCGCGTGACAATCTCCCTATCCCCTTAAGGGGACGGCAGGGGTCACGTGCCTCCTGCCGAGGCCGAGGAGAGGGGGGTGTGAGGTGACATCGCCCTCTCCTGCCTTCGCTTCGCTCGGCACCCTCTCCCCTGAAGGGGGGAGGGGTGAAGTACGCACCACCTGCGCCTATTGCGGCGTCGGCTGCGGCATCTCCGCGACGCCGACGGGGCCGCGCTCCGTCCTTATCCGGGGCGATGAGTCGCATCCCGCCAACGGCGGGCGGCTCTGTTCGAAGGGCACGCATCTGGGCGAGACAGTGGGGCTGACCGGGCGCCTGCTCCACCCCATGGTCGGGCAGAAGCGGGCTAGCTGGGACAAGGCGCTCGACCTGGTGGCGAAGCGCTTTCGTGACGCGGTGGAGCGCCACGGACCCGACAGCGTGGCCTTCTACGTGTCCGGTCAGCTGCTGACCGAGGATTATTATGTCGCCAACAAGCTGATGAAGGGCTTCATCGGCTCGGCCAATATCGACACCAACTCGCGCCTCTGCATGTCGAGCGCGGTCGCCGGCCACAATCGCGCCTTCGGCGAGGATATCGTACCCGCCAGCTATGACGATCTGGACGAAGCCGATCTCATCGTGCTGGTCGGCTCCAACACCGCCTGGTGCCATCCGATCGTTTATCAGCGCATCCAGGCCGCCAGGGCAGAGCGGGGCACTAAACTGGTTGTGATCGACCCGCGACGCACGGAGACCTGTGAGGGCGCCGACCTGCACCTGCCGCTGCGGCCGGGGACCGACGTGGCGCTGTTCAACGGCTTGCTCGCCTGGTGCGACCGGGCGGGCGTCACCGACCCCGGCTTCCTGGCCGATCATGTCAGCGCGCCGGAAGGCTTCTGGGAGCATGTACGCGCAGCCCATGATGTCTGGACCACGGCCAGGACCTGCGACGTCGCGCCGGCCCTGCTCCAGCAGTTCTACGAGCTGTTCGCCGCGACCCCGCGCGCCGTCACCTTGTTCAGTCAGGGCATCAACCAGTCGATCCGCGGCACCGATCAGGTCAATGCCATCATCAACGTCCACCTTGCCACGGGCCGCATCGGCAGGCCGGGCGCGGCGCCCTTCTCGATCACCGGACAGCCCAACGCCATGGGCGGGCGGGAGGTCGGCGGGCTCGCCTCCACGCTCGCCGCGCATATGGACTTCGCGCCGGAAAATGTGGCGCGGGTTGGCCGCTTCTGGGCCGCACCCACGATGGCGACGCGGCCGGGCCTCAAGGCCGTCGATCTGTTCCGTGCGATCGGGGAGGGCCGGATCAAGGCGCTCTGGATCATGGCCACCAACCCCGCCGTATCGCTGCCCGATGCGGGCCGCGTGCGGGAAGCGCTGGCGGCCTGCCCCTTCGTCGTCGTCTCCGACGTGATCGTCGACACCGACAGCAGCGCCTTCGCCCATGTCCGCCTGCCCGCCGCCGCCTGGGGCGAGAAGGACGGCACCGTCACCAACAGCGACCGCACGATCAGTCGCCAGCGCCCCTTCATGGCGCTCCCCGGCCAAGCCCGGCCCGACTGGTGGATCGTCAAGGAAGTCGCCCGCCGCATGGGTTGGCGCAACGCTTTCGCCTATGAGCGGCCGGCCGATATCTGGCGCGAGCATGCGCGCCTCACCGCCTATCAGAATGACGGCGCACGCCTGCTCGACCTGCGCAGCCATGCGACGATCGGCAACGAGGCCTATGACGCGATGGAGCCCTTTCGCTGGGGCGGCACGCCCTTTGCCGACGGGCGCTTTTCGACGCCGGACGGCAGGGCACGGCTGGTGCCGGTGAGCCAGATTGACGTGCAGCGGCCGCTGCGTGACTGGGCGCTGACGCTCAACACCGGCCGCTACCGCGACCAGTGGCACACGATGACCCGCACCGGCCTTTCGCCCAGGCTCGCTCGCCACCGTGAGGAGCCGCTGGTCGAACTGCACCCGCAGGATGCGCAGGCGCTGCGTATCGTGGACGGCGACCTCGCACGTGTGGCGACACCGCAGGGCGACAGCCTGTTCCGCGCCCGGATCAGCGAAGGGCAGCGCCCCGGCGAAATCTTCACGCCGATTCACTGGACCGACCAGCAGTCGAGCGGCGGCCGCACCGGCCTGCTGCCGCGTTCCCTGGTCGATCCGCATTCGGGCCAGCCGGGCTTCAAATCCACACCCGCCCGGGTCGAGCGCATCGCCACCGAATGGCGCGGCTTCCTGATCCTGCGCGGCCACCAGCCGGCGCGCATCCCCTGCCTTTGGGCAACGCGGATCGCCGTGCCGGACGGGGTGCTCTACGAAATCGCCGGCAATGGCGATCCCGCCCGGCTGGAGGCCTGCCTGCCCAGGGGCGACCGGGTTGAGGCGATCGACGCAGCGCGCGGCACGCGGCGGACAGCGATTATCACCGCAGGCCGGCTGACAGGCGTGCTGTTCGTCACCCGCACCGGCCTGCTGCCCTCGCGTGACTGGCTGATCGGGCAGCTGGAGGCGGAATCGGTGGGGGCGTCGGTCCTTGCCGCGCGCGGACCTGGCAGCCAGCCGGACAAGGGCCCGACCGTCTGCGTCTGCTTCGACGTCGGCCTGCACCAAATCATGGCCGCGATCCGCGCGCAGAAACTGGTCGACGTGCCGTCCATCGGTCAGGCGCTGGGGGCCGGCACCAATTGCGGGTCCTGCCGCCCCGCGCTTGCCAGCATCCTGGCCCAGATACAGGAGGAGACGCTGCTTGCAGCCGAATGAGCCCATCAATCCCGGCCAGGTCTGGCTGGTCGGCGCTGGTCCGGGCGATCCCGACCTGCTGACCCGCAAGGCCGAGAGGCTGATCGCTGCGGCGGATATCCTGTTCTACGATGCGCTCGTGGGACCGGGCGTGCTGGCGCTGGCGCGACCTGGCACGGAGCTTGTGAGCGTCGGTAAGCGATCCGGCTGGCACAGCAAGTCGCAGGAGAGCATCAACGACCTGCTGCTCACCGCCGCGCGCGCGGGCAGGCGGGTGGTGCGCCTCAAGGGCGGCGATCCCTCGATCTTCGGACGGTCCGCCGAGGAGATGGCGCATCTGGCGCAGGCCGGCATCCCAGTCCGCATCTGTCCCGGCATCACCACGGCGAGTGCGGCGGCGGCGAGTAGTCACGCCTCGCTTACCCTGCGGGGCGTCGCCCGCGGGCTGACACTGGTGACGGCGCATCTGCGCTCCGGGGAACCGCTCATGCTGGACTGGGAAGCGCTGGCCCGACCGGGCGGCACCGTCGGCATCTATATGGGTCGCGCTGCGGCCGGCGAGATCTCGCGCGGGCTGATCGCCGCCGGACGCGATCCCAATACGCCGGTGCTGGTGGCTGTCAACGTCTCACTACCGGGCGAACGGCTGATCCGGGGAAAGCTGCGCGCCCTCGCTTTCCTGACGGAAGCGGTGAGCGACGATGATCCGACGCTATTGCTGATCGGCGAGGCGGTCGGCGGCGCCGGGGAGAAGAGGCGCGTTCCGGAACTCGAACGCCAATGCGGTTAGCTCTGCCATAGGTCCGCGACCGCCTCGACGAGGTGGCCGGATTTGAACGGCTTTTCGACCACGGTGACCTTGCCGAAGACCTGAGGGAGATGCTCGCTGCCATAGCCGCTTACGAACAGGAAGGGGATATCCTGCGCTGCCAGCGCGTGGGCGATCCGGTCCACCGCCTGACCCTGCAGGTTGCCGTCCACCAGCGCGGCGTCGAAGCCGCCCTGGCCCACCCTTTCCAGCGCGGTCTCGACGGTGGAGACCGATCCGACCACTTCCGCGCCGCGTTCCTCCAGAATGGCGGTGAGCTCGAAGACGATCAGCGGTTCGTCCTCGATCAGCAGCAGGCGCCGGCCCGCCAGTCCTGGAAGGGACAGGGGCGCGTTCGGTGCCGCGGATTGTCCGCGCCGGGCCGGAGGCTCCTGGACACGGAAGCGGGCACCGACGGCATAGGGAAGGTTGAGCGTCCAGCCCATCCCTTCCGGCCGGTAGTGCGGCTCCGCGCTGCCGCCGTCGGCACGCAGGCTGCGCTCGATCAGGGCGGTCCCGAAGCCGCGCCGGGTGGGCGGGGCAACCGGCGGCCCGCCCCTTTCTTCCCATTCCAGCACCAGTCGGTCGCCAGCCAGCTTCCAGTGCAGCCGGACCTTGCCCCCCGGCACCGACAACGCGCCATATTTGTGCGCATTGGTCACCAGTTCGTGGAGCACCAGCGCCAGGTGCAGCGCCGGTTCGGGCAGCAGGTCGACATCGGGGCCCTCGGCCTCCAGCCGATCCCCGTCGATCGCGCCGATAGACATCTGCCCTTCCACCAGTTCGCGCAGCCCCGCCGCTTGCCAGGTGGCGCCGCTCAGCAGCGAATGAGCGCTGGCCAGCGCGTGGATGCGCCCGATGAAGGTCGGCGCGAAGTCGGATGGGCCAGACGAGTGGCGGAGCGTCTGGGTCGCGATCGCCTGCACCGACGCCAGCGTATTCTTGATCCGGTGATTGAGTTCTCCGACCAGCAGGCGCTGGGTCTCCTCGGCCCGCTTGCGTTCCGTGATGTCGAGCATCTGGAGGCTGATCGAGAACAGCCTGCCCCCCGCATCCTTGAGCGCGGAACAATAGCATTCGCAGTCGACCGATAGACCCTCGGCAGTGTGGAAGCGCAGCGTGCGCGTCGCGCGGGGGAGGGCGTCGGCGACCATTTCCTCCATCAGGGCCGCGAACTCGCCGCGCTGGCTGGGGTCCAGCCACTTCAAATCCATCGCGCTGAATCCCGCCACTTCGGCCGCGCGCCATCCGAACAGCCGTTCGGCACCCTTGGACCAGGACAGGATATGCTGGTCTGCATTCAGTTCGACGATCGCAAGCAGCGAATTGTCCCCATGCGCGCGGAGCCGGGCCAGCGCCGCGGCGTGCCGGTCGCGTTCGCGAGCCAGTTCCTGTCGTTGCTGGAATAGCTCCACGAAGATCGCGACCTTGTGGCGCAACATGTGCGGATCGACCGGCTTGAACAGATAGTCGATGGCGCCACTCTCATAGCCGCGGAAGCGCCGCCTCTCATCGGTCCCCACGGCGGTGAGGAAAATGATCGGCACTCGGCGCGTCCGTTCGGTGCTCCGCATCAGCTCGGCCAGTTCGAACCCGTCCATGACCGGCATCTGCACGTCCAGCAGTGCCAGGGCGACATCCTCGACCAGCAGCAGCTCCAGCGCCTGGATTCCCGATCGCGCCTTGATCAGCTCGACGCCTTCGTCCGCCAGCAGCGCCTCGAGCGCGGTTAGATTCTCCTCGACGTCGTCCACCGCCAGAATCTTTGCCGGTTCATGCTGCATGGTCGAGGGCCTTCAGCTTCTGCAGGTTGCGGCGGTAGATTTTCTCGCCTCCATCAAAATCGGCAAAGGCGTCGGAATAGCGGGAAAAGCGCAACGTCTCCTTCGCGCCCAGGCCCAGGAATCCGCCGCGGACCAGGGACTCCCCGAACAGGCCCAGCGCCCTGTCCTGCAGCTCCCGATCGAAATAGATGAGGACGTTGCGGCTGGACACCAGCTGCACCTCCGCGAAAACCTCGTCGCTGGCCAGGCTGTGCTGCGCAAACACGGCGCGGCGGCGCAGCGTCTTATCGAACACTGCGGCACCATACGCTGCCGTGTAATAGTCGGACAGTGATGCCTTGCCCCCGGCGAGCCGGTGATTTTCAGTGAATTGCGGGATCCGCTCGGCGTCATAGATGCCCGCCTCCGCCTTTTCGAGCGCGGCGGGGCTGATGTCGGTGCAGTAGAAGATCGTGCGATCTTCCAGCCCCTCCTCGCGGAAGAGGATGGCGAGAGAATAAAATTCCTCGCCATTGGCACAGCCGGCGATCCAGACCTTGAGCGATGGGTAGGTTCGCAGGTGCGGGACGACCTGTTCCCGCAGGGCGCGGAAATAGGCGGGATCGCGGAACATCTCGCTCACCTGGATGGTCAGGAAGCCCATAAGGTCGGCGAACACCGCCGGTTGGCCCAGAACCAGATGCTGAAGCTGCGACAGGCTCTCACAGCCGTGGCGCAGTCGGGCACGATCCAGGCGCCGGTGCAGAGACCCGCGCGAATAGCCGCGAAAGTCGTAGTGATAGTGGCGAAAGATCGCTTCCAGCAGCAGGTCGAGTTCCAGCTCCTCACGGGCCCCGAAATGCTCATTCTCCGCCATCATCGCGGCATCCACACGCGCACCAGGCTCAGCAGCTTGTCGACGTCCAGGGGTTTGGCCAGATAATCATTGGCGCCCGCGGCCAGGCATTCCTGCTGGTCCTGCTCCATCGCCTTGGCGGTCAGCGCGATGATCGGCAGCGACATGCCCCAGGGCTGGCGGCGTATTTCCCGCATCGCGGTGAGCCCATCCATTTCCGGCATCATGATGTCCATCAGCACCAGGTCCACGGGCGGCGCCCGGTCCTGCGCAGCCTTTTCCAGGGCAGCGAGCGCCTCGCGCCCGTTGCGCGCGATACGAACGTGGACCCCATGGGGCTCGAAAATGCTCGTCAGTGCATAAACGTTCCTAATGTCGTCCTCGACCAGAAGGATTTCCCGCCCTTCCAGCCCCTCGTCGCGGCTGAGCGATCGGGCGATCAGCTGCTGCTGCGTTTCCGGAAGTTCCGAGACCACCTGGTGGAGGAAGAGCGTCACCTCATCAAGCAGTCGCTCAGGCGACTTGGCGCCCTTGACGATGATTGACTTGGAATAGCGCCGCAGCCGCAGTTCCTCCTCGGGGTCGAGCTCGCGGCCGGTATAGATGATGACGGGCGGGAAGCCGACGGTCTCGTCCCCGCTCAGCCGTTCGAGCAGGTCCAGTCCCGATGCGTCGGGCAGGTTGAGGTCGAGCACCATGCAGTCGAACGTGTCCTCGCCCAGCATCTCGACGCACCGCGCGGCCGAATGCGCCTCCAGCGTCTCGACATCGCGCGAGGCGAGCAGCAGCTTGATGCTCTCGGCCTGTTGGGCGTCGTCCTCCACCACCAGCACGCGGCGCATGCGCTGCGACATCCGGGCCTCCAGCCCCTCCAGCATGTCGATAAGCGCCTCGCGCTTCACGGGCTTGAACAGATAGCCGATCGCGCCGCTGGCCAGGGCCGCCTGGCTGTTGTCGTCGACCGAAACGACGTGGACGGGGATATGACGGGTGCGCACGTCCCGTTTGATGCGGTCCAGCACGGACAGGCCCGTATGGTCGGGCAGGCTCATGTCCAGGATGACGGCATGGGGCAGATATTGCCGCACCATCAATGCGCCTTCATCGGCGGTGCCGGCGATCAGGCACTGGAAACCCTGCTCATGTGCGATCTCGCAGAGGATGCGGGCGAAGACGGGGTCGTCCTCCACGATCAGGATCAGCCGCGCGTCGCCCGACAGCGTCTCACGGTCGTCCTGCGGGACGGGCCGGGTTCGCGCCACGCGGGCCGGCGGCGATCCCGGTACAACCAGCGGTTTCGGGGTGTCGGTCAGCGAAAGCGCTGGCATCTGGCTGAGCGAGGGATCGAAGCGATCGGGCAGCAGCAGGGAGAAGGCGCTGCCTTCGCCGACCTTGCTTTCGACCGCCAGCTCTCCGCCCAGCAGGCGCGCCAGTTCGCGCGAGATGGAAAGGCCAAGCCCGGTGCCGCCATATTTGCGGCTGATCGTGCCGTCCGCCTGGCGGAAGGGTTCGAAGATCATCTGTTGCTGCGCATCGGGAATACCCACCCCCGTGTCGCGCACGGTGAAAACGGCACGTCCATTGGCATGGCGGCCGACGGTCAGGACGATCTCGCCCTTCTCCGTGAACTTGATGGCGTTGGACAGGAAATTCTTGAGCACCTGCTCGACGCGCTGCGGGTCGGTCTCGATCTCCGACGGGTCGGCGCTCGCTTCCAGGCGGAGGGCCAGGTTCTTGGCCTGCGCGGCGGGAGCGAAGACCGCGTGCAGCTTGTCCAGCAGGGGAGCGATCCGCATCGGCTGGGGCCGTAGCTCCAGCTTGCCCGCCTCGATCTTCGAGATGTCGAGGATGTCGTTGATAAGCGTCAGCAGGTCGTTGCCCGACGTCTCGATCGTTTCGGCGTGGCGGATCTGGTCCGCTGTCATGTTGCCGGCGCGGTTTTCCGCCAACAGCCGCGCCATGATGAGCAGCGAGTTGAGCGGCGTCCGCAGCTCGTGGCTCATATTGGCCAGGAATTCCGACTTATAGCGGCTCGCCTGCTCCAGCTCCGCTGCCTGCCGCTCCAGCGATGCCTGGGTCCGGGTAAGGTCGTCCCGCTGGATCTGCAGCTGGCGCGCCTGTTCCTCCAGCCGGATGTTGGTCTGTTCCAGCTCGCTCTGTTGCGCTTCCAGCCGGACGGCGGAATCCTGCAGCTGCCGGCTCTGGGTTTCCAGCTCGTCATTGTTGGCGCGCAGCTCCTCGCTCTGCGCCTGCAGTTCTTCGGCCTGCCGCTGGGTTTCCTCCAGTGCGTCCTGAAGCCGCGCGCGGAAGCGGGCGGAGCGAAGGGCGATGCCGATCGATGCGGCGCTTTCCTCGAGCAGTTCCAGCGCGGCGTCGTCCACCGGATCGAAGGAGCCCAGTTCCAGCACGGCATTGACGACGTCATAGGACTTGGCCGGGACGATGACGAGGTGCCGGGGCTGGTCGCGTCCGAAGGCCGACCCGATCGTCAGATAGCGATCGGGCACGTCATGGAGGATCTGTGCGCGACCTTCGGCGGCCACCTGCCCCAGCAGGCCTTCCTTCATCCCGAAGCGATGGGGCATGTCGGCATCGGCAGGGACGCCGAGCGTCGCCACCCGACGGAAAAGGCCGTCCTCCCCCTTGAAGAGGGCGCCGCCCTGGAAACCGAGATAGCGGGCGAGGAATGCCAGGATGGACTCGCCAAGCTGTTCGACCGTCTGATCTCCGCGCATCGCGGCGGCGAGCCCGAGATGGCCTGCCTGCAACCATGCCTGTCGCGCGCGCGCGCGATTGGTCCGAAGGACCAGGATGAAGACGGAGACCGTGAGCGCCATGCCGAGCAGCGCCGCGGCCAGACCCGTTGTGGTGGCGGTCCGCGATGCGGCGCTCATCTCCTCGACCCGTAGCTGGCGCAGCTGGCTTTCCTCCCGCGCCATGGTGTCGAGCTGCGTCCGGATGGCGTCCATTTCCTCCTTGCCGCGTCCGCTCATGACGAGCGCGACTGCGGCGGAGATGCCTTCCTTCCGGCGCAGTTCGATACTGTCGCGCAGTTCTTGCAGCTTGGCGTTCACATGGCGCCGAAGCAACAGCAGATTGGCCTGCTGCGTATCATTGCCCCGCGTCAGCTCGGCCAGCCGGTCGAGGCGCGCAGGCAATACGGAGACGGCGTTCCGATAGGGTTCCAGATAGCCAGTATTGCCGGTAAGCAGATAGCCGCGCTGCCCGGTTTCGGCATCCTGCGTAGTGGACAGAAGCTCGTTGAGCGCGATGAGGATATTGTGGCTGTGGCGGATCGCCTGATCGCTTTCGCGCAGCGTCTGCACGTTGGAATAGGCGAGCGCGCCACTGACGAGGAAGAAAGCCAGCCCGACGATCAGGCCCAACACGGCCCGGGCGTCGGAGCGCGGCCCGGACCGGGCGGATCTCGTTTCTGTCATTGCGGTCGGAACCTCCCGATGGCACCCCTGCCATCGCCTAGCGAGTGTTGCGTCGCGGAATCAAGCGTCGCTGAAAACTTACTTCCCATCCATTAATTTGGATCAAGGAAGGAGAAACATTTTCCCGTTCGCTTCAGAGTGGCGCTCGGCTCACAGCGAAGCGACGGAAGAAGGGAGGAAGAAGCCGCTGCAACGATTGACTTCATTCCGCATTGTCTAGAAAAGAACAAAACAGGAACAATGCTATGACCGAGTCGGTTAGGACCCTCGCTGCCCTGCGGCGGCATATCGCCTCGCTGGACCGAGCGCCAGCCGTGCAGGATGCGCCGCGCGTGGCGATGGGCCATGCCGCGCTGGACCGGATGCTGGGCGGCGGCCTCGCGCGGGCGCGAGTGCACGAATTGTTCGGTGAAGGAGAGGAGGAAGGCGCTGCCGCGGGCCTTGGCATCTTGCTTGCGAGCCTGGCGGCGGGGGAGTCGCCACTGTTGTGGCTGCGCAGTGCTGTGGCCGAACGGACGGGCGGAGTGCCTTATGGGCCGGGGCTGGCGGCGCTGGGGATCGATCCCGGCCGGCTGCTGTTCGGCGTCATGGCGGATGATGCGATGCTGCTGCGCGCGGCGGTGGATGCGCTGCGCTGCCCCGCGCTGGGCGCGCTGGTGATCGAGCTGCGCGGCCGGGCGCCGCTGCTGGATCTTACCGCCAGCCGCCGGCTCGCGCTGGCGGCGGAAGCTTCCGGCGTCACCGCGCTGCTGCTCCGCATCGGCGGCGCGCCCGTGCCGAGCGCGGCGGAGACGCGCTGGAGGGTGTCGGCCGCCCCGTCGGACCCGTTGCCCGGCAACGCGCCGGGGATGACCGCCTTCCATCTGCATCTGCTTCGCCGACGGTCGGGTTCCGATGGCATGGCCTGGCGGCTGGTGTGGGACAGGGAACGGAGAGTTTTTGGAGACGGACGCGATGAACGCCATGACTTCGGATCTGGAAGCGCGGGCGGCGACGCGCCGCTACCTGGCGCTCTGGTTCCCCTTCCTGCCGACCGATCGGCTGCGGATCGCGCGGCCTGACCTCTGGCGCGCGGGCGGCGATGGCCCGGCGGTCATGGTCGAGCCGGTGCGCG
>NZ_AUWY01000104.1 GCF_000447205.1 Sphingobium ummariense RL-3 | reverse complement strand
GGCGCTGGAGGGCGATGCGCTGGCCCTGGGCCTCGCGCCGGCCATGTCGCTGGCCGACGCCCGCGCGCAGGAGCCGGGCTTGCGCGTCTTCGACCTCGATCCCCATGCCGACCAGGACTGGCTGGAACGGCTGTGCGACGGCTGCGCCCGCTATACCCCGGTCGTCGCGCTCGATCCGCCGCACGGGCTGATGCTCGACATCACCGGCTGTGCCCATCTGTGGGGCGGGGAGGAGGCGCTGGCCCGCGCGGCGGCCGATCGGCTGGAAGGCGCCGGGCTCACGGTCCGCCATGCGCTGGCCGGCACACCCGAGGCGGCGCATGCGCTGGCCCGATTTCCCACCGCCCCCGCTCCGGACGAGGACGCGGCGGTGCGCCGCCTGCCGGTCGAGGCTTTGGGGCTGGAGCCCGACAGCGCGACCGCGCTTCGTCGAGCGGGCCTGCGCACCGTTGCGGATCTCGCCGCGCGCCCGGCCGCGGCGCTCGCCGCCCGCTTCGGCGAGGAGGCGGTCGATGCGCTCCACCGGCTGCTGGGCCTCGGCCAGCGCCCGCTCGCGCCCCGCCGCCCGCGCCCCGCGCTGCGGGTCGAGCGTCGCTTCGCCGAGCCGATGGCCAGCACCGCCCATGCCCTTCAGGTGCTGGAGGAGATGGCGGCCGAGGCGGGCGAGCACCTCGCCGAGCGCGGCCAGGGCGGCCGGAAGTTCGAAGCGCTCTTCTTTCGCAGCGACGGGCTTGCCTTTCCGCTGCGGGTCGAAACCGGCCTGCCGGTGCGCGACGCGCCCGCGATCATGCGGCTGGTGCGGGAACGGATCGACGCCCTGTCCGATCCGCTCGATCCCGGTTTCGGCTTCGACATGCTGCGCCTCACCGTCCCGCGCGCCGAGCCGATGGCGCCGACCCAGCTTGCGCTGGAGGGTGGGACCGTGCGCCGCGAGGAGAGCGTCGCCGCGCTGGTCGACCGCCTTTCGATCCGCGCCGGGCGCCAGCGCATCCGCCGGCTGGTGCCCGGCGACAGCCACATCCCCGAACAGGCGCAGCTCGCCCTGCCGGCGATCGAGAACCGTGCGCCCGCCGCCTGGCCGGAGTGGCAGGAGGCCAGCGACCCGCCGATGCGCCCGCTCCACCTGTTCGACCCGCCCCAGCCGATCGAGGTGGTGGCGGAGGTGCCCGACGGTCCCCCGCACCGCTTCCGCTGGCGCCGCGCCCTGCACGAAGTGACCCGCTTCGAGGGACCGGAACGGATCGCACCGGAGTGGTGGCAGGCCAGGGACGGCGCGGTCGAAGGACAGAGCATCGGCCGCACCCGCGACTATTATCGGGTCGAGGATGCGCGCGGACGCCGCTACTGGATCTTCCGCCACGGCCTCTACGGCACGGAGGCGGCGCATCCGCGCTGGTATGTGCACGGCCTCTTCGCATGAGCGATCCGCCTCCCTTTGCGGAGCTGGTGGCGGCCACCAACTTCTCCTTCCTGCGCGGCGCGTCCCATGCCTCCGACATGGTGGCGCAGGCGATGGCGCTCGGCCTCAAGGGCTTGGGCATCGCCGACCGCAACACGGTGGCCGGCGTGGTGCGCGCGCATGTCGCTCGCAAAAAAGCATCGGAAAAGGCGCGCGAGGCGCTGCGCGAGGCGAAGAAGGAGAGGGGGGAGCCATCCGAACTGACCGAAGCGGAGGCGCGCGGCTGCGAGAGCGACCTGCGCCTGATTGTCGGCGCTCGGCTGGTCTTCGCCGACGGCACGCCCGACATCATCGCCTATCCCGCGACGCGCCGGGGCTGGGGCGAGCTCACCAAATTGCTGACCCGCGGCAATCTCCGTTCGGTCAAGGGCGACTGCATTCTCACCTATGAGGATCTGACCGTCCATCTGACCGACCAGCTTCTGATCGTCCTGCCCACCTCCACCGCGACCGCCCAGACTGCGCATCGCAAGCCGGTGGACTATGAACATGACGACCGCCCCTCTCCGGAAGCGATCCGGCAGGGGCATCTCAGCCTTGTTCCCCCGGCGCCGCCCGCCGATCTCGAAGCGCTGCTGCTCCGCTTGGCCCGTCTGGCGCCGGGCCGGATCTGGCTCGGCGCGCCGCTGCGCCGCGACG
>NZ_AUWY01000103.1 GCF_000447205.1 Sphingobium ummariense RL-3 | reverse complement strand
CAGGCGCTGTCCGCCCGCACCGGCGCGCCGCTGCTCGCCACCATGGACGCGCTCTACGCGACCCCGGCCGAGCGGCCTTTGCAGGACGTGCTGAGCTGCATGCGAGAAGGGACTACCGTCGGGAAGGCCGGCCGTCTGCTGGAGGCCAATGCCGAGCGCCATATCCATGCCCCCGCCGAAATGGCCCGGCTGTTCCGCGCCTGTCCGGAGGCACTGGCCGAGACGATCCGTCTGCTGGAGCGGGTCGACTTCACGCTCGACCAGCTGCGCTACGAATATCCGCACGAGCCGGTGCCGGAAGGATGGACCGCGCAGCAATGGCTGGAGGAACTGACGACCGTCGCTGCCCATGCCCGCTATGGCCCGCGCATCCCGCGCGAGGTCAGGGCGCTGCTGGACGAGGAGTTCGGGCTGATCCGGGAGCGGAACTACGCCTATTATTTCCTGACGGTCCACGACATCGTCGCCTTCGCGCGGATGCAGGGAATCTTGTGCCAGGGACGCGGGTCGGCCGCCAATTCCATGGTCTGCTTCCTGCTCGGTATCACTTCGGTCGATCCGCAGAAGCACGACCTGCTCTTCTCCCGCTTCGTGTCCGAGGAGCGCAACGAGCCGCCCGACATCGACGTCGATTTCGAGCATGAGCGGCGCGAGGAGGTGATGCAATATGTCTATGAGCGCTACGGCCGTCACCGCGCCGGCATCGCCGCGACCGTCATCCACTTCCGCTCGCGCAGCGCGCTGCGCGAGGTGGCGAAGGCGCTCGGCCTGTCGGCCGACGTCGCCGCCCGCATGGCGAGCACGGTCTGGGGCAGTTATGGCGGCGACCCGGAGGCACGGCAGATCGCGGAAGCCGGCTTCGACCTCGCCAATCCGGAGATCGCCCGGCTGCGGGCACTGGTCGGCCAACTGCTGGAGGCCCCTTTCCCCCGCCACCTGTCGCAGCATGTCGGCGGCTTCGTCCTGACCCAGAACCGGCTCGACGAGACGGTGCCGCTGCACCATGCGGCGATGGACGACCGCAGCTTCATCGAATGGGACAAGGACGATATCGATGCGCTCGGGCTGATGAAGGTCGATGTGCTCGCGCTCGGCATGCTGACCTGCATCCGCAAGGCGTTCGACCTGATGCGCGCCAACGGCCTGGGCGACCACCGGCTCGACGTCGATCTCGATTCCGGCGATCCCGCCGTCTACGACATGCTGTGCAAGGGCGACAGCATCGGCGTGTTCCAGGTGGAAAGCCGCGCCCAGATCAACATGTTGCCGCGCCTGCGGCCCCGCACCCTCTACGACCTTACCATCCAGGTCGCGATCGTGCGGCCGGGTCCGATCGAGGGCGACATGGTCCATCCCTATCTGCGTCGCCGCTGCGGCGAGGAGAAGGTGGAGTTCCCCGCGCCCGCGCCCGAGCACGGGCCTGCCGACGAGCTGAAGGGGCTGCTCGGCAAGACCTTCGGCGTGCCGTTGTTCCAGGAACAGGCGATGAAGCTCGCCATCGTTGCGGCGGACTTCAAGCCTTTCGAAGCGAACCAGCTCCGCCGCGCCATGGCGACCTTCCGCAATGCCGGCACCATCCACCATTTCCGGGAGAAGATGGTGAACGGTATGGTCGCGCGCGGCTACATGCAGGACTTCGCCGAGCGCTGCTACAGCCAGATCGAGGGTTTCGGCAGCTACGGCTTCCCCGAAAGCCATGCACTCTCCTTCGCGCGGCTGGTCTATGTGTCGGCCTGGATCAAATGCCATCATCCCGCAGTCTTCGCCTGCGCGCTGCTCAACTCCCAGCCCATGGGCTTCTACGCCCCGGCGCAGATCGTCCGCGATGCGCGCGAGCATGGCGTTGCCGTCCACGCGGCCGACGTGAACGGAAGCGGGTGGGACAACAGCCTGGAATCCGTCCGTCATTCCCGCCTGCGCGGGGGTGACGAAGAAAAAGAGGCGAGGCCGATTGCCCTCCGCCTTGGCCTGCGACAGATCGACGGCTTCCGCGAGGATTGGGCCAAGCGGCTGGTCGAAGCCCGTATCGTCGGCGGGCCGTTCACCGGCATGGAGGATATCGCCCGCCGCGCCGGCTTGCCTGCCCGCGCGCTGCGCCTGCTTGCGGATGCCGATGCCTGCCGCTCGCTGGGGCAGGACCGGCGCGCGGCGTTGTGGGAAGCGCGGCGCACCCCGTCGGACGAGCTGCCGCTCTTCGCCGCCGCCCGGGAGCGCGGCGACGGCGCGCCGGAGCTGGGGGAGGAGTCCGACGCGATGCTCCCCGCCATGCCGCTCTCCGAGCATGTCGCGACGGACTATCAGGTGACGCGCCTGTCGCTGAAGGGCCATCCGATGCAGTTCCTGCGCCCCGTCTTCGCCGCCGAGGGCGTGCTGAGCTGCGCCCAGACCAGCGCGGCGAAGAACGGCGCGCGCGTCCGCACCGCCGGCGTGGTGCTGGTGCGCCAGCGGCCGGGCAAGGGCAATGCGGTCTTCGTCACGATCGAGGACGAGACCGGCATCACCAACATCTTGCTCTGGGCGCGCCTGTTCGAAATGCAGCGGCGCCCGGTCATGGCTTCCCGGCTGATGTTGGTGGAAGGGGAGGTGCAGCGAAGCAAGGAGGGCGTCGTCCACCTGATGGCGACCCGCGTCCACGACCGCACCGCCGAACTTGACCGCCTGACCCAGCCCGAAACCCGCGACGCCCGCCCCCACGCCCGCTCCGCCAGCCACCCGCGCAATGTGCGGATCTTGCCGGGATCACGGGATTTTCATTGAGGGGATGTCCGGCTACTTCTGTTCGCAACCATTTGTTGCAGTTCAGTCCAACAATCGCGGGGAAGAATATGCATCACAAGGTTCGATTGATTTTCTTACTGATTGCCTTGGTCTTACCCGCCTGCTCTCCGAGGCTGGCAATAGTCAATGATACAACGGAACCGTTGCTAGGCTCAGGACCCATTGATTGGCTGAGAGCGATGTGATTCAGGCTCCGCGAGGAGACTGAGCATGAGCGACCTGTATTGGCTGACGGACGAGCAGATGGCGCGTTTGTCGCCGTATTTTCCCAAGAGTCACGGCAAGCCTCGGGTTGATGACCGGCGGGTGCTGAGCGGGATCATCTTCGTCAATCGCAACGGGCTGCGCTGGCGAGACGCGCCCAGGGAATACGGTCCGCACAAGACGCTCTACAACCGATGGAAACGGTGGGGCGAGATGGGCGTGTTTGGCCGGATGATGGAGGGTCTGTCCGCCCAGAAAGCCGAACCGCAGACCCTCATGATCGATGCGACCTATCTCAAGGCCCACCGCACGGCTTCCAGCCTTGGGGTAAAAAAGGGGATCTCGGCCGCCTGATCGGACGGACCAAGGGCGGCATGAACACCAAGCTTCACGCCGTCACCGATGCCAACGGCCGCCCCTTGAGCTTCTTCATCACGGCCGGCCAGATCAGCGATTACACCGGCGCGGCAGCCCTGCTCGATGATCTGCCCAAGGCGCAGTGGATGCTGGCTGACCGGGGCTATGACGCCGAATGGTTCAGGGACGCGCTCGAGCAAAAGGGCATCACGCCCTGCATCCCGGGCCGGAAATCCCGTTCCTTTCCAGTGAAATACGACAAGCGCCGATACAAACGCCGCAGCCGCATCGAGATCATGTTCGGCCGCCTGAAAGACTGGCGCCGTGTGGCAACCCGCTACGACCGCTGCCCAACCGTCTTCTTCTCCGCCATCGCTCTCGCAGCTACCGTGCTCTTCTGGCTGTGATCAACGAGTCCTGAGCCTAATCGACGTCATCGCTACGGATACTCCACGGCAGCCCGTCATGTGGCGATTGAGGCCGAATGAAGCAGTCGATGCCAAGATGTGTGCCAGTGAGGCATTGGTAATCTATGTAGCAAAGATCAATGGTAAGCCGAGGAAGATTTCTCCATCCAAACTTTGCAATTTGGAAAAATGCGGATGTAACGCAATGCTTTCTCAAGTACTTGAATATGATCTGCCTTCGTCTGAGTAAGTAGCCGGCGCTCGTTTAAACCGTCAGTTCGATACCCACCCGTTTCAGACCTCGCCCTTCACTCCCGCAACCGCCCGAACGGCAGCAGCGTTTTCGCCAGCGTGGCGGCGGCCTTGCCGTCATTGGCGCGCAGGGGCGGCAGGATCGCGGCGGCGGCGCGCTTCATGCGCTGATCGAGGGGCGTCGGCGCGGGGGCTGCTGCTGCCGTCTCGGCCCATTTGCGCGCTCGGGTGACGTCGTCATGGTCCTTGCGGATGGCCATCATCGCCGCCAGTCCCGGATAGAAGGCGCGGTCGCCGCCCAGCGCGACGGCGCGGGCCAGCGCCGCCTCGCCCGCCTGCGTCTTCGCGCCGAGCACGGTGCGGGCCAGAAAGCCGCCTAGCTGGTCGATCGCGTCGAGGTGCCAGCCCGCGATCACCATCTGCGCCTCGGCGTCGCGCGGGTTCCGCGCGGCTAGTCCCTCGAAGATGCCGAGCGAAGTGCGGGCGTCTCCCCGGCTGCGCGTCAGCTTCGCGCGGTAGCCGATGGCGACGCCGCGCTGCAGGGTGGCTTCATGGTCGCTCGGTTTCGTCGCCAGGATCTTGTCCGCCGCCGCGAGAGCCTGATCGACCAGCGCGAGCGCCCTTGCCTTGTCCGGCGCTTGAAAGGCGGCCGCAGTAAGCAGTTCGCGCGGCGTGTCCGCCAACGCGGCAGTCGGCGCACAGGCCAGGGCAGCTATAGCGACGGTCAGCGGACGGTGCATATTCGCTCCGGTTGGAAAAGGCGGCACGATGGCCGATGGTGGGGGATCGCGCCAGTGGCTTGTCGCCGCGCCTCAATAATCCTTCGAATAGCGCAGGTTGGCGGAAGATCCCGCGTTCGTGCCGGTTTTCGACAACAGGCTCAAGGTACGCGACAGGGCGATTTCCAGCTGGGTGGCGGTGAAGCCCTTGGAGTCCGTCACGACCTCCACGTAGATGTTGTTGGAGATGTGCTGCCCGACCGCGAGCGAGGTGCCGCGCCCGGTCGCCTCGTCGCCGCTGACGATGCCGATGCGGTCGACGCCCGACGCGTTCTGCAGCTTGCCGATGGGGTTCAGCCCGCCGCTGCCGCCGCGCAGCCCGTTGAGCGCGATGCCGAGCTGCACCGCCTGCATCGGCGTCAGGTTCGCGACATTGGCACCAAACAGGATGCGCGAGAGGATCTCGTCCTGCGGCAAGGTAGGCGTCGACACGAAGCTGATGTCGGGCCGCTGCGCCGTCCCATTGACGGCGATCCCCGCCGTCACCGTGTCGATCCGTGTTTCGGCCCGGATCGCGAGTGAGGGATTCATCATTTCGCCGTTGAAGCTGATGACGCCCTGCTCCAGTTCGAACTGGTGGCCGGAGAAGCTGTAGCGGCCGCGGATCACCTCGATCTTGCCGACCACGCGCGGCGCGGCTGTGGTGCCGGTCACGCGCATATCGGTCTTCCATTCGGAATCGAGGCCCATGCCGGTGACGTAGATCTCGTTGTCGGCCCGCACGCGGATGTCGAGTTTCCACAAGGCAGGCCTGGCCGCCGCGGCCTTGCGCGCGGCGATGCGCTGGTCGAGCGCGTCTACGCCCTCGCCCTTGCGCCGGACGCCCTGGAGCTGGCGGATATCGGTGCCACCCTGCCAGGCGAGGCGGTAGCGCGTTTCGGGCAGGCGAAGATCGCCCTGGATCAGACCGCCATTGGTCGCGCTGTTGGTGATGTTGATCGTGCCGCTCACCACGCTGGTGATCGCCTCGCTGCGGGCGAGCCGCGCGCGGTCGAGCTTCACCGCGACGTTCATCGGGAAACCGCTGTCGGCGGCAAGCCCGACATTGCCTGATGCCTGCACCGTGCCGTCGCCCGCGCGGCCGGAGAAGTCCCGCAGTTCCAGATGGTCGTTGGTGAAGCGCCCGTCGAGCCGCATCTGCGTCACCCGCGTGCCGAACGTCTCGTTCTCATAGGTGAGCGCGTTGGCGCGAACGATGCCGTTCAGGCGCGGGTCGGCCAGGCGTCCGCCGAAGTCGGCCGCCATCGCGATGCCGCCGGTCAGTTGCTGGTCGGCAAGGCCGGCGAAGGAAAAGAGCACATCGGCCGGCCCGGCATAGCGTATGCCGCCGCCGAGCGGCGCGTTCATCAGCTGCTCGGACCAGCTGGCCCCGGCGCCCGGCGGCGCCAGCGTCGCGACGAAGCGGCCGAGGGTTGCATTGCTGCGGCGGATCAGGCCGCGCATGTCGCCGCCCGCGCTGGACAGCTTGCCCTCGATGCTCATCGCCACCGGGTCGGACACGGCGGTCAGGCTCGACCGGCGGAAGTCGCTGATCGCGATGCGCGTGGTCGCGGTGGGGAAGGCGGTGCCTTCCTGCAAGAAGTCCAGCGTGCCCGTCGCCTTGCCGCCGATGCCGATGCCGGGGCTCAGCACATTGGCGATGGCGAGATCGAAATCCTTGAAGCGCGCCTGGAGTGCTGTGCGGTCGCCGAAGCGCCCGGCGAGATCGACCCGGCCCTGCGGCAGCACCAGTGTCGCGGGCTCAATGCGGTAGCCGCCCTGTTCGACGCGGATGATGGCCGGCCGGGCGAGGCGGAAGTCGATATTGCTCGCCTTGCCCTGCGCCGCCACGGCATAGAGATCCGGCCGCAGCGCCGCATTGACCGCGATCGAGAAGGGCACCCCCGTCGAACCGTCCGCCACCAGCTGCCCGCGCCCGCGCCCGCCTTGATAGTCGAGCTTCGCCCGCGCCTTGCGCACCACATAATCGCCATAGGCGGCGTTCGCCATCTGCACGTCGGCAACGACGCGCGGCTGGTCCGTCAGCACCATGGAGGCAGTAACGATCGCCCGGCCAATGACCACGTCCGCCTCGCCGGGGAGTTTCGCATTGCTGGCGGTGGCGTTGACGTCGACCCCCTGCGCCTTGTCCACCGCGGCCAGCCTTACAGTGCCGACGATACCGGATCCGTTGAGAGAGAGCTGCCCGGCAAAGGGGCCGGCGGCGGTCTGCCGGATCGTGCCTTCCGCATCCACGCCCGCAAAACGCGCCCGGGTCACATCGATGGTGAGCGGCCCCTGCGCCGACCGGATCAGCACATTGGCGAAGAAGGGGCCGTAGGGCGACCCGCCGGTCGCCTCCAGGCGATAGCCCGCCGTCTCGCCGTTCAGCTTCGCAACGACGTCGGTAAGCTGCACGCCGACATTGGGTCGCGCCGCGCGCAGCACCGCCTGCGGCCGTTCCATCGTGCCGCGCACGGTGAGGGCGAGGGGACCATATTGCTTCGAGCTGGCGGTGGCGTCGAAGGCGATCTGCCCGTCGGTGTCATAGCTGCCCGAGCCGGAATGGACCTGGAAATTGGGGGTGGCGCCCTTGAGCCCCGCCAGCGTGAATTTGCCCTCCGGCGTCATGCCGATGCGGCCGGACATCACCGCGTTGCCGCCCAGGAAATCGCGGACCGATGCGTTTTCCCAGCGCGCCGTGCGCACGCCGAACCGGCCCGACAGGCCGAAGCCGCCCCGTGGACCGGGCACCAGCTCCACATCGGTATTCAGGTTGACGATGCCGACGCCATCGACCTTGTAGTCGTTGACCCGCCCCTTCAGTGCGCCGCGATAGAGGGCGTTGTCGAGGTCGGCGAGCACGATGGCGGTCGCATCCACCCGGTCGCTGTCGATCTTGAGATTGTCGCTGATGAGCTTGCCGGCGGCATAGGCGAAATCGCCCTTCACCCGCAGATTCTGGAGCAGCCCGCCGGCGGCCGCGTTGAGCCCCGTCACCCGCCGTGCCGTCGCGTTCACCGGGATGCGGATGCGGTCGGCGTCGATCACCGCGCGGCCGCTGGCCTTCAGCCCCTCGATCCCGGTGGCGTCGAAGGCGAGGCTGGTCGCAGTGATGTCGTAATCGACGAAGGGGGTCGCCATCGGTCCGTCGAGGATGACAGACGCGCGGACATCCTTGCCCCTGACCTTCTCCATGATGGCGCCGGGCGTCAGCAGCGCGGCGTTGATCCGCAGCGCGCTGAACTCGCTCTTGCCCAGGTCGATGAGGCCCTGCGCGTCGGCGCTGAGCGCGGGCGAGCGCAGCGTGCCCTTCAGGTTTACGCGCCGCTCGTTGAGCCCGGCGAACAGGTCTACGTCCAGCGCGGGCGCGGTAAGCCGATCGACTGTCCCGGCGAAGACGAGGCCGGGACGCATGGGTCCCTTGACGGTGAAGTTGCCGTCCCGCGCGGCCAGCGCGAGATTGGCCAACTCACCCTTGGGCGAGGTCGCGACGACCCGGCCGTCCCATGCCTGCCAGGTGCCGCGCCCGTTTAGGGTCGCGGTGACGCCGTCGGTCAGGCCGGTCATCGCCGCGATCACGCCGCCCTTCGGCGCGGTGAGCGTGCCGCTCATCGCGAGCCGGTTCTGCGAAGGCACCGCGTCCAGCTTCGCCTGAAGCCGGTCGCCGCTGTCCACGACGGCGCTGGCGGACAGTTGCGCCCGCCCGTCGGCGATATGGGTGACGCCGTCGATCGCGATCTCGCGCTTCTGGCCGATGACGGGCTTCGCCACCAGGAACCGCGCGATCTTCAGCCGGTCGACGTCGATGTCGAGGTCCGGCAGGATTGGTGCATTGGGATCGGTCTTGGTGACGTTGAACTGCGGGCTGCGTGCCAGCACCACCAGCGGGCTTTCCAGCAGCCGGACAGAGATATGGTTGCGGACATAGCGGAAGGGGCTCCAGACCACATGCACACGCGGGCTGACGGCAAATGGCCCCTTGGGATCGCGCAGGACGAGGTCGTGGATCGTCATGTCGCTGTAGATCGACCCTTCGATCCGGCCGACCTCGATCTGCATGCCCGATTCCAGCTTGAGCGCCGCG
This sequence comes from Sphingobium ummariense RL-3, assembly GCF_000447205.1. Taxonomy (GTDB): domain Bacteria; phylum Pseudomonadota; class Alphaproteobacteria; order Sphingomonadales; family Sphingomonadaceae; genus Sphingobium; species Sphingobium ummariense. The sequence continues at coordinate 5,359 of NZ_AUWY01000103.1, read as the reverse complement.
ACCTGTCCGATCAGGAAGCGCTTGCCCGGCTGGGTATTAAGGAACAGCAGCACGCCCGCGACCAGCACTACCAGCGCAACCACCAGGCCGACGGCGCCGATCGCGATGCGGCGCCACAGCGGTGCCCTCCGGTGGACGATCACCGTTTCGGCGGGCGGGGGAGGAGGTGTGTCTTCGGCCATCAGAATGCCTGCCCGATGCCGATATAGATGGCGAACTTGGATTCGCCGGGTTGCCGGTTGATCGGCATGGCGATATCCGCGCGGAAGGGACCGAAATTGGTGTAAAAGCGCCCACCCACGCCCACGCCGTAGCGGATGTCGGAAAACTGGGGGATGGCGCTTTCATAGACCTGCCCGGCATCGACGAAGGCGACGACGCCGTAATTGCCGAAGCGGTAGCGCCCTTCCACCGCGAACTCATTGACGGAACGGCCCCCGATCGGATCGGCATTCACGTCCTTGGGGCCGAGCTCCTGATAGCCATAGCCGCGCACCGATCCGCCGCCGCCGGCATAGATGCGGCGGGACGGGGCGATGTCGTCGCGATCGACGCCGCTGATCGTGCCGAGGCGCGTGCGCGCCGCGATCACCAGGCTGTCGGACACCGGATAATAGCCCGAAAGGTCGAAGGTCGCGCGCAGATAGGGCGAGAACTTGCCCTGCAGCGATCCTTCCGGCTCCGCGCGCAGGTTGGCGCGGAATCCCTTGGTCGGGTTGAGCAGGTCGTTGGATCGGTCATAGCCGACCTGCACCGGCAGCCCGCCGATGAAATAGGTGCGCCGGGTCTTGTCCGCCGTTGCCGGATCCACCACCGTCTGCTCGTTCGTCAGCAGGATCTCCGCGCCATAGCCGTAGGTCCAGCGCTTCTGGAAGATCGGGGTCGACTGGCGCGACCAGCCGATGTTGAGGCCCGCGGTAAAGGCCTCATAGGCGTCGTAATTCTGGTGGTTGAGCGTGATGCCGGTCTGGAAGGTCTTGTCGCGCTTGCCCGCGTTCGAGCGGCGGAAGGTGCCGGAAACGCCCTGTTCCTGCGTGCCGGCGATGACGCCCAGGATCAGCGCGCCCTCCGGCGGGAAGAGATTGCGGTGGGTCCAGGTTCCTTCCGCCCGGAAGCCTTGGCCGGTGCCATAGCCCGCCTCGCCGGCCAGCGTACGCGGCGGCCCCGCCTGCTGCTGGACGTTGAGGTCGACATATTCGGTGCCGTCGGGCCCGGGTGCGTTGGTCCGCACCGGATCGACCGCGACACTGGAGAAGAGCCCGGTCGCCACCAGCGCCCGGCGCAGATCGTCCACCTTGCGGCTGTCATAGAGTTCGCCTGGCTTGAAGCGGCTGATGACGGCCATGTGATCGGCGCCGAAGGCCTGCTTCTCGCCGGTGGTGGTGATATTCCGGAAGCTGCCGCGCGGTCCCGTTTCGACCGGCAGGGTATAGTCGCCCGTCACCGTCGCGGGATCGAGCAGGATGTCGCGCTCGCCCACTTCGACGAAGGGATAGCCTTCCTCGGGCAGGCGGACTGCCACATTGGCCTCCGCCGCCTCCACCGCCGTCGCGACGATGAAGTCGCCGGTCTTGAGCGGCAGGCTGTCACGCACCAGGTTGGGCGGCACCGTCGGCCCCGCATGGATGACGATCTCGCCGATCTTGTAGCGCTTGCCGGGCGTTACGGACACGACGGCCTTCAGTGCTCCGTCGCCGGCTTGGTCGAGAGAGGCCAGCGCGGTCGCGTCATAATAGCCTTCGGAATAGAGCAGCCGCACGGCCAGCGCCTCGTCCTGCTGCGCACGTGCCTGCACCATCGCGGCGGTATCCGCCTTGCCATTGCCGTCGATCAGGGCCGACGCGTCGCGGAACGCACCCTCAAGGCCGGTCTTGCCGAAGCCTTCGATGCTGGTGGCATAGCGCACCTCCGACAGCTTTTCCGCGGGGCTGTTGTCGTCCGCGGCATTGGCCGGCACGGTCACGCTGTCCAGCGCGGGCAGCGGCTGGGCCAGTTCCTGTTCCTCTGCCGGGTCGGTGGCGGGCGGCAGCTCGGCAGGCTGGACCCCCGCCTGCGGCATCTGTTGGTCGATCCATGCGTCGATAGAGGGCAGGGGAGCGTCCGGATCGGTTGCCGGCTTTTCGCCTGCCTTGGGCAGCCGTGCCTCGAACTCCGCGTCGGGGAGGATGGGAGCTTCGTCTTCGGCGGGAGGAGGTGTGTTCTGCGCGGGCTGGGGCACCTGGGCCATCAGCGGAAGCGGTGAGGCGGCGGCCATGGCCATGCCCAAAGCGGGCGCCCACCGAGCTTTCCGCCTGCAACCCCTCAACGCCCGACGCCCCTTCCCGTCCAGCCCGCGACAGTCCGGGCGTGCAAAGCCTCAATACGCTCAACCTGTTGCGCCGGTTCCGCAGCCGTCACGAATGCCGATGGCGGGCAGCACTTCCCTCGACATCGCATCCCGTTTAGGACCGGAACATGACAATCGCGCTCAACGTGACCCATTCGTTCCTCGGCCAGCCCTGGCGTTGGCGCGGCGGCGGGGCGGACGCGCGCAACCCGGGCTACCGCCCGGACGATCTGGTGACGCAATTGTTGCTGGCCCGCGGTTGCCCGCGCGAGGGGGTGGAGGCGCACCGCAATCCCACCATCCGCCATTTCATGCCCGACCCCAGCCTGTTCCGCGACATGGACGCGGCCGCCGATCGGCTTGCGGACGCTGTGCAACGCAGCGAGGATGTACGCATCTTCGGCGACTACGACGTCGATGGCGCGACCAGCGCGGCGCTGCTGATCCGCCTGCTGCGCGACATTGGCCTCACGGCGCGGCCCTATATTCCCGACCGGCTGATGGAGGGCTATGGCCCGTCGGGCGAGGCACTGGTGCGGCTCGCAGGAGAAGGGGCCACCCTGATCGTCACGGTCGATTGCGGCGCGCAGGCGTTCGAGGCGCTGGCCATGGCGAAGCGGGCCGGGGTCGATGTTGTGGTGATCGATCATCATAAGTGCGCGACCGATCTTCCCCAGGCGCTGGCGCTGGTCAATCCTAACCGCCTGGATGAGGTGCCAGAGGCGGCGGCGCACGGACATCTCGCCGCGGTCGGCGTCGCCTTCCTGCTCGGCGCGGCGCTTATCCGCACCCTGCGCGCGCGCGGCTGGTTCGCGGCGCGACCAGAGCCCGCGCTGATGGAACTGCTCGATATCGTGGCGCTCGGGACCGTCGCGGACGTGGCGCAACTCAAGGGGCTCAATCGCGCCTTCGTCGCGCAGGGGCTAAAGGTGATGGCGAAGCGCAGGAATATCGGGCTCGCCGCGCTGATCGACGCCAGCCGCCTCAGCCGCGCGCCGCTCTGCCACGATCTCGGCTTCGCGCTGGGGCCGCGCATCAATGCGGGCGGGCGCGTCGGCAAGGCGGACCTGGGCGTGCGCCTGCTTACGACCGGCGACCCGGCCGAGGCGGCCCGCATCGCCGAAGAGCTGGACCGGCTGAACGAGGAACGCCGCGCGATCGAGGCGACGGTGCAGGAACAGGCGGAGGAACTGCTGGAACGGCAGGGTAATCGCGCCGTGGCGATAGTCGCGCGCGAAGGCTGGCACCCGGGCGTGATCGGCATCGTCGCCGGGCGGATCAAGGAAAAGGTGGGGCGTCCTGCCATCGTCGTCGCGCTGGACGAGCAGGGGATCGGCAAGGGGTCGGGCCGATCCGTCTCCGGCGTCGACCTGGGCGCGGCGGTGCTGGCGGCGAAGGACAGTGGCCTGCTGGTCGCAGGCGGCGGCCACGCGATGGCGGCAGGGCTGACCATCGCGGCGGACAAGATGGATGCGCTGGCCGACTTCCTCGACGACCGGCTGGCGGGCGCGGTGGCGCGCGCGCGCGATGGCCGCGCGCTCCTGCTGGACGCAGTACTCGCCCCGGGCGGCGTCAATCCGGATTTCGTCTCGGCGATCGAGGCGGGCGGCCCCTATGGTGCCGGCTGGCCCGCGCCACTGGTCGCCGCCGGGCCGATGCGGGTGGTGAAGGCCGATGTCGTCGGCAACGGCCATCTGCGCGCCGTCATGGCGGGCGACGATGGCCGGTCGATCAAGACCATCGCCTTTCGCCAAGCGGAAAGCGCGCTGGGCCAAGCGATCCTCGCCGCCCCGCGCGACCGCCGCCTGTGGGTCGCCGGCAGGGCAAAGATCGACGACTGGGGCGCTCGCCCGGCGGCGGAACTGCATCTGGAGGATGCCGCCTGGGCGGACTAGGCGCAATCACCCGTCCGTTCCACGCGCACGCGGGGTGCTTTTGTTGGGCGCGGCCGTTCAGGACCTGAAGCGGTGGCGGCCTGGCGAAGAAGATCGTTCTCCTTGTCGCCTCCTCCGCCGGACGACAGATTGATGACGCAAAGGGGGTTGACCGCACGAAAGCCACCTCCTAATGCCGCCCTCGCTTCGCGGCACCGGACCATCCGGTACCGCCTGTGGCCCCTTCGTCTAGCGGTCTAGGACGCGGCCCTTTCACGGCTGAAACACGGGTTCGATTCCCGTAGGGGTCACCAAAATCCTCTCCCAGAGGGTTTCAGGAAGTGCCGGGAACGGCGGATTTCTGCGGGTTTTCGTGGTATAGGTATCTCGTGCGGAGCGGTCTTGGACCACCGGATACCAGCATGTTGATAGTATGTCTGATGGTAGCGCGGCCCTCCCCCCAGACGGAGATACCATCATGGCCCCTTCGACCATGCTCAGGACAGGACTTACCGCCGCTGCGATCAAAAACGCCAGGGCGGGGAAAAGCCCTATAAACTCACCGATAGCGAGGCCTGTTCCTCTATGTGACGCCTAATGGCAGGCGCTACTGGCGGATGAACTATCGCCACCTTGGCAAGCAGAAGGCGTTGGCCTTCGGGGTCTATCCCGACATTGGCCTCGCCGACGCCCGCGAGCAGCGTGACGACGCCCGCAGGTACTGGTGAAGGGGGACGTCCCTGCCCAGAAGATCAAACTCGACCGGATTGCTGCCACGGTTGCCGCGTCCAACAGCTTCAAGGCCGTGGCCGACGAGTGGCTGAAGGTTGAGCGCGAGGGCCGCTCCGGCGTCACGATGAAGAAGCTGCGCTGGCTGCTGGCCTTCATCAATGCGGCCCTAGGGTCAGGATCTGTAATTGCAGAGCTCGGCGGTGTGATCCCTTGAGGGCTTCATGGATCTGTCCGCACTGGCCAGACCGAAGGCTGGCCGTGCTGTATCGGGTCTCACAGAGGCGAACGTTGCATTGACTCGACGCGGGCTTTTCGGCCCATCTGCCCACCTTCGCAGATCGTTCGTCCCTGCGTTCCCTCTCGGGACACCGCCCTCGGATCAGCCTTGACGCTTCACCGCTGGCAAACAGGTTCTACTCTATCTCAT
>NZ_AUWY01000102.1 GCF_000447205.1 Sphingobium ummariense RL-3 | reverse complement strand
TGAGAACGGCGGAGCAATATTCGACCACGGTAGCGGCGGGATAGTCCTGCTGCGGGCGGCGTAAAAGTCGTCCACCTTGAAGCCTTTCTGCCGAGTCAGGGAGGTGTGGGGATCTACAGCGTGGAACTTTATCTTCAGGTCCGTCTGGCTTGCGCGGATGGCATGAGCCAACGGGCGGCGGCGAAGCGTTTCAATGTGTCGCGCGATACGGTACGCAAGATGCTGTCGTTTTCATCGCCGCCGGGTTACCGGCGCCAGTCCGTACCGCAGCGCCCGAAGCTGGACGGGTTTGTGGCGATCATTGATGGATGGCTTGAGGGTGACCGCAGTGTCCCGCGCAAGCAACGCCATACGGCGAAGCGGGTATTCGACCGTTTGCGCACCGAGCATGGTTTCACCGGCGGCTATACGATCATCAAGGATTACATCCGGGAGCGCGAACAGCGCAGCCGGGAGATGTTCGTGCCGCTGGCGCACCCTGCGGGAGATGCGCAGGCCGATTTCGGGGAAGCGCTGGTGGAGATCGGCGGGGTGGAGCAGAAGGCCTACTTCTTCGCGCTCGATCTGCCGCACAGTGATGCCTGCTATGTGCGGGCCTATCCGGCGGCGGTGGCGGAGGCCTGGGTGGACGGACACGTGCATGCCTTCGCGTTTTTCGGCGCGGTACCGCGCTCGATCGTCTATGACAACGATCGCTGCCTTGTGGCGAAGATCCTGCCCGACGGCACGCGGCAGCGTGCAACATTGTTCAGCGCTTTCCTGTCACATTACGTGATCCGCGACCGCTATGCTCGCCCGGGCAAGGGGAACGAGAAGGGCAATGTGGAGGGGCTGGTAGGCTATTGCCGGCGCAACTTCATGGTGCCGATCCCGAAGTTCCCGACCTGGGAGGCGTTCAACCTGTGGCTGGAGGAGCAATGCCGCGAGCGCCAGCAGGACAAGGTGCGCGGGCAGAGCGAGACGATCGGTGAGCGGCTGCAGCGCGATCTTGCCGCCATGCAGCCTCTGCCCGCTACACCCTTCGAGGCCTGCGATCAGAAAGGCGGGCGGGTCTCCTCGCAATCCCTGGTGCGCTACAGGACCAACGATTATTCGGTTCCGGTGGCCTGGGGCCATCAGGAGGTCTGGATCAGGGCCTATGTCGATGAGGTGGTGATCGGCTGCCGCAGCGAAGTCATCGCCCGTCATCCTCGTTGCTATGCCCGCGAGGAGGTTGCCTTCGACCCGCTCCATTATCTCCCGCTGATCGAGCAGAAGATCAACGCATTCGACCAGGCTGCGCCTTTGCAGGGCTGGGACCTGCCCGAAGCGTTCACGACACTGCAGCGGTTGATGGAAGGGCGCATGCACAAACATGGCAAGCGCGAATATGTGCAGGTACTGCGCCTGCTGGAAACGTTCACCCTCGCCGATCTCCAGGCGGCGGTCGAACAGGCCATCGATCTTGGCGCCATCGGCTTCGATGCCGTCAAGCACCTCGTCCTGTGCCGGATCGAACGCGTACCGCCCAGGCTGGACCTGGACGTCTATCCCTTCCTGCCACGCACCACGGTCGAGAAGACCTTTGCCAGAGCCTATCTGAGCCTGCTCTCCGACCGGCAGGAGGCCGCATGAGCGATCAGGCCCCGGAGATCCTTCTCGCTCACCATCTCAAGGCGCTCAAGCTGCCTACGTGCCTGCGTGAGCATCACAAGCTCGCGCGGCAATGTGCCGCTGAAGGCGTCGATCATATCCGCTTCCTCGCCCGCCTCGTCGAGATGGAAATGATCGACAGGGAGCGTCGCATGGTCGAGCGGCGCATCAAGGCCGCGCGCTTCCCCGCCGTCAAAAGCCTCGACAGCTTCGACTTCGCCGCCATCCCCAGGCTCAACAAGATGCAGGTGCTCGAGATGGCGCGCTGCGAGTGGATCGAGCGGCGTGAGAACGCCATCGCTCTGGGGCCATCAGGCACCGGAAAGACGCACGTAGCGTTGGGGCTCGGACTGGCAGCATGCCAGAAAGGACTGTCGGTGGGCTTCACCACCGCGGCAGCGCTGGTCAGCGAAATGATGGAGGCCCGCGACGAGCGCCGTCTTCTGCGCTTCCAGAAGCAGATGGCCGGATACAAGCTGCTCATCATCGACGAACTGGGCTTTGTGCCGCTCTCCAAGACCGGCGCCGAACTGTTGTTCGAGCTGATCTCCCAGCGTTACGAACGCGGCTCCACCTTCATCACCAGCAACCTGCCCTTCGACGAATGGACCGAAACCTTCGGATCTGAGCGTCTCACAGGCGCGCTCCTCGATCGCCTGACCCATCACGTCAGCATCCTCGAGATGAACGGCGAAAGCTATCGCCTCGCGCACAGCCGGGCCCGCAAGGCCAAAACCAGACCCTGAAAATTACACCAATGCCGGGGGGAGTGGCCCTCGGGCTACGCCCTCACGCCACTACCCCCGGCATGTAACACGATGGCCTGGTTTTACGCCGCCGAATGGCCGACTTTTGCTCCGCCGTTGACAGTTACAATGATCCGGGGATCGAACTAAACCAGCGCTATGTTTCCGGCGCGGTGGCAACAGATGAGCCGCACCCATCATTTTCGGTCGACCCTGAGCGATACCACGAAATATCCAGCCACCCCGGCGCGCGTCTGCCGCATGCTTGGGTCAAGGATGGGGAAAAGCTGATTTCCACGCTATATCTGTGTGGCGGCGGTGCGTTTTCAATCCTGACGGGTGTGAACGGACAGCCTTGGAGGGAAATCGCAAAACAGGTGTCCGAGAGCCTTGATGTACCGATCAATGTGCATGTGATCGGCCACGGCCAGCGCTATGCTGATAGCCATGGCGAATATGCCCGTGTGTCCGAGGTTGAAGAAGACGGCGCGTTGCTGGTCAGACCAGATGTCTACGTGGGATGGCGCAGCAAGACGCTGACGTCAACGTCCCAGAAAGAGCTTGAGGATGCTATGAGGCAAATCCTCGCGCTTTGACCACTTCGATGACGAATAGTTCACTCCGCTGAAGCCAGCGGCCTTCTGAAAAGGCAGGTGCAAGATGATCCTCTACTACAACAGCGGATCGTGTTCGTTGGCGTCGCATGTCGCTCTCGAAGAGACTGGATTGAAATATGAGGCAGTGCGGGTCGATCTTTCCAAGGATCAGCATCATGCACCCGAGTATCTCTTGAAGAACCCTTGGGCGCGCGTGCCGGCCCTCGACGTTTCGGGCAGCACGCTTACGGAAAATGTCGCGATACTCCAGTATCTCGCCGATCTCGTTCCCGAACGCCGCCTCCTTCCAAAGCCGGGGACTTTTGACCGTGCTTTGGCGACGAGATGGCTCGCCTTGCTTTCGAGCACGGTCCATGTGGCATTTCGACCGCTGTTCCGTCCCAATCGTCTGGCGACGACGCCGGAAGGGCAGGAAGATGTGCGCGACACAGGTGTGCGTGCCCTCAACGAAGTCCTGGGAAGGTTGGAGGCTGAGCTCGGCGACCGCGCGTTCTTGTTGGGGGACGAATACTCGCTCTGCGATGCCTACGCCCTTGTCTTTGCACTGTGGACGCTACGACCGAACGCAAGGACCATCGTTATTCCGACACCGAATCTCCATCGGATCGCCAAGACAGTTTCGCAGCGGCCTGCCGCGCTGGCGGCCATGCGCCAGGAAGGCCTCGCTTTCGTCGAGCCATCTTCCGAGTGAGACCATGCGAGCGAGCACATGACTGCGGCCTCCAGTGGATTTGACGCCGGACTAAGCTGAGGCACCGACAGAATTGGCTGCGGTCGATACGTGCGACGCATGAGCAACCCGCGTCCTTAGTATTAGAACGCATGGCAAGTGATTGTTACTTTAGATCAAGCGGCCGGCTGACCGCAATTGAGAGAAGCGAGGCAAACCGACGTGACACAACTCATTATCCGCGACATCGAGACCATCATCGTGGACTTGCCGCTGCGGCGTCTGCAGCGCTTTTCCGCGCTTGCCGCGCGAAGCCAGAGCCTTGTGGTGATTCGGGTGCAATCGGGTGACGGCGTGGTCGGCATCGGCGAAGGCTCGATACCGAGTGGCCCCTGGTGGGGCGGCGAATCGGTCGAGACCATCAAGACGATTATCGACAGCTATCTGACACCGGTTCTGGTTGGCCAGTGCGCCACCGACATGACGACGCTGCGCGCGCGCATGGATGAAGTAGCGTTCGGCAACAGCTTTGCCAAAGCTGGCGTCGAAATGGCGCTATGGGATCTGATCGGCAATACCCTTGAGCAGCCTTTGCATGCCCTGCTCGGAGGAAAGGTGCGTGACAGCCTCGCCGTTGCATGGCCGCTTGCGACCGGCGATCGACAGCAGGAAATCGATGAAGCGCTTGGCAAGCTCGAAGCTGGCGAGGCGTCTGCGTTCAAGCTGAAGATGGGCGCGGTCGAGCTCAAGAAAGATGTTGAACGCGCCTGTGACGTCACGCTCGCGCTGCGCGAAAAGGCGGGCGTGCGGGTCGATCCGAATGAACGCTGGACCGAGGTTGATGCGCTGTGGGCGTTACCCCGTCTGTCCGAGGTCGGCGTCGAGATGATCGAACAGCCGCTGCCGCGGTGCGATCTCGACGGCGCAGTGCGATTGCAGGCCCGCAGCCCGATGCCGATCATGCTGGATGAGAGTATCCGGACCACACGCGACATGCTTGAGGCAGCGAAGAAGGGTGCCGGTGCGCTCATTTCGCTCAAGCTCATGAAGTCGGGAGGGATCGTCAATTCCCGCGCGGTCGCCGATGTTGCGCTTGCAGCCGGGTCAGCACTCTACATGGGAACCTTTCTTGAATCGTCGCTGGGCACCGCCGGTAATATGCAATTTTGCTCAACGCTCCCGCAGCTTCCTCTGGGCGGCGAACTCGTCGGGCCAATGCTGATAGCAGATGACATCACGGAAGAGCCGGTGCGCTACGTCGGCGGGGCACTTCAACTTCCTCCCGGCAACGGGATTGGTGTGCGGATCGATGAAGACAAGCTCGCGGCGTATCGCCGTGACCGATCGCGCAGCGCGATCGCGATGGGGTCCAGTTGCGCGCAGGCGCCAGCGTCTGCTGGCGCCGGGGCATAAAGCACTAGCCATGGCGAACAAGATCTTCGGCAACGCTTACGATGCCCTGCATGATGTCTTGCACGATGGGATGACGATCATGTCGGGTGGTTTCGGGCTTTCGGGCAATCCCGAGAGCCTGATCCCGGAGATCCGGGCAGCAGGGGTGCGCGGTCTGACGGTCATCTCCAACAACGCCGGGGCCGACGGCTTCGGCTTGTGGATGCTGCTCGAGAGCCGGCAGGTGAAGAAGATGATCTCCTCCTATGTCGGCGAGAACAAGCTGTTCGAGCAGCAGTATCTCTCGGGCGAGCTGGAGCTGGAACTCAACCCGCAGGGCACGCTGGCAGAGCGCATCCGGGCGGGCGGCGCGGGTATCCCGGCCTTCTACACCAGGACCGGCGTCGGCACGGTGGTCGCCGAAGGCAAGCCCACCGAAATCTTCGAGGGCGAGGAATATGTGCGCGAGACCTGGCTGCGCGCCGACCTCGCGATCATCAAGGCGTGGAAGGGCGATCCGGCCGGCAACCTTGTGTTCCGCAAGACCGCGCGCAACTTCAACCCCAACATGGCGACTGCGGCCCGGGTGACGGTCGCGGAGGTCGAGGAGATCGTCGAGGCCGGCGCGCTCGATCCCGACTGCATCCACACGCCGGGCATCTATGTCGACCGCATCGTCAAGAGCACGATCAACGAGAAGCGTATCGAGAAACTCACCACGCGCCCGAGGGAGGCTGCCTGATGGCCTGGACCCGCGACCAGATGGCTGCCCGCGCCGCGCAGGAGCTTCGGGACGGCTATTACGTCAATCTCGGCATCGGCATCCCGACGCTAGTGGCCAACTATATCCCCGACGGCCTCGACGTGACGCTGCAATCGGAGAACGGGATGCTCGGCATGGGGCCGTTTCCCTATGAGGGCGAGGCCGATCCCGATCTGATCAATGCTGGCAAGCAGACCATCACCACATTGCCGACCTCAAGCTTCTTCTCCTCGGCCGACAGCTTCGCGATGATCCGCGGCGGCCATATCGACATGGCGGTGCTGGGCGCGATGGAGGTGGCCGCGAACGGCGACCTCGCCAACTGGACGATCCCCGGCAAGATGGTCAAGGGCATGGGCGGAGCGATGGACCTGGTGGCCGGCGTCAAGCGCGTCGTCGTCGTGATGGATCACATCAGCAAGGCAGGAGCGTCCAAGATACTGGAGCGCTGCACCCTGCCTCTGACAGGCCGAGGCGTTGTCGACCTCATCATCACCGACCTCGCGGTGATCGCCTGCGACAAAGCGGCCGGCGGCCTCACCCTGGTCGAGCTGGCGCCGGGCGTCAGCGTGGATGACGTGAAGGCGAAGACCGGCGCGGCCCTCGATACGGGCGCCGTCGGGAGCGAGCCGGCGCGATGAGCGACGCGTTCATCTGCGATGCAATCCGAACCCCGATCGGCCGCTTCGGCGGCGCGCTGTCGACAGTTCGCGCGGACGACCTCGCCGCCATTCCGATCCGGGCATTGATCGAGCGTAATCCAGGCGTGAACTGGCAGGCGGTCGACGATGTGCTTCTCGGCTGCGCGAACCAGGCGGGCGAGGATAATCGCAACGTAGCGCGCATGGCGACCCTGCTCGCAGGCCTGCCCAAGGAAGTCTCGGGCTCTACCGTCAATCGGCTCTGCGGTTCGGGGCTGGACGCGGTCGGATCGGCCGCGCGCGCAATCCGGGCCGGCGATGCTGAGCTTATCATCGCCGGCGGCGTGGAGAGCATGAGCCGCGCGCCTTATGTGATGGGCAAGGCCGATACTGCCTTCTCGCGCGGCCAACGCCTTGAGGACACGACGATCGGATGGCGCTTCGTCAACCCCGCGATGAAGGCCGCCTATGGCGTCGATACGATGCCCGAGACCGGCGAGAATGTCGCCCAGGAATGGGGCGTCAGCCGCGAGGACCAGGACGCCTTCGCCCTGGCAAGCCAGCGGAAGGCGGTCGCCGCACAGGCCAATGGCCGCCTCGCGTGCGAAATCGTGTCCGTCATCATCCCGCAAAAGAAGGGCGATCCAATCACCGTCGCGCAGGACGAACATCCTCGCCCGAATACGACGCTCGAAGGCTTGGCGAAGCTGAGGCCCATTGTGCGCCCGGATGGCACGGTGACCGCCGGGAATGCCTCCGGCGTCAATGATGGCGCGGCGGCGATGGTGGTCGCCAGCGAAGAGGCAGCAAAGCGGCATGGACTCAAACCCCGCGCCCGCGTGGTCGCTATGGCGGCGGCCGGCGTGGCGCCACGGGTCATGGGCATTGGTCCGGTGAACGCCGCTCGCAAGCTCCTGGCGCTTGGTGGCGGCCTCAGCATTGACCAGCTTGACGTGATCGAGCTCAACGAGGCGTTCGCTTCGCAGGCGATTGCCGTGCTGCGGGATCTCGGTCTTCAACCCGATGACGAGCGCGTCAACCGCAATGGCGGCGCGATCGCGCTCGGCCATCCGCTTGGCATGTCTGGCGCCCGGATTGCAATGAGCGCAGTCGAGGAACTCGATCGCTCGCGTGGCCGCTACGCGATGGTGTTCATGTGCGTCGGCGTGGGCCAAGGCATCGGCCTACTGCTGGAGCGGATCTGATCGCAACGATCGATGCATATTCCACCGATCGGCTGTAGGTGATCCGCCACGATGGATCATTGCTGCAGTGACGCGTACATTTCCGAAAAGCGGCGGCGCTTCACTTCCTTCATCGTCATGATCTCCCCTCCATCCAACAGCCTTGCGATTTCAGCAGCGACCTGATCAGCGGCGATCACTAGTGCAGCGTCGAGGTGGACATAGCGTTGCGTGACGCCCCGCGGGCCGTGTCCAAGCAGACCCGCGATTGTCAACTCGCTGAACCCGAGCGAAGCAGCGATGCTGGCGAATGTGTGGCGAAGAACATGGGGCGTCACGTCTTCGAGGCCGGCGCGCGCGCAGACGCGATCGAGAACGCGAACCACGCCAACAAAATGGCCATCACCCCAATCCGCCGGGAAAACAAACGCAGACCGACTGCGTTGCGCCTGCCGCAAAAGGTGAATGACCGCATCATCACCTGCCGCGCGCATCTGAGCACCCGACTTCGTCTCGGGGAAGGCGACGCAGTTGTCGTCGGCTTCGATCCATTCCTTTCGCATGGCCAGGACTTCCATCCGCCTGAACCCCGTCAACAGCATGGCGCGGATGGCCGCGAGCCCGGTCGGATGTTCTCCTTCGCGTTCCATCTGGGTCATGATCTTCCCCAGGTGACGCACCTCGCCGACGCTGAGATGGCGCTTGAGCCTGTCCGAAGCAATCACGCGGACGCCGTTGGCGGGACTTTGCTCGATCATGCCATGACGGCGCGCATGGTTGAGGAGGCTGCGCAGCGTGCTGATCGCTCGTCCTGCAACACCGGCACCGCCTGACGTTTTTCCGCCGCGCCCGCAGGTCTTCTTGCGCGCTGATTTGCCGGCGGCGATATCGGCCTGCAGCGCTTCGATATCGCCCAGCTTCAAATGGCTCACAAGCCGCGTCCCCACGAGCGGCTTAATGTGCTGTTCGATCCGGCTTCGGTCGCCCGCAACCGATGACGCCTTGATCGGGCGTCGATTGCGACCGAGCAGGCGACCGGCTTCGGCTTCCTCAAGATACCAGTCGCAAATCTCTGCCACGGTCAACCCGTCGCGCGCTGCGTGCCGCTCCTCCGATGGGTCACCGCCGTCGATTACAGAAGCAAGCTTCTTCTGCGCCAGATCGCGGGCGCGTTCGACGGTCAGGATCCCATATTGACCGATGACGTAGCGGCGCGTGCGGCGTTCGGCATTGCGATACTGAATAAGGAAAGTCTTCGTGCCCGAGGGCTTTACGCGGATGCCAAAGCCGCGCACTTCTGTGTCCCAAGCGAACATATCGCGCCCCGACGTATGTTGCAGTGCATCAACGAATTTCTTGGTTAGTTTAGGCATCTTTGGACTCCTTTCGCATGTGAGAATTGCGGTAAATCAGCGGCTTGTTGGGAGCGTGCGTCGGGCACGCGACGCCATCTGCTTCCCCACGCAGGTGCAGCATGGCCGGGGAAGCAGGGGGGAAGCAGCAGAACGCGTGTTGCCGGTTTTGCCAGCGTATTGTCGGCGGAACAGGTGTCAATGAAAGCACTTGAAACATCGTGCTTTTTCGCGCAATGGCGTGTAATTGCCTGCTGTAGCGTAGACCGCCTGATCCGGTTGCCAAGGTTGGGGTCGAGGGTTCGAATCCCTTCGCCCGCTCCAGTTTTCATAAGAAAATCAATGATTTATGAAGAAGGCGCTCAGCGCCGGATGCATCGGATTTGCACGGGCTACAACCGGGCTACAACGCTGAATGCCAAAATTGGCGTTCCATAGCGTCTCCTGGCGCACGGAATTTCGCCTTGAGGGGAAAAGTCTCTCCCTGCCGGTGAGCTACGCTTCGCGAGTCTCACCGGAGCCCTTCGAACGGGGCTGCGCCCCGTAACGCCCCCTTGAGAGTGAGAGTGCGGCCGGCTGGCCGTGACGGGTTGAGCGTCACGAGAGAGGCTCGGGACCGATCCGTCGCGGAGAAGCGCGATGGCACAGGCACGCACCACCAGAACCGCCGATGAGCGGACAAACCTCTACGAGCAGATCACGAACCGGATCATCGCCGAACTCGAAGCTGGCCGCGTCCCCTGGGTCCAGCCCTGGGGTTCTTCGAAGGCGAGTATCGGCATGCCCTACAATGCGGTCAGCAACCGGCGATACAGTGGAATTAATGTTCTCACCCTCTGGGATGCCATCGTCTCGCGCGGCTTTGCCTCCCATGCCTTCCTGACCTTCCGGCAGGCGCTGGCGCTTGGCGGTCATGTCCGGCGCGGCGAGCGGGGCGCGGGCGTCATCTACACGCGCCGCTTCATCCCGAAGGAAGAGCGCCGCCGTACCGACAATGAAAGCCGCGAACCGTCGGGCGGCATTCCCTTCCTCAAATGGTTCACCGTCTTCTCGGTCGAGCAGTGCGAGGGGCTGCCTGCCCATATCTGCGAGCCGCGGCCGCCGATTCCCGAAGGGCTAATCCTGCCGCAGGCTGAGGCGCTGATCGAAGCGACCGGCGCCGACTTCCGTATCGGCGGTCCCTCGGCCTATTATTCGCCCCGTCACGACTATGTACAGGTGCCGCGTCCGGATGATTTCCACGACCCGGTGAACTGGCACCGGACGGCTTTTCATGAGCTCTCGCATTGGGTTGGAGGCGCCGCCCGTCTCGACCGCGATCAGACCGGCAGCTTCGGTTCGGTCGCCTACGGCAGGGAAGAGCTGATCGCCGAAATGTCAGGCGCCTTCGTCTGCGCGGCGCTCGGCATCACGCCCACCGTCCGGCATGCAGATTATCTCGGATCCTGGCTTGAGATCATCCGCGAGGACAGTCGCGCGATCTTGCGTGCAGCCAGCGCGGCCTCGAAGGCGGCCGATTATCTGCTCGCCTTGCGGCCCGATGCGGCACGCGCCGCCAATGACGACGATCCGGAGCCCGATCCCGCGCTACTGTAAATATTGCAGGCACTGGTCGCCGCCGGCGGACTGGGAGGTTCGAGCCTATTAGGCGTTTCAGCTCGGCGTTTCCAAACGCGCGTGAAGCGTCCCTCGTGTTCCTGCGACCAGTTGCTGATGCACTATGGCAAGCCGCTCGCCTTCTCCGCCACGGGCGACACGTTCGGCTGCCTCAACTTCTCGGCCCAGCCGCCTGCGCCGATCGCGCGCGGCCGCGGGTTCGTCACCGTCTATGAGGGCGACCAGATCGTCTGGCAGGGGCATGAGGAGGATTTGCCCGAAGAGCATCGGTGATTGGCTTGCCTTGGAATCGCATAGACGCGCTCTCATCGTCGCGTGCTAATACTGGCAGGAGGGAGGATATATGGATTTATTGCCAATCAACGGTGACCCCTGCCGTTTTGCTGCCCGCATCGTCGATCTGGACCAGGAGGTGCGCCGGATTTTTCCGCTCGCCCGGCTCCTCGATGCGGTGAAGCACAGGGAAATGGCGCTGGTGAGGCCGCGGCTCTGGGATGATCCGAGGGAGGATGCTCCATCCCTTTGCATGCTGGACGGCCGCGGCCTCAACCCTGCCAAGGGGCAGCACCAGCTTGCCGACTTTCTGGCTCCGGCATGGGCGCAATGTTGGTCGCTTAATCCCGGTTCCGACACGTTGTTGCGCGCCTATTCCCGTGTGCGACTGGATGAGACGCGTCGCAACGCCGATCGCCTGAACGAAGGCGTGACGGTCACGACGACGGTGCGGCATCTTCTTTCCGCGTCGGAAGCCTGGCATGCCGAAGGGGCCGACGCGCACATCGTCGCAGGCGGTGTCGAATATCTCGACGACAAGGAGATCTGGCAGCGCATCGTCAATGCCTGCAACGGCCAACATGGCCCCGGTTTCTTTCAGACGGTCCAGGGCCGTGCGGATTCCCTGCTTTGGAAGCGGCACTATTTTGCCCATGAGCAGGAGGTGCGCTTCATGCTGATCGGGCGCGAATGGTCTCAGGATCAGTCCGTTCCCGACGTTCGCCTGATGCCAATCGATCCCGACATGCTGTTCAGGTCGATCAGCTTCGACCCAAGACTTCAGCCTTTCGAAACGAAGGAACGCGAGGCAGAATTGCGTGATGCCGGCTACAAAGGTGAAATCCGTTCCGATCAGAGCTATCAGGGGATGCTCGGGCTGCTCGAAATGAAGAAGGAATGGCCTGACCCCTGAAAAGAGCGGCCGCGCCAATTGCCGCTGCACAGGAGGTGAAGATGCCGAAGAATCGCATGACCTTCCACGACCCGCGCGATGAACTGCCGCCGGTCACGATCGAGATCCTCAAGGGCGATCTGCTGCGCTTTACGCAGATCGGTCGCGACGGTCACACTAATGTCGTCACCTTCTCCGACCGTTTCGGCGTCCGGCGCGGCGTGTTCGACGTGGCGCAGGAACCCGCGCCTTCGCCTACAGCGGCAGCCTGAGCTGGTTCACATCGGTCGGGGATGATCCCTCCAGCTTCTCGATGATCGTCGCCGCCAGCGTGTCGGCGGCGCGCTCGCGCATCCGTTCGTCCGGCATCGTCAGCCCGACCTGCGCCCAGCCGGGCGCTGCTAGGAGGATGGCTGACAGTTCTTCACGTGCGATTCGTTTCATCTGGACATGGGAACAAATAGCGAACTTCATGGCAAGATGATTGCGGCGAGCGGTGCCGGTCGAAGCGGCAAGAACGCATGGCCTGCGTGCGGCAGGCCTGAGAGGAAGAGGGAAGCCAGGGGCTTCGTGACGGGCTGGAAGCCGGGAGAGAGTCTCGCGGCGGCCCGTCATGGAGAAAACCCATGGCCAAAGCGCCCCAGAAGATCACCCTCAGCGGCTCGCGCGACATTCCATTCGACCGCCTGCGTTTGTCCCAGTCCAATGTCCGCCGGGTGAAGGCCGGCGTGTCGATCGGCGAACTGGCCGACGACATCGTTCGCCGGACCCTGCTCCAGAGCCTCAATGTCCGGCCCATCCTCGATGAGGCGGGGCAGGAGACCGGCGATTTCGAGGTGCCGGCCGGCGGCCGGCGGTTCCGCGCGCTCGAACTGCTGGTGAAGCAGAAGCGTCTCGCGAAGAACGCGCCGATCCCCTGTGTGGTCAGGGCCGCCAATGACGGCGTGTTGGCCGAGGAGGACAGCTATGCGGAAAACACCTTCCGCGAACCGCTCCATCCGCTCGATCAGTTCCGGGCCATGCAGGCGATGGTCGACAAGGGCGAGGGCATCGAATCGATCGCCGCGCATTTCCTCGTCACCCCGGCGGTCGTGAACCAGCGCCTCCGTCTCGCGAAGGTCTCGCCGAAGCTGCACGCCGTCTATGCCGAGGATTGCATGACGCTCGAGCAGCTCATGGCCTTCTCGGTCTCGGACGATCATGAGCGGCAGGAACAGGTGTGGGAGCTGCTCGCCCACAGCTACAACAAGTCCGGCGCTTATATCCGGCAGAAGCTGACCGAGGACACGATCCGGGTCGCCGACCGGCGAGTGCGGTTCATCGGAGTCGATGCCTATGTCGCGGCGGGCGGTCATGTGTTGCGCGATCTGTTCGAGGAGGATGACGGCGGCTGGCTCACCGATCCGGCGCTGCTCGATCGGCTGGTGAGCGAGAAGCTTCAGGCTGAAGGCGAGACGATCGGCGCCGAGGGCTGGAAATGGGTGGCGACCGCGGTCGACCTGCCCTGGGGCGTGACCGACGGCATGCGGGAGATCGGGGGCGTGCCCGTGGACCGGACGCCGCAGGAAGACGCCCGCCTTGCCGAACTGGAAACCGAGGCCGAGGCGCTGGAGGAGCAGTGGTCGGACGAACCCCATGTGCCCGACGAGGTCCATGCGCGCCTCGCGGCCATCGACACCGAGATCGGCGCGCTGGTCGAACGCCCATTGACCTTCACGGCGGAAGACATGGCGCGGGGCGGCGTGTTCGTGTCGATCGAGTCCGATGGCTCGCTCTGCATCGAGCGCGGTTATGTCCGGCCAGAGGATGAGCCGGCGGTCGAAGCCGAGCCCGGCGGCAAGGAAACCGATGCGCCCTTCGCGGGCGGCGATTCGGATGGCGAGGACAGTGACGGCGCGAGCGATCCCGCCGCCTCCAATGTCGTGTCGATCAATGTCGCATCGTCCGGGGACGAGGAGGAGGATGGCGAAATCCTCAAACCTCTGCCCGACAGGTTGGTCGCCGAGCTCACCGCCTGGCGTACGCTTGCCCTCCAGGATGCGCTTGCGCAGGAGCCGTCCACGGCCTTCGCGGCGGTGCTTCATGCGTTCGTGCTCAGCACCTTCTACAGCTACAGCCGCGAATCCTGCCTGGAAGTCTCGCTCAACAAGGTGTCGTTCGGGTTCGCCCCGTCCGGGCTGCGCGGCAGCGCGCCGGCCAGGGCGATCGAGGAGCGCCACAAGCGTTGGGCCGATCGTCTGCCCGACGATGACAAGGATCTATGGGATGCGCTGCTCGCGTTTGACGGGGCCGAACAGGCGGCGCTGTTCGCGCATTGCGCCTCGCAAGTCCTGAATGCTCAAGCGGAGGTCGTGCCCAAATATGACAATGGCCGCATCTCGAAGCACAGCATCGAGCGGCGTCTTGTGCACAGTCATGTTCTGGCCCGTGCGGTCGGGCTCGACCTGATCGGCGCGGGCTGGCGTCCGACGGTCGAGGGGTATTTCCGCAGTGTGACCAAGCCGCGCATCCTTGCCGATGTCGCGGAAGCGAAGGGGCCGAACTTCGCCGAGATGATCGACCATCTCAAAAAGGGCGACATGGCGAACGAGGCCGAGCGGCTGCTGGAGGATTCCGGTTGGCTCCCCGGGCCGATGCGGACGCCGGAACTGCTCGACGCGCCCGCTGCCGATCCGTTTCTTGGCGAGGAGGAGACGGCTGCTCTGCCCACGTTTCTCGACGACGAGGAGCAGCCGGTCGATGCCGGCAATGATGGCAAGGACGTCGCGGCGGCGGCGTAGCACCCGAATGGGGCGGGTTCGCTCGCCCCGTTCACACCACCTTCTATCCTTCGAGCCCGGCGCACCCGCGTCGGGCTTTTGGTATTTTAAGGAGACTGATGATGCAGACTTCCCGGATCGACACCGCGACACCCGATGAACTGGCCCGGTCCTGCTGAGCGCGCTTCAGCGGCTCGGGCAACTCGGCCGCGAAGGCGCCGTGGCGCTGGCCCGCCTGGTCGCCGACGATGATACCGATTTCGACGAGGCGTCGGAATGGATCGAAGACATTGCCGCCGGCGGGCTTCGGGAATGATCCGCCGACGGCGGTCCACCTCTTAACCCTAACCCCTGAAAGCCCGGTCATCGCGCCGGGCTTTCGCCTTTCAGGAGTATCGCAATGACGGATGCAACACAGTCCCGGCCCGCCATCGACATCGCGGCAACCATGGAACGATACGCCGCGTGGGAAGCCGCGGCGGCACAAGTCGTTCCCGACAACAAGCAGCGCCTGTTCGCGCATCTCTCCCTTGCGAGATGATGAAGGCGGGGGTCGCCAACATTGTTGCCGTTTAAGAGCGCGATCAAGTTTCCCGGAAGCTGCCCTACGTTGACATTCGACAGGCGGGCCATTTTTGGGACAAAACTGCCAATCGCCACCGCTACTGGGAACGACCGCTTACGCTGCAATCGGCCATTCTTGAAGCGGTGAAAGCGGCGGCGACGAAGACTTGATCCGAGCCGCTAGAGCGGATCGACATTTATTGTAGCCAGATCATGGCGGCGGCGAGGTGTATGAAGCCGGTGAAGTGGATGGTTCGGCGTTCATATCGGGTGGCGAAGCGGCGGTAGTGCTTGAGCCTGTTGAAGCATCGCTCGATCTGGTTGCGATGCTTGTAGATGGCGACATCGTGGGGGATTACGGCCTTGCGGCAGCGGTTCGACGGGATCACCGCGATGGCGTCCATATCGGCGATCAGTGCGCGTAAGGCATTGCTGTCGTAGGCTTTATCGGCAAGCACGGCCTCGGCCTGCAGGCCGTTGAGCAAGGCCGGTGCAGTGGTAATGTCGCCGACCTGGCCGGCGGTGACGATAAAGCGCAGCGGCCGGCCGAACGTGTCGGCGAGCATGTGGATCTTGGTGGTCAGCCCGCCTCGGGAACGCCCCAGCGCCTGGTCGCAGGCCCCCCTTTCCCGCTCGCCGCCTGCTGGTGGGCACGAACGATGGTGCTATCGAGCATCAGATACTGATTGTCGCGGTCGGCCACCAGCGAGGCAAACACTCGCTCCCATACCCCGGCATGGCACCAGCGGCTGAACCGCCTGTGCACCGTCTTCCACTTGCCATAGCGTTCCGGAAGATCGCACCAGTGGGCGCCCGACCGTAGCACCCACAAACAACCGTTCACGAACAATCGGTTATCCGATCCCGTCCGGCCACGATCCCCCGCCTTGCCAGGCAGCAACGGCTCGATCCGCTGCCACTGCCCATCGCTCAACTCGTATCGCTTGATGCCCATCACCCGCTCCGTGCCATAACACGGAACCCCATGAATCAGACAGCCTCTCGCTTGGGAATCCTAAATGTCGATCCGCCCTAGCCGACTGGCAGCTCCGGCGGACGCAAGGTCGGCCCAAGCCGTACTTCCTTCCCCCTGCGTGGGCCCCATCATCGATCAGACCGCTATCGCCCTGCGCGAGAAGTCTGGCATCCTTGGGCAGGCGGGAGGCTGGAGCGATGAGTCGCCCTCCTTCGAGCGCACACTGGGCGGGATTACGCGATGGCCTCGCTCCTCGCCATGGTGGGCCCTACACTACTTGGGAAACCCGAATTCGAATCGATGCTCGCCGCCTTCCAGCGCGCGGTGAAGGAGAAGACGCCGGCCGCGCGCAAGGCCAAGTGGCGCGAGCTGCCGGAGGCGATCGGACCGCTGGCCCAATATGCCGCCCCGGAATGCCTTTGGGCGATAGCGACCGAAGGCGTCACGACCGACGCCGCGCTGGTTGTGCTGCAATCGCTGATCACCCGCACGGAGGTGATGAGCGGCGGCCCGTAATCATCCAATTCTGCACTTTGATACTGGCGCCTGACCGCCTTGCTCAACATCTAGCGCATGTTTCGAGTTCTGCGAAAGATCTTTGAAATGGGCAATGCTGCTAATTGCCTGCGTCACGGGCATCGATATGTTGTAAGCATCGGAAAGCTCCAAGACCGCGTCGCAAATCGATGCCAGTTCCAAGCGATTGCCGCGCTCGACATCCTGTAGCATCGACGTCTTGACCGAACCCATTCGACGCGCTGCGCTTAAGATTGTTTCAGGATCGACTTCGAGCCTAGCCCGGCTTATTCATCGGGCTCAGTCAGCAGGGTTGGCGGGAGTGGTGTAAGCGATTGCTTTGATGTAGGAAAATGGGTGTCTAGACCAGTCCTGCAGCGAGGCAATTTATGCCACGGGCCACACCCGCCGGGAGCGATGATAGCGCGCCGGGATTTTCGTTTCCAGCGATCGGGCGCAAGAAGATCACAGCCGCGTTCGACGGAGGTCGGCTCACCTCGGATGGCGGTGTTCTGCTGCTGGCACAGGCCGAGCGCGCGATGGGGCTTTGCCGGCGGCTTGCGGCTTGCATTGCCGATCCGCGGGACCCTGTGCGGGTGATCCATCGCCTTGATGACATCCTGCGTGCCCGGGTGTTCGCGATCGCCTGCGGCTATGAAGACGCCGATGATCTCGACGCTCTGCGCGACGATCCGGGCTTCCGTCTGGCGCTGGGCAAGCTGCCGGGATCGGGCGCGGGGCTGGCCAGCCAACCGACGATGAGCCGGTGGGAAAATGCGCCGACCACACGCGAACTGGCCAGGATGATGGCCGCGATGATCGACATCTACTGCACCAGCTACCCCGCCGCGCCGGCGGCGGTGACGCTGGATATCGATGACACCTGTGACGTTGTTCATGGCTATCAGCAGCTCTCCTTCTGGAACGGGCATCATGGCGAGCGCTGCTTCCTGCCGATCCATGTCTACGACACTGCCACCGGCCGACCGGTGGCGATGCTGCTGCGCACCGGCAAGACACCGTCGGGCGCCGAAGCTGCCGGCCACATCCGGCGCCTGGTGCGCCATCTGCGCCGGCACTGGCCCGAAACGCACATCACCATCCGCGGCGACGGGCACTATGGCCGGCCCGAGGTCATGGCCTTCTGCGAGGCGGCCGGCGTCGACTACGTGTTCGGCCTGCCGACCAACGCCGCGCTGCGTGCTGATCCCGAAATCGTCGCTGCCGCCGATGCCTGCGCGGTTAAGCGGGCTCAGCGCCAATATCCGGTCCTGCGCAACTATGCCGAGACCCGCTACGGCGCGAAGAGCTGGAAGTGCCAGCGCCGCGTCGTCGCCCGGATCGAGGCCAGCACGCTGGGCATGGACATCCGCTATGTCGTCACCTCGCTGGCCGAAGGTTCGGCTGAGCATATCTACGACACCCTCTACTGCGCGCGCGGCAACGCCGAGAACCTGATCAAGCGCCACAAGACCCAGCTTGCCAGCGATCGTACCTCGTGCCGCTCAGCCAATGCCAACCAGATGCGCCTCATCCTGCACACCGCCGCCTACTGGCTCGTGTGGCGCATCCAGCAGGAAATCCCGAAGGCTGCCGCGCTCGCCACCGCCGAGTTCGCAACGCTGCGCCTGCGGTTGCTCAAGGTCGCCGCCCGCGTCATCGAAACCGCTACGCGCATCCGCGTCGCCTTCGCGTCAGCCTGTCCCGATGCCAGCCTGTTCAGAACCATTGCCACCGGCCTCCGGCCGGCACCCACATAACCAGCGCGGCAGTGCCGCCCAAAGCCCGAGCCCTCGTCCTTCAACCTCGAAAAGCCCATCGATCCTGACGCGGTGAAAAAAACCGCCGGAGGAGCTTGCTCTGATCACCCGACGACCGACAAACCATGCTCGCACGAACCCGGAGCGGAGGCCTCATGAATAGTGCGGG
>NZ_AUWY01000101.1 GCF_000447205.1 Sphingobium ummariense RL-3 | reverse complement strand
GCCCGCCGCTGGCGCCACGCGCGGAACCGGCCGCCAGGATGGGACCTGACGCCATGGCCGCCGAACCGATCATCTCGCTGCGCGGCGTCACCAAGGTCTATGGCGAGGGCCCCACCGCCTTCCAGGCGCTGAAGGGCATCGACCTCGACATCGCGCAGGGTGACTTCGTCGCCGTCATGGGCCCCTCGGGCTCGGGCAAATCGACGACAATGAACATATTGGGCTGTCTCGACGTGCCTTCGGGCGGGACATTCCTGTTCAAGGGCCGCCATGTCGAGACGCTGGACCGCGACCAGCGCGCCCTGCTGCGCCGCCGCTATCTCGGCTTCGTGTTCCAGGGCTTCAACCTGCTCTCGCGTACCACGGCGCTCGAGAATGTGGAACTGCCCCTGCTCTACCGCGGCGAGGACAAGCAGAGGCGCTACGAGGCCGGCATGGCCGCGCTCGACAAGGTCGGCCTGCGGCAATGGTGGGACCATACACCGGCCGAACTATCGGGCGGGCAGCAGCAGCGCGTCGCCATCGCCCGCGCCATCGTCACCCAGCCCGACGTGCTGCTCGCCGACGAACCGACCGGCAATCTGGACTCGGAACGGTCGGTGGAGATCATGGAGCTGCTGACCGACCTCAACCGCAACAGCGGCATCACCGTCCTCATGGTCACGCACGAGCCCGACATGGCCGAATTCGCGCGCACCATCGTTCACTTCAAGGACGGTCTTGTGGAACGCGTCGAGGGAGGGGTGAAGGCGTGAACCGTCCCAACTTTTTCTTCGCCATTCCCGCGAAGGCGGGGATGACGCTGAAGGACGATATGAGGCAAGAATGCTAGGCACGACCGTCATCCTGGCCTTCCGGGCGATCAACCGCCACAAGCTCCGCAGCTTCCTGACGACGCTGGGCATCATCATCGGCGTGGCCGCGGTCGTCACCATGGTGACACTGGGCAACGGCGCCACCGCCGCAGTGCGCCAGCAGATCAGCGCGCTCGGCGCCAATGTGCTGCAGCTCCGCCCCGGCCAGGGCTTCGGCCGTGGCGGCGGCGGCCCGCGCCCGCCCGACTTCAAGGAAGCGGACCTCACCGCGATCGAGAACCAGCTGACCGGCGTGCGCGCCGTCGCGCCCGTCGTTCAGTCCAGCGGCACCGCGATCTACGAGGGCAACAACTGGTCGACCACCGTCTACGGCACGACGTCGGCCTATTCGGAAGTCCAGCAATGGAATGTCTCCGAAGGCCGCCTGTTCATGCCGGACGAGGAGGAAGCGGGCAAGGCGGTCTGCGTCATCGGCAACACGGTACGCACCAACCTCTTCCAGAACACCGATCCGGTCGGCAAGCGGATGCGGATCAAGGGCGTGTCCTGCCAGGTGATCGGCGTGCTGACGACGCGCGGCCAGGGCGGCTTCGGCGACCAGGACGACGTCGTCGTCATGCCGATCAAGTTTGTGCAGCGCCGCTTCACCGGCGACCGCGACATCAGCCAGATCATGGTCGCCGTCGACGACGCCTATGAAAGCGCAGCGGTGCAGAGCAGCCTGGAGCAGCTGATGCGCGAGCGGCGCAAGGTAAAGCCGGGCGACCAGGACAATTTCAACGTCTTCGACACCAAGCAGATTTCCGACACGCTGACCGGCACCACCACGATCCTGACCCAGATCGTCGGCGCAGTGGCGGCCATCTCGCTGCTGGTGGGCGGCATCGGCATCATGAACATCATGCTGGTGTCGGTGACGGAGCGCACGCGGGAGATCGGCATCCGCCTCGCCATCGGCGCCGTCGCGCGCGAGGTGCTGATGCAGTTCCTGGTGGAGGCGGTGGTGCTGTCCTGCCTCGGCGGGCTCATCGGGCTGTTCCTGGCGCTGGTCGCCTCGCTGGCGATCGCGCCGCTGATGCAGGTGCCCTTCCTTTTCGACGTGAAGACCAACCTCATCGCCTTCGTCTTCTCCGCAGCCATCGGCGTGGTGTTCGGCTATTTCCCGGCCCGCCGCGCGGCGGCCCTCAACCCTATCGACGCGCTGCGCCACGAATAAAGTCCATCCTCGGCGCCGGAGGGGTCACGAAGGGTTTCTCCGGCGCGCTTTTTCTGAACAACCGTTCAGACTAAATCCTCTCCTGATACAATTTCCGACACACTTTGGGCCTATCGGCACATCCCTGCGACAAGTGACGCCTAATTCTGTCTTCGACGCCGGAGCACGGCGCCAGAGATTGAATGAGGAGCAGTGACATGATGAAGAAGTTTCTGATGGCCCTCGCCGCCACCACCATGGTCGCCAGCCCGATGGTCGCGGCCGAGGCGCAGGCCGCCCCCCACCGCGAGGTCACCCGCGTCGTGAAGCAGGGCCCGCACGGCCGCACCGTGGTGAAGCAGCGCACCGTCGTCCGTAACGACTATCGCACCGGCTACCGGAACGGCAGCTACAACAACCACCGCTGGGCGAAGGGCCAGCGCTTCGACCGCCGCTATGCGACCAACTACCGTGTCGTGAACAACTATCGCGACTATCGCCTCTCGGCCCCGCCGCGCGGCTACCAGTGGGTCCGCTCGGGCAATGACGCGGTCCTCGTCGCGATCGCCAGCGGCCTGATCGGCGCGGTCATCGGCAGCGCGATCAACTAACCCGGCTTATTCATCGGGCTCAGTCAGCAGGGTTGGCGGGAGTGGTGTAAGCGATTGCTTTGATGTAGGAAAATGGGTGTCTAGACCAGTCCTGCAGCGAGGCAATTTATGCCACGGGCCACACCCGCCGGGAGCGATGATAGCGCGCCGGGATTTTCGTTTCCAGCGATCGGGCGCAAGAAGATCACAGCCGCGTTCGACGGAGGTCGGCTCACCTCGGATGGCGGTGTTCTGCTGCTGGCACAGGCCGAGCGCGCGATGGGGCTTTGCCGGCGGCTTGCGGCTTGCATTGCCGATCCGCGGGACCCTGTGCGGGTGATCCATCGCCTTGATGACATCCTGCGTGCCCGGGTGTTCGCGATCGCCTGCGGCTATGAAGACGCCGATGATCTCGACGCTCTGCGCGACGATCCGGGCTTCCGTCTGGCGCTGGGCAAGCTGCCGGGATCGGGCGCGGGGCTGGCCAGCCAACCGACGATGAGCCGGTGGGAAAATGCGCCGACCACACGCGAACTGGCCAGGATGATGGCCGCGATGATCGACATCTACTGCACCAGCTACCCCGCCGCGCCGGCGGCGGTGACGCTGGATATCGATGACACCTGTGACGTTGTTCATGGCTATCAGCAGCTCTCCTTCTGGAACGGGCATCATGGCGAGCGCTGCTTCCTGCCGATCCATGTCTACGACACTGCCACCGGCCGACCGGTGGCGATGCTGCTGCGCACCGGCAAGACACCGTCGGGCGCCGAAGCTGCCGGCCACATCCGGCGCCTGGTGCGCCATCTGCGCCGGCACTGGCCCGAAACGCACATCACCATCCGCGGCGACGGGCACTATGGCCGGCCCGAGGTCATGGCCTTCTGCGAGGCGGCCGGCGTCGACTACGTGTTCGGCCTGCCGACCAACGCCGCGCTGCGTGCTGATCCCGAAATCGTCGCTGCCGCCGATGCCTGCGCGGTTAAGCGGGCTCAGCGCCAATATCCGGTCCTGCGCAACTATGCCGAGACCCGCTACGGCGCGAAGAGCTGGAAGTGCCAGCGCCGCGTCGTCGCCCGGATCGAGGCCAGCACGCTGGGCATGGACATCCGCTATGTCGTCACCTCGCTGGCCGAAGGTTCGGCTGAGCATATCTACGACACCCTCTACTGCGCGCGCGGCAACGCCGAGAACCTGATCAAGCGCCACAAGACCCAGCTTGCCAGCGATCGTACCTCGTGCCGCTCAGCCAATGCCAACCAGATGCGCCTCATCCTGCACACCGCCGCCTACTGGCTCGTGTGGCGCATCCAGCAGGAAATCCCGAAGGCTGCCGCGCTCGCCACCGCCGAGTTCGCAACGCTGCGCCTGCGGTTGCTCAAGGTCGCCGCCCGCGTCATCGAAACCGCTACGCGCATCCGCGTCGCCTTCGCGTCAGCCTGTCCCGATGCCAGCCTGTTCAGAACCATTGCCACCGGCCTCCGGCCGGCACCCACATAACCAGCGCGGCAGTGCCGCCCAAAGCCCGAGCCCTCGTCCTTCAACCTCGAAAAGCCCATCGATCCTGACGCGGTGAAAAAAACCGCCGGAGGAGCTTGCTCTGATCACCCGACGACCGACAAACCATGCTCGCACGAACCCGGAGCGGAGGCCTCATGAATAGTGCGGGCTAAGGCCTTCATTGTCGGGCGATGGGCAAGGACGCTCCGGAGGGAAACACTCTCCGGGGCGTTCGTATGTCATACAATCCCTGTCAGATAATAAACTGCGATCACCAGGAAAACCGTCACCGTCTTGATAAGCGTCAAGGCAAAAATGTCCTTGTAGGCCTGCCGGTGCGTCAGCCCCGTCACCGCCAGCAGGGTGATGACCGCACCATTGTGCGGCAGGCTGTCCATGCCCCCCGACGCCATCGACGCCACCCGGTGCAGCACTTCGCGCGGGATGCCCGCCGCATCGCCCGCAGCCGCGAACTGTTCGGCCATCGCCGCGAGCGCGATCGACAGCCCGCCAGAAGCCGATCCCGTGATCCCGGCGAGCGACGTCACCGTGATCGCCTCGTTCACCAGCGGATTGGGCACGGCCTTCAGCGCTTCCTTGACCACCAGGAAGCCGGGCAGCGCAGCGATCACGGCGCCAAAGCCATATTCGACCGCCGTGTTCATTCCGGCCAGCAGCGCACCGCCCACGGCAGCCTTGGCTCCTTCGGCAAAGCGCTGCGCCACGGTCCGCCAGGCGCACAGCAGGATCGTCGCGATCCCCAGCAGCAGTGCGCCCTCCACCGCCCACAGCGCGGAGACCTGCGCCACCTTCACCACCAGCGGCTCGGCAAGACCCGCCAGCGATACGCTGCTCTCCTCTTCCGGCATCAGCCTTGGGATCAGCATGGTCAGCGCCAGATTGCCCAGCCCCACCACCAGCAGCGGCAACAGCGCGACCAGCGGATGCACGCGGCTTGCCTCCTCCACCGGCTCGGGCTCGTTCACCAGCGTCCCCGGCGCGCCATAGCCCTCCCCTGCCGCCGCCAGCGTCCGCCGCCGCCAGCCGAGATAGACGAGCCCCATCGCGGCGATGCAGGCCGATCCGAACAGGCCCAGCACCGGCGCCGCCCAGGCGGTGGTGCCGAAGAAGCTGGTGGGAATGATATTCTGGATCTGCGGCGTGCCCGGCAGCGCGTCCATCGTGAAGGTGATGGCCCCCAGCCCGATGGTCGCAGGCACCAGCCGCTTGGGGATGTCGGCCCGCCGGAACATCTCGGCGGCAAAGGGATAGACGGCGAACACCGCGACGAACACCGACACGCCGCCATAGGTAAGCAGCGCCGTCACGATCATGATCGTGGGAATGGCGCGGCCAGCGCCCACCATGCCGATGACGGCGGTGACGATGGCGCGGGAAAAGCCCGAAATCTCCACCAGCTTGCCGAACAGGGCGCCGAGCAGGAACACGGGGAAATAGAGTTTGAGGAAGCTCGCCGCCTTGTCCATGAACAGGCCCGAAAAGGCGACCGGCACGGCGGCGGGATCCGTGAGGAACACCGCCAGCATCGCCAGCAGCGGGGCCATGAGGATGACGCTCATGCCGCGATAGGCGGCGATCATCAGGAGGATGAGGGACAGGGCTGCTATGGCGACTGGCATATAGTTTTCTGCTCCCCTCCCCCGTTCGCCCTGAGTAGGGGCTGAGCTCGTCGAAGACCCGTATCGAAAGGTCGCGCGCCAATCTATCCTTCGATACGCCACTTCGACAAGCTCAGTGGCTACTCAGGACGAACGGATATTGGCAGGGTTATGCTGCATAAACGCAACTTGCCTTTCTCCGCCCTTTCCGTCATAGGCGCGCCTTCGCTTGGGCGTCGGGGTGACTCGCCGCCTTGGCGTAGCATTTGAGACGACAGCCGGAGGGGCGTCCCACATGGGGTGGGCGTCAGCGATCGGCCAACAGATGAGGCAATACCCATGGCTCTTTACGAGCATGTGTTCCTTGCGCGCCAGGATCTGGCACAGGCGCAGGTGGACGCGCTGGCGGAAAACGCCACCAAGATCGTCGAGGATATGGACGGCAAGGTGACCAAGGTCGAGACCTGGGGCCTGCGTTCGCTCGCCTACAAGATCGCCAAGAACCGCAAGGCGCACTATGTGATGCTCAACATCGATGCCCCCGCCGGCGTCGTGGCCGAGCTGGAGCGCCAGACCCAGATCAACGAAGACGTGATCCGCTACATGACCGTGAAGGTCGATGAGCTGGAAACCGGTCCGTCCGTCATGATGCGCAAGCAGGAGCGCTCCGAGCGCGGCCCGCGCGGCGACCGTGGCGACCGCGGTGACCGCGGCCCCCGCCGCGATCGCGAAGAAGCCGGCGAATAAGGAGATCTGAACCATGGCACGCCCGTTTTTCCGCCGCCGCAAGAGCTGCCCCTTCGCCGCCAAGGATGCGCCGAAGATCGATTACAAGGACGTCCGTCTGCTGCAGGGCTTCGTGTCCGAACGCGGGAAGATCGTCCCCAGCCGCATCACGGCCGTTTCGGCCAAGAAGCAGCGTGAGCTGGCCCAGGCCATCAAGCGCGCCCGTCACCTGGGCCTGCTGCCCTACATCGTGAAGTAAGGGAGGCATTCCCATGGAAATCATTCTGCTCGAGCGCATCGAGAAGCTGGGCGCGATCGGCGACGTCGTGACCGTCAAGGACGGCTACGCCCGCAACTTCCTTCTGCCCAACAAGAAGGCGCTTCGCTCCAACGCCGCCAACAAGAAGGTGTTCGAGGCAAACCGCGCCCGCATCGAGGCCGAGAACGCCGCCCGCCGCTCCGACGCCGAAACCGCATCGAAGGACATCGACGGCAAGCAGATCGTCCTCATCCGCCAGTCGTCCAACGCCGGCCATCTCTATGGCTCGGTCGCGGTCCGCGACGTGGTGGAGGCGCTGCAGGCCGAAGGCATCACCAACGTCACCAAGGCGATGGTCGTGCTGGAACGCCCGATCAAGACGCTCGGCCTGTTCGACGTCAAGGTCGCGCTGCACCCCGAAGTCGCCGTCACCATCCAGGTGAACGTCGCCCGCTCGCCGGAAGAGGCCGATCTCCAGGCCCAGGGCGTCGACGTGATGGCCGAGATGTTCGAAAAGGACGAGGCCGGCTTCACCGAGGATTACGATCCCAATGCCGAGCCGGGCGAAATCGCCACGGACACCGAAGAGGCCCCGGCCGAGGAAGCCTGAGCTTTCAGACCAAGAAACGAGAAAGCCGCCCCGCAACGGGCGGCTTTTTTGTTGGGTGACTGTTTCCCGCCCTTTTTTAGCCCTCTCCCGCCAGCGGGAGAGGGCTTTAGCATCAGTTCGCTTCTACCCGCTCGCCTTCTTCCGCCGCGTCTCCCATCCCTTCTTTGCCGCCGCCGATCGATCCGCCGCCGGCCGCCGGGCGGAAGCCGCGCCGCCTTTCCGGCCACCCTTGCGCGAAGACACGGTGGTATCCTTCTTGCCTCGTCCGGAACCGGACTTGTTGCCGCCACCCGATTCCCTGTTCACCGTGGCCCAGGCGCGGCGCTCGGCCTCCTTCTTGGGCACGCCGCGGTCCTCATAGCCTTCCTCGATATGCTCCGCCTTGCGCTTCTGCTTGTCGGTATAGCTGCTCTTGTCGCCCTGGGGCATCGTGCATCTCCTGCTTGTCCCCGCCCCTGCTCAACACCTGAGCGGGCGAGGCGTTCATATCGCTGCGCCCGCGTCACGATCCACGGAACGCAGCCCCACCGCGCGCGTTCGGGAGCCATGGAACAGCGCACGCTCATCGAACGCCTCGCCCGCCATCTGGCGTCCGGAGCCCCCGACGATTGGCCGGATCGCGTGGAGGACGCCGCCAGCCTGCTCGCGATCCTCAAGGAACCCGATGCGGCGATGTGCGAGGCCGGCGATGCCGACGCCTGGCGCGCGATGATCGACGCCGCCCTGCGCGAACGCTGGGACGTCGCTCCGACCTCGGGCGGAGACGATGCGACGCCCGGCGGCTTCGACGAGGAAGGCGAAATCCGCCTGTCACGCGACGCGGTTACGAATGGGCAGGCGAACTGGGTCCACACCAAAGGGGAGACTTCGACATGAAGGGATTGCTGAAACTTGCCTTCCTGACCGGCATCGGCACGATGGCATGGAGGGGCTGGCAGAACTGGAAAGCGAAGCAGGGCGGCGACGATCGCGGCCCGGTCGGCTCGTCCGGCATCGTCCGCGACGCCGGCCCCGATGAGCAGCGCGGCATCGAAGCAAAGGATTGGGACGAGGTCGACGAGCAGGTCGACGAATCCTTCCCGGCCAGCGACCCGCCCGGCCGGGGCGTCGCCTGAGGGCATTTCCACGCATTGCCCCTGATCCGCGCGCCCTCTATGGGACAGGCGGACAGGGTCGCTTGCCGGCCCGCAACAGGGGAAATTGAACCATGCCTTCGGGTCTGATCGCGCTGCTGGACGATGTCGCCGGCATCGCAAAGCTCGCCGCGACCTCGCTGGACGACGTCACGGCCGCCGCCGGCAAGGCGGGGTCGAAGGCGGCCGGCGTGGTGATCGACGACACCGCCGTCACGCCCCGCTATGTCATGGGCCTCACCCCGGAACGCGAGCTGCCGATCATCTGGAAGATCGCCAAGGGCTCGCTCCGCAACAAGCTCCTGTTCCTGCTGCCCGCCGCGCTGCTGCTCAGCGCCTTCGCGCCCTGGCTGCTGCCCCCGCTGCTGATGCTGGGCGGCGCCTTCCTCTGCTTCGAGGCGGTGGAAAAGGTGCTGGAGGCCATACAGGGCGGCCATGATGTCGCCGACGAAGCGCTGGAAACCCACAGCTCGAAGGAGCTGGAGGACCGGAAGGTCTCCGGCGCGATCCGCACCGACTTCATCCTCTCGGGCGAAATCATGGCGATCGCGCTCGGCACCGTGGCGGCCGAACCGATCTGGGAGCAGGCGATCATCCTCGTCGTGGTGGCCGTACTGATCACAGCGGGCGTCTATGGCGTGGTGGGCTTCATCGTGAAGATGGACGATATCGGCCTGCACCTGGCGGAGCGCCGCGCCGCCTCCACCCGCGCGATCGGGCGCGGACTGGTGATGGCGATGCCCGTCCTCATGCGCATCCTGTCGGTGGTAGGCACGGCGGCGATGCTGTGGGTGGGCGGCGGCCTCATCGTTCACGGGCTGCACGAATTCCACTGGGATGCGATCCCCGGAATGATCCATCATGTGGCGGAGGCTGCCGCCCATGCCCTGCCCGCCGTCGGCCCCCTTGTCGAATGGCTCGTGAACGCCGTCGGTGGGGCGGTCGTCGGCCTGGTGGTGGGCGGCATCGTGGTCGCTGTCCTTCATCTCTTCCATCGGAAGCATTAGGACCGGCCATGTCCTCACCCTGGCGGCAGGAGGCGGGCGCGCTGGTGGCGCTCGCCCTCCCGATGATCGCAGGCAATATCGCCTGGGCCGGTATAGCGGCCACCGACCTGCTGCTGCTCGGCCGCCTCGGCGCCGAAGCGGTCGCGGCGGGCGCGCTGGCGATCAACCTGTTCAACGCGTTCCTGATCTTCGGCATGGGTCTCGTCACCGCCGCCGCGCCGCTGATCGCCAGCGAACGGGGACGGCGCCGCCATTCCGTCCGCGATGTCCGCCGCACCGTTCACCAGACGCTGCGCGCCGCCGCCTTCTTCGTCCTGCCCGCCTGGCTCCTGCTCTGGAACGCCCAGCGGATCCTCCTCGCCATGGGCCAGGACGCGACCTTGTCGCGCGAGGCGGGCGAACTGATGCATGGCCTGCAATGGGCGCTGCTGCCGTTCCTCGGCTTCACCACCCTGCGCAACTTCATCTCCGCACTGGAACGGCCGGTCTGGGCCGTGGTCATCATGGTGTGCGGCATCCCGTTCAACATCCTTATCGGCTGGGCGCTGATCTTCGGCCATCTGGGCCTCCCGGCGCTGGGACTGTTCGGCGCGGGGCTGGCGGGCACTCTCTCCTCCTCCTTCCTCTTCCTCAGCCTGCTGGCGGTGATCCTCATCGACCGCCGGTTCCGCCGCTATCGCCTGCTCGGCCATTTCTGGACCCGGGACCGCGAGCGGCTGCGCGCGGTCTGGACGCTCGGCCTGCCGATCGCCGTGACCTTGGGCTTCGAAACGACGGTGTTCAACGCGTCCGCCTTCCTCATGGGCCTCATCGACCGGGATTCGCTCGCCGCCCATGCCGTCGCGATCCAGATCGCCGCGCTGGTCTTCATGGTGCCGATGGGCATCGGCCAGGCAGCGACGGTGCGGGTCGGCTTGGCCTATGGACGGCGCGACCGGGCTGCGATCGGTCGTTCGGGATGGCTGGCGCTGATGATCGGCACCGGCTTCGCTGTCATGGCCGCGACCGTCCTGATCGCCATGCCGCGGACCCTGGTCTCCGCCTTCCTGGACCTTCACGATCCCGCCAATGCCCGCACCGCCACGCTCGCCGTCAGCTTCCTCGCCGTCGCGGCGCTGTTCCAGATTGTGGACGCGGCGCAGGCGGTGGGCGCGGGCGTCCTGCGCGGCATCCAGGACACGAAGGTGCCGATGATCTTCGCGCTCGTGGGCTACTGGATCATCGGCATCGGTGTCGGCACGCTGCTCGCCTTTCCCCTCGGCCTTGAAGGAGTCGGCATCTGGCTCGGCCTTGCGAGCGGCCTCGGCGCGGTCGCGGTGCTGCTGCTCATCCGCTGGAGCATGCGGGACCGGCTCGGCCTGCTTTCCCGCTAGCGTTTCGTCGCGAAAATCCCGCCTGTTGCGCCCGGCTGCCATGGTGCGCCGCACAAAGCAATTGATCCACCGGAACGAATCAGTAATGGAAGAGCCATCATGCAAGCTCCAACCCAGTTTTTTGAAGCGATCGCGCTGCAGAAATGCCTGACGGCCACCTACAACAGGATGGTCGTGAAACTGGCGCCGCACATCCTCTACACCCGCCATGACGAGATGTTCATCGACGCCGTGACCATCGAGCGCGATGGCCGCCCGCCCCGCGAGCTGAAGCTCGGCACCTTCAAGCTGGCCGGCCTCAGCGACGTCGCGGTGATCGACGAGACGTTCGAGGGCATGTACGGCCTCTATGACGAGGGCGACGAGAAGTATAAGGGCGTGACCCTCTTCGCGATCCAGCCACAGAGCGCCGCCGCCTGAGGAGCAGACAGACAGCGCGGAACGGAAAAGGGCGGTCCTTCGGACCGCCCTTTCCTTTTGCGCTTATTTCTTCAGCCGATATCCGGTGCGGAACATCCATCCGACGACGCCCAGGCACAGCGCCAGCATCCCTGCCACGAACAGCAGGCTGAACTCGATCCCCACGTCGCCCTTGCCGAAGAAAGTCCAGCGGAAGCCCGAGATCAGATAGACGATCGGGTTGAACAACGTGATCGTCCGCCACGGCTCGGCCAGCATGTGGATCGAATAGAAAGCCCCGCCCAGGAAGGTCATCGGCATGATGACCAGCAGCGGGATCACCTGCAACTGTTCGAAGCTCTGCGCCCAAATGCCCAGGATGAAGCCGAACAGGCAGAAGCTGACCGCGATCAGCACCATGAATCCGACCATGGCCAGCGGGTGCGCGACATGAATGTCGACGAACAAATGCGCCGTCACGAAGATGATGGACCCGACGATCAGCGCCTTGGTCGCCGCTGCGCCGACATAGGCGATCACCGTTTCCATCGCGGAAACGGGTGCCGACAGCAGCTCGTAGATCGTCCCGGTGAACTTGGGCATGTAGATGCCGAAGCTGGCGTTGAAGATGCTCTCGGTGAACATCGACATCATGATGAGCCCCGGCACGATGAAGGCCGCATAGGGGATGCCGTCGATCTCCGTCATCCGCGATCCGATCGCGCCGCCGAACACCACGAAATAGAGCGACGTCGTGATCACCGGCACCAGCAGCCCCGTCAGCAGGGTCCGGCGGAACCGGTGCAGTTCGAACTTGTAGATCGCCCAGATGGCGCGCAGGTTGGGCCCGTTCATGCCGCCTTCTCCTGATGCACCAGGCTCACGAATATGTCCTCCAGGCTGCTCTGCTGGGTGTTGAGGTCCTTGTAGCCGATGCCGAGGTCGCCCAGACGCCGCAGCAGCGACGACACGCCGGTCCTTTCCGCATGGGTATCAAACACATATTCGATCTCGTTGCCATCGGCCTTCAGCGCGACATCCCATTCGGCCAGTTCCGGCGGCACCGCTGCCAGGGGCTCGGCCAGCGCCACGGTCAGCGTCTTCTTGCCCAGCTTGCGCATCAGCGTGGTCTTCTCCTCGACCAGCATCAGCTCGCCCCGGTTGATCACGCCGACCCGATCGGCCATCTCCTCGGCCTCCTCGATATAATGGGTGGTGAGGATGATGGTGACGCCCGTCTCCCGCAGTTCGCCGATCAGCTTCCACATGTCGCGCCGCAGTTCCACGTCGACGCCCGCGGTCGGCTCGTCCAGGAACAGCACGCGCGGCTCGTGGCTCAGCGCCTTGGCGATCATCACGCGCCGCTTCATGCCGCCCGACAGCTCCAGGATCTTGCTGTTGCGCTTGTCCCACAGCGACAGGTCGCGCAGCACCCTCTCGATATAGGCGTCGTCGCGCGGCTTGCCGAACAGCCCGCGCGAAAAGCGCACGGTGTCGATCACCCGCTCGAATGCGTCGGTCTGCAACTCCTGCGGCACCAGCCCGATCGCGGAGCGCGCGCCGCGATAGCCGTTCACTATGTCATGCCCCGCGACCGTCACCGTGCCGCCGGTCGGCCGCACATTGCCGCAGATGATGGAGATCATGGTCGTCTTGCCTGCGCCGTTCGGCCCCAGCAGCGCGAAAATCTCCCCTTCCTCGATCGTCAGGTCGACGCCTTTGAGCGCCTGAAAGCCCGACGCATAACTCTTCGTCAGGCCTTCGACGGTAATGATGGCTGCCATGCGCGGAAACGCCCCCAAGTCTGTGTTCTTTGTATCGCAGAGATAGGACGCCGCCGCGGCCGCGCAACCGGCCCTCAGTCTCGGGGACGGAAAAAGCGGAACACCGTGGCCGGGGGAAAATTGCGCACGACCTGCCCCACCCGTTCGACCTCCAGCCCCAGCGCGGCCAGCGTGTCGCGGCTGACCGGGGGACGCACCGAATAGGTGAACTGAACGAAGCTGCCGCCCGGCTTCAGCATCCGGAACGCCTCGGACAGGATGTCGACATGGGCGGCGCGGTCCATCGCCAGCAGCGGCAGGCCGCTTACCACCGCCTGATAATCGCCGGGCTCGCCGCCTGCCACCGTCGACACGATCTGCGCCGGCGTCTCCAGGATCGACACCTGCGGGAAATGCCGTCGCAACCCGCGCGCGAAGGCGGGGTTGATCTCCACCACCTCCAGCTTTTCCGGCGGCAGCCCGGTCTTCAGGATCGCGCGGGTGAACACGCCGGTCCCGCCGCCCAGCTCCAGCACCCGGCCATCGGTGGGATCGATTCCGGCGGCCATCAGACGCGCCAGGTAACGGCTGCTGGGCACCACCGACGCCGTCTGGCGCGGTTTGCTGACCCATGCCGCCAGGAAATTCAGATACTCCGTTGCCCGGCCCTTGAACTCGCCTTGCGGCAAAGCTGCCGATCGGCAGTGTTTTTGCTTAGGCTGCATGGGCGAAAGGCGATCGCTTTGCTATCATCCGACTCCCTTAGCGACCCTGCAGCGTCCCGTCGATTGGCTTTAGGGCGCGGATCGTTCCGACAGCGTATGCAATGTGGCGATCCGTTCCTGCAGCCACTGTCCGACGGCGGCGATCCGCGCCAGCTTCTTGAGGTCGCCATGGGTGACCAACCAGAAACTGCGGGTGATCTCCACCCGTTCCGGCATCACCGGCACCAGCCGGGGATCGTGCCGGGCGATGAAATCGGGCAGCACCCCGATCCCCGCGCCCTCCGCAATCATCCGGTGCTGCACATTGATGCTGGTCGACCGCAGGCTCGCTTCCAGCCCCGCTTCCACCTCGTCCAGATAGTCCAGTTCGGGGGAGAAGATGAATTCGGGCACATAGCCTATCAGCACATGCTCCTTCAGATCGGACGTTCGCCCGGGCGTCCCTGCCTGCGCCAGATAGCTCGGCGCGGCGTAGAGGTGCAGGCGATAGTCTCCCATCCGCCGCACCGCCAGCCGCCCGCGCTGCGGCCGGGCGAGCATGACCGCCATGTCCGCCTCCCGCTTCGACGGGTTCAGGAACCCGGATGCCGTGATCAGGTCCAGCCTGATGCCCGGATGCCGCCGGTTGAACGCCGCCAGTCCCGGCGCCAGCGCCCATGTGCCGAATCCCTCCGCCACCGACAGCCGCACCTGCCCGGCCAGCAGCCGCTCCTGCCCCGAAACGTCCTCGACGGCCGAGAGCGCGGCGCTCTCGGCCGCCTCGGCGTGGCGCAGCAGCATCTGGCCGCGCGCTGTCAGCGTCCGCTCGCCCGCACCGATCTCGAACAGTTCGGTGCCCAGCGCGCGCTCCAGCCGCCCAAGCCGGCGCGCGATCGTCGTCGCGTCCATCGCCAGCGTCCGCGCGGCCGGCGCCAGCTTGCGCGCCCGCGCCACCGCCAGGAATACACGCAGGTCGTCCCAATCGAACATGCCGCCTTCCCGCCCCCGCTCCTGCAAAATCGCCGATCATCCATGCAGAATTTCGCCGTTGCATGCAATTCCGCTAGGTCTACACAGGCTGCAATGAACAGATACCGATTCCTGCGGGTTGACGGCCGCCGGACGGAGCAAGGGAGAGTATGACCCAGTTCGATCTGACCGACGATCAGCGTGCGATCCAGGACATGGCGCGCCGGTTCACGGCCGACGCGATCACACCCCACGCCGCCGAATGGGACGAAAAGCATATCTTCCCGATCGACGCGATCCGCGCTGCGGCGGACCTCGGCTTCGGCGGCATCTACGTATCGGAGGAATCGGGCGGCATCGGTCTTGGCAGGCTCGACGCCGCGCTCATCATGGAAGCGATGGCCTATGGCTGCCCGTCCACCAGCGCCTTCATCTCCATCCACAATATGGCGTCCTGGATGATCGACCGCTTCGGCAGCCAGGCGGTGAAGGACAAATATCTGCCCGACATGGTGCCGATGGCGCGGATCGGCAGCTATTGCCTCACCGAAGCCGGCTCGGGCTCGGACGCCGCGGCGCTCAAGACGCGCGCGGTGAAGGACGGCGATCATTATGTCGTGACCGGCTCCAAGCAGTTCATCTCCGGCGGCGGCGAAAACGAAATCTACGTCGTCATGGTCCGCACCGGTGAGGATGGTCCCCGTGGCATTTCCTGCCTCGTCATCGAAAAGGATATGCCGGGCGTCAGCTTCGGCGCACCCGAACGCAAGCTCGGCTGGCATTCGCAGCCCACGGCCCAGGTCAATTTCGACGGGGTGCGCGTGCCGGCCGAAAATCTCGTAGGCGCAGAGGGCGAAGGGTTCCGCATCGCGATGACGGGTCTCGACGGCGGCCGCCTCAACATCGGCGCCTGCTCGCTGGGCGGCGCGCAGCGCTGCCTCGACGAGGCGGTAACCTATACGAAGGATCGCAGGCAGTTCGGCCAGTCTATAGCCGACTTCCAGAACACCCAGTTCATGCTGGCGGACATGGAGACGGAGCTGCAGGCCGCCCGCACCCTTCTCTACGCCGCCGCGGTCAAGGTGACGGAGAACGCACCGGACAAGACCCGCTTCGCCGCCATGGCCAAGCGGCTCGCGACCGACACCGGATCGTCGGTGGTCGACCGCGCGCTCCAGCTTCATGGCGGCTACGGCTATCTGATGGACTATCCGATCGAGCGCTTCTGGCGCGACCTGCGCGTCCATTCGATCCTGGAAGGCACCAATCAGGTCATGCGCATGATCGTGGCGAGGGACATGCTGCGGCAATAGCCCGGAACGGAAAAGGAGGATCGCCATGACCGATCAGGTTCTGACCTTCATCGAACACGGCATCGGCCGCATCCGGCTCAACCGGCCTCGGGCGATCCATGCGCTGACGACGGAGATGTGCCAGGCGATTACCGATGCGCTTCTGGCCTGGCGGCAGGACGACTCGGTGGTCGCCGTCATGCTGGACCATGCCGTTGCGGCGGATGGCGATCCCAAATTGTCCCGCGGCTTCTGCGCGGGCGGCGACATCGCTCTGATCGCCGAAAGTGCGAAAACGGACTGCGTCGGGGCCGAACGCTTCTTCCACGTCGAATATCGGATGAACCACCTGCTGTTCGTCTATGAAAAGCCGGTGGTGGCCTTCATCGACGGCATCGTCATGGGCGGCGGTGTCGGCATCTCGCTGCCGTGCCGCTATCGCGTCGCGACCGAACGTACCGTCTTCGCCATGCCCGAAACCGGCATCGGCCTGTTCCCTGATGTCGGCGGCGGCTGGTTCCTGCCGCGGCTGCCGGGTCGCATCGGCGCGTGGCTGGCGGCGACGGGCTCGCGCATCGACGGCGCCGACTGCGCCGCCATCGGCATCGCGACCCACTATATCTCGTCCAACCGCCTCGACGCGGTCAAGGCCCGTATCCTCGCCGATCCCTTTGGACTGGAGGCCATTCTCGGCGAGAATGGCGAGCAGCCGCCGCCCTCGAAGCTGGAAACGCAGCGCGCCGACATCGACCGCCTGTTCGCGTCCGACCGGCTCGAGGATATATTGGCGGCGCTCGACGCCGATGGCGGCGAATGGGCGGCCCGGCAACGCGCGCTGCTCGCCACCAAGTCGCCGCAGACGATCAAGGTCTCCCTGCGCCAGCTTGCCGAGGGCGCCCGGCACACGGACTTCGCCACGCACATGGCAATGGAATATGGGCTCGCCTGCGCCGTCATCCGCCGGCCCGACTTCGTCGAGGGCGTGCGCGCGGTGATCGTCGACAAGGACAACGCGCCGCGCTGGAACCCGGCCACGCCGGAGGAGGCGACCGACGCGCTGATCGACTCGATCTTCGTCCCACTTCCCGCGGAAAAGGCGTGGACGCCATTGCCGCAGCTGACCTCCGCGCCGATGCCGTGAATTTCCTATTTGCAAAAATACATATATTTTTCAGTATCTTGCAAAATCTGCAAAATCCCCACGACGCTGTGAACTTCGCAAGAACAGGAGCCTGACATGAGCCAGACCATCGCCTTCATCGGCCTCGGCAATATGGGCGGCGGCATGGCCGCCAACCTGCTGAAGAACGGCCATGCCGTGCGGGCCTTCGACCTGTCCGAAGACGCGCTGGCGAAAGCGGAAGAGGCCGGCGCCGTCCGCGCCTCCAGCGCGGCCGACGCCACGGCGGGCGCCGACGTGGTCGTCACCATGCTCCCCGCCGGCAAGCATGTGGAGGCCGTCTATACCGGGGAGGTGTTCGCGGCCGCGCGTGCGGGCGCCCTGTTCCTCGACTGTTCGACCATCGACGTCACCACCGCCCGCCGCGTCGCCGATGCCGCCGCCGCCAAGGGGTTCGAGATGGTCGACGCTCCGGTTTCGGGCGGTATCGCCGCGGCCCATGGCGGCACGCTCACCTTCATGGTCGGCGGCACCGACCCCGCCTTCGCCCGGGCAAGGCCGATCCTCTCCGCCATGGGGAAGGCCGTCATCCACGCGGGCGCCGCGGGGAACGGGCAGGCCGCCAAGATCTGCAACAACATGCT
Source organism: Sphingobium ummariense RL-3 (assembly GCF_000447205.1). Taxonomy (GTDB): domain Bacteria; phylum Pseudomonadota; class Alphaproteobacteria; order Sphingomonadales; family Sphingomonadaceae; genus Sphingobium; species Sphingobium ummariense. The sequence continues at coordinate 72,120 of NZ_AUWY01000101.1, read as the reverse complement.
GCTCGGCGCCACCATGATCGCCACCTGCGAAGCCTTCGCCATGGCGCGCAGGCTCGGCCTCGACCCGCAGACCTTCTACGACATCTCCAGCGTGTCCTCGGGCCAGAGCTGGTCGATGACCAGCTACTGCCCGCTCCCCGGAGTCGGCCCGCAGACCCCGGCGGACAATGGCTATCAGGGCGGCTTTGCCACCGCCCTGATGCTCAAGGACCTGAAGCTCGCGACCGAGGCCGCCGCCTCGGTCGGCGCCAGCGTGCCGATGGGCAACGCCGCCGAGGCGCTCTACCAACTCCTCGCCAACCGGGGCGAGGGCGGCCGCGACTTCTCCGTCATGATCGAGATGCTGGAGGGGAAATAGGGCTTATTTCCCCTTCCCGGCCTCCGCCGCCGCCAGCACCCGCAGCACGTTGCCCGACCAGATCTTCTGGACGTCGGCCTCGCTATAGCCGGCCTTCAGCAGCGCGGCGGTGATCTTCGGCAGGTCCACCACGTCTTCCATGCCGACCACGCCGCCGCCGCCGTCCCAGTCCGCGCCGATGCCGACATGGTCGGGTCCGACCACCTTCAGCGCGTGCAGCATATGCGCCATGAAGTCGTCGAAGGTCGGCCGGTCGGTGTCGGGATAGAGCCGGTCGATCTCCTGCCGCTTCGCCAGCAGAGCGGTCCGCGCTTCGGGCGACAGCTTGGCGTCCTCGCGCATCTGCGCATAGAGGCCGGCCAGCGCCTTCTGCCGCTCCGGGTTCGGCTTGCTGGCGCGCAGATAGGCGCCATAGGCGTTCATCTGAATCACCCCGCCCTTGGCCGCCAGCGCCTTCAGATGCTCGTCGTCGATGTTGCGCGGATGATCGTACACCGCCTTGCAACCCGAATGGGTCAGCAGCACCGGCGTCGTGGACAGCGCCAGCAGGTCGTCCAGCACCTGGTCGGAACTGTGCGACGCGTCGGGCACGATGCCCAGCCGGTTCATTTCCTTCAGCAGCTCCTTGCCCAGCGGGCTCAACCCGCCATAACGCGGCTTCTTCGACGGGTCGGTGGAGCTGTCGGCGAACTGGTTGTGCGCGAAATGGGCAAAGCCCGACACGCGTACGCCCATGTCGTAGAAGGTCTTGAGCAGGGTCACGTCCTCGCCCAGCGGATAGGCGTTCTCGATCGACATATAGACGATCCGCTTCCCCGCCGCCGCGATCCGCGCCGCATCCTTTGCCTCCAGCGCGAGCTGGAAATTTGCCGGATCGGCAGCCACCATCTCGCGGATCGACACCCCGCGCAGGATCGCGAAGTCGCGGGCCTTGCGGAATCCCTCGATCGTCACCGGCCCCTGCGGCGTGTAGATCGCCCAGAACCCGCCATCCAGCCCGCCCTTCTTCATCCGGGGCAGGTCGACCTGGGTATAGTCGCTGTGGACATCATGCCCCTCCTCGATCGACCAGCCGGGCAGGTCGAGCGAGGCGGGCGTATCCAGATGGCTGTCCAGCGTGATCAGCTTCTGGTGAAGCTGCATCACCGCCTTGGGCACCTCCTGCGCCTGGACGGAAAGAGGGAGCAGCGCCGTCAGAACCAGCAATTTTCGCATCAGATCTCGCCTGAAATGGTGAACTGGAAGGTCCGCGGCGACAGCGGCCGGAAAGCGCCGTCTCCCGTCACGGAGGAGGAGATGAAGGACAATGTATCCTTGTCGAAGATATTGTCCACGTTCAGCCGTGCCTTGATCCCCTTGACCGGGCCGAGGGTGATCCCGTCGCCGATGTCCACATAGGCGCTGAAGACGGTGTAGCCCGGCACGCTGGACCCCGGCGTGTTGGTGAAGGTGGACCAGCGCCTGCTGGTATATTTGCCGGAGATGTTGCCGACCAGCCAGCTTGCCGGCTCGATCGTCACGCCGCCGCTGACGATCCACTTGGCGCTATCCGGGATATATTTCCCCGCAGTCAGGAACGGCGTCGGCGCGGCGGGGATGTCGTCCTTGAACTTGGCATTATTATAGGTGACGTTGAGGTTGCCATAGGCAAGGCCGTTCAGGAAGGACGGCTTGTAGGTGCCTGAAAACTCGACGCCATAGGCCCGCACACGGCCAACATTCTGGTAAAAGGTTTCTGTCGACGCGCCGCCGCCCGGCACGAAGGAGGTGATCGACTGGATGCGGTTGGCGAACTTCGTATAATAGGCCGCCAGCGAGGCGTAGAGCTGCCCCTGGTTGGTGCGGATGCCGATCTCCATGTCCTTCGACCGTTCCGGCGCGGGTTGCGGCACCAGCGCGGCGGTGCCGGGGCGGGTCACCGAATAGATGTCATCCATGCCCTTGGGCAGCGCCATATTCTCTGAATAGGAGGCGAAGACCTGCGTACGCTCGGTGATCTTGTAGAGAGCGCCGGCCATTGGCAGGAACAGGTCCTTGTAATGGGCGCTGTTCACCTTCGGCCCCCAGCCGGGGACGCCCCGGCCGCCGACGACACGGTAATAATCGTCGAAGTCGCGATAGCCCCGCTGGACATAGTCGAGCAGCAGTCCCTTGAAGCCCAGGTCGAGGATCAGGCGCTCGTCCGCGAGCTTCAGCTGGTCCTTGAGGAAGATCTGGAGCGTGTCACGCTTCGACCGATAGTCGCGGCGCAGATAGACCAGTTCGTCTAGGTTCGGTTCGCCGTCCGGCGCTCCGTCCATCGTGTTGTAGCGCGCCTGGGTGCGATGATATTTGTCCACCTCGGCCCAGACACCAGCTTCCACCGTGTTGATGCCCATTTCCCAATGCAGCTTGTTGGTGATGCCATAGCGGTCGCCGCCCACGCCCGACCGGCCGAACTGGATGCCCCTGGGCGCGACCACCGGCAGCCCGGCCTCGAACTGCGGCGTATAGCGGCTCAGCGAATTGGCATAGCCGTCCGGCGACACGCCATAGCCGTCCTTGTCTTCCCAATAGAGGGTGGATTCCGCCCAGATCCCATCGGCGATGCCGACATGGAAGGTCGCGCCATACAGCTTGTCCTTCCGGACGTTGATCGCGAGATTATAGACGCCCGTGTAATTCGCATTGGAATAATAGATGTTGGGCGCGGTCGCCAACGGCGCGAAGCCGGGCGTCGTGTTCGGCACATTCTCGATATAGGCGTAATCCCGGCCGCAGCGGCCCGCCAGGTCCTTGGACACGCAATTATATTGGCCGCGGGTGATGGTCGGCGAGTCATAGTCGAAGAAGTCGTTCGACACGAACTTGAACCGCGCCCAGCTGTCGCCGCCCAGGTCGGCATGGATCTGCCCTTCCCAATGCTCGCGGTCAACCGATCCAGGGCCGCGCCACAGGTCGGTATCCAGCTTGGTGCGGCTGACATAGGCCTTGAACGGCCCCACCCTGCCGGTGCTGGCGCGGATGAAGGTCCGCTTCATGTTGAAGTCGCCGAAGCTCTGCGACACGAACAGGCCCATTTCCTCCTGCGGCGCGATCGAGTTGTACTGCACCACGGGACCAAGGGTGGAATAGCTCGGCAGGCCGACGTCGCCCGCGCCGACCGCCGCCTCGACCACGCCCAGATTCTCGTTGTCGACGTAGCGGAACACGGGGCTGCCGCCGAAGGCGTCGCTGCGGCCGGTGGGGATGCCGTCGACCACGAAACCGATCTGGTCGAGGTTGAAGGCGCGCACCTGCACGCTGTTGCCGAACTCGTAGAGGCCGAGCGCGCCGTCGGTCTGGACGTTGAAGCCGGGCAACTGCTCCAGCATCTTCAGGCCCGAAATGCCCGAAGGCGCGGACAGCAGCGCCTCGCGCGTCACCGCGACGACATTGCTGATCTTGTCCTCCCCGATCGCCTCCGACGACTGGGAGATGCGGCGGCCGGTGACGGTGATGGAATCGCTCTCCGCCTCTTCAGCGGGAATGTCCTGCGCAAGGGCCGTGGCGGGAACCGCCGCCATTCCGCTGGTCAGTAGCAGGGCGATGAGTGCACGACGCTTGAAGGTTTCGGATGGCATGGCGGGCTCCCCTGTAGTGTCTCGTGGGCGCCGATCAGTCGCGCTCCGCTCCACGGGCGCGCCCTCTCCCTGCGGGGAGCGGGACGTTCGCCCCTCCCTCCTTGTAAGTTGCCAACTGAAACGAAAAGGGCGGCATGATCCGCCATGCCGCCCGAAAAACTTATGACATATCGATGACGCCGGCGCGTCCGGTCAGCGGCCCTTCCAGACCCCCTGACGCTTCTCGACAAACGCCGCCATGCCTTCCTTCTTGTCCTCGGTTGCGGTCAGGATCTGGAACAGGCGGCGTTCGGTCAGGATGCCCTGGGCAAGGCCGGTTTCGAAGGCGGTGTTCACCATCTCCTTGTTCACCATCGCCGCCATGGGCGGCATGGCGGCGATGGTGGCGGCAGTCTTCAGGGCGGCCTCCAGCAGGTCCGCCGCCGGGACGATCCGCGCGACCAGGCCAGAACGCTCGGCTTCCTCCGCGTCCATCATCCGGCCGGTCAGGCACATCTCCATCGCCTTGGCCTTGCCAACCGCGCGGGTCAGGCGCTGCGATCCGCCCATGCCGGGCGCGACGCCCAGCTTGATCTCCGGCTGGCCGAACTTCGCCGTATCGGCCGCGATGATGAAGTCCGCCATCATCGCCAGCTCGCAGCCTCCGCCGAGCGCGAAGCCGGCCACCGCGGCGATCCAGGGTTTGCGGGTAGCGACGACCTTCGACTGCCAGTCGGAGAAAAAATCTTCCAGGTAAAAGTCGGCGGCGGGCTTGTCCGCCATCTCCTTGATGTCGGCGCCCGCCGCAAAGGCCTTTTCGCCGCTGCCGGTCAGCACCGCGCAGCGCTGCGACGGGTCGGCGTCATAGGCGGCGAACGCCTTGCCCAGATCGGCCAGCACCTGGCTGTTGAGGGCGTTGAGCGCCTGCGGGCGATTGAGGGTGATCAGCGTGACCGCATCGCGATGTTCCACCAGGATCGTTTCGTAAGCCATCGCCTTCTCCTATCATGTCGTTCCACGGCTCTATGCCGCGACGACGGTCCAGGCCAGTCCCGAAGCGCGGCGATAATGCAGCGCCTAGCGGCAGAGATGCATGAAATCCCGGTCGTAGCTGCGCAGATGCGCACCGGCGTCCACGTACAGCGTCTGGCCCGTCACGGCCGTCGCGTTGACAAGGTACAGCACCGCGTCGGCGATCTGCTGCGCTTCGGGCAGGGCGGCGAGCGGCATCATGTCCTTCAGCCGCTCCATCTGCTCGTCGTCATAGTCCGCCGTGGCGATGGTGAGGCCCGGCGCCACTGCATTCACCCGCACGCGCGGCGCCAGCGTCGACGCGCTGAGCCGGGTCAACCCCGCCAGTGCCAGCTTGGACAGCGTATAGGCCAGCTGGTCACCATGCGGGTGGTCGACCCGCTGGTCCAATATGTTGACGATGCACCGGTCCATCGTGCCGGCGGGCATGGTGGCAAACGCCTTGGTCAGCAGGGCGGGCGCAGCGCAGTTCACGGCATAATGCTGCATCAGCGCGTCCGCGCCCACCGTCTCCAGCCGATCCTGGCCGAAGATTGCGGCGCTGTTGACCAGGATGTCGGGCGGACGGCCGAACCGTTCGGCGACGCTGAAAATCAGCTCATCCGCCGCTTCCAGATCGGTGAAGTCGACGACGAACCCTTCCCATTCGGTGCCGTTTTCCTCGAGCGCCAGCGCCAGATGGGCGTCCAGCCGCGTATTCTGGCTGCCGTGGATGGCGAGCGAGCATCCCGCGCGCGCCAGGCTGGCGGCGATCACCCCGCCCAGCCGGCGATGCCCCCCCGTGACCAGCGCCAGCCGCTTGCCCGCCAGCGGCCGCGGACCTGCGGCGAGCGTCGCCTCGGCCCGTGCGCCGCCGATCGGCCTGTAGGGGATGTCCTCCTCGTTCACGCGCTGATGAGCTTCAACACTTCCTCGCGACTCTTCTCGTCGTCGCGGAACACGCCCAGCATGCGGCTGGTCTTCATGATGACATTGGGCGTGCGGACGCCGCGCCCCGTCATGCAACCGTGTGTCGCCTCGATCACCACTGCCACCCCCTGCGGCTTCAGATGATCCCAGATGCAGTTGGCGACTTCGGAGGTCAACCGTTCCTGCACCTGCAGCCGGTTGGCGAAGGCATGGAGCACGCGCGCCAGCTTGGAAATGCCCACCACATAGTCGCCGGGCAGATAGGCGATGTGCGCCTTACCCACGATCGGCGCCATATGGTGCTCGCAATGCGACTGGAACGGGATGTCCTTCAGCAGCACGACATCGTCATAGCCGCCGACCTCGTGAAAGATGCGCGACAGGTGATAAGCGGGATCGTCGGCATAGCCGCGGCAATATTCGCGCCAGGCGCGCGCGACCCGCTCCGGCGTTTCCAGCAGTCCCTCGCGCAGCGGATCGTCGCCCGACCAGCGGATCAGGGTACGGATCGCTTCGGCGATTTCCGCCGGCACCGGTTCCTTGGAGGATTCGCCGACCACTTCGGCGTCCGGGTCATAGTCCAACCGTCGTCTCCCTCTGCTCACCGGGCATATGGCGACCTCCCCTGCCGAAAGCCAGTCCCTTTCCGCCGCTGGACAGGTGATGCCGCCGATGGCAAAGCAACGCCGTGCAAAACCGGGACGAAGACCGACTGACAGTGCCGCGGCCTGCGCCGGAGCAGGCACCCTGCCCTTTCCATGCGCACTGAACGGATCGCCGCGGTCCTGCTGGCGGCCGGCCTCTCCACCCGCTTCGGCGAGGAGGACAAGCTGATGGCCGACCTGCGCGGCAAGCCGCTTGCCGCGCACACGCTGGAAACGGTCGCCTCCATGGCCTTTGCCGAGCTGGTCGCGGTGGCCCGCCCCATCGATCAGGCGCCCGTGCTCCACCGCAAGCTGGAGCGGAGGGGCTACACCATTCTCGTCAACGATCGGCCCGAGGACGGTATTTCCGGCAGCATCGTCCGCGCCGTCGAGCATGTGATGCCCCTGCGCAAATGCCGGGGCATATTGATCTGCCTGGCCGACATGCCCGACGTCCCGCAGAGCCACTATAACCGCATCTGCCTGGCGGCGGAGGACATCAGGTCCGTCGTGGCGAGCACCGACGGCTTCTCCTCGTCCCCGCCCGCCTTCATCGGGCGCAAGCATTTCCCCGAGTTGCTGGCGCTGCGCGGCGACCAGGGCGCGCGGGCGCTGCTGAGCCACGGTATCCAGATCGAAACGACCGGCGCCGTGCTGCACGACATCGACACGCCGGAGGATCTGCCGGGCTGGCAACCGGCCACGCCTTACTGACCTAGCTGGATCGGGTGGGATCGGTCATCGGCTCGCCCATTTCCCGCGCGTCGGGCGCGCGGCTGATCGGCAGCGATCCCGTCTGGCGCTCCAGCATACGGTGAACCACCGGCTGCCCGGGGCCGATGTGGAGCGCGTGGATGGTGTCGCTGTTCGCCCGGTCGGCGACGGTGCGGCGCTGGTTGTGGCGCACATAGTCCAGCCAGGTCGACACATGGTAGCGCTCGACCCACAGTTCCGGATCGCCCAGGTCGCGCATCAGCGACCAGCCGTGCGCGCCGTCGCGGCGGCGGATGCGACGACGCTCGCTCATCGCCGTCAGGAAAGGCACGACCGATCCGGCGGGGATGCGATATTCGATGGTGACGACCACCGGCCCGCTGCGCGGTTCGACTGGCACGGCGGTCTCCGGCTCCTGCCACAGGTTCTGGAGATCCAGATTGTCCTGCCCCGTCTGCGGCAGGGGACGGACGAAACCGACGACCACCGCCAGGAACTGCGTCGCAGCCGCCGCGTGTAACGACAGGGTGACGCCATGGTTCTCCGCCAGCGTGCCGAACAGCCAGGCGCCCAGCGCCATGCCGCCGAAGGCGATCATCTGGTACAGCGCGACGGCGCGGGCGACGACCCAGCGCGGCGCGGACATCTGGACCGAAACGTTGAAGGTGGAAAGCGCGATCACCCAACCCGCCCCGGCGAGCAGATAACCGGGCAGCGCGGCGACCAGCCAGGTCGAAACGCCCGTGATCGCCGTGCCGCAGGCCAGCATCAGCGCGGCGACACGGACGATCGTCTCGCTGGAATAGCGCGCGCGCAGCCGGCCGCTCGACAGCGCGCCGGCCACCGCGCCGAGGCCGAAGGCGCCGCTCAGCAGGCCGAAGGTCAGCGCGCCGCCGCCCAGCTGGTCGCGGGCGACCAGCGGCATCAGCGCCGACACCGCCGCCGCGCCCAGGCCGAAGACGCCGGAGCGCAGCAGGACCAGCTGGATCTTGGGCGACATCGCGACATAGCGCACGCCCGCCCGCATCGCGAGGCCGAGGCGCTCCCGCGGAAGCAGCTTGGGTGGGTGTTCGGGCTGCCAGCGGAACAGCACGAGGACGAGGCCGAGATAGCTGAGCGCGTTGACGAGAAAGGCGCTGGCCGCGCCCGCCGCCGCGACGATCACGCCGCCCAGCGCCGGGCCGGTGCTGCGCGCGAGGTTGAAGCCCATGGAATTGAGCGCCACCGCGCTGGGCAGCGAGTCGCGGGGCACCATGTCACCAACCGACGCCTGCCAGGCGGGGCCGTTGATCGCCGTTGCGCAGCCGATCAGGAAGGTGAAGCCCAGCAGCATCCACGGCGTCACCCACCCCGCCCAGGCGAACAGCGCCAGCAGCGCGGACACCAGCAGCATGAAGATCTGGCAGGCCAGCATGACGTTGCGCCGCTCCAGATTGTCGGCGACCGCGCCCGCCCAGAGCGCCAGAAGCATGATCGGCAGGGTCGTCGCGGCCGGGACCAGCGCGATCAGCACCGGCGAGGCGCCCAGCGACGTCATCATCCAGGCCGCGCCGACCGACTGGATCAGCCCGCCGAAGTTGGACGCGAGGCTGGCAAGCCAGATCGCGCGGAAGATCGGAATGGAGAAGGGCGACGGCGCGGTAGGGGAATCGGTTCCGGTCACGAATGCCTTCAAGCTGAATATGGTGGGGCGGTAAACCCCTGCCGGCCGAAGGGGGGCATTGCAAAGGCGTAGAGCGAGGCGGACAGTTGAATGGCTTGTTCGCAAGTGACCCTACGGCGCCCTCGGGCCAGGCCGGAAAGGGGATTTTGCTTGCACTTTACGTAAACGTAAATACATTCAGGACAGCTATCCGGTGCGCCCGGCGGGCCACCCATGGAGAGGTCGAGAATTATGGAAGCCTATATCTACGATGCCGTCCGGACGCCCCGCGGACGGGGCAAGCCCGACGGGTCGCTGCACGAGATCACCCCCATCCAGCTCGCGACCCAGATGCTGGAGGCGCTGCGTGATCGGACGCAGATCGACACGACCGACGTGGACGACGTGATCCTGGGCTGCGTCACGCCGATCGGCGAGCAGGGCGCGGACATCGCCCGCGCGGCAGTGCTGAACGCCGACTACGCCCAGACCACGCCGGGCGTGCAGATCAACCGCTTCTGCGCTTCCGGGCTGGAAGCGGTGAACATGGCCGCGGCCAAGGTAATCGCCGGCGAAGCGCTGTTCGCGATCGGCGGCGGCGTCGAATCCATGAGCCGCGTGCCGATGGCGTCGGACGGCGGCGCGATCGCGATGGACCCCGCGGTCGCCTACAAGACCTATTTCGCGCCGCAGGGCATCGGCGCCGACGTGATCGCGACGAAGTTCGGCATCAGCCGCGACGATGTTGACGCCTATGCGGTGGAAAGCCAGAAGCGCGCCACGCGCGCCTGGGCCGAAGGGCGCTTCGCCAAATCCATCGTTCCGGTGAAGGACGTGATCGGCCAGGTCGTGCTGGACCATGACGAGCATATGCGGCCCGACGCGACCATGCAGTCGCTCGGCGCGCTCAAGCCCAGCTTCGCCGCGCTGGGCGAGGAAATGCCGGGCTTCGACGCCATCGCCCTGCTCCGTTATCCGGAGCTGGAGCGGGTGAACCATGTCCACCATGCCGGCAACAGCTCCGGCATCGTCGACGGCGCGGCCGCCGTGCTGGTCGGGAACCGGGAGATCGGCGAGAAATACGGCCTCAAGCCCCGCGCGCGCATCCGCGCCATGGCCTCGATCGGGTCGGAGCCGCTGATCATGCTGACCGGCCCGGAATATGTCGCCGACAAGCTGCTGAAGCGCGCCGGCATGAGCAAGGCCGACATCGACCTGTTCGAGCTGAACGAGGCCTTCGCCAGCGTCGTGCTGCGCTACATGCAGGCGATGGACCTCGACCACAGCGAGATCAACGTCAATGGCGGCGCCATCGCCATGGGCCACCCGCTGGGCGCGACCGGCGCGATGGTGCTGGGCACCGCGCTGGACGAGCTGGAACGCAGCGGCAAGGGCACCGCGCTCATCAACCTGTGCGTCGGCGCGGGCATGGGCACGGGCACGATCATCGAGCGTATCTAACCAGTTCCCGTTCGGGCTGAGCCTGTCGAAGCCCCTCCCTTTTCCAAGAAAGAAAAGCCCTTCGACAGGCTCAGGGCGAACGGAGAGTAGAGGTCAAACCAATGCAGACTATCGCATTCGCCACAGACGCCGACGGCATCGCCACGCTGAGCATCGACGTGCCCGGCCAGTCCATGAACGTCATCGGCCCGGACTTCCTGGCCGACCTAGACGCCGCGATCACGCGCATCGCCTCCGAGGAGGGCATCAAGGGCGCGGTCATCGCGTCGGGCAAGGACAGCGGCTTCATGGCCGGCATGGACCTCAAATATTTCGGGTCGATGCTGGCGAGCGGCAGCGGGACTTCGGGGGACGAGCGCCCCGCCCCGGCCGCGATCTTCGACAAGGTGTTCGTGCTGAACCAGCTGTTCCGGCGGCTGGAGACCTGCGGCAAGCCCATCGCCTGCGCGATCGAGGGTACCTGCGTCGGCGGCGGGTTCGAGCTCGCCCTCGCCTGCCACCGGCGCGTCGTGGGCGACAGCCCCAAGACCCAGCTTGGCCTGCCCGAAATCCTGATCGGCCTGTTCCCCGGCGGCGGCGGGTCGCAGCGCCTGCCACGCATCATGGGCGTGCAGGCGTCGCTGATGTACATGCTTCAGGGCAAGCTGTTCCGCCCGGCCGAGGCCGCGATGCTGAAGGTGGTGGACGAAGTGGTGCCGCAGGGCACGGCGGTCGAGGCGGCAAAGGCATGGGTCAAGGCCAATCCCACGGCCGCGACCCAGCCCTGGGACGTCAAGGGCTTCAAGTTCCCCGGCGGCGCGGGCCAGTTCAACCCGGCCTTCGTCCAGACAATGGTCGGCGCGATGCCGATGACGCTGAAGCAGACCCAGCGCAACATGAACGCGCCGGTCGCGCTGCTGTCGGCCGTCTATGAAGGCGCCAGCCTGCCCTTCGACCGGGCGATCCGGGTGGAGAGCAAATATTTCGCCAAGGTCGCCGCCGACCCGCAGGCGAGCAACATGATCCGCAGCCTGTTCGTCAACAAGCAGGCAGCCGAGCGCGGCGCGCGCCGGCCCAAGGACCAGCCCAAGGCGCCGACGACGAAGCTCGCCATGCTGGGCGCGGGGATGATGGGCGCGGGCATCGCCACCGTCGCCGCGCAGGCGGGCATGCAGGTCGTGCTGTTCGACCGCGACCTTGCCTATGCCGAAAAGGGCAAGGCGCATGTCGAGGAGCAGCTGAAGAAGCGGATCGGCAAGGGCATGACGCCGGAGAAGGTGGCCGAAACGCTCGCCCGCGTGACGCCGACCACCGACTATGCCGCGCTCGCCGGCGCCGACTTCGTGATCGAGGCGGTGTTCGAGGATGTGGCGATCAAGGCGGAGGTGACGAAACAGGTCGAGGCGGTGCTGGGGGCCGACACGATCTTCGGCTCCAACACATCCACCCTGCCGATCACGAAACTGGCGCAAGCCTGGTCGAAGCCGGAGAATTTCATCGGCATCCATTTCTTCTCCCCGGTCGAGAAAATGCCGCTGGTGGAGATCATCCTCGGCAGGCAGACCGGCCCGGCCGCGATCGCCAAGGCGCTGGATTTCGTGGCGCAGATCAAGAAGACGCCGATCGTCGTCCATGACAGCCGCGGCTTCTACACCTCGCGCAGCTTCGGCACTTATGTGCAGGAAGGCGCGGAGATGGTCGGCGAAGGGATCAACCCCGCCCTCATCGAGAATGCCGGCAAGCAGCTCGGCATGCCGACCGGGCCGCTCGCCGTCGCCGACGAGGTGTCCATCGAGCTGGGCGTCAAGATCATGACGGCAGCGAAGAAGGAACTGGGCGACGCCTATGTCCCGCAGGGGTCCGACGACATCATGGTGAAGATGGTCGAGGCCGGGCGGCTGGGCCGCAAGAACGGCAAGGGCTGGTACGACTATCCCGAAGGCGGGAAGAAGCATCTGTCGCCCGTCATCGGCGAGATGTTCCCGCGCACGGCAGTCCAGCCCGATGTCGAGGCGGTCAAGGAACGCCTGATCTATCGCCAGCTGATCGAGTGCGCCCGCTGCTTCGAAGAGGGCGTGCTGGAGACGCCGGAGGATGGCGACATCGGCGCGATCTTCGGCTGGGGCTTTGCGCCTTACACCGGCGGGCCGTTCAGCCATATGGACACCGTGGGTATCGCGCACGTGGTCGCGGTGCTGGACCGGCTGGCCGCCGCCCATGGCGAGCGCTTCGCGCCCACGAAGCAGCTCCGTGAAATGGCGGCGAGCGGCGCGACCTTCTATCGCCCCGTTCCATCCCGCGCCGCAGCATGAGGGGGCTGTCAATCCCGCTATAGCTCGGTTAGGTCTCCTCGGCACGTTCGGGGAGACCTTTCCATATGAGTGAGAAGCCCACGGTTCTGGTGACGGGCGGCGCCGGCTATATCGGCAGCCATGCGGTGCTGGCGCTGAAGGACGCCGGTTATGGCGTCGTCGTCATCGACAATCTGGTGACGGGCTTCCGCTGGGCGGTGCCGGACGACGTGCCTTTCGTCGAGGGCGACATCGCCGACCAGGTGTTGGTGGAGGCGACGCTGCGGGACCATGGCGCCCGCGCGATCATGCATTTCGCCGGTTCGGTCGTCGTGCCCGAGTCGGTCGAGAACCCGTTGAAATATTATCATAACAACAGCGCCAAGACCCGCGACCTGATCGAGAGCTCGGTGCGCGTCGGCGTGCCGCACTTCATCTTCTCCTCGACCGCCGCGACCTATGGCACGCCGGAGGAAAGCCCGGTGCGGGAGGATACGCCGCAGCGGCCGATCAACCCCTATGGCATGTCCAAGCTTATGACCGAATATATGCTGCGCGACGTCAGCGCGGCGCATCCGATGAGTTTCTGCGCGCTGCGCTATTTCAACGTCGCGGGCGCCGATCCGCAGGGACGCACGGGGCAGTCGACCGCAGGCGCCACCCACCTCATCAAGGTGGCGGTGGAGGCGGCGCTGGGCAAGCGCGAGAGCGTCGCCGTGTTCGGCACCGATTTCGACACGCCCGACGGCACCGGGGTGCGCGACTATATCCATGTCAGCGACCTTGCCGCCGCGCATGTGCTGGCGCTGGAGGCGCTGACCGCCGATCCGGAGCGCAACCATCTGCTCAACTGCGGCTATGGCCGGGGCTTTTCCGTGCTGGAGGTGCTGGACGCAGTAGACCGGGTGACCAACATGCCGGTCAAGCGCATCATGGCGCCCCGCCGCGCCGGCGATCCGGCCGCGCTGATCTCCGACAACCGGGCGATCATGGCGCGCTTCCCCTGGCAGCCGCGCTATGCCGACCTCGACACCATCGTCGCCCATGCGCTGGCCTGGGAACGGCAGCTTTCCGATCGGCAGGCCGGATGAGCGCGGAATCGGTCCGCGCCTTCCTGGCGGCTCATGCGCCGGATGTCGCGATCATTGACCAGGGCGCGAGCACCGCGACGGTGCTGGAAGCCGCGCAGGCGCTGGGCGTCGAACCCGCGCGGATCGCCAAGACGCTGTCGCTGCGGGTCGGCGACGCTGTCGTGCTGGTCTGCGCGCGGGGCGACGCGCGCCTTTCCAACGGCAAGGCAAAGGCGGCGCTGGGCGCCAAGCCCCGCATGCTGGGCGCCGAGGAGGTGGAAGCGATCACCGGCCATCCGGTGGGCGGCGTCTGCCCCTTCGGCCTGCCTTCTCCCCTGCCCGTCTATTGCGACGTCTCCCTTCAGGCGTTCGAGACGGTGTTCCCGGCGGCGGGATCGCGCACCAGCTCGGTGGAGCTGACGCCCGCGCGGCTGGCGGAACTGACCGGAGCCGAATGGATCGACATCTGTACCCTGCCCGAAAAGGTTGCCTGACATGGTGACGGAACATGATTTCGACGATGGCGCCGCGGCTGCGGCCGACCTGGCCCGGCGGATCGAGGCACTGCTGGCGGCGGCGATCGCGCAGCGGGGCGTCGCCGCGATCGCGCTGTCGGGCGGACGGTCCCCGCGCCCGGTGCTGGAGGCGCTGTCGGCGGCGCCGCTCGACTGGGGCAAGGTCGTCGTCACCCTGGTGGACGAACGCTGGGTCGCGCCGGATCATGCGGACAGCAACGAACGGCTGCTCCGCGAGACGCTGCTGCAGGGCGCGGCGGCGGCGGCACGATTCGTGCCGATGAAGAACGGGGCGGCCAACGCCTATGCCGGGCAGCCGGAATGCGAGGCGGCGTTCGCTGCCCTGCCCTGGCCGCTCGACATCGTGCTGCTCGGCATGGGCGAGGACGGGCATACCGCATCGCTGTTCCCCGGCGCGGCGGAACTGGTCGAAGGACTGTCCACCGACGCGCTGACGCTGGCGGTCACGCCTCCCGCCGCGCCGCACCAGCGCATGTCGATGAGCGCGAAGGCGATCCTGTCCAGCCGCCATATCTTCCTCCAGATCGGCGGGGCGGCGAAAAGGGCTGTCTATGACCGGGCGATGGCAGGTGGGCCGGTTGAGGAATTGCCGATCCGCGTGGCGCTGCTTCAGGACGAGGTGCCGGTGGAGGTTTGGGTCTCGACCTGAACCCGTCATCCCAGCGAAAGCTGGGATGACGAAAATGGCTAGTCCCGCGGCTTGTGCTTCGAGATCAGGTAGCGCCACACCCCGGTGGCGTTGATCCCCAGCAGCGCGACATTCTGCCAGCCTATCCCTTCGCTGGCCTCCGCCAGGAATCCCCACAGGATCAGCGCGATGGAGCTGGTGACGAACAGCACGAAGGCCCAGCCCGTGACGCGGCGGCCGAGGTTCAGCGACACCACGAGCGCGGCGATAGTCGCCGCCCCCGCCCCATAATATTGCAGCGCGGTCAGCAGCGTATCGTTCATGCCGGGAGAACGCCGCCGCGCGCGCAAGGTTGCGGCCCGGCGCGCGCCCTTCTAGGCAGGCGGCATGATTGCGCGCATCGAACCCTTCCACGCCATCGCGCTCAGCCGCGAAGCCCATCGCCTGGGGGCGGAGGGCCGCTCCATCCTGCACATGGAATTCGGCCAGCCTTCCACCGGCGCGCCTGCCGCCGCCGTCGCACGGGCGCACCATGTGCTCGACACCGATCCGATGGGCTATTGGGAAAGCCCGGCGCTCAAGCAGCGGATCGCGCTGCTCTACCGCGAGCGCCACGGGGTGGAGGTCGACCCGGAACAGGTGCTGCTGACCTGCGGCGCCTCGCCGGGGCTGGTGCTGGCGCTGTCCTGCCTGTTCGCGCCGGGCGCCCGGGTGGCGACGGCGCGGCCGGGCTATGTCGCCTATCGCAACACGATGAAGGCGCTGTACCTCGAGGTCGAGGAAGTGCCCTGCGGTCCGGCCGAACGCTACCAGATCGGCGCGGCGGCGCTGGCCGCGCTCGATCCCGCGCCCGAGGGCCTGATCGTCGCGAGCCCCGCCAACCCGACCGGCACGATCATCCCCCCGGCGGAAATGGCGGCCATCGCCCGGGTCTGCGCGGAACGCGGCATCCGCATCATCTCCGACGAGATCTATCACGGCCTTTCCTATGGCGAGCCAGCCCATTCGATGCTGGAGTTCGCGCCCGACGCGATCGTGGTGAACAGCTTTTCCAAATATTTCAGCATGGCCGGCTGGCGGCTCGGCTGGATCGTGGTGCCCCCCTCGCTGGTCGATGCGGCGCGGGCGCGGATGGGCAACCTGTTCCTGACGCCGCCGTCGCTGGCGCAGCATGCCGGGCTCACCGCCTTCGACTGCGTGGCCGAACTGGAAGGCCATGTCGCGAGCTACCGCCGCAACCGCGAGCTGCTGCTGGCCGCGCTGCCGGCGCTTGGCCTGGGGGAAATCGCACCGCCCGACGGCGCCTTCTACATCTATGCCGACATCGGCCACCTGACCAACGACAGCCTGTCCTTCTGCATGCGGCTGCTGCACGAAACGGGCGTGGCGACGGCGCCTGGCGTGGATTTCGACCCGGTCGACGGGCACCGGCACATGCGCATCAGCTTCGCGGTGTCGACCGACCGGGTGGAGGACGCCATCGCCCGCATGGTGCCCTGGTTCCAGGCCCAGCCGGGACGCTAGGGGCGAGCAATCCGGACGGGTAGGTGGCGGCCAAAGGCGGACATAATATCCTCCCCTGTAAAGGGAGGGGGACCACGAAGTGGTGAAGGAGTGTCCAGTCATCGAGAGCGGGACACCCTCCGTCAGGCGCTCAGCGCCTGCCACCTCCCCTGCCAGGGGAGGATGAAATGACAGTCCGCTCTCCACCCAAACCCGCCCTGCGGCGCCTTGGGACGCATTCCCACCACCATCAGCGCGCAGGAAAATGAATGGAACAGCGTTGGTACGGGCGGTCGGACTCGAACCGACATGGATTGCTCCGGCGGATTTTGAATCCGCTGCGTCTACCATTTCGCCACGCCCGCCCCCTTGTCGGGGCACAAGGCCCCGGAACGCCGTGCGCGCTCTATAGGGGGACGCGCCGCCATATGCCAGAGCAGAGATTCATCGCCGCGCCGATCATGAACCGGCCTGCTCTTCATCCTCCGAATCGGGCGGGACGAAGCTGACCTGCGACAGGCGCCAGAGCCGTTCCGGATCGCCCTTCCAGTGCGCTTCCCTGTCGAATGACCCTTCCGGCGGATGGTGGCCCAGCACTTCGGCATGGATCAGGCGGCCGGTCTCGCGCAGGCGGATTTCCGCGCCGGGATAGCGCTCGCTGAGCAGCGCGATCAGCCGTTTCGCATCATCCGCAATCTCCGGACTGGAAAGGCCGCGCGGCGTGCCGTCGACCAGCTCCGCGGTGGAGGAGCGCATCGCCTTGATGCCGTCATGGATGATGTCGAAGGAGATGAAGGCGGCCGCCGCCGAATCCGCCCACCACCAGCCCATGCCGAGTCCGATCACGCCGGCCAGCCCCGCCGCGCCCGTCATCCAGTTCGCCTTGTTCATCATCGCGTCGGTGTGGAGCAGCTTGTCCGACAGCGTCTCGGACAAGGGCAGTTCCTTGCGGCCGATGATGAGCGGGGGGATCAGCGAATAAAGCTGCGCGGCGATCATCAGCCAGCCCAGCCAGATCTCATGCCCGAACAGCACCACCGACCCGACCGTCGCATGCTCCGCGCTGACGAGGGTCGACACCGAATCCCACAGCAGCAGCGTGCCCGTCGCCGCGAGCGCGACGGCGGCAAGGAAGAAGCCGAGGCCGTTCACCCGGTCGAAGCCGAAGGGATAGCGACGCGACCGCCCGCCCTTGCGCTCCATCCGCGCCGCGACCAGGAAGGCGATGGGCGGGACCAGCCCCAGCGTGTCCTCCACCCAGGCGGTCTTCATCGTCTGACTCTGCCCCATCACCGCGCCCATGAAGGCGACGATGGTGACGGTCCAGAAGATGTTCCAATATTCCAGCCGCTCCGCCCGCCGCAGCGCCACCCTCACCTCTTCGGGCAGATGAGACAGCGCGGTCATTCGCGCACCTCCGGATCGGCGACGGCGCGCGCAGTAGATTCGACCAGCATGATCCAGCGATTCTCCCCGTTCCGCATCGCGGCGCGCACTTCGGTCCGCTGCTCATCCTTCCCCGCCACCGCGATAGGCGGCGAAAGCGAGACGCGGGTCGCCCATGGCGTCTTCGGATCGAAAGGGATCACGACCAGGTCGAGCCGGCCGCCCTCCAGCCCTTGCAGCAGCGGCTCGGCCGCGCCAGCCTCGATCTCCGGCCGCGCGACGGTGCGCTGCGAGAGGCGGGAGAGCAGGCGGCTGGTGGCCTCCCGTCCCGGCGCGGAGCCGTCAGCCGCGACGCCGACACGCATCGTCCGCCGCTGCGTGATCCGGTCCAGCGTTCCATCCGGATCGCGCGGAAAGTCGGTGCAGGCGGCGAGGAGGATCGGAAAGAGCAGGATCCAGCGGTTCATTGCGGGGGAACAACGTTGCGCCTTGCTTGCTGGTTCCTTTCTGTGGTCAACCGATCCCTGAGGTCCAACGACCGCACCGCGCCATGGCGTCAGAGAGCATGTTGCAGCGCGGCGGCTTGGCCGATAGCCTTCTTGCGTAACGATCCGCTCCCGCTATAAGGCGGCTCGTGCAGACATAGACAAGCTTCCAACGGAGAAGGATCATCCTTTGACCGAACAGTCTGCTACGTTCCTGCTCTTCGGCGCCACCGGCGATCTGGCGCGCCGCATGATCTTCCCCTCGCTCTACAATCTGCTGTCGGACGGGTTGCTGCCCGACGATTTCCTGATCGTCGCGTCCGGTCGGACCGAAATGGAGGACGACGCGTTCCGCGAGCAGGTCTGCACGTCGCTACGGGAATTCCTGCCGGGCGATCGGTATGACGCGCAGACGGCCGAGAAGCTGAAGGCCATGATCGCGTACCAGCCGGTCGACGCTGGCAATGCGGCGCAGTTCGCGGCGCTGGCGGAGCGGATCGACGGCCGGGCAGAACGCGGGCTGTCCGTCTATCTTTCGACGCCCCCGTCCCTCTTCGCCCCGACCGCCCAGGGACTGGCCGCCGCGGGGCTGATCGACGGCAATACCCGAATTGCGATGGAAAAGCCGATCGGCAAGGATCTCGCATCCTCCAAAGAGGTGAACGACGCGATCGGCGCGCTGTTCGCGGAGGAGCAGATCTTCCGCGTCGACCATTATCTGGGCAAGGAAACCGTGCAGAACCTGCTTGCCCTGCGCTTCGGCAACGTCATGTTCGAACCGCTGTGGAACGCCACGGCGATCGACCATGTGCAGATCACCGTCGGGGAGACGGTCGGGCTGGAAGGCCGCGTTTCCTATTATGATGGCGTGGGCGCCCTGCGCGACATGGTGCAGAACCACATGCTGCAGATCCTCTCCATCATCGCGATGGAGCCCCCCGCGCGGATGGACCCGACCGCGGTGCGCGACGAGAAGGTGAAGGTGCTGCGCTCGCTTCGCCCGATGAACGGGGAAACGGTCAAGACCCACAGCGTGCGCGGCCAATATACGCCGGGCGCGGTCGGCGGGCAGATCGTCACCGGCTATGCCGACGAGCTGGGCCATGCGTCCGGGACCGAGACCTTCGTGGCGCTGAAGGCCCATATCGACAACTGGCGCTGGCAGGGCGTGCCCTTCTATCTGCGCACCGGCAAGCGGATGCCTGCGCGCCAGTCGGAGATCCAGATCCAGTTCAAGCCCGTCCGGCACTCGATCTTCGGCCGCAACGGCGGCGGATCGGGGCTGGAGCCCAACACGCTCATCATCCGCCTCCAGCCCGAGGAATATATCCGCCTCACCATCATGAGCAAAAGGCCCGGACTGGAACGGCAGGTCCACCTGGAGGAAGTCAGCCTCGACGTGTCGCTGACCGCCGCCTTCGCCGGGCAGCGGCGGCGCATCGCCTATGAGCGCCTGATCCTGGACCTGCTGGCGGGCGACCCGACGCTGTTCGTCCGCCGCGACGAGGTGGAGGCGCAATGGACCTGGATCGATTCGATCATCGAGGGCTGGCAGGAGGCGAATATGAAGCCCGCATCCTATGCGTCGGGGAACTGGGGGCCCTCCTCGGCCATTGCCCTCATCGAACGAGACGGAGCCAGCTGGCATGACTGATCTTCACCCGACCATCGCCAAGGTCACCGACCGGATCGTGGAGCGCAGTGCCGCGCGGCGCCTCAAATATCTCGATCTGATCGAGCGCGGACGGGACGCGGGCACCAATCGCGCGCAGCTGTCCTGCGGCAACCTCGCCCACGGCTTTGCCGCGAGCGGCGAAGACAAGGCTGTCATCCGCACCGGCGCCGCCATGAACATGGGGATCGTGACCGCCTATAACGACATGCTGTCGGCGCATCAGCCCTATGGCCGCTATCCCGAGGCGATCAAGATCGCCGCGCGGGAGGTCGGCGCGACGGCGCAGGTGGCGGGCGGCGTCCCCGCCATGTGCGACGGCGTGACCCAGGGTCAGGCGGGCATGGACCTGTCGCTCTTTTCCCGCGACACCATCGCGCTCGGCACCGCCATCGCCCTATCGCACGCCATGTTCGAAGGCGCGCTGCTGCTCGGCATCTGCGACAAGATCGTGCCCGGCCTGCTGATCGGCGCGCTGCGCTTCGGCCATCTGCCCACGATCCTGGTGCCGGCCGGGCCGATGCCGTCCGGCCTCGCCAACAAGGAGAAAGTGCGCATCCGCCAGCTCTATGCCGAAGGAAAAGTCGGGCGGGAGGAACTGCTGGAATCGGAAAGCGCCAGCTATCACGGCGCGGGCACCTGCACCTTCTACGGCACGGCGAACAGCAACCAGATGATGATGGAGGTGATGGGCCTGCACATGCCGGGCGCGGCCTTCGTCAATCCGGGCACGAAGCTGCGCGGAGAGCTGACGCGGGCGGCAGTGCACCGGCTGGCAGCGATCGGCTGGGACGGCGACGACTATCGCCCGCTCGGTCGTTGCGTCGATGAGAAAGCGATCGTGAACGCCATTGTGGGCCTGATGGCGACGGGCGGATCGACCAACCATGCCATCCATGTGCCCGCGATCGCGCGCGCGGCGGGGATCATCGTCGACTGGACCGATTTTGCCGAGATTTCGGAGGCGGTGCCGCTGCTGGCGCGGGTCTATCCCAACGGGTCGGGCGACGTGAACCATTTCCACGCGGCGGGCGGCATGGCCGTGGTCGTCCGGGAACTGCTGGATGCCGGGCTGCTGCACCGCGACGTCATGACGGTCGCGCGCGCGGACCTCACCGACTATGGCAAGGAGCCGGTGCTGGAGGACGAGGCGCTGCAATGGCGCGACGTCCCGGCCTCGCGCGACGAGAGCATCCTGCGGGGCGCGGCCAGTCCCTTCCAGGCCGATGGCGGCATGAAGCTGCTGTCCGGCAATCTCGGTCGCTGCGTCATGAAGGTGAGCGCGGTCGATCCCGAGCGCTGGACGATCGAGGCGCCCGCCGCCGTCTTCCACGACCAGGACGATGTGCTGCGCGCCTTCAAGGCGGGCGAGCTGGAGCGCGACGTCGTGGTGGTCGTGCGGTTCCAGGGGCCGCGCGCCAACGGCATGCCGGAACTGCACAAGCTGACGCCCGCGCTCGGCGTGCTGCAGGATCGCGGCTTCAAGGTCGCTCTGGTGACCGACGGCCGCATGTCGGGCGCCAGTGGCAAGGTGCCGGCCGCGATCCACCTGTCGCCCGAGGCGCTGGGCGGCGGGCCCGTCGGCCGCCTACGCGACGGCGACATCGTCCGCGTCTGCGCCGTGACTGGGGCCATCGAGGCACTGGTTCCGGCAGAGGAATGGGAGGCACGCACCATGCCCGATGCGCCGCCGCCGCCCTATGACACCGGCCGCGAGTTGTTCGCGCTGTTCCGCCACAACAGCGACCTCGCGGAAAGCGGCGCCTCGCCCATCCTCGCCGCCATGGAAACAGAAGTCTGACCCGTCCCAGGGACGGCAAGGACCGCACGAGACGGATGCCTGACATGACCGAGATCATCGCCGCCGACATCGGTGGGACCAACGCCCGCTTTGCCAGGGCGACGCTGGACGAACGGGGCGTGCCGACGCTGGGCACGGTGCGCAAGTACAAGGTGGAGGAATATTCCAGCCTCGAGGCCTGCTGGACCGCGTTTGCGGAGGACGAGAAGAAGGACGGCGCGGGCGACCTGCCCGATTGTGCGTCCATCGCCTTTGCGACGGCCATCGGGCGGGACGTCATCAAGCTCACCAACAGCAATTGGGTGATCCGAGCCGACACGTTGGCGGAGGATATCGGCGTGCGCACCGTCCGCCTGGTCAATGATTTCGAGGCGGTCGCCTTCGCCGTGTCGCGCCTGCCCCCCGAGAACCTGCCACTCCTCTTCGGCGAAGACCGGCCCTTTCCCTATGACGGCGGTGTCACGGTGATGGGGCCGGGCACGGGCCTGGGCGTCGCGATGATCGCCTATGACAACGGTCATCCGCATGTCGTCGCGACCGAAGGCGGGCATCTCGATTTCGCGCCGCTCGACCATATCGAGGAGCGCATCCTTTCCTATCTGCGCGACAAGTTCCTGCGCGTCTCGACCGAGCGGATCGTGTCCGGGCCGGGCCTCAACTATATCTACAAGGCGCTGGCGACCATCGGCCATGAGCGCGTGGTGCTGATGGAAGACCCCGAATTGTGGCAGGCCGCGCTCGACGGCAGCGACCCCTTCGCCCGCCGCGCCCTCGAACGCTTCTGCATGTGCTATGGCTCGGTTGCGGGCGACCTCGCACTGGCGCATGGACCCCATGGCGTCGTGCTGGCCGGGGGCCTCACCCAGCGAATGAAGGATTTCCTGACGCAAAGCGGCTTCCACGCCCGCTTCAAGGCGAAGGGCCGGTTCGAAAGCCTGATGGCGACCGTTCCGATCCGCTGCGCCATCCACGACGAAATCGGGCTGTTCGGCGCCGCCGCCGCCTTTAGGGAGAAATAATGATGAGCGACCTGACCGTAGCGCAGGTGATGGAACTGGCCCCGGTGATCCCGGTGCTGGTGGTAGAACGGGTGGAGGACGCTCTGCCGATCGCACAGGCGCTGGTGAAGGGCGGCCTGCCCGCGCTGGAGGTGACGCTGCGCACGCCTGCCGCGCTCGACGTGATCCGGGAAATGAGCAAGGTCGAGGGCGCCGTGGTGGGCGCCGGCACGGTGCTGAACGCTGCCCAGCTCGACGCGGCGATGGAGGCGGGCGCGCGCTTCGCCGTCAGCCCCGGCCTGACCGAAGGGCTGGGCAAGGCCGCGATCGCGGCGGGCATCGCCTTCCTGCCGGGCACGGCGACGGCGGCGGATATCATGCGCGGCATGGACATGGGCCTTACCCATTTCAAATTCTTCCCGGCTGAAACCTCGGGCGGGCTTCCCGCGCTGCGGGCGTTGGCCGGTCCGTTCCATACCGCACGCTTCTGCCCCACCGGCGGGATCACGGCGGAAAGCGCGCCGCGCTGGCTGGCGGAACCGTTCATCAAATGCGTCGGCGGCAGCTGGGTCGTGCCCAAGGGGCCGCTCGCCCCCGCGAAGATCGAGGCGCTGGCGCGCGAGGCAGCGGCGCTGCCGCGCTGAACCGCCCATTGCGCCGGCGCACCGACCTGCCTAGATGCTCAGCATGATCACCCGCCGGCTGCTGCCCTCGCTCGCCCTGCTCCTGTCCGGCTGCGCCGGCGCGCATACGGACTATCCCTCGCTCGCCAAGCGGCCGATCGAGAGCGCGCCGATGGCGGAGGCGCCCCCGCCCCCCTCCCCCGTGGCGTCCGACCCGGCGCTCCGGACGGAGATCGACCGGCTGAGCGCGCAGGCGCAGGCCGGCGCCGCGACCTTCGACAAGGCCTATGAGGTTGCGGACAAGGCCGTGCGCGCCGCCGACGGCAGCGCGGTATCCAGCGACGCATGGGTCGCGGCGCAGACCAGCATCAGCGCGCTGGAATCCGCCCGCAACGACAGTGTGTCGGCGCTCGCCAGCCTCGACACGCTCTATGTGGAACGAAGCAACGCCATAGCTGACGGGAAGGCGAGCGGTGGCATCGACGATATCGACGCCGTGAGGGCAAGCGTTCTGGCCCTGGTGGACGGCCAGAACGACCGGCTCGACGCGCTGAAGGCGCGGCTGCCTCAGCCCTGATCAGCCTTGATCGCGCCCTTGTGCGCCTTCGCATTGTGGACATAGTGGTCCACGCCCTCGCGCATGTCGATGAGCGCCTCGTCGGGCAGGTCGCGCATGAACTTGGCGGGGCGGCCCGCCCATAGCTGGCGGTGCAGCACCGTCTTGCCGGGCGACAGCAGCGCCCCGGCAGCCAGCATCGCATCGCTCTCCACCGTCGCGCCGCTCATGACGATGGCGCCGAGTCCCACGAAGGCGCGATCGTGCAGCACGCAGCCATGGATCATCGCCATATGGCCGATCAGCACGTCATCGCCGATGATGGTCGGCCAGCCGTTCGGGCCGGACCGCTCGTCCACGCTGTCGCAATGAATCACGCTGCCGTCCTGGATGTTGGTGCGCGCGCCGATGCGGATGAAGTTCACGTCCGCGCGGACCACGCAATTATACCAGATGCTGGCATCCTCGCCGATCTCCACGTCGCCGATGATCCGGCATCCGGGGGCGACGAAGGCGCTGGGGTGGATCACCGGCGTCTTGCCGTTGAAAGGCAGGATGGTGACACCCGGATGATCGTTGCTGGTCATGTCTCTCTCCCTGTAGGCCGTGACGCTAATATTTGAGGATCGGCAGCACGCTGGCGTGGTCGTCGGTCCAGTCGGCAAAGCCGGCGCGCTCGCGCAGCTTCTGCCAGGCGCCGGGGCCGCCCAGCGCGGTCAGCCGCGCGAACATCGCAGGATCCTTCGACAGCGCGACCCATAGCGAGGCCGAGTAATGATGCTCGTCGTCGGCGCGGTCGGGCTTGTAATGGCGCAGCGCCGCCTGCCACCCGCCCTGCCGCGCCGCGGCGGCCAGCACCGGCTGCAAATCCAGATAGCGGTTGGAAATGTGGATCAGCAGCAGGCCGTTCGGCGCCAGATGCCGGGCATAGATTTCCATCGCCTCCCGCGTCAGCAGGTGCATCGGGATCGTGTCGGAGGAGAAGGCATCGACGACGAGGATGTCGGCGCTGCGTGCCGGCTCGCGCGACAGCACCATCCGCGCATCGCCCAGCGCGATGTCGGCATGAGGCTGGCAGCGCGACAGGAAAGTAAAATTGGCCGGGTTGCGGGCGATCCCCACCATGGCCGGGTCGATCTCGTAGAAGCGCCAGCGTTCGGCCGGACGGATGTAGCAGGCCAGCGTCCCCGCCCCCAGCCCGACAATGCCGACCCGCGCGTCCGGACCGTAGAAGGCGGACGCATGGCGCAGTGCCAGCCCGACGCCGGAATCGGGCGCATAATAGCTGGTGGCGTCGAGCGCGAGGTCGGGCCGCCGGTTCTGGACCCCGTGCAGGGTCGTGCCGTGGACCAGGATGCGCTGCTCCGGCCCGTTGTCGGCGACCATATAGACGCCGAAATAGCTGCGGGTCAGCATGCCGGGCTTCATCGCCTGCGCCATCTTCTCCCAGCCGCTGAGGCAGAGCATCAGATAGACCAGCAGGCCCGCGAACAGCAGGCGCCGGCCCACCGCCAGCACGCCCAGGCCGATGATGACGGTGAAGGCGAGCGCCTTCGTCTCGTCGGACTTCCAGGCATCGACCAGCAGCCCGTCGCCGATCATCGACAGGAACAGCCCGGCGATCAGGAAGATCGCCCCGCCCCAGATACGCCGCCGGTGCGTGCCCCACAGCCGCGCCGCGAGCCCGAACAGCGGGGGCCGGGCGGGAAGCAGCAGCGCGGATGCGGCGAGCAGGATCGGATATTCGAACGTCCAGTTGAACAGCAGCGGCGCGACCAGCGCGCAGAACAGGCCGCCCAGCATCCCGCCGACCGACATCACCAGATAGAAGCGGGTGAGGTGCGCGGGCTCGGGCCGCAGGTCGTAGAGATGGGCGTGCAGCGCCACCGACGCCACGAACAGCACCAGCAGCACGCCCGCCGCGATCAGCACCGGGAAGGCGGTGGCGCTGGTGAAGGCCATGCAGGCGCCGATCAGCAGCAGCAGCGGCGCGATCAGGTTCAGCGCCTCGGCCAAGCGCCGGCTGGCGGCGAAGGCGACGGTGAAGCTCAGCAGATAAAGACCCAGCGGCATCACCCAGAGCAACGGCATCGCCACCACGTCGGTGGTGAGGTGCAGGCTGGTGGACAGCATCAGGCCGGAGGGCACGGCGGCAAGCGCGGCCCAGTGCAGCATCGTCCGCCATGCCGGCGGCGGCGTGGTGGCGGCATCCGCCGGCTCGGCGGCGGCACCTTGCGCCGGCAGCGTCCGGGCGCAGGCATAGACCAGGAAGAACAGCGCCCCATAGGCGAGCGACCAGAGCAGGCTCTGCGCCTTGAGCGACAGCAGTGGCTCGACGATCAGCGGATAGGCGATCAGCCCCGCAAAGCTGCCAAGGTTGGACGCGGCATAGAGCGGATAGGGATCGCCCGCCCCGGTCGTGGCGAACCAGCGCTGGAGCAGCGGCGCCTGCGCCGCGACGATAAAGAACAGCGGCGCGATGGAGGCGCCGAGCAGCCAGAGCACCCAGACCGCGGGGTCGATCGCGGCGGACGGCTCCCAGGGGCGCAGGCCGATCGGCAGGAAGACCGCCGCCACCAGGAACAGCGCCAGGTGCACCAACGCCTGCCGCCGCACCGGCAGCCGACCCAGCCGGTCGGCATAGGCGTAGCCGGCGAGCAGCAGCGCCTGATAGACCAGCATCGCCGAATTCCAGACCGCCGCCGCGCCGCCCAGCCGCGGCAGCGCCATGCGCGCGATCATCGGCTGGACCAGGAAGAGCAGGAAGGAACCCGCGCAGATCGCGACGACGAAGCGGGTGCGGGTTCCGATCCGCATCAGCCGTTCATCAGCCGCGCGGCGTGGAGGGCATGATAGGTCAGGACGCCCGAGCACCCGGCCCGCTTGAAGGCCAGCAGCGTTTCCATCACCAGAGCGTCGCGGTCCCCCGCGCCCGCGGCGGCGGCGGCCTCGATCATCGCATATTCGCCCGACACCTGATAGGCGAAGACCGGCACTGCGAAGGCGTCCTTCACCCGGGCGATGATGTCCAGATAGGGCAGGCCCGGCTTCACCATGACGCTGTCGGCGCCCTCGGCCAGGTCCAGCGCCACCTCGCGCAGCGCCTCCTCGCTGTTGGCGGGGTCCATCTGGTAGCTCTTCTTGTCGCCCTTCAGCAGCCCACGCGATCCGACCGCGTCACGGAACGGGCCGTAGAAGGCGCTCGCATATTTGGCGGCATAGGCCATGATCTGGATATTGGCATGGCCTTCCTCCTCCAGCGCCTCGCGGATCGCGCCGACGCGGCCGTCCATCATGTCGCTGGGCGCGATGATGTCGGCGCCGGCGGCGGCCTGGTTCAGCGACTGGCCGATCAGCACGTCGATGGTCGCGTCATTGACGATATAGCCGCTCTCGTCGAGCAGCCCGTCCTGCCCGTGCGCGGTATAGGGGTCCAACGCGACGTCGGTCAGCACGCCGATGTCGGGCACCGCGTCCTTGATCGCGCGGATCGCCCGGCACATCAGATTGTCGGGATTGAGCGCCTCCGCCCCGTCGTCGCTGCGGCGTTCGGGCTGGGTGTTGGGGAACAGCGCGAGGCAGGGGATGCCTGCGTCGCGCGCCTCGCGGGCGCGCTCCACCATCCGGTCGACCGACCAGCGCGACACGCCGGGCAGCGAGGCGATGGGCTCCTCCACCCCCTGTCCTTCGGTGACGAACAGCGGCCAGATCAGGTCGCTCGGATGCAGCCGGTTTTCCGCATGCATGGCGCGGCTCCAGGCCGATGCGCGGGTACGGCGCAGGCGCAGCGCCGGATAGGGGGCGTGGGTCATGCCGGGGGTGTAGGGCGGGAGTGCGGGGGGATCAAGCGGCCCTCTGATGGATAGTGGACCTGTCGGGATCCGGATCGCGATTCCCGCTTGCCGCTTCCCTTCCACGGGGCTGGCCTCGCGCCGGCGTATCTGTTGCGTCCTGCCGCTGGCAGGAGGAATGCCATGCCGGAAGCCGCCGTCACCAGAAGGTGATCGAGGAAGCATCCGCGCCGGGCATGGACGAAACAACCCGCGCTGCCCTCTGCGACGCCGCCGCCGGGGCGGCAGAGGCGGTCGTTGGGCAATGGCTTGCCGGGTTTCGCCTGAACGCGGCAAGATCGCGCGCCGCCGCTGTTCTTCTCGACGGTGCGCCGATCACCATCAGCTTCGATCCCGCGCGATGGTACGGTCCTGACGCCTGATCCCTATGTTCTGGTCTCCGAAGGCGGACAGGTCTGGCAGTGATACTACTCAACTTAATTTCGGATCAGACGCTAAAGCGTCGGTCACGGCGGGTTATAGGCGCCGCAGCGCCTGCGCAGGCCGAGCCGACAGGACGGGCAGCGATCCCAGCATGCCGATGCCCAGTGTCAGCACCGAGCCAACCGCCAACGTGCCCAGCACTACCAGCCAGTCAGGGGCCCAATCGAAATCGAACAGGTCTATAATGACGTACGAGGCTGCGGCGATGCCGAGACCAAAGGCCAATATGGCAAGCAGCGCCGACAGCAGCGCATATTCCAATGCCTGCGCGCCCAATATCTGCCAGCGGGTCGCTCCGAGCATTTTGAGTATCACGCTGTCATAGCTGCGCGCCTGGCGCGACGCGGCGATTGCGCCGATGAGCACGGCAATGCCGGCCAGGATGGCGACCGATGCGGAAAGCAGGATCGCGGTCGCCATTTGGTCCAGGACATTGCGCACCTGGCCGATCACGTCGCTGACCGCGATGATCGATGCCGACGGAAAGGCCGCCAGCAAGGCGCGCGACACCGCCCCCTCGTGACGCACGTCCATGTCGATCGTGGCGGTCAGGCTGTGCGGGGCGGAAGCCAGCGCGCTGGGCGAGAAAACCAGCACATAGTTGAACCCCATCGTGTCCCAATTGACCTTCCGCAGCGACGCGATGCGCGCCTCGATCTCGCGCCCCAGCACACTCACGGTGATCGGATCGCCGACCTGCAGCGCCAGCACCTTCGCGGCCTGCTGGTCGAGTGACACCAAAGGCGGTCCGCTATAGCTGCTCGGCCACCACCGCCCGGCCGTCAGTTCGCTGCCCTGCGGCAAGACGTCGCTATAGGTCACGCCGCGCTCGCCGCGCAGGAACCAGGCGTCGTCCGGAATCACCTTCAGGTCCGATACCCGCTTGCCCCCATAAGCGGTAATCGTACCGCGCAGCGACGGCACGACGTTCAGCCGCGCCTCGGGAGCGATAGCGCGGACCATATCGGCGAACCGGCTGCGCCCTTCGGACGGGATGTCGAGTATGATCTGGTTGGGCGCCTTCTGCGGGACCGTGCGACTGATCTCGGCGCTCAGGCTCGTCTGGATCGCCGCCAGCGTCACGAACAGGGTCAGCGCGAGGCCAAGAGCGATGACCAGCGCCACGGTCTGCGCACCCGGCCGATGCAGGTTGGCAAGCGCGAGCCGCCATAGCGGCCTGCGCGGACGCGGCATGCGCGCCGCCAGCCGCCGAATGGCCGATCCGATAGCTAGCAGCAGTAGCAGCACGGCCGCGACCGATCCCAGCACCATGCCTGCAAACAGGGTGTCGCGCGCCGTCGCCAGCGCGAGCGCCGCTATAAGCGCCGCCGCCACCGCGACGACGATCATAGTCTGCCGGTCGATCGTCGCACGGCTCTCCACCAGGCCGCGAAACTGCGCCGCCGCCGGCTGCGTGCGCGCACGCGCCAAGGGCGGCAGCGCAAAGGCGACCGCAATCAGCAAACCATAAGCCGCGCTCGTCAAAAGCGGGATCGGAAATATTCCGAAGCCCGGCGCGACGGGCAACAGATCGCGGGCCAGCGCGACCAACGCGATCGGGAGAAGCGCACCCAATAGCAGTCCGCCTGTGACGGCCAGCAGCGCGACTGCACCGATCTGCAACAAATAGATGCGCGCGATATCGCCCGATGTCGCTCCCAGGATCTTGAGCGTCGCGATGCTGTTGCGCTTCAAGGCCAGGTAGGAGGACACGCCATTGCTGACGCCGATCCCCGCGATCACCAGCGCGGCGAGACCGATCAGCGACAGGAACTGCCCCATTCGCTCGAAGAAGCGGGAGGCGCCCGGTGCCGCCCGGTTGCGGTCCTTATACTCCCAACCGGCGGAGGGGAAACGCGCCTTCAACCGATCGATGACCTTGTCCGGATCGGCGCCCGCGTTCAGGCGAACGCGATATTTGGTTTTGTACAGGGCGCCTGGCTGAATCGACCCGGCTCGCTTCAGCCCTTCCAGAGAGACAATCGCGACTGGCCCCAAGGTGAAACCCTCACTGACCCGGTCGGGCTCGTCGGCAATGATTCCCACCACATGGAAGGATGCTTCGCCGTAGCGCAGCGTGTCGCCGGGCCGCACTAACAGCCGTTCGGCCAGCGCCCTATCGATCAGCACCGCGTCGGGCGCTAGCGACCGGTAGGCGCCCCCGCTCTCCAGGGTCAGCGCGCCATAGAGCGGATAGCCGCCATCGACCCCCTTCAACTCGGTGAGCACCGCGTCTGGCGCATTGCCGCGTCCGGGACCCCGCGCCATCGCGCGGGTGCGAATGGTGTCGCTGACCTGTCCCAGCGCGGCGAGCGCGGCATGTTCGGACGCACTCGCCTGCCGCTGAGTCATAGCCACCTCGATATCGCCGCCCAGTAGCGTCCGGCCGCGCGCCGACAGTTCACCAGTGATCGCGGCGGTCAGGCTGCCGATTGCCGCCAGCGTCGTGACGCCGAGCCATAGGCACAGGAACAAGAGTCTGAGGCCGCGGAACCCGCTATGCAGGTCGCGCCGGGCGATCCGCCAGCTTGATCCCCAGCCAAGTTCACCCGCCTGGGCACGCGTCATGCCACGCGATCCGACACGATCCGGCCATCGCGCATTTCCAGGATGCGATCGCATCGATCGGCAAGCGTTGGATCATGGGTGATCATCAGCAAGGTCGCCCCTGCCGCTGCCTGCCGCGCGAACAGCAGTTCAATGATCGTGCCGCTGGTCCCGGCATCCAGATTGCCGGTAGGCTCGTCGGCGAACACGATGTCCGGCCGTCCCGCAACGGCCCGGGCGATGGCCACGCGTTGCTGTTCTCCTCCGGAAAGTTGCACCGGGTAATGATCCATCCGATGACCAAGGCCCACTGCCGCAAGTTCCGCCTCGGCGCGCGCGAACGCGTCAGGTGCGCCGGCCAGTTCCATCGGTACGGCCACATTCTCCAATGCTGTCATCGTCGGCAACAGGTGGAAGCTTTGCAGCACTATGCCGATCCGCCCGCGCCGGGCGCGCGCCAATGCATCCTCATCCAAGCCGCGATAGGATATGCCCGCGACCATGACATCGCCGGTGCTCGCCTGCTCCAGACCGGACAGGATCGCCATCAGCGAGGACTTGCCCGAGCCCGAGGGCCCCAGGATGCCGACGCTCGATCCACTGGCTATATCGAGATCGATCCCTTTCAAAATCTGGGTCGGCGCTTCACTGGTTCCCAACGTCAGCGTGACATTGCGTGCACGGATTGCGATATCGGCGTCCGCTGTGATGGGCATTGCTGGAGGTTCCGTTCGTGACGATCAGGATTTTTCCATATGTAGCGGCGGCGCTGATGCTCCAAGCGCTGGCTGGCTGCTCGGACAAAAATAGTGCCGACAATGCCGCGGCGAGCCCCCAGGCCAAGGTCGATGCCGCACCCGCCACCACCCCGGCTGCCGACGGCAAGCTGATCCTTGCGTTCGGAGACAGTCTGTATGCCGGCTATGGTGTCGGCCCGAACGAAAGCTTTCCGGTCAAATTGCAAGCGGCGCTGATGAAGCGCGGTATCTCCGCCAGCGTCGTCAACGCCGGCGTCTCGGGAGACACGAGCGCCGCGGGCCTCAACCGCCTCGCTTTCACGCTCGAGGGCCTTCCTCGCAAGCCCGATCTCGCCATGATCAACCTGGGCGGCAACGACATGTTGCGTGGCATCGATCCTGCGGAAACCCGAGCGAACCTGACCGAGATATGTGAGGAACTTCATAAGAGGGGCATCCCGATCGTGCTGACCGGCATGGTGTCTGCGCCCAATATGGGGCGCAACTATGCCGAGCGCTTCAACCCTATATATGCTGAGCTGGCCCGGAAATTCGGGGCCGCGCTTTACCCCTTTTTCCTGGAGGGTGTGATCACCGACCGTGCGCTGATGCAAGCGGACAGCATCCACCCGAACCCCAAGGGCGTCGACATCATCGTCGGCAAGGTGGCGCCTCTGGTCGTGTCAAAGCTTGAATCGAAGTGATCCTTCTCGAAGCGCGCCGGATAATGCTTGATCGGATGGGGAGGCAGCGATGACGAAAACAAACAAGCCGTGGAAGGGAGACAGGTCCGCAAATGGCTGAAGCGCGGCTCGAAACATCGAGGCTGGATCAGACGGCGGGCGGCGGCGACCATCGAAACCAGAAGCGGCCGGTCCGCACCTTTAGCCCGCACTATTCATGAGGCCTCCGCTCCGGGTTCGTGCGAGCATGGTTTGTCGGTCGTCGGGTGATCAGAGCAAGCTCCTCCGGCGGTTTTTTTCACCGCGTCAGGATCGATGGGCTTTTCGAGGTTGAAGGACGAGGGCTCGGGCTTTGGGCGGCACTGCCGCGCTGGTTATGTGGGTGCCGGCCGGAGGCCGGTGGCAATGGTTCTGAACAGGCTGGCATCGGGACAGGCTGACGCGAAGGCGACGCGGATGCGCGTAGCGGTTTCGATGACGCGGGCGGCGACCTTGAGCAACCGCAGGCGCAGCGTTGCGAACTCGGCGGTGGCGAGCGCGGCAGCCTTCGGGATTTCCTGCTGGATGCGCCACACGAGCCAGTAGGCGGCGGTGTGCAGGATGAGGCGCATCTGGTTGGCATTGGCTGAGCGGCACGAGGTACGATCGCTGGCAAGCTGGGTCTTGTGGCGCTTGATCAGGTTCTCGGCGTTGCCGCGCGCGCAGTAGAGGGTGTCGTAGATATGCTCAGCCGAACCTTCGGCCAGCGAGGTGACGACATAGCGGATGTCCATGCCCAGCGTGCTGGCCTCGATCCGGGCGACGACGCGGCGCTGGCACTTCCAGCTCTTCGCGCCGTAGCGGGTCTCGGCATAGTTGCGCAGGACCGGATATTGGCGCTGAGCCCGCTTAACCGCGCAGGCATCGGCGGCAGCGACGATTTCGGGATCAGCACGCAGCGCGGCGTTGGTCGGCAGGCCGAACACGTAGTCGACGCCGGCCGCCTCGCAGAAGGCCATGACCTCGGGCCGGCCATAGTGCCCGTCGCCGCGGATGGTGATGTGCGTTTCGGGCCAGTGCCGGCGCAGATGGCGCACCAGGCGCCGGATGTGGCCGGCAGCTTCGGCGCCCGACGGTGTCTTGCCGGTGCGCAGCAGCATCGCCACCGGTCGGCCGGTGGCAGTGTCGTAGACATGGATCGGCAGGAAGCAGCGCTCGCCATGATGCCCGTTCCAGAAGGAGAGCTGCTGATAGCCATGAACAACGTCACAGGTGTCATCGATATCCAGCGTCACCGCCGCCGGCGCGGCGGGGTAGCTGGTGCAGTAGATGTCGATCATCGCGGCCATCATCCTGGCCAGTTCGCGTGTGGTCGGCGCATTTTCCCACCGGCTCATCGTCGGTTGGCTGGCCAGCCCCGCGCCCGATCCCGGCAGCTTGCCCAGCGCCAGACGGAAGCCCGGATCGTCGCGCAGAGCGTCGAGATCATCGGCGTCTTCATAGCCGCAGGCGATCGCGAACACCCGGGCACGCAGGATGTCATCAAGGCGATGGATCACCCGCACAGGGTCCCGCGGATCGGCAATGCAAGCCGCAAGCCGCCGGCAAAGCCCCATCGCGCGCTCGGCCTGTGCCAGCAGCAGAACACCGCCATCCGAGGTGAGCCGACCTCCGTCGAACGCGGCTGTGATCTTCTTGCGCCCGATCGCTGGAAACGAAAATCCCGGCGCGCTATCATCGCTCCCGGCGGGTGTGGCCCGTGGCATAAATTGCCTCGCTGCAGGACTGGTCTAGACACCCATTTTCCTACATCAAAGCAATCGCTTACACCACTCCCGCCAACCCTGCTGACTGAGCCCGATGAATAAGCCGGGTTAGGAGGCAAAATCGGCAGCTGGGCGACCGCCGATGGTCGATTTCGGAAAGCGTCGCGCTCACATCATTTCTTGGTTCGGCCGCAGCGGCTGCAGAATGATATCGGCAAGAGCCGATTTCCCGACTTGGAATGCAACCTGATACTCTGGATCGTCCACCATTGCCTTGAACGTGGAACGGTTCGGATATTGGACCAGTAGGACGGCATCCCATCCCTTCTCTTCACCGGCAGTCAGCACTGGCAGCCCGTTGCCGCGGAAGACAATGCTTGCCCCGAACCGAGCCAGGATCGGCTTAGCCATGCGCAGATATTCCAGATGGCGCTCCCGGCCGCCATCGGGCGCAAAGCGCAGCAGGTTCAGCATCACAACGGGCCCATCGTCACTGTCGGCCAGAAAGGTTTCAAACGCGTCAGGTGAAAGAGTAATCATCTATTTTTCCTCTGATGTGGGAGCCGAACCGAAATCGTCGCTCCTCACATAGCCGCCGCTCCTGCCAGAATCCGTCAGCATCGCGCGCCAGTCGCGATCCTGTTCTCGCCACTTCGTCACAAGCGCTTGGCGACGTCCGGGGTATCGCTCGTCCGAGATAGTCGTCACCTGAACGCGATCGACACGGAAATGACGAAAAGCCGATCGGCGTTCGCACCAAGCGGCCAAGACACGCACTTCGTCGAAATAGACGATGGCGATCGGCCAGATGGTGCGATCCGACGTTGCGCCTTTCGCGTCCTGATAGCTGATCCGGACCTTGCACTGTCGGCGGACTGCATCGCGCAGCAGGGCAACCTGTGGGGGGTCGGCACGCCGGGACACCGAGGCCGCTGCAATGAGCGAGGGCTGCGCATGGTCTATCACTGCGCCGCTGCGCTTCGCGGACAGGATTTTTGCCAATGCGCTCTCGCTGGACTGCGCCAATGCGGGATCGGCCCGGGCTTGTACCCAGCCCAAGCCAAGTATCAGGACATCCAGTTCTTCTGGTGAGAAGGCGAGTTGCGGCAGAAAAAAACCTCCCCGCAATTCATAACCAACGCCAGCCTGACCCTCAATCGGCGCCCCCATAGAGCGTAAAGTCTCGATGTCCCGGTAAATGCTGCGCTGTGAAACAGCCAACGCGTCTGCAAGGTCGAGCGCCGTGACCGGCATCCTGCGGGTATGTAGCACTCCAAGCAATTCGATTAGGCGACTTGTTCTCGACATATATCTGGCCCTGATCTTCGCCTTTGTTCATATGTCAAACAGATTGTCTCCTACCAGTGCGAAGAGGCCGCTACGCAATATCGGCTTGGGTAGCAGCCGTCATTCCAAACGCAAATCTGAGCGATTGGACCTGGTCGGTTGATGCCGATAAAGCGGAACGTCTGCTGCTGGGCATGGAAAATCAGGCGCTAAGCCTCCGGCTTGGATCGCCAGCTGCCGGATACCGGATGGTCTGCACGTCGGCAGCGAAATTGAAGAGTTGAGCGGTTTGGACGGGTCGTGGGAAGACGAAAACATTATCCACCGGTCCTACCCAACTTATTCATCTCCCAAGATTCAGGCGCGGCATTCAGTAGGCCGATTGTGCTTCTTGCCGGCCTTGGACGCCTCTGCGGCGCACGCCCTTTGGATCACTCCTAGATGCCAGCACCAGCGTGACAATCCAGCCTGCAACCGCCGCTCCACCCAGCCACAGGAGGAAGGCGGCGGCATCGCCATATAGGAGGAAAGCCATGCCCGGGAGCAAGGCCAAGAAGGAAAGCAGCCGACGCACGGTCTCGCGATGCCCCGCCCCCCTGCGAGCGGCGCGGCGGCGCTTCGGATCGCCAAGGCCGAGGAACAGGACGAAGCTGGCCGAGAACAGGATTGCCGCGAGGGTGAGCAGAGTCATCATTCTGCCGGTTGCAACGCGACGGATTGACGCGGCGCGCTCGCCTTGCCGCGCAATTGCCAAAGCAGCCACCCGCCCGCGAGCAGGAAGGCGATGTCGAGCGTGACGATGATCGGCTGGCCGGCGGCAAGCGCCGTGCGCCAGCCGGGACCTCCGGTCAGGAGGCGTAGCGGCGGCAGCAGGACAAACAATGTGCCTGTCGCGCCGTGCAACCATAGGCGGAACCGGGCGGCGCTGGGCGCGATCGCGCCTGCCCCGATCGCCAGCGCCGCGCCGATGAGGAAGCCCGCCGGCGTCCACCAGGTCGCGCTGCCCAGCGGCATTGCGAGAAGGAAGGCGGCGGCGGAGGCGCCGAGCGCAAAGGGCAGGCCGAGGCCCACGATCATGTTGGTTCGCTCCAGCCAGGCAAAGGAGCGCACACCTCCCTCCCGCCGGACGAGCCAGAGGCGAATGCCGGTATAGGTGACATAGCACATCGCAAAACCGAGCCCGAACCAGATCGCCTTGGACAGCAGCCCGGCGAAATTGCCGAAATGGAGCGGCGACATGATTGCGGCGAGCGTACCGCCGGCCGAGGGCTTCGGGCCGATCAGCGGCTTTTCCTGGAGAAATCGGGCGGTCGCGCCGTCATAAAGCAGCGACATGGGCGCAATCGCGCCGGACCGTGGCGGATGATAAGTCGTGACCTTCGCGTCTGCCCGGCCGAAATTCTCGATCGTGACGAAGGTCGGAATCGCGCCGGCGCGCGCAATGGCGTCGGCATTGATGCGGTCCATATTGCCGATCGCGGCTAAACGCGGATCGGGCTTGCCGGGGTTGCCATAGACAGCCTCCGTCAATGCCTGCACATTGCCGCCGAACGCCGCCATCGCCACCACCGGAACGCCGATCGTGCCGAAGAAGGAGAAGAAGCTGCCGGTAAAGGCGAGGACGAAGGCGAAGGGCAGGCTCCATGTGCCGGCGACGCTGTGCGCGTCGCGGTTCGCCAGCACGGCGCTGCCCGATCGGCGCAGGGTGAAGATGTCCTTGAAGAGGTGGCGGTGGATGAGCAGGCCGGAGATGGCTGCGACCAGCATCGAGAGGCCCAGGATTCCGGTCAGCAGCAGGCCCCAGGGATTGGGGACGTGCAGCCGGACATGGGTGTCGACCAGAAAGGCGCTCAGCGCGTTGTCGTTGCGCGCGCCATAGACATCTTCATTGGTACCTACCTGGCGGTGGATCACGCGGCCATCCTGCCCCACGACATAGAAGAGGCCGCGACTGATGAGTTCGCCGCCGTCCATCTCGTGCCGGTGGAAGAAGAGGCCGAGATCATGGTCGCCGGTCTCGAACAGGTCGACCGCTTCGCGATATTTGGCCGGGGTTTCCGCCCCCAGCCGGCGTAGCGTGTCGGCCATGGGGCGTTCGAACGCGGACTGGGTCGCGACATGGCCGGCCGACCATGCGCCGATCTCCTCGGCAAACACCGCGGCGGTGCCGGTCAGCACCACGGCATAGAGCAGCAGCCCGAGCAGGATGCCCGACCAGCCATGCACCGCGACCATCGCTTTGGTCTCTTGCTTGGGGAGGTGGATCATCGATGGGCCTCCGTGGACGCCGGGCCTTTATCGAGGAATTTGTGGGCGATAAGGGCAGAATGGACGAGCAGCAGCCCCAAGGCAACGGTCGCCACGCGCGCCAGGCTGCGGTCGAGGCAGGCGTGGAAGAAGAGGCCCGCCCAGAGGAGCGGCGCGAGGATGAGCGGCAGCACCAGATTGTCGATCCCCGCCGCCCCGCCCGGCAGCCACAGCGCCATGCCGGCCATCACGACCAGCGCGATCAGCACCGCGCCCGGCCCGGCGAAGGCGATCCTGATCCAGCGGCGCGACGTGACGGTCATCCTCTCTCCCTCCCCGCTCAATATCTGAGGCTGATCGTGCCCAGGATGGTGCGCGGCGCGCCATAATAGCCCTGGTCGTAATTGAGCGCGGTCAGATATTTGGCGTTGGTGACGTTTTTCAGGTTCGCGCTGATCTGCAGATTGTCGGTCAGCTTGTAGCTGGCGAGCAGATCGAGCAGCGCATATTTGGGCTGGGTGACGCGGATCGGTGCGCCGGTGGTGATCGAGACGGTGCCGGGTTCGAGATAGATTTTGCTTTGATATTGCACCGCCGCGCCGACCTTCAACGCCGGGAGCGCAGGCGGCGAGTAAGTGAGCGTCAGGCGGCCGAGCTGACGGGGCACGAAGGTGCGGACCGGCTCATCATCCTCGCCGCGCACGCGCATGATGGTGTAGCCGCCGGTCGCCTGAAGCCCCGGCGCGAGCAGGCCGGCGAACTCGAATTCGATCCCCTGCGACTTCGCGTCGACACCGCGATAGATGGTCTGGCCGATGGTCTCGTCGAAACCGGCGGATTCGGCGGTGTTCTTCTGCCGCGCCTGGAAGATGGCGAGGCTGGCGTTGAGGCGGCCGCCCATCCATTCGCCCTTGAAGCCCGCCTCGATATTGTCGCCCTTGATCGGGTCGATCAGTTCGCGATTGGCGGTCGTTTGGGTCTGGGGATTGAAGATGGTGGCGAAGCTCGCATAGGCGCTGATGCTCTGGGTTAGGTCGAGCGTCGCGCCGACGAAGGGCAGGAAGCGGGTCCAGTCATAGGCCATGTTCGCGCCGTAGGAGAAACCTTCGCTGGTGGCGTGGGTAAGATTGCCGCCGAGCATGAGCTTGAACGGATCGGCGAGGCTCAAGCGGATGAGGCCGTAGCCGGTCTCGCGCTTGGTCGTGCGGTCGCCGCTTTCAAGGAAGTTGGTGTTGAAGACGGTCGGGAAGTTCGGCTCGGGCGTGTTGCCGCTCAACACGTCGTCGATCGACAGTTCGAGATTGATCGCGCCATAATCATAGCCCGATGTCTGAATATAACGCTGGGCGCTGCGGTTGACGCCGAACATCAGGTCATGCTCGCGCCCGAACAGCGCGACCTTGCCCGCGACATAGGCGTCGATGGTGAGGTTGCGGGTTTCCGCCCGGAACGCGCCGGGATAGCTGCGGATATTGCCGCCCTTCACGCTTTCCGCCGGATCGATCCCGTCTGCGAAGGCTGCGCTCGGATTGCCATAGACGTAGAAGAGCCGGTCATCCTCGCTGACGGCGCGGCGCACCACCGTCAGCTTGGCGTGCCAGTCATCGTTGAAATGATGGACGATATCGCCGAAAATCTGGCGGTCGATGACGTTCCAGCCCGCCCAGTCGGGGCCGCTATTGGCCGATCGCGGCAAGTCTATGCGGGTGCCGTCGGTATAATAGAGCGGCAGCGCCCCCCAGGTCGCGCCGCGGCTATGATGGTCCTGATGGCCATAGCCGACCGTGACGGTGGTCTGCGGGCCAAGATCGGCCTCCACGATGCCATAGCCGGTCCAGCGACGCAGGCCGTAGCGGTCGAGATAGCTGTCCTCATCCAGATAGGCGCCCACAGCGCGGGCGCGGATGCTGCCGTCCGAGGTGATCGGCACGCTGACGTCCGCATCGAGGCGCAGATGGTCGTAGGAGCCATATTGCGCGCTGCCGCTCGCCTGGAAGGTCTTGGTAGGGCGCTTGCGGATGAAGTTGACGACGGCGGACGGGTTGCCGGTGGAAGAGAGCAGCCCCGGCGCGCCGCGTACCACGTCGATATGATCGTAGATGGCGGTGTCGATCGAGCCGGTCTGCACCTCGAACGCGAAGGGCAGGCCGATGCCGTCGATCTGGAAGGTCTGGATGTCGAAGCCGCGCGCCGAATAATAGATGCGGTCGGTTTCCTGCGCCTGCACCTGAACGCCGGGCACGGTTTTCAGCAGGTCGTTGATGTCGTTGAGCTGGAAATCCTGGATCTGGGCGCGGGTGACGACGCTGACCGACTGGGGCGTTTCGCGCTGCGAGAGCGGGAAGCGCATCGTCGTGGTCTGCTTCCTGACCGCATAATCATCCTGCCCCTCGGTCCGCTCACCGGTGACGATGATCTCGGTATCGCCCGGCGCGGCGGGGGCTTCGGCAGCCGGGACGGCGGCGGCGGTGGCGGCGAGGATGGTCAGCAAGGCAGGCATGAGAGAGCGGGTTCCCCTTTTCGGTTTTTTCGCTGCCTAGTCATGCGCGTCCGATTCTGCAAGTCATTTGCAATAGCAGATTACATGCGCTGCATTCTCTTGAGCCGGAAGACTACGAACCTCCTTTTCCGTTCGTCAAACTCAGCCGATCAATCTTGGGGGTGCTGGAGCCAGCCCCCTCCTGTCGAGGGTTGCAGGGTTGCGCTAACTCACGCCGCGTGTTTGTGGCGATAGGACGGGTCTGACCCTTGATCTGCTGGGTCGTGTCCC
Source organism: Sphingobium ummariense RL-3 (assembly GCF_000447205.1). Taxonomy (GTDB): domain Bacteria; phylum Pseudomonadota; class Alphaproteobacteria; order Sphingomonadales; family Sphingomonadaceae; genus Sphingobium; species Sphingobium ummariense. Next base: position 31,961 of record NZ_AUWY01000101.1, on the reverse strand, counting down.
ACGGGGTGGTGTAGGAACCGTCGATCCACGGGAGGGTCGGGTTTGGGTCAGGCAGCTTGGGCTGGCAGGCTGACGATGGGATTATGGCTCACCGAGCCGAGGGTTTCCAGCGTCATGTAGCGGCGCGATACGGCCCACTCATCGTTTTGCTCCAGCATGAGCGCTCCGACGAGGCGGACGACGGCGGCGTCATTCGGGAATATGCCGATGACATCGGCCCTTCGCTTGATCTCCTTGTTCACCCTTTCCAGCGGATTTGTGGACGCGATCTGCGCCCAGTGGTCCTTCGGGAAGGTCATGTAGGCCAGCACGTCCTCACGTGATGCGTCCATCATGTCGGCGAGCTTGGGGAACTTTTCGCGCAGGGCATCGGCGACCTGTTCCCACTGCTGGTGCGCCGCCTCGGCAGTCTCCTGCGCGAAGATGGTCTTGATCATGGCGATGACCGCCGGTCGCTGTTTGGGTGCGGCATGGGCCAGCGCATTGCGCATCCAATGAACACGGCAGCGCTGCTGGCTTGCGGCAAACACCTTGCTGGCAGCGGCGCGCAGCCCTTTGTGGTCGTCGGCGATGACCAGCTTCACCCCGCGCAAGCCGTGATCCGCCAGCGAACGCAGGAAAGCTTTCCAGAAGGGCTCGGCTTCCGATGGGCCGGTGGCGACGCCCAGCACCTCGCGCCGGCCATCGGTGTTGTCGCCCACCGCGATTATCGCCGCCGTCGAGACGATCCGACCGCCTTCGCGTTCCTTGAGGTAGGTGGCGTCGATCCACAGATAAGGCCACTCGCCCTCGATCGGCCGCGTGAGGAAGGCGTTCACCCGCTCGTCGATCTCGGCAACCAGACGGCTCACCTGGCTCTTTGAAACACCGCTGGCGCCCATTGCCTTTACCAGATCGTCGACCGAGCGGGTTGAGACGCCGTGGACGTAAGCCTCCTGTATCACCGCGGCCAGTGCCTTCTCCGCCGTGCGGCGCGGCTCCAGAAAGCTCGGGAAGTAGCTGCCCTTCCTGAGCTTGGGGATCGCCAGATCGATCCGCCCGGCGCGCGTATCCCAGCCCCGCTCGCGGTAGCCATTGCGGTGGTTGAGCCGCTCACGGCTGCGAGACCCGCAAGGGACACCCGTCTTCGCTTCGATCTCCAGATCCATCATGCGCTCGGCGGCAAAAGCCAGCATCTCGCGCACCAGATCGCTATCAGCCCCTTGCTCGATCAGCTCGATCAGGGCCATTCTGTCATCGGTCATCCTCGTCTTCTCCAGGTTCGAGTTCGCATCCGAACCCTACCAGAAGATCGACGGTGGCTACCCCCTCAGGGCAACCTTCCTACAACACCCCGTGAGACACGTCCCGATGATCAACGTTCACGAAGCATGGCTCAGAGGAATGATTGCCGCCGCAAGTGCAGCCCACCTCAGTCGTAATGAATCTAATTGGTAACGCTTGACGGTCCCCTATGTGCCTCGACGGCAAGTGCGATCCCCCAAGACGTGAGCATGATCTCGTCTTTCTTGCGAGGTCATGTAGAGCGAATATGGCCAGTATCTGCCGCAGTTTCTGCATGCGGAGGCACGCTGTATGCTGGCCGATCGTGACTTTATCGACGGTCATCTTGAACGGGCGGAAACCGCATTCGGCCGCCAACGAGCTACGGAGGCCACGATTGCCGCGCGCTCGAATGAGAGTTCCTCCCTAATTGTAGCCTTCGCTGGTATATCGGCGTCACTCTCGATGTCGAAGCGCTTCAATCCCCGAGCTAATTCAAGCCGCCAAAGCCATTTGCCGTGCCAGTCGCCATCACGCGGGCTGTATCCGCAACTGATCCATCGAGCGATGTTTACCAACCCTACTCTCGCCAAGCGATGCGGTGAGCTTCGCCCATTGGCTGCACCGATCGGTTTTCGCAACCGGCTCTTCAATCTTCGAGTGCGTCCTGATCGCGTCTTGGCAGAATGTGCTTCCGCCGCGTTATCTGGTTGCTTTCGTACCATCAGCAACGCGGCCCCTCAGGCCGGTTATGAGAGCTCATCGCGGTTCAGTCGCGAATATGCCCGGGCCTTTGGCGCGTTTCCCAGGTGCGATGTCACCCTCCAGCAAGTCATGCGTTCCCAGCCGCCCGGCCGGTCGCGGCTAGGAAGTGCAGGGCTGGCTAGCCGATCCAGCGGCTGTGAAGTCGGTTGCCGATGCAGATCTTTCGCGACCTTCAGCGCCCCGGCCAGATGCCCAAGAAGGTTTGCACGATGCCCCGCAGCCCGGTCTCGTCCATACCGCTGGCGGCTGCCACCAGAAGCCCGTCGGTCGTTGCCTTCAGCGTCAGCGCAAGGTGGCGCGCTGAGATCGACGTCGGAAAATCCCCGTCGACTGCGGCTTGTTCGAAGCGAGCGACCAGCCTGTCGCGCCAATAGAGGCCTCGCTGCGTCACGAATTCCCTGATGCTCTCGTCACCGGGCGCGTGACTTAGAGAGTGGACAATGCCCATGCTCCCCTTGGGGTCGGCGGTGTTCGTCTGTAACGCGATCGTGCCGTCCAAAAGATGTTCGGCCACGCCGCGGGCAGTCGACTGCTCGAGTGCGTCGATCATGTATGCTGTCTTCTCGCGCTCATAGAGATCCATGACCTTGCGAAACAGATCCTCCTTGTCGCCAAAGGACGCGTACATGGTAGCGCGGCTGATCCCCATCGCCTGGATGAGTGTGCCAATGCTGGCACCGGCATAGCCATGTCGCCAGAACACGCGCATTGCCGCCACCAGCGCGGCCTCGGCATCAAACTGGCGCGGGCGTCCCCGCGCGCGGCTCGCATCGTCGTCTTTGGTCACAGTTGCCTCAAACAGAATTGATTTTTGGAACGATCGGTATATCCAAGAATTCTGGAACGACCGGTCTAGCCTCAACGAGGTCGCTCTTAGCCCGGCTACCCGCAACGAGAAAGGTGATTATGTCTTACACTCCTCAGGAAGAAGCCAATCTGCGCCTTGTCACCGAGGCCCTCGAAAGTGCCTCCCAGGACTTCACAAAATTCTTCGAGGCCATCTTTGCCCCTGACGTCGAATGGACAATCGCGGGACATGGGCCGGTTGCCCGGACGTACCGAGGCATGAAGGATCTATTCGACAATGCCGAAGCGGCCCTGTTCGCGCGCTTCGCTGAGCCACTTGCAATCAAAACTCGCGGCGTGTGGGCGGACGGAACCGAGGTTTTTGCGAGGATAGACAGCAGCAGCCGAGCCATTGACGGCAAACCATATAAGAACGGCTACATGTACATCATGACGCTCCAGGACGGCAAAGTCGTCTCGGGGATCGAGTGGCTCGACCTGAACGCATATTATGAGATTCTGGACAGGGTTGAGCTGTGACTCCCTACGCCGCCCAGCTCCCTTGTTGCCCCTCCGGGATTATTGGCTCTTGGAAGGGCAGCTCTGGTCATCGTGGCGCGAGGAAGTTGCAAATCCCTTGCGGCACTCGCGAAATTTCCACGCTCGACGATCCGGACAAAGAGCCGCATGGTTTCGGAGCGATCCATGGCGACCAGATGCGATCTCGGACGTCTTTAGCGACCAGGCCAGGCGTCGAGGCCGATGTCCACCAAGGCATCGAGGTCATCGGCGTTTGCTTCGATTATCCTGAGCGCTCGACACCGACAACCAGCTCGCGCAGATTGCCATGGTGCGTGCCGGGTTCGGCATCGGCGTATTACAGGACCCGATCGCAATCCGCGACCCGGGGGCTCGAGCCTGTTTTGCCGGATCTGTTCACCGCCGATCTTCCGGTCTGGATCGCCATGCATGAGGATCTGAGCCCGTCGCATCCGAACCGTCTTTGACGCGCTGGTCTAGGGCATGACGGCGCACGTCAGGGCAGCGGAAAATCCGGCGCACCGGTGAACGGAGCAGGGCGATCCATTTTCACTCCGTCGAAACTCGACTTCCTTTGCCGCGTCGCGAAGGTCGTCGCCCAAGCGGCGGACACGAAGCGGGAATGCCGGCGCCCGTTCTCCATGTTCAATGGCAAAACCGGCACACAGCCGCAGTCAAGACGGCTGGCTGCCGCCTCGAGCCGGATTTGCGAGCTTGATGGTCTTTTCGAATGTCAGCCGGGATAGCGCCATTCCCCTGCGGCCGCTTGAAGGCCATCAAGCAGGGAACGAACGCGCGATGGCGTGTGGCGCCGCTCAAGTCGAACAGCGTGGATCGACGTCTCCTCTCCCCGCCACTCGCGCAGCAGTTCGACGACAAGTCCGTCCCGCAAAGGGCCCAGACCGATCCAGGCTGGTATCCACGCCAGCCCCAAGCCAACGCGCATCATCGACCAGATCGCGCCCAAATCCTCCACCACGATCCGCGGCCGCGGAAGGTGTCGAAACAGAGCGCCGGTGGCCGGATCGACAAATTGCCATGGCATGACGCGCCCCGAGCCGGGATCGCGAAAGCCGATCTGGTGGTGCGCGTCGAGATCCGCTGGCGATTGCGGGGTACCCATGATCTCCACATAGCGCGGCGTGGCGCACAGCACCCAAGGGAAGCTCCCCAGCGGGGTTGAGACGACGTTCGCATAGCCGGCGAGCGAGCCGAACCGGATCGCGATATCGATGCCCTCGGCAGCTAGATCGAGTGTGCCATCATCGACCTTGAGCTCAAGTTCGATATCCGAATTCGCACGCAGAATACCGGGGACCTGCCGCGCCAGTCTGGCGCGTATGAGCGGCGCGGGGGCGCTCAACCGAATGCGCCCGCCCGACCCACTCGACTTTGCATGATCGAGGGTCGCCTCCAGCCTCTCGGCCTCCCGGAGAAGGTCCCGTGTTCCCTCAAGGAGGCGTTCGCCCTCTGGTGTCAGCGAGATTGCGTGCGTGGTGCGATGGAGAAGCCGCACGCCGTTCGCCTTCTCGAAGCGTGCAACAGCTTTGGATAGCGCTGAGGTTGTCGTGCCTGCCCGCCGCGCGGCCTCCGCGAAGGATCCGGCCTCTACCACCCGCGCGAAGTGAAGCAGGTTCAACAGGCGCTGGAAGTTGGGCGGTGTGGACATGATGGCAACTCTATCCTGCTTTCGTCCTCTCTACACGATCCTTGTGGCCATCGCGATAATGGCTTGGGTCAGAACTGGAGGTGCATAGTGACACAAGCAAACGAGCTCGAAGATGCTGCTCTTGAAGAGGCGACGCAGGCGATCGGCGAAGGGCCCGTCGTCATGGTCAATCTCATCCGATTCCGTGACACGCCCAATTACGCCCACGATTTTGCGGAGGTTAAGCCGGACTCGCGGAGCGGCTACTACGAAGGATATGTCGGTGGGTTCTACGCGGCATGCGAAGAGGTCGGCGTGACGCCGCAACTCGTTTATGCCGGGCAGCGAATCCACAGTCTCCTGGCTGGCCCTGACGACAATTGGGACGACATCGTCGTCGTGCGCTACGAGAGCTTTGCCGATCTCCGGGCGATATTGGATAGCGACGTGTACGCCTGTCGCGCGAAACCGCATCGGTTCGCCGTAGTCGCCGACTGGCGCTTCATCGCGACGAGGACACGTTGACCTGATGGCAACGAGGTTACGCGAAGGCAGCGCTGCGAGGCTATAGGCTCTTCCGCTAGTAGCACACGGCCGTCCTAGGCCGGGCGGCCGTGGGCGGCACCGCATCCACACCAAAAAGATTCCCGGTGCTAGCCCTTCAAATTGCTCGGGGCGACAATTCGGCGGCTCAGCCAGTTCTTCCCGCCAACGACATTGCCGCCGCGACGATCGCTTCGCGCGGCTCGCGCGGAGACCAGCCGAGCACGCGCCGAGCCTTGTCGTTCGATGTTTTCTTGGCGTAGCCGAGGTCGGGTACGAAAGGACGCATCTCGGCATTGAAGCGCGCGGCGATGCGTACCAGGAAGTTGGGGAGTTCGCGCCTCGGGACCCGCCTGGCCGCATCGCCAAGCGCAGCCCTGATGATTTCGCCGATCTCCTTCAGACTGAGCGCAGGACCATTGGAGAGCAGGAAGCGCTCGCCAGCCGCCCCCGGGTTGGTCATCGCCATGATGTGCGCGCTGGCCACGTCGCGGACATCGACCACGGGTATGAAGAGGTTTGGGACCACAGGCATCGCGCCATCGAGCATGCGCTGGACGATGTGGTTAGCGCCGGAAACATCCTTGCCCATCACCGGTCCCATGACCGCGACCGGCAACATCGTGGTTAGTTCCAGGCCTCCTCCCTCTCCGGCTATGAAATCCCAGGCCGCCCGTTCGGCGAGCGTCTTGCTCTTGCCGTAAGCGTCGACACCGGGACCATCGAGAAGCGTCCAGTCGGCTTCGGTGAACAAATGGCCGTCATGCGGATGTCCCCAGCTGACGGCGTGGAAGGCGGAGGTCAGAACGACGCGCTTCACCCTTGCGTCGCGTGCCGCGCGCAGCACGCGCAACGTGCCTTCGCGCGCCGGGACGATCACGTCATCCTCGTTCGCCACCCTTCCCGGCAAGACCGGCGAGGCGACATGCAGGACGATGTCCATGCCGGCGACGGCCTCTGCCCAACCGTCGTCGCTCAGGAGATCGGCCACGACAAAGTTCAGCCTGTCAGAATGAATCATCCCCGCATTCTGGAGAACGCCGCGCACCACCGCTTCCTTGGCCAACGACCGGATGGTGGCGCGGACGAAATGACCCTGCTCCAGAAGCTGGAGGATGCAGTGGCCGGCGATGAAACCGGACGCCCCTGTGACGAGAACGCGCAGTGGAGTCATGACGGGGTTCCTTGGTGAAAGCGACGCCCATCGACCATCTGGTCGCGCCAGCGGGCCGGGGTTGTCCGCTCCCAGTGGCGGAAGGCTCGGGCAAATGAATTGGGCTCGACGAAGCCAACCAGCATGGAAATGGCCACCGCATCGAGGTCGGTGACGGCGAGCAAACGTGCAGCGACGGTCCACCTCACGCCCGCAAGTTGCTCCTGAAAGCTCGTACCGAGTTCGCGGAGCCGACGCTGGAGCGTGCGGGTGCTGAGATTGAGGCGCCCAGCGACCGCCCCGACGCTCGGCTGGCGTCCCTCGCTCAGTTGCCGTGCGATGACGACGGCTACCTCGCCTGCAAAAGCGGGGAAGCCTTCTCCTGCGCCGATGCGCTGCTCCAGGCCGCTCACCAAATGGGCGAAGGCGCCGCCGTCCGCAGTGAGAAACGGAACGTCGAGCGCTGCGCGATCGAACACCATCGCGTCACTTGCCGCCCCGAAGACGATCGGACAGCCAAAGTGCCGTCGCAAAAGCTCCTTGTCCCTTGGACGCCGCGTCAGTTCCAGCCGGATGGGCATGACCTTTCCGCCGGTCCCTCGCCAGGCGAGCTGGCGCAGGGACGCCATGGTCACATCCACGAGCAGGCGCGGGACCGGTCCGGTCGCCTGGAGCCAGCGATAACGAACAACGGCTTCACTTCCCCTTACCTCGATCTCCACAAGTTCGGGGCAGGTCAGGCTTTTGTATCGGGAGAGCGCCGCAAGGGCGCTGTGAAAGTCCGGCGCGTGCAAGGCAACGATCGCCGCGACGCCGTAGCCGCGCGCGATCCCTTCGTCGCCAAAGCGAATGCCTGCGCCGGGGTCATTGAATTCTTCCTCGGCCGCGGCCCAGATCCGGAAGAATTCGCTCGTCACCCACGCGTTCGACACGGCCACGCCGGCGCGGGCGCACAGCCGTTCGATCGGCATCCCGAGCTTCGACAGCGCGCCGATTGGCAGCGAAAAGGTGGATGGGCCTTGCATGGAGAAAATATAGGCCTGCGAGAGTCCCGCAACAAATCAGATCGCGCCAATCAACCTAAACGCCGAGTACATACGCATCTACCGCCGGGCACCCCACTGCTTCAGCGTGCGTGCTTCGCTCATAAAGGCAATGACCCGCTTGCCTGATCGCGAGCTCTTTTGCGAAATCCTCATAGTCGCGTCGATTGACAATACGGGTTTCTGTATCACGATCATCTTAGCCTGGAAGGCTGTACAGCTTTGAAAGGTGGCTCGCGACCAGATGGTTGATCAAGCGGCATTGGATGATTGGTTTTGCCGAGAGGTTCTTACCCTCGAACCGGCTCTGACGCGCTACATCCGCCGTAACTGGCGCGGGCCGGAGGATGTGTTTGACTTGACTCACGATATCTACGCCCTGGCGCTTCACGGCGCGCGCAACGGCCTTCCCGCGCATACGTCGGGCTATGTGTTCGCCATCGCTCGCAATCACCTCATCCAACAGGCACGTCGTAGTCAGATCGTGTCGATCGAATTCCTGGCGAACCTCGAGGGCGTCGGCGCACCTCCCGACCTGACCATGGCCGACCGCCACATCGATGCGCGGGATGAGCTGCGACGAGCACTCGCAGGCCTCAGCGCGCTGCCCCCACGTTGCCGCGAGGTCGTGCGATTGAGAAAGGTGGAAGGGCTTACCACGCGCGAGACCGCGGATCGTCTCGGCGTCGGTATAGATGCGATCGAGCAACAACTGACCAAGGGAATGCGCGCACTGACGGACTTCATGCTCGGCGGTTCGGGCAAGGTCGCATGGCCCTCCCGCCAGAAGCGCCAGGTTCGGAGGTCGGAATGACGAGTCCGGCACATGAAGCGAGCGACCGTGCCGCGCGCTGGATACTTCGCCAGGAGGAGCCGGACTGGTCACCACGCGAAGAAGCCGAACTTGAGGCGTGGCTCGCGGAGTCTTCTCTGCACCGTGCTGCCTATCTGCGGCAGCAGACCGGCTGGCGCGCTGCGGACCGCATTGGCTCCCTGGGCCCAATCGATGGCGAGAAATTCGACCGGCCGCAAAGTCCCTTCTATCGCCGTTGGCAACCTTGGGCGATAGCTGCGTCACTTGCGCTTGTCGTGGGCGCAGGATCGACACTGATCTTCTCGGACGGACCTCCGCGAAGCGTAACCCAGGCATTCGCGACCCCGATCGGCGCACAACAAAAGGTCGTGCTCGCCGACCACAGCAAGGTGGAATTGAATACCGCGACCCGGTTACGAGCCGCGGTTACCGCCCACCGCCGGGAGGTGTGGCTCGATCAGGGCGAGGCATTCTTCGATATCAGGCACCGCGAACACACACCGTTCGTGGTTCATGTCGGCACGCGTTCGGTAACAGTACTCGGCACCAAATTCGCTATCCGGCGCGATGGTACGAACGTGACCGTATCCGTGCTGGAAGGCCGTGTCCGCGTCGACGCGACAACCGATGCCAAGGTAAAACGTTCGACCACTATCTCCGCCGGGGACGTCGCTGTCGTTCGTGATAACGCGATGTTGGTCGCAGAACATGCGGAAACACGCGTGGAAAACGCGCTGGGCTGGCGTGAAGGCATGTTGAACTTCAGCGACGCCCGGCTGGCGGACGCTGCCCGGGAGTTCAACCGATATCATCGCCGGCAAATCCTCGTCACAGGCAAGGTTGCCACCGACATGCGGATCGACGGAGCCTTCCAGGCCGCCAATATCGATGGCTTTACGCATCTCCTGCGTGATGCATATGGCTTGCGCGTGACGGAAGACGGGGAGACGATCAAAATTTCGGAATAGTGACATACGGGTTTCGAAGCCGAGACTCTCTCAAATATCGAAGGCCCCAGGAAGGGGCTCGAAGGGGGCTCGATAATGACCAGGACTTTTGCGGCACTGTCCGCCGGCGTGTGTCTGACTGCGATGGTTACGCCTGCTAGTGCACAACCACGCGCCTACCAGATCGAGGCCGGTAGTTTGAAGTCCGCCCTCTCGGACTATGTTCGGCAGTCCGGTCGCCAGGTGTTGTTCCGGGGTGACGATATGATCGGCGTGCGCAGCGACGGCGTGCGCGGAAGCATGTCAGCGGACGATGCCCTTGCCCGCATCCTTGCAGGCACCGGTTTCCGCGCTCAACCTGGCTTTGCCGGAGCTGTGGCGATCGTCCGGGAGCAGCAAAGGCCGGCAGCAAAAAAGGTAAATGCCAGCCGTCCCATGTCCCTCGCGCAAAGCGACACGCCCGACGAGTTGCTCGACTCCGGGCCGCCTCCAGGCGAGGCGGCCGCAAGCCAGAATGCGGCTTCGGGAGACATCGTCGTCACCGGCTCCCTCATCCGGAACCCCAACCTCCAGCGCTCTTCGCCAGTGAATGTGGTATCTGCTGACCAGATCCAGCTCAAATCGTCCAACACGGCCGAGGAGCTCCTTCGCGACCTGCCGGGCCTCGTGCCCGCGAGCGGCTCCGCCCAGAACCTCGGAAACGCCGGCGCCTCTTTTGTCAACCTCCGCGGCCTCGGTGACAACCGGAACCTAATCCTTGTCGACGGCGCCCGCCTGGCCCCCGCCGAACTCCAGGGCCGTTTCGACCTGAACAATATCCCGTTGGCGATGATCGAGCGGACGGACGTGCTGACAGGTGGCGCCTCGACGACCTATGGCGCGGATGCAGTGTCCGGCGTGGTCAACTTCGTGACCAGAAGCCGCTTCACCGGACTTGAGGCAACGCTGTCGGAACAGATCACGGAACAAGGCGACGGCAATGTCTTTCGCGGCGATATCATCGCGGGCAAACGCTTTGGCGGAGGGCGCGGGAATATCGTGCTCGCGGCAGGCTATCAAAAGGCTGATCCCGTCTACCAGGGATCACGATCCTTCGGAGTGCGTCAATTCGATTCGATCACGGGCCTCCCAAGCGGATCGACCGTTGCCGTCCCCAGCACGTTCAGCCTCCCGGGTAGCGGATCGCAGCAGATCACGAGCGGCGGCGCCCTGGCCACCATCTATGCTCCTTACAATTTCAACCCCTTCAATCTCTATCAGACTGGCTTCGAGCGTTATAACCTCTATGGCACCTCTCGCTATGAGATTTCCGACGCGGCGGAGGTCTATGGACGCGCCATCTGGTCGCGCAACACGGTCGCCATCATCATCGCGCCTGGCGGCGCATTTTCGACACCGGTCCAGATTCCGCTCAGCAACCCTTACCTCCCGGCGGGAGCGCGTAATCAATTCTGCGCCGCCAATGCGATCAGTGCGTCCGACTGCCTTGCCGCCTCGACCGCTATGGCGGGGGACCCCGCCTATCGCACAGTCTCCTCAGTGATGTCGCGCCGCTCGGTGGAGAACGGTCTCCGCTATCTGACCGCGAAGACGACATTTCAAGACTATCAGTTTGGCTTGAGGGGCGCGATCACGAGTAATATCAGCTATGATGTTTTCGGCGCCTATGGCGAAAGCGAGAATGTTGTTCTCCAGGAGAATTTTTTCCGCACCTCGCGTATCCGCCAGTCAATGCTCGCGACACGGGATGCAGCGGGCAACATCGTGTGCCAAGATCCGTCGAACAATTGTGTGGCGGTGAACTGGTTCGGGCCGGACGGTTCGATCACGCCGGCGATGAACGGTTTCCTCACGACCGACACCACAGTCACTCAGCGTACCGCGCTCACGCAGGTCAATGCCAAGATCTCCGGCGATCTGGGCTGGTCATTCCCGTGGGCGGCAAACCCCGTCTCCTTTGCGGTCGGCGGAGAATATCGCCGTTACAAGGCGTCCCAGACAGTGAGTGCCGTGCTCCTCGCGGCCGACACCAGTGGTGGTGGTGGCCTGCCAAATATCAGGGGCGTGTACGATGTTTGGGAAGCGGTGGGTGAAGTGGTGGCACCGATCGTACAGGACAGACCGCTTCTGCAAGATCTCACACTGGAAGCGGGCGTCCGCTATTCGCGCTATTCGATTGATGCGCCCGGCAGTCCGTCCTTTCAAACCACGACCTGGAAGGTCGGGGGTGGCTGGTCGCCTGTCCGCGGTGCAAAACTACGCGGTAATTATGCTCGTGCCGTACGCGCGCCCAACATCTTCGAGTTGTTCGAGCCACGGGCCACAGGCATCGGCCGCCTTCAGGACGATCCGTGCGCTAACCTCACGGATCGCGGCGCGCCGGTTTCCGGACGGCCAACGCCGTCCGGTGTTTTACGCGATGTCTGTATTGCGCAGGGAGCTCCTGCAAACCAGATCGGCGTCATTCAGCAGCCCACGGCCGGCCAAGCGAACGTCACCACCGGCGGGAACCTGGGCCTACGGCCAGAGGAGTCTACGAGCTGGACGATCGGTGCCGTTTTTACGCCCGCTTTCCTGCCGCGCTTCAGCCTGACTGTCGATTATTACAATATCAAGGTAACGGGCGCGATTTCCGCTCCCACAACCGTCGATATCGTCGATGGCTGTTTCAACAGTCCTAGCCTCACCAACCCCTCCTGCATGCTGATCCGGCGCGATCCCCTCACCGGGGGGTTGAATGGCGATCAGACCGTCTTTCCCGGCATCACACTCGCGCGCTCAAATCTTGGCCGCCTCGCCGCGGACGGCATCGATGTCACTGCCACATACCAGCATGATCTAGGTTTCGCTCGGTGGATGCTCATCGCTTCGGGCAACTGGGCAGGCAAATCCAGCTTCCAGGCGTCGCCCGCCAGCGTCGACCGCGATTGCGTCGGCATCTACTCCGTGGGCTGTACGTCCCTCCGTCCCGAATTCCAATGGTCGGTGCGCAACACAATCTCGCTCCACAGTCGGTCCGACATCTCTCTGCTCTGGCGACACATAGATGCTCTGCGCTCGCCCGATCGCCTCTTCAATGGCACAATTTCAGAACTGGGCGAGAGCTTCGACTTCAACCGCATTCCGAGCTACGACTACTTCGACCTCAGCTTCAGGCAGTTGGTCGGAAGCAGATATTCGCTCCAGCTGACCGTCCAGAATCTCTTCGACAAGAAGCCGCCCATCGTCGGCGGTACCATCGGCGCCGGCGGCTTCAACAGCGGAAATACCTTCCCCTCTAGCTATGACACGCTCGGACGGCGCTTCGCCGTGACGATGAAGGCGAGCTTCTAACGCCACGAACGCGCGCACCGGCTCTCCAACACGGGCCGGCCAAGATTGCATGTCTGACGACCATACACCTCGCACAATCGACACCTTCAGGGGGGCATGATGATTGAGCTGACCGGACGGAAACGTAAACAGGCGAGGAGCACGGCATCGCGCCCGTACCGTGTTATCTTGCTCGCCAGCGCCATGCTCACCGCGACCAGCGCCGCTGCTCAGCGGGATCAGTCGCAGGCCGATCTGGATGCGCGGGTCGCCCATGCCCAGCAGTTCGCCAGCGCGAAGCTGTTCGCCAAGGTGCGCAACAGCGGTGTGACCTTTCGCTGGATCGGCAAAACGGACCGGTTCTGGTTCCGCAAGGTACTGGATAATGGCGAGCAGGGCTTCATCGTCGTCGATGCCGCGACGGGGCGGCAGGAGCAACTATTCGATCCTCTGGCGATGAACGCGGCCCTTAACACCGCAGGCGCTCAGGGAGTGCCGAGGATCGTCAGCATTGCCGTGCCAGGCGATGGTCGCTCGATCCTGGTGAACGTCGCCAAGCCGGGTGCCGAGTGTCGCTGGCCGCAGGGGGTGGGCGGTTGTGATGTGCCGACGCAGACTTATCGCTGCGATCTTCCGGTGACGTCATGCGGCGCCACGCCGATTCCCGGCGCCGATCTCGTCTTTTCACCGGACCGCAAGCGCGCCCTGTTCATTCGCGACCACAATCTCTGGCTCAGGGAGGTCGACAGCGGTGCCGAGCGGCAACTGACCACGGGAGGGGTCGAGGGGTTCGCTTATGGCGGGCAGGATCTCCAGACTGATTTCACGCGGGTCGTGCGGCGGCGGTCCGGTCTGCCCGAACCACTCAATGGTGCATTCTGGTCGCCCGATGGACGATATGTCCTGGCGGCACGGCATGATCTTCGGAACATACCCGAACGCCACCTCGTCACCGAATATCTTCCGCCAGAGGGCGGTCGGCCCATCATCCACACCGGACGCCTCCCGCTCGCGTCCGACGAGCGCTATCCCGATGCGACGTTGGACATCATCGACATGGCAGCGGGCACTGTCACGCCAGCCGCGATTGATCCTCAAACGCTGGCCGATGGCGCGGTGGTTTCAATTTACCTGACGGGCACGGTCTGGTGGTCGGGGACCGAGGTCTGGTATCTGGGAACGAAGCGCGGCGGTCGCGAAGCGCGGCTGTCCCGGATCACGCTTGCCGACGGAAAAGTCACGGACGTGATCACCGAGACATCGCAGGCATTTATTCCCACCAACGCCAATTCATTCAACGGCGCGAATATAAACGTTCTGTCGTCCGGGAGGGAGGCAATCTGGTATTCCGAACGCGACGGCTGGGGCCATCTCTACTTGTACGATGGTAGAACGGGGCGGGTAAAACGCCATCTGACCCGAGGCGCGTGGGTTGTAACGGATCTCATCGGGGTCGATGAGACGACGCGTACGGCCTATTTCGCGGCGGCCGGGCGTGAGGCGGGGCGTAACCCTTATTATCGCCATCTCTACAGCGTCAGTCTCGACGGTGGCGAGCCGCGTTTGCTGACGCCGGACAATGCCGACCACGATTTCATCAATCCGATCGCCCCGATTGTCGCCTCGAGCGGGAGCATCTCGCCCAGCGGCCGATACATCATCGACAGCTTCTCCACGTCGGCCCAGCCGGACAAGGTGGTGCTGCGCCGGATCGACGGAACGGCCATCGCTGACGTGCTCAGCGCGGACATCACTGCGCTCGCCGCGACCGGATGGCGCCCGCCTGAACAGTTCGTCGTCAAGGCGGCGGACGGGAAGACCGATCTGTACGGCCTGATGGTCAAGCCGATCAACTTTGACCCAGCCAAAAAATACCCGATCATCGATATCACCTACCCAAATCCCGGCTCCAAGTTCACGCCGACGACATTCCGGGATGTCTTTCTCAACTCTACCATGCTGAACGCCCACGCGTTCGCGGAAGCCGGCGCTATCGTAGTAGGCTTCGATGCGCGGGGCATGGGGTTCCGCTCCAAGGCGTTTCGCGAGACGTTCGATGAAACGGACGATCCGATGGGCGCGGCCGATCACGTTGCCGCGATCCGCAACATGGCTGCGACCCGCCCCTATTTGGACCTCGGCCGGGTGGGTACGACCGGGCATTCTTTTGGCGGATTTGGCAGCCTCCGTGCGACGCTGCTCTACCCTGATTTCTTCAAGGTCGTCGTATCCGGCGAGAGCACGGGCAATCTGTTCGACTCGAGTATGGACTTCAACACCGAGCGCAAGTTCGGCATCCCCACCGATCAAAGGACGAAAGATTATTATCAACGGCTTTTCAGCGGCAGCCTGGCGGAACGTCTCAAAGGCAATCTGCTGCTGATCGGGGCAGGAGCGGACGAGAACGTGCCGTTTCAGAACCTCATGCAGCTCATTGCAGCGTTCAATCGGGCAGGAAAGGTCTACGACACGTTGATCATGCCTGACTCCACCCACTTCGGGGGCCGCGAGCCATATGGCGTGATGCGGACGATACGATATTTCGCTGAGCATCTGGGCGGTCCCGAGTGAGGTGGGCCGGTATCAAGCAAGCGCATCGCCAGTGGTGATAGACCGGGAGGGTTCGTCCGCCGGGGGGGCAAGTCAGCCAATGGCGCGATTCAGCGAGCGCTTAGCAGTGCCGCGAGCGTGTCCGGCCGATCCGTGATCCGTTCAAGCCGCGGATAGCGAAGCGTGCCGACATAACGGATCGGGACATCCGATCGATGACCATCCCGTTCGATGGTCAGGACGACGGGACGGTTCGCGGAGGCGCGAACCGCATCCAGCAAGGCATCTCGGCCGTAGGGCGCAGCGTTGACCGCGATGATCCGAATGCCCGGCCGCAGCCCGGCCTGATATGCAGGACCATCCCATGCCACCGCCCGAACCGTGCCGTCGGCGCGCACCGTCAGGCCGATCGAATAGCTAAGATCCGCAACGCCCGCTTCTTCCTCGCCCGCCCGGAAGGCGGCGGTGGGGACTGCGGTGAAGATCAGCCGCCAGCCATGGCGCGTCAGTCCACTGGTCGTGTCCAGCTCGTCATGTCCCTCGATCCAGGTCCGCAGAAATCCTTGCCAGTCCGCAGGCGCAACCTGATCGAGCGCCTCACAGATATCTGCAAACCTATAAGTGCGGGTTGGCGCGTTGGGAGCGGCACCAGCAAAGAAGATTCGCGCGAAATCATCGATACTGTGCCGGCCCTTGCTGCGTTCACGCAGTTCGGCATCGACCGCCAGCCACAGCATAACGCCTTCCGAATAATAATCCCGCCGTCGCTGCCAGTCGCGCCAGGGCACGGCCTGGCGAAGCATGAAGGACGGATAATTGACATCGTCGGACAAGGAACGCCACGCTCGGCCGGGTCGAATGGCGACCTCGGCTGCGTCCATCGCAAGGCGATCACGCACCTCGGCCGGCGTGAACTGGCCGGCCCGCGTGGCCAGCACCCGCCCCCAGAACTCGGTCTGCCCTTCGTACATCCACAGCAGGCTGCCCGCGACGGGGACGTTAGGCGTCGGTGCCCAGAGATCGGCGGGCGTTCTATGGAAGCCGTTCCAGGCATGGACGATCTCGTGGGCGATCAGGTCGCGCGAGAGGATCTGGTTTTGCCAGTCGTGAAAGAGCGAGGATGCCAGCGCGTTTTCGCTCGATGTCCGATGCTCCGTTCCGCCGGACGAGCCATCGTCGTCCAGCCGCACGAGAACATCGTAGCGCGCAAAAGGCGTGGGCCCGAAGACGGCCCGCATTTGCTCGATCAGGCTGCGCAGCTCGGCGATCCGCGCCGCCGGGACCGCAACGTCGTCGGGCCGCTGCGCGACGAGATCGAGGGATACGGCCCCGGGGCCGGGCGCGGTAAGCGGCACTTGCGCCGCGTAGCGACCGGCGAGCACGGGCGCGTCGAGCAGCGTTTCCAGCGTCGTCGTCTGAAATCGCGCGGTCGCCCCCTCCAAGCCCTCGACCGTCAGCGCGGTAAACGGGTGCAGGCTCTCGGGCAGCGTCAGCGTGGCCGCCACCGGGATGTTCCGGGCATACCAGCCGGCAGGATAAAGGGTGAGACGCTGCCATGGCACAGACACAACGTCCGGTGTCAGCAGATCACCGCCGGCGACCATCTGGAAGCGTACGTCGATCGTGCTCGTTCCCGGTGGCACGTTCAGATGAAAGGCATGCGGCTCGTAAGGATCACGGCGCCACGGGATGCGCCGCCCCCCTGCCTCGATGACGAGACCCGCGAGATCGGTGACGGTGAGGCTTGGCCCATGGCTGGCGGGTTCCCATCGGGGATAGAGGAGCGTCACAGCGCTGCCGCCATCGACTGGAAGCCGCTGCCGTACCGAAAAGATGCGATGCCGCACATCGGTGGCGTCGACGTGCAGGTCGATTACGCCTTCAAAGGCTCGATCTACCGGTCGGGGGACGGCAAGTGCAGCTTCCGTATAACTGGGTCCGCTCACCGACTGGGCTCCAGCCGGCAAACCGCAAAGAGCAGATATCAGAGCTGCTCCCAAGAATCGCCCGAGCGAGATCGGCCCGGTAAAGGACGCAAACTCTCTGGCCAGGTGCTGAATATCGCCGGGATCAACGCTGCGGTGCCGGCGCGGCAAGCCTGTACCACTCGCTTCCGTGCCGGTATCGAGCAAGCCAATGGACGGTGGACGTCCACACTCTTCTCGCCAGGTGTCATTCGGATGCAGGGCTCCCGGCTGAACTCCGTCACCCTCAACGATGGGCGCCACCCTGATCGTATGACCTACAAGTTCATCCACCGGTTTGTTCAACGAAGCCGTCCCAGCCCACCATTGCCATTCCCGCGACAGCTTCCAGTTCCGCTCGGGACGCACCGTCGCGCGCGCGTATCGCCATCCCACTCTGTACGGTCTGAACAAAACTCGACAGTTTGTCGGTGTCCACCGACGCACTAAGATCACCGTCCGCAACGGCTTCGTCAAACCGTCGCTTGAGGATGTCAAACCCACTCGCCCGGGTCGAACGCAAAATCTCGTCCAGTTCTGCGTGACCTTCACTTCCAACAAAGGCGAGCGTCGCCATGCAACCGTGCGGAAGGTCGCAATCGGAACCAGTCATGGCGGCAGCCGAGTCCTTCAGAAATGCAGCCGCAGCAGCTCTCGCGGTGGTGCAGTGACGAAACTTGCCGAAGACGAGATGTTCGAAGCTCGTGCAGTATAACGCGAGCGCCTCGGCATAAAGCTCATCCTTCGACCCGAACGCGGCGTAGAGGCTCGTCGATCCTATGCCGAGCGCATCGGTTAGGTCGGCAATGGATGTCGCCTCATATCCGCGCGTCCAGAATAAGCGCATCGCCACGTTCAGAGCGGCGTCGCGGTCGAAGGCGCGCGGCCGCCCTCGGCTGCGCGTCGGCGCGGGCGCACAATCCGATGAGGCTTGTTCCGATTTCCGCATCGATCACTGTATAAATCGGTTGACGGCCTACTGCAACCATCATAGCCATTTGTGCAGCGATCACTACATAAAGGATGAACGATGATTGATCTCAGTGGGAAACGGGCGCTCGTGACTGGCGGGTCGCGCGGCATTGGGGCGGCGATCGCCCTCGTCCTGGCGGAGAATGGCGCCGACGTCGCCTTCACCTACAACCGCTCGGCCGAGCGTGCGAATGATGTAGCGCGTTCGATCGATGAGCTCGGACGTCGAGCTGTCGCCATTCAGGCCGATAGCGCGGATCCGGAGGCGATCAAGCGCTCCGTTAATGAGGCTGTAGCGGGGCTCGGCGGCCTCGACATTCTCGTGAACAGCGCAGCGATTGGCATTGCGGGTGCTATCGTAGATACGAAGCTGGAGGACTACGACGCGCTGATGGCCGTTAACGTGCGCGCGCCGCTCCTGTTCGCGCAGGCCGTGATACCCCATCTGTCGTCAGGAGGACGCATCATTTCGCTCGGCTCGAGCCTCGCGGATCGCGTGCCCTTTGCGGGTGTCACCGCGTACGCGATGTCCAAGTCCGCTATGACATCCTTCACCCGCGGCCTGTCGCGTGAACTCGGCCCTCGGGGCATCACGGTAAACCTGGTGCTGCCTGGCTCCACCGACACCGAGATGAATCCGGCGGACGGAGAAAGTGCTGACTACCAGCGGAGCCTGACGTCGCTCGGACGCTTCGCTGAACCGCGGGAAGTTGCAAACGCTGTCGTGTTCCTGGCGAGCCCTGCTGCGAGCATCATCACCGGTTCCATTCTCGCCGCAGATGCAGGGTTTAACGCCTAGGTAACTCAAACGGCTGGTCTAAGGCCTGTGGGGATTTAGGATTCCCATTTTGCTGGAGATGTGATTCACGCTCTGGATGGAACGCTTTGTACTGACCGAGGCCCAGTGGGCGAAGATGGAACCGCACTGTCTGGGCAAGGTAACTGATCCGGGGCGAAGCGGGAGGAACAACCGGGCCTCAATAAGGGGCGGGCCATCCATAAAGGGGGACTCAGAGCCAGGCCATTGGCCGCTCCAAAGGCGGGATGACGACCAAGATACTGGCGCTCACCGATGCTTTGGGCAACCTCGTGCGCTTCCGTCTGATGCCCGGCCACCGCTTCGATACTGTCGGCGTCCCCCCGCTCATCGACGGCATCAAGTTCGGCGCTCTGCTCGCCGACAAGGCCTTCGACAGAAACAAAATCGTCGCAGACCTCAACGAGCGTGGAGCCAAAGTCGTCATTTCGCAGCATCCACGCCGCGCCAAACCCATCCCGCTGGATGTCGAGATGTACAAATGGCGCCACCTGATTGAAAACTTCTTCTGTAAACTCAAGGAATTCAAACGCATCGCAATGCGCGCCTGCAAAACCGATCGGAGCTTCGAGGCCATGATCTACCTCGCCGCCGCCGTCATCAATTCACGATGAATCCCCACAGACCTTAGGCCGGATCGACATTCACCGCAGCCAGATCATAGCTGCGGCGAGGTGAACGAAGCCGTTGAAGTGGGCGGTGCGGCGATCGTAGCGTGTAGCGAAGCGACGGAAATGCTTGAGGCAGCCAAAGCATCGCTCGATCCGGTTACGGTGCTTGTAGATGGCGGTGTCGTGCGGAATGAAAGCCTTGCGATTGCGCTTTGACGGGATGACCGCGTCGGCCTTCATGGCGGCGATCCGTCCCCGTAAGTCATTGCTGTCATAGGTTTTGTCAGCGAGTATGGCCACGGCCTTCTGGCCTTCCAGAAGATCGGGAGCGGCAGTGACGTCGCTGGCCTGCCCCGGTGTGATGCGAAAGCGTAATGGTCGGCCAAACATGTTCGCCAGCATGTGGATCTTGGTCGTCAGTCCACCTCAGGAACGCCCCAGCGCCTGGTCCTTGCCTCCCCTTTCAGGTCGCCGCCTGTTGATGGGCGCGGACGGTGGTGCTGTCGATCATCAGATACTGGTTGTCGCTGTCGGCGGTCAGCGTGTCGAACACCCGCTCCCATACACCGGCATGGCACCACCGGGTCATCCCCTCCTGTCGCAGGACGACACGGATTTCTGGCGTTCCATGTCCGTTTCGAGAAATGCGGCAAGAATCAACGTCCCCCTACTCCTCAATCTTGCGGATGACGCATATCTCTATGCGCTGGAATAGATTCGCGCGCTGCACTTCTATCGCCAGCCCGTAGATGCCTATCTTTATCCCGACGAGTTTCACATCAAATGGCAGCCGGCTCACCGGCTCTCGATCTATGATCGGAACATCGCCTGGTTCGATTTCTGGCTCCGGGGAATCGCTCCGACCGACGACGAATGGCGCAAGAGATGGGAAGGAATGAGGGATCGAACCGGCAGATGGGGGCCGGCTAAGGCAACAGCGGAATCGTCCGGCCTTCAATTCGATGACGGACATCATGACGGCGTTACAGGATCGGCGCCGAGGCTGCGGTTTTCGTAGCGAGGCTGGTCGGCATATGCTAAGGCCTATGCCAAGGAGCGGCCATGAATATCGAGCGCCACGTCAAACTGTTCAAGAACGGTCGCAGCCAGGCCGTGCGCATCCCTCGTGAGTTTGAGCTTCCAGGAGAGGACGCCATCATGCGCAAGGAGGGCTCGCGAATCATCATCGAGCCAGCGCCGACGCCCTCGCTGCTGGCAAGGCTGAAGACATTGCAGCCGATCGACGATGATTTCGGTCCTATCGATGATCTTCCCGCCGATCCCGTTGCCTTCTGATCGATGTTCCTTCTCGACACGAATATCCTGTCGGACCTCATCCGGCATCCTCAAGGCGTGATTGCGGCGCACATCGCCGAGGTCGGCGAGAACAATATCGCGACCAGCATCATCGTCGCGAGCGAGCTGCGTTATGGCGCCGAGCGACGGGGATTCCCCCGGCTGACCGCACAGCTGGAGGCCATATTGGAGCTGCTCCCCATATTGCCGCTCGGCGACGATGCCAATGCGCATTATGGGCGGCTGAGGGCCGATCTTGAGCGGCGCGGTACGCCGATCGGCGCGAACGACATGTTGATTGCGGCGCACGCCCTCACCATCAGGGCGACGCTCGTCACCGATAATGTTCGCGAATTCGAGCGGGTCGATGGCCTCGTCATCGCCAATTGGCTGCGAACCGCCTGAATCATACATCATGCCGGGCCATCTTCCGACCTGACCAATGTCGGCACCAGGCTTCGGCGTCGGCGAGTTGGAGCAACCTCCGTCCTTGCATACCGTCCTGTGTCGCGAGTGCGTGGAACGCGGCTTCAATCTTGTCCCAGTCTATGATCCCATGAGAAGCCAGCAGGCCGTCGAGGAGAATTTCTCTCAGCTCCTGCTCGCGCGCCTTCAGAAGCTGGAACGAGAAGCTCTCCGGGCCTGGCTTTCCCTTCCGGTCGATGATCTTCTGTGGCAACCGTTCTCCAAATGCATCGCGGATGACTGCCCTGTTTCTGCCGACCGATATCCATTTCCAGCTTGGGATAGCGAGGCAGGCCTCCAGCACGGGCTGCGCCATCAGCGGCGTGATCATCGATGGGCCATCGCTCTGGAATGGCGTTTCCATATGCTCCTGCATGCGGGCAATCATGCCGATATGAAACGCCTTGCCAGGCAAGGCGCTTGCTGGGCAATCAAACTAGGCTCAGGACTCGTTGATCACAGCCAGAAGAGCACGGTAGCTGCGAGGGCGATGGCGGAGAAGAAGACGGTTGGGCAGCGGTCGTAGCGGGTTGCCACACGGCGCCAGTCTTTCAGGCGGCCGAACATGATCTCGATGCGGCTGCGGCGTTTGTATCGGCGCTTGTCGTATTTCACTGGAAAGGAACGGGATTTCCGGCCCGGGATGCAGGGCGTGATGCCCTTTTGCTCGAGCGCGTCCCTGAACCATTCGGCGTCATAGCCCCGGTCAGCCAGCATCCACTGCGCCTTGGGCAGATCATCGAGCAGGGCTGCCGCGCCGGTGTAATCGCTGATCTGGCCGGCCGTGATGAAGAAGCTCAAGGGGCGGCCGTTGGCATCGGTGACGGCGTGAAGCTTGGTGTTCATGCCGCCCTTGGTCCGTCCGATCAGGCGGCCGAGATCCCCTTTTTTACCCCAAGGCTGGAAGCCGTGCGGTGGGCCTTGAGATAGGTCGCATCGATCATGAGGGTCTGCGGTTCGGCTTTCTGGGCGGACAGACCCTCCATCATCCGGCCAAACACGCCCATCTCGCCCCACCGTTTCCATCGGTTGTAGAGCGTCTTGTGCGGACCGTATTCCCTGGGCGCGTCTCGCCAGCGCAGCCCGTTGCGATTGACGAAGATGATCCCGCTCAGCACCCGCCGGTCATCAACCCGAGGCTTGCCGTGACTCTTGGGAAAATACGGCGACAAACGCGCCATCTGCTCGTCCGTCAGCCAATACAGGTCGCTCATGCTCAGTCTCCTCGCGGAGCCTGAATCACATCGCTCTCAGCCAATCATTGGGTCCTGAGCCTAGAGCTGTTCCATACGTGCCGAAGCCGCCGACTTTCGCCAACAAAGACCGTGAGCCGAGTGCCAACACTCCCGGCATCGCGATTCCAATGAGAACCGCTTCACGCCACTCGCCAAGCGCCGCCGATACACCCGGCGTCGTTCCATTGTCGTCCGGCTGCATCATGGTATCCGCGTTCTGAAAGGGTACTTGCACGCGATCGATCGAACGCATTCTCGAGGGTTTTCTCCTCCGCTGGGTCCGGTCGGGGCCCGAAACGCCCCGCGTTCAGAACGCGACTGCCCGGCAACTTCTGCGCGAATACGGACCCCGCAGTGTCATTGATGTAACCGACAAGGTTCTCCTGACGAACACCCAGCCATGACCCCGTTTCTGCATTTTCTTCGTGCCCAGCTCCACCGAAGGCTCCCCGGAATCGCTAGTAGGGGAAAGATCGACATTGGCGCGAGCGAGGATTTTCTCATGATTTATCATCTGCTCCTGCGGGGAAAGGGCTGGCTGATCAGCGTGACGGCAGCCGCTGCACTATTCGCCATATTCCCAGCAACAGTTTGGGCCGCTCCACAGGCGTCTTCCAATTCGACTA
Source organism: Sphingobium ummariense RL-3 (assembly GCF_000447205.1). GTDB lineage: Bacteria > Pseudomonadota > Alphaproteobacteria > Sphingomonadales > Sphingomonadaceae > Sphingobium > Sphingobium ummariense. The sequence goes on along the minus strand of NZ_AUWY01000101.1, from coordinate 8,611 downwards.
CGACCTATCACAGGATGCAGATCGACGGCGTCGAGGTTTTCTACCGCGAGGCAGGACCGAAAGATGTGCCGACAATCGTCCTGCTGCATGGTTTTCCGACGTCGTCTCGCCAGTACGAAGCGCTGATCCCGCTGCTGGCCACTCGATACCACGTCATTGCGCCGGATTACCCGGGCTTCGGACAAAGCGACGCACCTGATCCGCCCGCCTTTCCCTACACGTTCGATCATCTCGCGAAGGTGATGGATGATCTGTTGGTACGTCTCAAGATCGAGCGTTACAGCCTGTACATTCACGATTACGGCGCTCCGGTAGGCTTCCGGATGATACTGGCGCGTCCAGAGAGATTGGAGGCGTTAATAACCCAGAACGGCAACGCTTATGAAGAAGGCTTGGGCCCGAAGTGGCCCGGCATTGCTGAATTCTGGGCTGATCCGAAAGGCCATCCGGAAATTGTTGACACCTTCTTGTCTTTCGAGACCACGATGCAGCGTCATACAGCGGGCACGAAGCATCCCGAGCGCTACAATCCGGAAGCCTGGTTGAACGAGTTTGCGCACCTTGCAAAACCCGGCCAAGGCGCGATCCAGTCGGCGTTGCTCTACGACTATCGGACCAATGTCGCGGCCTACCCGCAATGGCAGGCCTGGCTCCGCGAGCATCAGCCGCCGACTCTGGTTGTGTGGGGATCCAATGACCCGTCCTTCATCGCGGCGGGAGGCGCGGCGTTCAAGAAAGACGTGCCGAACGCGGAAGTTCACCTGCTCGACGCGGGCCATTTTGCGCTCGACGAGAAGACCGACGAGATTGCGGGTCTGATCCTCGATTTCATGGCCAGGCACTCGGATGAGTTTCGATAGGAAATCATCGCCTCTTGTTGACGCGTTAACGAGAAAATATTGGGAACTCAAATAGCCGTTCTCCCACCGACCCGGCGTCATTCAACAGTGACCATCTGCTCACCATCAGGTGAGAGGCAGTTCCGGGATCACGACGGCCACCTGCAAACATCCGGAATGAGGCGCGAAGCCGCCGATCCAAGCCGATGATCGCGCCAGCAATCGCCGACATAGCCGTCATTCCCACCTTCGGATTAGGTTGTGGAAAGCTGTCTTACATTCAGGCACTCGCCAGCAAAGGTAAGCGGGTGGGCCACAGGCGTGCAGTTTCTGATAGATTGATCGCGAAAGCAGGGATTTTCGAGATTGCCCTCCAGCAGGAAGTGCCAGCATCTCGTTTCCGCCAAATTGCCAAACTCCCTGACGGTGAGCGTAGCGCGACAACCTCCTCTCGAGACGTACAGGAGAATGCTGGCTCTGCCCCATCAACCGCCGTACCGAAGCAGTGAAGACCTGACGCCGGGCGCCATGCGCTCCTGTCCACTGGCGGATACGGCGACCCCGCCCCGAGCAAGTATAATCATTCAATGCGATTGACTCGCAATATCATATTTCATAGGTGGCCCTCAATCAAATGGGGGAATCATGAAAATCCGACTGCTGCTTCCGCTACCGCCTCTCGCCCTTCTGGCAATGCCATCAGCTGCATTCGCCGAGGAAACGGTGCCGCAGGGCGAGCAGAACGAGATTATCGTTACCGGCGAGAAGGCGACCCGCAGCCTGCAGGAGACCACCGCTTCGGTGGGCGTGACGACGAAAGAGCGGCTGGACGAGGAGAATATTCTGACGGTCCAGGACATCTACAATCGAACCGCGAATGTCTCAGAAACCTATGGCGCTTCCGGGTTCTCCATTCGCGGCATCGACCAGCGCGGCGTGTCGGGCGGTGGCGACGGGGCGACGGCGACTGTCTTCGTGGACGGCGCGCCCCTGCCTCAGGACATTCTGTCGAACGGTCCGACCGATATGTGGGATGTCGCGCAGGTGGAGATATTCCGCGGGCCTCAATCGACGATCCAGGGACTCAATGCGCTGGCAGGAGCGGTCCATATCCGCACGCAGGACCCGACATTCGACTGGAGCTTGAAGGGGCGCGCGCTCGTTTCTTCCTTCGACACAACGCAATTTGCCCTGGCCGGCGGCGGGCCGCTGGTGCCCGGCGAACTGGCCTTCCGCGTCTCGGCCGAGAAGCGGGATTCGGATGGCTATATCCGTAACATCACCCGTGACGAGCCGGAAAGCGGCGTGGATTCGACGTCCATTCGCGGCAAGTTGTTGTGGACGCCGTCCGCCTTGCCGGGCTTCGAAGCGCACCTCGGCTACCATCATTTCGAGACAAAGGGCGGCTATCTCTTCACTTATGTCGACCGGTCGGTCGGAGATTATTTCGACAACCGCACCAACCCGTCGGATTACCCCAACAGCAGCGATGTCGATAATGATCAGGCGACGCTCGACCTGCGCTACGATCTGGGCGGCGGCCTTTCGCTCAATGCGCTTACCACGTGGACGGATACCGATTTCACGCGGAAATATGACGGCGATTCATCCGCAGCCAGTACGGCCTATAGCGACATAGCCGGCGGCGCCGAGATCTTCACGCAGGAGTTGCGCCTCAATTACGAGAGCGATCGCCTAAGCGGGCTTGCCGGCTTGTTTTACTACAACCGCGATCAATATCGGCGCTCGCATCAGGTCACGCTGGTGCCTACACCGGGCCCCACCATTGCGGGCCTGCTCACGGACGTCCTAGGCGCAGAGACGGCGGAACAGGTCGCCACGCTTTATACGGGTGCCCTGCCTTTCATCCCGGTCGACTACACGTCGGATTTTCCGACCAAGGTGGAAACGATGGCGATCTTCGCGGACGCCCGTTACCGCCTGACTGACCGTCTCTCCCTTCTGGGCGGCTTTCGTTACGATCATGAGCGCAACAAGATCGGGGGCGAAGCGCTCGCGACCTTTGTCGGTACTCTGCCCGATCCGACCGCCTTCGGCGATACGCTAGTGCCGGTGATCCAGGCCGTGAACGCCGCCGTGCTCGGCTTTGTATCGGATGCCAACGGCTCCGCCCCGGTCGGCACCCGCACCTTCAATGCCTTCCTGCCCAAGGGCGGCGTTGAAATGGCGTGGACGCCCGACATCTCCACCGCCTTCGTCGCACAACGCGGCTATCGCTCCGGTGGCAGCGGCTTCAACACGGCGCGTTCGCAGCTGTTTCCCTATGATCCGGAATTCACCTGGAACTACGAGCTGTCGCTGCGTTCCGCATGGCTCGATGGCCGCCTGACAGTCAATGCCAACGCCTTCTACATCGACTGGACCGACCAGCAGGCCACCGTCAATTTCGGCAACGGGCTCTATGACACGCATACGGTGAACGCCGGCAAATCCCATATCTACGGGTTCGAGCTGGAGCTCGCGCATCGCGTCTCCTCGGCGTTCGACTGGTATGCCAGCCTTGGCCACACGCGCACGAAATTCGACGAGTTCGTCACCGATGTCGGTTCGATCACCGACCTGTCGGGTCTCGAATTTCCCTATGCACCTCGCTGGACGCTCGCGGGCGGCGCGAATGTCCGCTTCGGCGGCGGTTTCAACGCCAACGTCAACGCAAGCTATCGCAGCGGCGTCTATACCGACGTTTCGCTCCCCCAGTCGGACAGCCGCGTCGGTGGCCGCACGATCGTCAATACGCGTATCGGCTATGAGGCGGACCACTGGAATCTGTCGGTGTTCGCCAACAATCTGTTCGACGAGAAGTACGACCAGTATGTGAACAACTTCACGAACTTCGCGATCATCGGCACGCCGCGCAGCATCGGCGTAATGATCGAGGCAGGCTTTTGACCCTAGCTCAGCCTCTCCTCGCCGCAACGGTTATCTTTGCAGGCGGTCTGGCAGGGGCTTGGCTGTTGCGTCGCGCCTGGCGGGAACGAACGGACAAGGCGCGCTGGCGGGCTTCCGGGTGGGCGGTTATCGCCGCCACCCTGATCTGGCCGGCATGGCTGGTGGACGGCGCGCGCGGCCTCTTCTTCGCGGCGACGTTGATTCCCCTTTCGGCTCTTGTCCTGATTGCCTCGGGCTACACGCTGCGGCCGGCCAGGACAGCGAGAAAGGCGCGCGACGGGCTGGCGCCGGAACCGGCCGAGCGAACACCCGGCCTTTGGCGAACGATCTTGCGCTGGTCGCTTGCGGGCCCTGTCGGCATGATCGCCGCAATGGCCGTGGGCATCAGCTATGCCGTCTGGGCGCCCGGCGAAGCACAGACGCGCCTGCTGATCGGCGGGCTGATCGTTCCGGTTGCCTGGGGCGGAGCCATGGCCTGGACTCTGGCCGACAGCCGCATCCTGCGCGCGACGGCCGTCCTGATCGGAACTGCGCTGGTGGGATTTGGCGCGGCGATGCTGAGAGGATTCGCATGAGCAGGAAAGCCGCCCGCTTCCCGTCGCCCGATCTCGTGCGGGCCGTCCTCAAGGGGCATAGCGGCCTTGGCATCGCCTTCGCCGCCATTCTCTATCTGGTGTGTCTCACCGGCACCGTCGCGGTGTTCCTCAACGAGTTCCAGCGTTGGGAAAACCCGGGTCTGCCCCGGATGGAGAGCTTCTCCGGCGACGCCACGCAGGCCGCCTACCGCGCCGCCATGGCGCAGGCGCAGGCGCAGGCGCAGGCGCCGGTCGAGCATGTGTTCGTCAGGATGCCGCAAGAGGATCGCCCCTGGCCGATGCTGCGGATCGACACCGAAGACGGGCAGCGGACGACCTGGGCCGCCGATGCGGAGGGGCGCCTGCTGCCCGTGCGACAGGGATGGACCGAATTCCTGGCGCGTCTGCATATCAACCTGCATCTGCCGCAAAGCTGGGGCATTTTCATCGTCGGGCTGACGGGGGTGGCACTGCTCTCCTCCCTCATCTCCGGCCTGCTGGCCCATCCGCGTATCTTTCGCGACACCTTCCATCTTCGTCTGGGCGGCGCGCGCCGCCTGCAGGAAGCCGATCTGCACAATCGCATCGGGGTATGGGCGCTGCCTTTCCACGTCACGGTCTCGTTGACGGGCGCCTTGCTCGGACTGAGCGCGATCATCATCGGCGCGCTCGGCCTCGCGGTGTTCCAGGGCGACACTGCGAAGGTCTACGCTCTGTTCACTCCACCGCATCCGGTGGAAGACGTCCGTCCGGCCGCGCCCATCGACCTGGGCCCGGCATTCACCGAGATCGCCAGCCAGGCCCCCGACGGCCGGATAAGCTATCTTGCCATCGAACATCCCGAAGAACAGGGCGCTGCGGTCATGTTCGAAGTGGAGGACGGATCGTCGCGCCTCGTCAATGCGGATACCTACGCCTTCGATCGCGCGGGTATGCTCTATTATGAGCAGAAGGCCGCGGACAACAATGTCGGCCAACAGATTCTGGGTTCGCTGGGCTTGCTGCACTTCGGCTGGTTCGGCGGCGGGCCTATCAAGATCGCCTATGCGCTGCTCGGCCTGGGCCTGACCTATCTCGCCGCAGGCGGCGTCAATATCTGGCTGGCCCGGCGACGCGACAAGGGCCGCGCCGCGCCAGGATGGGAGCGCGTTTGGGCTGCGACGGTCTGGGGTCAGCCCCTTGCCCTTTGCGGGGCTGCTTTCGCCGCATTGTTCACGCCATCGATCACGATACCGATCTGGGTATGGGGCGCGATAAGCGTGGCGACGCTCGGCATGGCTGCCATCCTTGCGGTCACCACCATTTGCCGGTCGATGCGTTTGGCAACGGGAATGTCGTTGGTCGCGCTGGCGGCTGCGCACTTCATGCTCTTTGGCACTGGCGATGGCATTGCCCTGACCGTTGATGGCGGTCTTGTCCTGACCGGCCTCTTTATGCTCGCGACCTTGGCCGGCAGCATTTCGCTGACCGAAAGAAAGGCGCTATTGGGCTGATTGGGTGGAGGTTGCCCCCTCGCTGTGGTCGATCATGCGTCCAATTCCGCCAACATAGCCGACACTCATGTCGTCAAACCGGCTCGTCGGAACTCGCCCTACGTTCAGCCATATCTGCAATGGCTTAACCGACGCGGCTGCGGCAATTCACCAGTTCATGAAGGGCCTTATCCGGAGAGACGGGCCCCTTATACAACGGACTGCAAGGCGTCTCGGCGAGTTTCGCAGAAATGGCTAGGCTCAGGATCTGTAATTGCAGAGCTCGGCGGTGTGATCCCTTGAGGGCTTCATGGATTTGTCCGCACTGGCCAGACCGAAGGCTGGCCGTGCTGTATCGGGTCTCACGGAGGCGAACGTTGCATTGACTCGACGCGGGCTTTTCCGCCCATCTGACCACCTTCGCAGATCGTTCGTCCCTGCGTTCCCTCTCGGGACACCCCCCTCGGATCAGCCTTGACGCTTCACCGCTGGCAAACAGGTTCTACTCTATCTCATATGCTTGGAACAAAGTGCCGTCGCGCAGCATGGCATGCATGATCACTGCGAGGCGGCGGGCGAGAGCGACGCGGGCCTTCTTCAGGCCTCGACGCTTGGCGATCTTCATCGCCCAAGTCTTCAATGCAAAGGTTTCCCGGCTCCGGGTCAGGATCGAGTTGGCCGCCTCGTAAAGCAGCTTGCGCACGGTCCCGTCGCCTTGCTTGGTGATTCGGCCTGTCCAGTCGAGCTCGCCCGATTGGTGGCGTCTGGGCACCAGGCCGAAGTAGGCGCCGGCATTACGCGATTGTCGGAAGCGGCCCGCTTCATCCACTGCGGCTGCGAACGCGGCGGATGTCTGCACGCCGACGCCCATAATCTTTCGGCGCGTCCCGCCAGCGCAGCCCGTTGCAGTTCACGAAGATTATCCCGCTCAACACCCGCCGATCGTCAACACGCGGCCTGCCATGACTCTTCGGGAAATACGGCTCGAGCCGCGCCATCTGCTCATCGGTCAGCCAGTACAGGTCGCTCACATTCAGTCTCCTTGCGGAGCCTGAATCAGATCGCGCCTCTCACATCAATCGGTCCTGACCCTATGTGGTGAGATTGCCCGGTGATGAAGAGCGTTCTGGCTTCAACATCTCTGCTTTCGAGCTGACCGAAGCGCGATTATTAGTCGAGGGCGAATGCGCCGCGTTGGCGGCGACCCAGATTACTGACGGAAAAGTCCGCGAACTTGAGCAGCTGATCGAAGAGATCGCGCGAGAAAATACCGCTCCATCAGGAACGGAGCGCGCCGATCGCGAATTCCACATCGCGCTCGCCAGAGCGACGCGAAACGCGGCGCTGATAGAGATCGTCGAACGGTTGTGGATGCTGCGAAGCACATCGCCCGAAGCATCCTTACTGCACGAGAAGGCTCGTAGCGCGAACATCAAGCCAGTGGTCGACGAACATATGGCGGTCCTGACCGCGTTGCGCGCCCGCGACCCTGCGGCGGCGCGGGCGGCCATGCGGAATCATCTCTCCGCCGTCCTCGACAGCCTGCTGTTTGCGACGGAAGAAAGAGCGGTCGAGGTGACGTGAGCCCCTGATTGTTACCATTCAGAGGTAGAGTCTCGCTCCTTCATGATGGTTGGTTGAGGTGATGGCAACCTGTCTGGGGGCATGCCCCCAGACAGGTTGGCCGGCGATCTCAGCAGGGGTCTTCCCGCCCAGTTTCGAGTGCGGCCTGACGTGGTTGTAGTCGTGCTGCCAAGCGTCGAGCACAAAGCGGGCATGCGCCAGTGAGGTGAACAGCGTCTCATTGAGGCACTCGTCGCGCAGCCGGCCGTTGAAGCTCTCGACGAAGCCGTTCTGCATCGGCTTGCCCGGCGCGATGTAATGCCACTCGACCCGACGCTCTTGCGACCAGCGCAGGATGGCCGACGAGGTCAGTTCGGTGCCGTTGTCGCTGACCACCGTATGCGGCTTGCCGCGCAGTCCGATCAGCCGCGTCAGCTCCCGCGCGACCCGCACGCCCGACAGCGACGTGTCGGCCACCAGCGCGAGGCATTCCCGCGTGTAATCATCGACCACGCACAGGATGCGAAAGCGACGGCTGCACGTCAGCGTGTCGGAGACGAAGTCCAGCGACCAGCGCTGGTTCGGCCCGTCCGGCAACAGCATCGGCGCTCGCGTGCCCAAGGCCCGCTTACGGCCACCACGACGGCGCACGCGCAGGTTCTCCTCGCGGTAGATGCGCCGCAGCTTCTTGTGGTTGGGCGTCATACCCTCTCGCGCCAGAAGATAGCCCAGGCGACGGTAGCCGAACCGGCGGCGTTCCGCCGCCAGCTCACGCAACCGCGCCCGCAAGGGCGCATCATCAACCCTTGTCGGTTGATACCGGATCACCCTGCGGCTCACGCCAACCAGACTGCACGCCCGACGCTCGCTCAGCCCGTGATGTTCACGAGCATGGGCGACCGCTTCCCGCTTCGCGCCGGGCGTCACCATTTTTTTGACGCCAGATCCTTCAATACGACATTGTCGAGCATCGCCTCGGCCAGTAGCTTCTTCAGCCGGGAGTTCTCCTCCTCCAGCGTCCGCAGGCGCCGGGCCTCCGACACCTCTAGCCCGCCATATTTCGACTTCCATTTGTAGAACGTCGCAGAGCTGATCCCGTGACGCCGGCACACATCTGCCGTCGCCATGCCAGCCTCCTGCTCCTTCAAGATCGCGATGATCTGCTCTTCGCTGAACCTGCTGCGCTTCATTCCGTCCGACTCCTTTCGTCGGACTCTACCTAAAATCGGTCACATTTCAGGGGCTCACGTCA
>NZ_AUWY01000100.1 GCF_000447205.1 Sphingobium ummariense RL-3 | reverse complement strand
CCTCTCTTATTCACGACGCTCGGTTTCGGGCCCGCTCTGGGCATTTGCTGCGGCTGGCTGTATTGCGCGGACGACCGGCATCGCTGGCGTTTGTTTCACCGCATTCGGATTGATGGGCTTTTCGGGTTGAAGGGCTGGGCTCGGAGTTCTGCGGCGCTGCCGCATGGGCTACGTCGGCGCAGGCTTCAGCCGGAGAACGAGGGCGCGGAACAGGTCGGCATCCGGACAGGCGGAAGCGAAGGCAATGCGGATGCGGCTAGCACTTTCTACGACGCGCGCAGCGACCTTGAGCAGCCGCAGGCGCAAGGTGGTAAACTCCGCGCTTGCCAGAGCAGCGGTCCTGGGCATCGCCTGCTGGATGCGCCATAGCAGCCAGTATGCGGCAGTGTGCAGTATCAGGCGCATCTGATTGGCATTGGCCGAGCGGCACGAGGTTCGGTCGCTGGCGAGCTGGGACTTGTGGCGCTTGATCAGGTTCTCGGCCTGACCACGCGCGCAGTAGAGCGTGTCGTAGATGTGCTCGGCCGATCCTGTTGCCAACGAGGTGACGACATAGCGGATGTCCATGCCCAGCGTGCTGGCCTCGATCCGTGCAACGACGCGACGCTGGCACTTCCAGGTCTTTGCCCCATAGCGGGTCTCGGCATAGTTGCGCAGGACGGGACACTGACGCTGGGCGCGCTTGACCGCGCAGGCATCGGCGACCGCAACAATGGCGGGATCGGCGCGCAGCGCTGAATTGGTGGGCAGGCCGAACACGTAATCGACGCGGGCCGCATCGCAGTAGGCCATGACCTCGGGTCGACCATAGTGCCCGTCGCCGCGGATAGTGATGTGGGTATCGGGCCAATTACGGCGCAGGTGACGCACCAGGCGTCGGATGTGCCCCGCCGCCTCCTTTCCAGAAGGCGTCTTGCCTGTGCGCAGCAGCATGGCCACCGGCCTGCCGGTCGCGGTGTCGTAGATATGGATCGGTAGGAAGCAGCGCTCCCCATGATGCCCGTTCCAGAACGAGAGCTGTTGATAGCCATGCACGACGTCGCACGTGTCGTCGATATCCAGCGTGACCGCTGTCGGAGGGGCGGGATAGCTGGCGCAGTAGATGTCGATCATCGCGGCCATCATGCTGGCCAGTTCGCGCGTAGTCGGTGCATTTTCCCACCGGCTCATCGTCGGTTGGCTGGCCAGCCCCGCGCCCGATTCCGGCAGCTTGCCGAGCGCCAGGCGGAAGCCTGGATCGTCGCGCAGAGCATCGAGATCATCGGCATCCTCATAGCCGCACGCAATCGCGAACACACGGGCACGCAGAATGTCATCCAGGCGATGGATCACCCGCGCTGGATCGCGCGGATCGGCAATACAAGCCGCCAGGCGCTGGCAAATCCCCATCGCGCGCTCGGCCTGTGCAAGCAGTAGAACACCGCCATCCGAGGTAAGCCGGCCACCGTCGAACGCAGCTGTGATTTTCTTGCGGCCGACTGCTGGGAATCCAAATGAGCTTGCGATATCATCGTTCATGGCGGGTGTGGCCCGTGGCATTTTCTGCCCTGCGGCAGGTTCGGCTTAGACACCCAGTTCCTAATTCAGATCAGAGGCTTACGCCACTCCCGCCAACCCTTCAGGACACTTTTGGTGAATAAGGCGGGCTAAAGCGCCCAGCAGCGGACGCCGACGCATGATGTCGCCCTCACCCGGCGAAATAATGATCCTGATCCAGATCCTCCAGCAGGCCCGGATGCTCCGGCGTCCATCCCAGTACCGCCCGCGTCTGCGCACTCGAAGCCGGAATGTCCATTCCGGCGAAGAAGGTGAACCAGCCGAAATGCGCTTCCGCCTCCTCCGGCGCGAGCGAGACGGTGGGCACCCCCAGCCGCCGGCCGATGATCTCTGCGATCGCCTTGAACGGCACGCCCTCATCGTCCACCGCATGCCAAGCCTCACCCTGGGCGCCGCGTTCGATTGCGAGGCGGAAAAGCCGCGCGGCGTCGCGCCGGTGCACACCCGGCCAGCGGTTGAACCCGTCGCCGACATGAGCAGCGATTCCCTTCTCGCGGGCGAGGCCGATCAGATGGGGCACGAAGCCATGATCGCCCTTCCCATGGGTCGAAGGAGCGAGCCGGACAACGGACGCGCGCACGCCCCGCGCCGCGAGGTCGAAGGCTGCAGTCTCCGACTGGCGCGGGAAGTCCGGGGAAGTCCGGTCCGCCTCGGTCGCGACATCCCCTTGACGTGCCAATGCGAGTCCCGACGTGGCGAGCAGCGGCCGGGCCGACCCTTGCAGGGCGCTGCCGAGTACTTCGATCGCGCGACGATCTTGCGCCACATTGTCGGCGAAGCGCGAGAAATCATGGTTGAAGGCGAGATGGATGACGGCGTCGGCCGCCGCAGCGCCATCCCGCAGCGCATCGAGGTCGTCGAGCGTGCCCCGGCGCACCGCGGCCCCCATCGCCGCCAGGGCCTGCGCCGAAGCGTCCGACCGGGCAAGACCCGTCACGCCATGGCCTGCGCCGACCAGTTCCTCCACCACCGCCGACCCGACGAAGCCGGTCGCACCCGTCACGAATATCTGCATGATCCAAACCTCCGTACTTGATCTGGAGCCGATATTGCGCGAGACATTATCCTGTTAAAGTAGTGACCTTATACTGTTATAAAGGATACCACCCTCATGGCGTCCGCTCGTCCCGAGAGCCCGCTTGGCACCTATCTCCGCGATCGCCGCAGTCGGCTCGATCCGGCAGCGCTGGGCCTGCCCTCCGCACGCCGCCGCACGCCGGGGCTGAGACGGGAGGAGATCGCCCAGCGTGCCCATATCAGCCCTACATGGTATACATGGCTGGAGCAGGGACGCGGCGGCGCACCTTCCGCCGACGTGCTCGACCGGATCGCCCGCGCGCTGATGCTGACCGAGGTCGAGCGCGAACATCTGTTTCTGATCGGCCTCGGACGCCCGCCGGAGGTGCGCTATCGGCCAGGGGACGGGCCGACGCCGCGGCTGCAACGCCTGCTGGACACGCTGGAGGCGAGTCCGGCGCTGGTGAAGACCGCGACATGGGACGTGGTCGCGTGGAACCGCGCCGCCGCCGCGATCCTGACCGACTACAGCGCCCTGCCGCCTGACCGGCGCAACATCCTGCGGCTGATTTTCGGCGACCCGCGTGTTCGGGCGGCGCAACATGACTGGGACGCCGTGGCGCGCTTCGTCGTCGCCTCCTTCCGCGCGGATGTGGCCCGTGCGGGCGCTGCATCCGAAGCCGCCGCTCTGGTGGAGGAACTCTGCCAGAGCAGCCCGGAATTCGCGGCATTGTGGCAGGACAATGCCGTGAGCAGCTATGGCGAAGGCCTGAAGCGCCTGCGGCATCCGGTGCTGGGATCGATCAGCTTCGAATATTCGTCCTTCGTGGTAGATGGGAGGCCGGACCTGACGCTTGTCGTCTACACGCCCGCGACGCAAGACGAAGCGGATGCGATCAGGAGGATGCTGGCGGAGAGCTAGCCTATAGGTCCGCCCTCAGCGCCCCGCCCGCCGCCTGCAATATCTCTTCCGACAAGGCGATATCATCGACGCCGCGGGCCAGAATCATGGCACCCACCATCTGGGCGAGCCGTGCCAGCGCCTCCGCTCGATCCGCGCCGGCCTGCTCCAATATCCCGGCCAACCCCTCGAATCCGCCGCGAAAGGCGGCCGCCACCTCGCCGCCCTTGCGCGCACTGTCAGGCCCGAGCGCTACCAGCATACAGCCCGTCTCCGGCGCGTCTCGGTTCCGAATGGAGAGATAGTCCCGCGCGATGGCGGCGAGCCCCTCGCCCTCCGCTGCCCCCGCGACGATCTCGCGCCAGCGACCCGCGCTCCGATCGAGCGCGCGGTCGGTCGCCTCGGCGGCAAGCGCGTCCTTCGAACCGAACTGCTTGTAGAAGCCGCCATGGGTGAGGCCGCTTTCGCGCATCACCTCCCCGATCGACACGCCATCCAGGCCATGCTCGCGGAACAGCCGGGCGGCCGTATCCACCACCTTGTCCCGATTGCGCCCCGCCTGTTCCCGACTGACCTTCATATCCGCTGCGTCCCGATTGGCCCTTGCATTTATATATGACGTATATCATCTAACCGCAATCTGAGGATCAAGGGGGTTTCATGCTGTCCACCGTGCTTGCCGCTCGCCTGTCCGACCGAGGCGTCCATTATGGCTGGGCGGTGGCCGGTGCGACCTTCCTCACCATGCTGGTCGTCGCGGGCGCGGTGGGTGCGCCCGGCGTCTTCATCGTGCCACTTCAGAAGGAGTTCGGGTGGAGCGCCGCCGATATTTCGGGCGCGCTGGCCATCCGCTTCCTGCTGTTCGGTGGCATGGGCCCTTTCGCCGCCGCCTTCATGAACCGCTTCGGCGTACGGCGCATGATGCTGATTTCTCTCGGAATCGTCGTTGGCGGCCTGCTGCTGTCGCTGGGCATGAGCCGGCTGTGGCAGCTCGTCCTGCTGTGGGGCGTGGTGATCGGCATGGGCACGGGCCTGACGGCCATGGTGCTGGGCGCGACGATCGCGACGCGCTGGTTCGCGCAGCGGCGCGGGCTCGTCATGGGGCTGCTTTCAGCGAGTACGGCGACCGGGCAATTGGCCTTCCTGCCGCTGCTCGCCAGCCTCACCGCCAGCCATGGTTGGCGCGCGGCGCTGCTCCTTGTCTGCGGCGCGATCCTGCTGGCCGCCGTGATCGTTCTCCTGCTGATGCGCGACCGGCCCTCGGATCTCGGGCTTCCGCCCTATGGCGACAATGCGATCCAGCCCGCGCCCGTCCAGCCGGCCGGTCTCGGCGCACTGCTGCTGAGCCCGCTCAAGGTGCTGCGCGAAGCGGCCGGGATGCCGACCTTCTGGATCCTGTTCTTTTCCTTCTACATCTGCGGCGCCAGCACCAATGGCCTTGTCCAGACCCATTTCATCGCCATGTGCAGCGATTACGGGCTGGCTGCGGTCGGTGCGGCGTCGATGCTGGCAATGATGGGATTGTTCGATTTCGGCGGCACGCTCGCGTCTGGCTGGCTGAGCGACCGGTTCGACAATCGCTGGCTGCTGTTCTGGTATTACGGGCTGCGCGGTCTGTCGCTGCTCTACCTGCCGTTCAGCGACTTCTCGCTCTACAGCCTGTCGATCTTTGCGGTCTTCTACGGGCTGGACTGGGTCGCCACCGTGCCGCCCACGGTCAAGCTGACGGCGCAGCGCTTTGGCCCGGAGAAGGCGAACATCGTCTTCGGCTGGATCTTTGCGGGGCATCAGCTCGGCGCAGCCAGCGCGGCGCTGGGCGGCGGTTTCTCCCGGACATTGTGGCAGAGCTACATGCCCGCCTTCGTCGGCGCGGGGCTGCTGTGCCTGGTCGGCGCGGCGATGGTACTGCTGATCAACCGTGGGAGAACGGGAACGCTCGCGACCGCTTGAATCCGGCGCTTGAACCCAGCCCCACCGCCGCGTTACGACGGTGGCATGACCGAAAAACCCGCCCCCGCGCGTCGTCGCTCGCGATGGATCACCATCCCCCTGCGCATCGTCGTGGGTTTCGTCCTGCTCTCGCTGGTGATCGTGACACTCTATCGCTTCGTGCCGCCGCCGGTCACGCTGACGATGCTGATGGATCCCAACGGCATCACGAAGGACTGGCGCAGCCTGGATGCGATCGACCCGGACATGGCGCGCGCTGCAATCGCCGCGGAAGACAGCCGCTTTTGCGAGCATCACGGCTTCGACGCGGTCGCCATCGCCCGGGCGATGCGCCACAACGCCAGTGGCGGGCGCGTCCAAGGCGGCTCCACGATCAGCCAGCAGACCGCCAAGAACGTCTTCCTCATCCAGGGCGGCGGCTTCGTCCGCAAGGGCTTCGAGGCGTGGTTCACCCTGCTGATCGAGGCGATCTGGGGCAAGCGACGGATCATGGAAGTCTATCTGAACGTCGCGGAGACCGGCATCGGCACCTATGGCGTACAGGCCGGCGCGATCCGCTATTTCCGGCACGGCGCGGGCAAGCTGACCCGCAGCGAGGCGGCACGCATCGCCGCCGTCCTGCCGCTGCCCAAGAAGCGCGCCGCCATCGCCCCGGGCGGTTTCACCCGCCGCTACGGCAACAGCATCGCCGCCCGCATCGGCGTGGTGCAGCGGGATGGGCTGGATCGGTGCCTGAAGTGAACAGCTCCCGATAAAAGCCGGGAGGGGGTCGGTGACAGGTATGCCCCAGGGATCATACCAAGAAACAGGGCGGGGATTGCTCCCCGCCCTTTCTGTTCGGACCTGATCGGTCGATCAGAAGCTGACGTGCAGCGAGCCCGACACCGCGCGGGGCGAACCGATCTGCACGAAGCCCGGGCTGCCATAGACGCCGGTCGCCACCGTGTAGGACTGGTTCAGGCCACCGCCGAAACCGCCGACATAGAATTTGTCGAACAGGTTGCTGACGTTCAGCTGGAACCAGGTGTTCGGGGCGCCGAAGTGTTCCAGCGAGACGCGGGCGTCGAGATCCACCAGCGTGTAACCAGGAGCGGCGGCACCATATATCTGCACCGGGGTGAGCGCAGCGGCGGTGTTGCGGTAAGTCGGCAGGTTGGTGTCGTAGACGTAGCGGCGGCCGGTACGCTTGGCCTGGACACCCACGGTCACGCCTTCGAAGTTCACCTCGGCGCGGCCACCGAAGCTGTAGACCGGGGCGCCGCTCTCACGCTTGCCGGCGGTCGGAGCGAACACCGGAGTACCGGCGGTGGTGCAACCCGCGACCAGCGAGACGTTGGTCGGGCAGACGCCGATCTGGATGTCGTCCTTGATCTTCGACTTCAGGTACGAACCGAAGGCGTAGATGTTGAAATATTCGATCGGCGCCCAGGAGATGCTGCCGTCCACACCGTATTTCTCGACCTCGCCGAGGTTGCGGTACACGGAGGCGTTCAGCTCCGGATCGTAGGACGAAGCCAGGCGATTCTTGTACTTCGTATACCAAGCCGAAGCCTGCGCCTGGAGGCGACCGGTGGTGTAGCGAACACCCAGGTCGAAGCTGTCGGTCGTCTCGGGGCTCGGGTCGGAACCGTCGGTGCCCACCGGGAAGAAGAAGGAGTTGTAAAGCGAGTCGGTGCCGGGCACCGACAACCCCTTCGAATAGTTGGCGAAGATGCTGGCCTGCGGGGTCAGTTTGTAGTTCACGCCGAAGCTCGGCAGCACCTTGTTGTAATTGAAGGTGCGCTTCTGCGGCGCCGCCCAACCCGGATTGAGCGTCTGGACGTTACCCGGAATCGTGCCGTCGGTGCCAAAACACTCGACGAAGCCGCTCGCGCTGCTGGTGAAGCAGTTATTGTTGAGCTTGCGCTTGAAGAAGGGTGCGCGGATGCCAGCCTGGACGGTCAGCGCCTGATCGAAGAACTTGCCTAGATATTCCGCCGACACCTGATGCAGGATGGCGTAGGACAGACGGTCACGCTTCTGCAGGATCGCACCGTTGACGTCCTTCTGCGGATTATCGACCGGGAACGGATCGAGTGCCTCGCCGGTGCGGCCGAGCAGGCCAACTTCGCCCGTCTGGCGGTGACGGCCATGGTCGAAGGTGTAGGATAGGCGGACACGGTTGTCGTCGTTGATATCGTACAGCAGCGAGCTCAGCACTGCGAAGCGATGCGTCTGCGTCTGGCTGGGCGATAGCACGTTGACCTGGTCCAGGATGTCCCCGTCACCGTTCAGGTCGCGGCCGAAATAGGCCTGGCCGCCGAAGAAGCCGGCTTGGCACTGCACAGTCGCGCTGTTCGCGGCGGTGGCGCAGTTGGCCGCGCCGGGCGAGCCGGCCGGATTGATGTCGCGCCGCGCTTCATTGCCGACGACGGTGCCACCACCATTGGCCTTCACATACTGGTAGCTCGGATCGACGGTCAGGACCAGCTTGTCCGACAGCGTGAAGCGCGAGTTGACGCGAATGTTGCCGGTGTCGGACGGGTTGAAACGATAATCGAACACGGTGCCGCAGCTTCCCGCTGCATCCGCACGGCCAGCGACGCCCGTGGGAACGGTGCAAGGGGCCAGCGTGTAGAAGCGCTCGGCCTTGGTGATCGGGTAACGGTCACCCGAATTCGGGCCAGCCTTGCGGCCTTGGTCGGTGTCGACGCGGAGCGGCAGCGATCCGAAGAAGTTGTTGCGGTTCGAGTTGAAGTGACCCGCCACCGACACGAAGTCGCCGTTGCTGCCGATCGGCTGATAGACCTTGGCGTTGTACTGCTGCTTGTCGATCACGCCGAAATTGTTGAACACGTTGTCGTTGCGCGTAGTCGAGGCCGAGAACCATGCCTTGGTGCCGAAGGGCGTGAACTCGCCGGTCTGGATCAGGCCGAACAGGCGGAACATGTCGTAGGCGCCAGCCGCGCCCACCAGCGTCACGTGGAAATCGTCCGTGGGAACGATCGAACGATAGTTGACCGTGCCGCCCGAGGCTGCCGCCGTGGGGCTGTCGACATCGGTCGAACCCAGATTGACGTTGATCTCCTCGATCAGCTCGGGATCGAGCTGCTGGTTGGAATAGATGGCATAGTTGCCGGTATCGTTCAGCGGCATGCCGTCAAAGGTCAGCGAGACGCGATCCGGGCCAAAGCCGCGGATGTTGAGCTGGCCACCGGCCGAACCATAAGGGTCGTTGTTCTGGAAGCTGACGCCCGGGATCAGGTTGATCGCGTTCAGGATGGTGTTGCCCGAACCCTGCTTGGAGATGATGTCCTGGGTCAGGACGCCCTTGGCCTTGGTGGTGTCGGGCAGGACGATGCCTTCGATACCCCGGTTCACCTTCGCGCCCGTGACGACGATCGCGTCTTCGAAATCCTGCGAGCCGGTCGACTGCGCGAACGCCATGCCGGGCATAGCGATGGCGATGATCGCTGCGCTGCCCATCAGAAACTGCTTCATAAGACCCTTGTCCCTTTTCAAGAGTGGCGCTTCGCGCCGCTATATCGTGCTCTTGGAGCCGGCGCCGCCTGTGGCGGCCTCTGGCGACGCCCCTGTGATGCGTCGATTGCATTTTTGTTACAATGCGGAATCCAGACTGTCATAAAGGGCGTCAGCCGGTGTGCGCCCCACCGCGGCAGGGCTTGACCTCCGAATCAACATATTGGTTTTGCTTGAAAAATCGGAGATTTTATCCTGAAATCGCACACTGGTGCAATTTTGCAACGCAACGGGAAAATTTGTGCGATGCACGGAACCTGAACGAAAAAGGCCGGCGACAATGCGCCAGCCTTTTCCTTTTCGTTAAAATGGATCGCTTGGGTCAGGCGGCGTCTTCGGCCCGCTTGTCCTTTTCGATGAAGACCCGAATCGGCTCCTTGGTGCCGGCAACCACATCCTTGTCGACCACGACTTCGCCCACGCCCTGCATCGAGGGCAGGTCGAACATGGTGTCGAGCAGGATCGCCTCCAGGATCGAACGCAGCCCGCGAGCGCCGGTCTTGCGCTCGATGGCCTTCTTCGCGATCGCGGTCAACGCGTCATCGGTGAAGCTGAGCTCGACATTCTCCATGTCGAACAGCTTGCCATATTGCTTGACCAGCGCGTTCTTGGGCTCGACCAGGATCTTGACCAGCGCGGCCACGTCCAGATCCTCCAGGGTCGCGATCACCGGCAGGCGGCCGACGAACTCGGGGATCAGGCCGAATTTCAGCAGATCCTCGGGCTCGCTCTGGCGCAGCAACTCGCCGGTCTTGCGCTCTTCGGGAGCGGCGACATGGGCACCGAAGCCGATCGACTTGGCTTCCAGGCGGTCGCCGATGATCTTTTCGAGGCCCGCGAAAGCGCCGCCGCAGATGAACAGGATGTTCGTCGTGTCCACCTGCAGGAACTCCTGCTGCGGATGCTTGCGGCCGCCCTGCGGCGGAACGCTCGCCGTGGTGCCTTCCATGAGCTTCAGCAGCGCCTGCTGCACGCCCTCACCCGACACATCGCGGGTGATGGAGGGGTTCTCCGCCTTGCGGCTGATCTTGTCGATCTCGTCGATATAGACGATGCCGCGCTGCGCCTTCTCGACATTATAGTCGGAGGCCTGGAGCAGCTTGAGGATGATGTTCTCCACATCCTCGCCGACATAGCCGGCCTCGGTCAGCGTCGTCGCGTCGGCCATGGTGAAGGGCACGTCGAACGTCTTGGCGAGCGTTTGCGCCAGCAGCGTCTTGCCGCAACCGGTCGGGCCGACGAGCAGGATGTTGGACTTGGCCAGCTCGACCTCGCCCGGCTTGGTGCCGTGGTTGAGGCGCTTGTAATGGTTGTGTACCGCGACGGAGAGCACGCGCTTCGCGCGGTTCTGGCCGATCACATAGTCGTCGAGCACATCGCAGATTTCCTGCGGGGTCGGCACGCCGCCATCCTTCTTCCCGACGAGACCGCCCTTGGTCTCCTCGCGGATGATGTCGTTGCACAGTTCCACGCACTCGTCGCAGATGAACACGGTCGGCCCCGCGATCAGCTTACGCACCTCATGCTGCGACTTGCCGCAGAAGGAGCAGTAAAGCGTGCTTTTGGAATCGGAGCCTGTCAGCTTAGTCATTCGCCATTCTTTCTGCCCTGCCGCCGGCAATATGCCGGTTTGGGCGAGGGACATTCTGGACCAATGGTCATCCTAACCCGTGGCGCGCCGGTTTCACAAGGGGAGAAGTGGCGCGCCGCGGTAAAGATAGCCTTTAGCCCTCGGTTGTCTCCGCGAGCGCGGGCCGCCGGTCGAACACTTCGTCGACCAGGCCGAAGGCCTTCGCCTCCTCCGCCTCAAGGAAGGTGTCGCGGTCCATCGCCCGCTCGATCTCCTCCAGCGGCTTGCCGGTATAGGTCGCGTAGAGGCCGTTCAGCCGCTGCCGGATGCGCAGGATTTCCTTTGCCTGGATCTCGATGTCCGAAGCCATGCCCTGCGCGCCGCCAGACGGCTGGTGGATCATGATCCGCGCGTTGCTGAGCGCGATTCGCTTGCCCGGCTCGCCCGCCGCGAGCAGGAAGCTGCCCATCGACGCGGCCTGGCCGATGCACACGGTGCCGACCTGCGGCCGGATATATTTCATCGTATCGTGGATCGCCATGCCGGACGTCACCACGCCGCCGGGCGAGTTGATGTACATCCAGATATCCTTCTTCGGATTTTCCGATTCGAGGAACAGGAGCTGGGCGACGATCAGCGAGGCCATATGGTCCTCGACCTGACCGGTGACGAAAATGATCCGCTCCCGCAGCAGGCGCGAAAAGATGTCGAAGCTGCGCTCGCCGCGATTCGACTGTTCGATGACGATGGGGACCAACGCGGCCATGGGATCGGACATGATATCGGTCATTGTGCTCTTTCAGGGTGGTTGCTTTTGCCCAGGCCCTACATCGGCACAAAAGGCGGACGGTTCAAGGGGGCTTGGGCGCCGCTCGGGCTTCAGTCGCGGCGTGCGTGGTCGCCGGGTGCCCGGAAGGCGAGATAGGCAAGCCGGCGCACCTCGCGCCGGCCGCGCACCACCGTGTCGAGAATCAGGCCGCACATCGCGGACAAGGTGGCCAGGATCATCAGCCCGGTGACCAGGATCGCCGTCGGGAAGCGCGGGACCAAGCCCGTCTGCGCATAGGTGACGATCAGCGGCGCCGCCAGGATCAGGGCCGCGATCGCCAGCACGGCCGCGATGATGCCGAAGAACAGCACCGGCCGCTCGATGCGGTAAAGCGTGATGATCGTGCGCAGGATGCGCCAGCCATCGCGATAGGTGCTGAGCTTGCTGACCGATCCTTCCGGACGGGCGCCATAGGCGGTGACGACCTCCGCCACGGGCATGGCCAGTTCCAGCGCATGGACGCTGATCTCGGTCTCGATCTCGAAGCCCGCGGACAGGACCGGGAAGCTCTTGACGAAACGACGGGAAAAGATGCGATAGCCCGACAATATGTCGGTGAAGCTGCGGCCGAACAGCCGCTTCAGCAGGCCGGTGAGTGCCCAGTTGCCGAAGCGATGGCCGCGGCGATAGGCTTCCTCCACCTCACTGCGGCGCGCGCCGACGACCATGTCCAGATTGTCCTCCAGCATCGCCGCCACCATGCGCGGAGCCGCAGCGGCCTCATAGGTCGCGTCGCCGTCCGCCATTACATAGATGTCGGCGTCGACGTCGGCGAACATGCGCCGCACGACATGGCCCTTGCCCTGTTGATAGACCCGCCGGACGATCGCGCCGGCGGCCGCCGCCAAAGCGCCGCTGCCGTCGGAGCTGTTGTTGTCGAAGACATAGATGTCTGCGTCGGGCAGCGCGCGGCGGAAATCCTCCACCGTCTGAACGATCGCCCCTGCCTCGTTATAGCAGGGCAGGATCACCGCGATGCGGGGCGACGCCAGGCCCTCCCCGCTTCCGACCGCCGGAAATTCCTTCATCCGATCCACTACCCCTCAGCCCTTCCGCCATGCCGGCATGGACCATCATGATTAAGATTCCGTCTGCCATGGCGGCCCGGAAATGAAAAGCGCCCGCACTTCCGGGGAAGGCGGGCGTTTTCCTGTCGGCACGAGGCCTGATTATTCTGCCTTGGCTTCGGCCTTCTTGGCCGGCGCCTTCTTGGCGGCCGGCTTCTTCTCCGCGACGGCCTCGCCCTCGGCGGCGGCGGCCTTCTTGGGGGCGGCCTTCTTCGGCTTGGCGGGGGCGGCCTCGGCGGCTTCCTCCGCCTTCGGCTCGGCTACGGGCGCTTCCTCGGCAGGGGCAGCGGCCTTCTTGGGGGCAGCCTTCTTCGCCTTGGGCTTTTCGGCATGGTCGTGATCGTGATGATCGTGGCCGCAGTCGGGGCCGTGAACGTGCGGCTTCAGGTCGCTGTCGTCCGCCTCGATCGCCGCTTCCAGTTCCTCGCGGCTCACCGCGCGGTCGGTCACTTCGGCCTTGTCGAACAGGAAGTCGACGACCTTGTCCTCATAGAGCGGCGCGCGCAGCTGGGCGGCCGCCATCGGGTCCTGCCGCACATATTGCACGAAGCGCTCGCGGTCCTGCGGACCATATTGCTGCGCAGCCTGCATGATCAGGCGATTCATTTCCTGATCGGAAACGGTGACGCCGTTGGCCTGGCCGATCTCCGAGAGCAGCAGGCCCAGACGGACGCGACGCACGGCGATGGCGCGATAGTCTTCCTTCTCGGCTTCCATCTCCTTCAGCGCCGCCTCGGGATCTTCCTCGTGGCTGGCTTCGTGCTGGAGCTGCGCCCAGATCTGCTGGAATTCCGCCTCCACCATGCTCGGCGGGACGTCGAAATCGTGCGAAGCGGCCAGCTGGTCCAGCAGCTTGCGCTTCATATAGGTGCGGGTGAGACCGTTATGCTCCTGCTCGATCTGGCCCTTGAGCAGGTCCTTGAGCTGGTCCAGCCCTTCCAGGCCGAGCGACTTGGCGAACTCGTCGTCCAGCTTGGGCTTGTCGCCGTCGAGCACCGACTTGACGGTCACGTCGAAGGTCGCGGCCTTGCCGGCCAGATGCTCAGCGCCATAATCCTCGGGGAAAGTGACCTCGATGGTCTTTTCCTCGCCCTTGGCCACGCCCGTCAGCTGCTCCTCGAAGCCCGGGATGAACTGGCCCGAACCCAGCTTCAGCCGGATGTCCTGCGCCGAACCGCCCTCGAATGCCTCGCCATCGACCTTGCCGACAAAGTCGATGACCAGCGTATCGCCGTCCTGCGCCTTGTGGCCCTCGCCATGCTCCTCCAGAGCACCCTGCTGGGTCGCGATGCGGCCTGCGGCCTCCTCGATCTGCGCGTCGGCGACCTCGACGGTCAGGCGCTCCAGCTTCAGACCCTCGATGCTGGGGGCGGCGATCTCGGGCAGCACTTCCAGCTCGACCTTGAGCTCGGCGTCCTTGCCGAACTCGAAGCCCTCGTCCAGCTCGACCGACGGCTGCATCGCGGGACGCAGCTTCTGGTCGGCGATCAGCTTCTGCACGCTTTCCTGGATCGAGTTGTTGAGCGCGTCACGCTGCAGCGCCTCGCCATGCATCTTCTTGACGAGGTTCGCAGGCACCTTGCCGGGACGGAAGCCGGGCATGCGCACCTGCGGCGCAATGGCCATCACTTCCTTTTCCACGCGCGCGTCGATGTCCTTCGACGTGATGGTCACGGTATAGGCGCGCTTCAGGCCCTCATTCAACGTCTCGACAGTCTGCATCTCTTCTCTCAAACGCTTTCTTCAGCTGAAATCCGGATGGCGCCGCATGATGCCGTGGATCTGGCGCAACTGGTGCGGGCGAAGGGACTCGAACCCCCACATCTTGCGATACCAGAACCTAAATCTGGCGCGTCTACCAGTTTCGCCACGCCCGCATCGGTCGCCGGTCGGCGCGGCATAGAGAAAAGCGCGATAAGAGGCAAGGGATAGTGGAAGGCCGGGAACTGCGCCCTCTCCCCATGCGTAAGCCCTGGCACCAACCCGCAGAGGAGAAACCCATGGCCACCCGCCCCGATACCGGCCCCGACAGCATTCCCGCCCCCGACACCATCGAACCGCAATCGCCTCCCGAAACGCCCGTTCCTGCGACTCCGGAAGAAAGCCCTGCCGGAGAGCCGCCCGAAATCGCCCCTGTCGGGCCCGACTTCGACCAGCCGGACAGCGCGCCGGTGGAGTTGCCGCCCGACTGATGCAACAACTGTGCGCGGCAGGCCACATATCCACAATTAATTAACCTGCGGCGGGAACTTTTTGGACGATCGCTCCGATAATGCCGCCTCCCGCGCTGGACAGCCCCGCGAATCCATGATTGAACTATGACAGATAAAAGAAATCGGGGGAGGCACGGCTGACAAGAGATGGGGGTCGACGTGCAGAGGGTTCGCGCCAAGCTGGAATGGTTCAAGACCGTAATATTGCCGCAGGAGGCAGCCCTGCGGGGGCGCCTGCGCCGCATCCTGCCGTCCACCCATGAGTTGGAGGACATGGTGGCCGAGGTGCTCGCCCGCGCCTATGCCACCGAAAACTGGGAAAATGTCACCACCGGCAGGGCCTATCTCTTCACCATCGCCCGCAACCTGGTGATCGATACCGCGCGCCGCAACAAAGTGGTGAGCTTCGAGACGATCGCCGACCTGGAACTGCTGCAGGGCGAAAACAACATGGAAGCCCAGCTCCACGCCCGCGAAGCGTTGCGCCAGGTTCAGAGCATCGTCGATTCGCTGCCGACCCAATGTCGCCGCGTATTCATCCTTCGCCGCATCCACGAAAAATCGATGCTGGAAATAGCGGAGGAAATGTCGCTGTCCGTTTCTACGGTTGAAAAACATCTAGCCAAAGCAATCGCAATAGTTATGCGGGCCTGGGCGGAACGTGAGGAAACGGACTTCGAGCGTGCAGGCGTCGGGACCAAATTCGGGCTGCGAGGGCCGGGACGCGATCGAAGCGGAAGCCGCGCGCCTGCTGGCCAGGCTTAACAGCGACCCTACCCCCGAAGCCGAAACAGAAGCGTGCCGGTGGATCGAGGCTGATCCGCGCCATGCCGTGGCCTTCGCCCGCGCCGAGGCCGCATGGGAAGCCGCCGAGCGGCTGAAGAGCGCTGCCGCCGAGGTCAACCTTCCCCCGCTCGAAGCGATCGTCAGCGAAGAGCAGCAGCGCCGCCTTTCCCGCAACATCATGATCGCCGCCGGCGTGGCCGTGCTCCTCTTCATCGTCGCCGCCATCGTTACCGTGCGGACCTTCAGCGGCATCGACCGTTATCAGACCGCCGTGGGCGAGATCCGCGATGTCGCGCTCAGCGACGGCTCCACCCTGCACCTCAACAGCGACAGCGAGGTGGAGGTCCGCTTCACCGACAACGGCCGGCGGGTGCGCGTGGTGAAGGGCGAGGCGTCCTTCGACATCGCCCATGACAAGAACCGGCCCTTCGACGTGGAGGCCCGCTCTGCCCTCATCCGCGCGGTGGGAACCGCCTTCAACGTGCGGATGCGCCCGGCCTTGGTCGAGCTGACCGTCACCCAAGGCACCGTCACCGTCCATTGCGGCGATCGTCGCCAGGAGAGGGTGAGCGCGGGGAACGGCGCGGTCATCCAGCCGCGCACCATCGCGCTGACCCAGCTCAGCCAGCGCCTGATCGGCCAACGCACCGCCTGGCGCGAGCAGATGGTCGAGCTGGACGGCGAAACGATCGAGCAGGCCACGGCCGAATTCAACCGCTACCGCAGGACACCGATCCTGATCGGCGACACCCGCGTGTCGGGCCTGCGCATCGGCGGCCGATTCCGCATCACCGACAGCAAGGAATTCCTCTCGGCCCTTCAACTCAGCCTGCCGATCCGCGCGGTCGATGGCGAGGACGGATCGGTGATGCTGCTCTATCGCGACGAACCCAAGCTGCAGGACGACACGGCGAGATCCTGAGCAGGTGCGAACACCGGACAGGAGGCCCTAGCCCAGCAACTCCCGCACCAGATCGGGCACTAACATGCTGGCCGGCCCGATCCGGCTTTCCTCGAAATAGAAGCTGCCTGCCGATGGCTCCAGGTTGAGCTCGACGGTGCGCGCGCCATAATGCCGCGCCGTCTGGACGAAGCCGGCAGCCGGATAGACCGCGCCCGATGTCCCGATCGACACGAACAGATCCGCCTGCCGCAGCGACGCGTCGATCGCCTCCATCTGATAGGGCATCTCGCCGAAGAACACGATATCGGGTCGCAGCCTTGGCTCGCCGCAACCGCCGCATGGCGTTCCCGGCGGCAGCGGATCGCTCCATGGCTCCGCACGCCCGCAGGCGGCACAGAGCGCGGAACGCAGCTCGCCATGCATGTGGATCAGCCGCCGGGCGCCGGCGCGCTCATGCAGGTCGTCGACATTCTGGGTCACGATGAGCAACCCGCCGCCCCATGCCCGATCAAGCGCCGCCAGTGCCTCATGCGCCGGATTGGGTCGCACCTCAGTGAAAGGGGACACGAGGATTTAGAAGGGTTTTACGGCCCTTGGGTTGGCCGGTGGGGCGGGATAACCCGGCATTATGCGAGATAACGCGGGACGGATGCCACGGAAAACAGGGGGCTTTTACTATCCGGCCCCGAAACCGCCGTTACGTGCCCTGCGGCCTGCCTATGTCTAGAGTGACAGGCCGTTTTGACATAGGTGGGACCAGACCGATTGGAGTCGCGGCCCACTAAGGGGGTTTAAGAGCCTTGCGGGGCCTAACCTTCTAAAAGCCTTCTAATTGGGCGTTTCGGGCCTTTCAAGAGCGGAAAAATCGGGGGCGGCGTGCCCTCTCGCGGCGACGAATCGCAAAAGGAAAGTGGGCCGGTTGGGGTCCCAGTTCCGGGCGAGGGTCCCAGTTTCGAAAATCGGCGGAAATCCGCGACACTAGGCTTAGCGCCTACTCAGGAACGCGGAATCGCGCGGGCGGGAAGTGGGCCGATTTTCCGAGCGACAAGGGGGGCCACAATCTGAACGCGCCTGGGACCAGGCCAACGCGGTCGCTTAAATGCTGGGCAGTAAATCGTTCATTTGGTCGGGATTAGTTATGATGGTGGCCGCGCAAGTCTTATGGTCTATCGCGGCCATAACTTGTTCAACGTTCATGCCGCCGAAGCCGTTCTCTGCACGATATTTCATGCGGGCGGGGTGGTAGCCGGTTCGCCGCGCAGGCCATATGCGGGTCTCATCATGTTCGAAGGATTTGGGGTTCCGCAGATTTTCTTTAACCTGCTCGACAAGAGAGCCGTTTGAGCCGTCCCAATCGCTTAGGCAATGGAAGCCGCGCGCCTCGTCCCGTTTTTCGCCTGCCGCCAGTTCTTTCGCCTCCGCCGCAGCTGCTCCATTTTCCATAGCAACGCCCGGCTGACCGCCGCCGCCTTGCCCAGATATCGCAAGAACTATTAGGAATATCAGGACCGAAGCAACGACATAAAATTGTCTATTGGACAGCTTCATCTACCTAACCCCCTAATGGAACAGGGATAGTATCCCGTATTACGTCATCCCTGATAAAGCTTTTCTTTCAAAGGAGCGCGCGCCCGGTCCATCACGCGGGCAAGTAGGTCGGCTGGATCGTCCCTTGTCAAATCAGCCATCGCCTCGCCAACGGTGCCGCCTATTTTCTCTTGCCTTTCCGCGACTTCCTCCGCGCAGGCGAGGCATATGCGCTCAAAGATCGTTGCATATTCGCGCCATTGCGCTTCGTAGTGCGGCAGAGCGATGCGCCTGGTTTCGATCGCATCGCGCGACGGAGCCAAGAACAGGGCGAGGCAGCGCCCTTCAAACATGCGCTGCGGTCCGAGTGCTTCGGCCCGATCCTTTGCCGCAAGCCGATCGCGGCCCAGCGTCCGGTAGCTCTCGACACGACGCCGGGCCTTCTCGGGAATTTTACCACGCCTCCGCCACTGGCTAATCGAGGCTTGGCTAACTCCAATCATTTCAGCGAGTTGGCTCTCGCTTTTCGCTCCCACGCTTTCGCGCATACTCAGGATTTCGGCGTCAATTGCCGCTAACCGATCATTGTCGTTTGACAATTCCATAACAAATCGCGATGTTATCGACTTGTTATGGAGAAAGCGTGATGATCCATCAGCCTATGGACGGCCCCGTTCACCCGGAAGAAATTAAGGCGCGCATTCGCATGCGCTACCGCACAATGAAGCGGTTCGAACTGGAAAAAGGCCTGCAAGTCGGTTCGGTCTCTCGCGTCATCAACTTCGATACGCCGTGGCTGGTTACGGCGCAGGCAATCGCGGATGAACTGAATATCCCTCTGCATCGCGTGTCCACCCACTATTACAAAAAACTCGTCACCCACGCTGTTAGCCGAAAGCCCAAGGCAACGCACCGTCAAAATGCGGGGGTGATCTAGACATGGGTGCATTGGTTTTATGCGCTACCGATCTGCGCGAAATGGATGGACAGCCGCGAGTGCTGGATGTGCGGCTTGGTGAAGTGCTGGGCATGGCTCAGCCGCGCAATATTCGCGACACGATCAAGAAGCACGAGGCGCGCCTTTCCAAGCATGGACCAATTTGCACGCAGCGCGTGCAAAATGGGCAGCGCGGTCGCCCCACGACCCAATATTTCCTCAACGAGCGACAAGCCTACCGGCTTTGCATGTGGAGCGAGGCACCCAACGCTGATGCCGTGCAGGAGCAGATGGCTGATGTGTTCTATGCGTGGCGGCATGGCCGGCTAGCTGAGCCGGTCTATGATCCGACCCGCGAAGAGTTGGCCGACCTGCGGCAGAAGGTCGAGTATATGTCGGCGATCTTGGATGCTCACAAGGCGTGGACCAACCCCGCCATGCCGCAGGCGCTACCGCGCTCGCCCACTGTCTTCCGCTACACCGACGCGCAAGGCAACGTCCGGCGCCAGCGCTATTCGAAGTGGCACCACGACGAGCCGGTCATGGCGGCAGTTGTCGCTCTGCATCGCCGCATGACGATCAGCGACGCGGTCGCAAAGCTGCAAGAGCAATTCGGGATATCCCGCGCGCCTTCGCGGTCCAGCCTTGGCCGGTTCTGGAAAGAGGCGCTGGACCCGTTGGCGGGCGTCATCACACGGCCCCGCCTCCAGCGAGTGGACGACAAGTGAGCGCGTCCGACAATGATCCTGCCCCTTCGCTGAGGGACCAAGCCTATGCCGACATAGCCGGCATGAAACTGTCGTTGGCTTTGCAAGAAATTGCCGCGATGAACATCACTGTCGCGCGTTCTATCGCCGACCTTCTGAACGACGCGCTAGACCTTGCTGTGGGAGATGCTCACCCGCTTGGGGCGCGCGTCATCGCCGGCATGCTCGACGATGATATCGAGCATCGGATTGCTTTCTACGAGGTGTTGTTCGGCGACGATGATCAACGGGCCGCCGTCTACGGCCCCAATGGGGCGAACTGACATGGCGCCCCCGCAAAACCCCGCCGCGCTGCTCCAGTCCGCTGGCTCCTACACGTCGGAAGACGAGTTGATGGACATTGCCGGGCTGGCGCTGGGCATGGCGCTGCGCGAGGTCGCGGCGTCCAGCGCCGTGGCGGAGCTGCGTCTGCGCCGGTTTCTGGAGGAGGCAACGGAACAGGATTGGGCGCGCGAGCATGGCCTTGCCGTCCGGTCCATCGTCGCCGCGCTCGACCGCGATCTTATCGGCAAGGTCGCGGACTTGATCCAAGCGGGGAACATTCACAGCGTCGCCGATCTGGTGGCCGGCGCCGGAGCGGTGAACTGACATGGCGGCCCGCTTCCAATCCGCTCCGACCGCTGCCCTGGACCATACGCGGCTCATTTTGAGCCGCGTATGGTCCGGGCCGATACTGCGGAAATCTTTGCCGCAGTATAGCCGCGCGGCAACGCCCTGCGAACCCGCAACGCCCCGGCATAGTCCGCCCAAATTGAGCCGACTATCGGGCGGGCCGATACGGCGGAAATCTTTGCCGCCGTATGCCGCCCAGGCGGCGCGGTCGTCAGCCGATAGTCGGGTAATCTTTACCCCACTTCACGACTTCACGTCGGACGGGCTGGCGCCGCCGTTGGCTGATACGCGGGTAATTTTTACCCTCGCATCGGCGCGGCCGGTAGCGGCAGGGCATGCGTCTGCCATCCCGGCAGTCGCATGGGGAGATCGCAATACGGCGGACATCATGTCCGCCGTACAGGAGGCGAGCGCCACGCTTCGCCATGCCAGTGCCAAGTTGGCACTGGCATGCGGCCGCGCCGATAGCCGTGCCAACTTGGCACCACTATCCCTCCGCCCCGGTGCAGCGGCAACGTCTGCCGCTGCACCGGCCCTTTCCGAGCCGCCGTGCCAGTGCAAACTTTGCACTGGCATCCATCCCGCCGGATACTGCGGACAAGGTGTCCGCACTATGGCTCGGGCGTGCGGGCATACGCGTGCAAAGTTTGCACTCGTATCGGCCGGCGACCCTACGCGGGTGCAGTTTTGCACCGCGTATCAGGCTTTCACGCCAAGCGACCCGCGCGGCGCACGGCTTCGTTCCCGGCGCCCCCAGTCCAGCGGCGTCATCCACCGATTTTCGTCACTCACCTGAGGCAGAGGGATTCCCCATGGGCATGCACGCACCTATCCCGACCAATCACAACTCGTTTTCCAACCGGGCGCTTGCCGAGCGCATCGGCGACATTCAGGCGCAGACCGCCGACGCTATCCGCCGCGCCCGCCGCGCGCAGGATTTGAAGGCCCGGCTAGTCCTGAAAATCCCCTATCATGAATGGGCGGCTGCGGTGGAGCGCGGGCGCACGAGCGAGCTTGTGGAGGCCTACACGCCCAAGGGCATGCACGCCGTCCATGACTATGTGGACGCGCCGCGCTGCCCACCCTGGGCAACCCGGAAATATCGCGGTGCGATTCCCGACAGTGCAGACGAGCGCGCCGCCCATGTGATCGCGAATCGCGACCGCGTGACGGGCGCTTGGGGGAGCCTTCGGGCCTCGTTCGAGCGCGCGCAGGCCAGCCGGTGGAGCGAGGCCGCCGATCGCGTCCGGTGGGATCGGCCGGGCGCGCTCGCATTGCCGGGACGGCTGGAGGCCGCCGTTGCGCGACCGAGCCGACTGGAGGCTGCCTCGCGACCGGCGCCTGGAAGCCTTGCCGCCAACATAGCGCGGCCCGCACGGCGCGGATTTGCCGCCACGGTGGAGTTGGCCCGCATCTGGCAGCGCCTCGACGCGGAGAGCTTCCCGCGCCCGATCGGTGAAATGCTGTTCGATCTAGGCGTCAACGGCGACCCGGTCACGGCGAAGAAGCTGCTGCAACGGGCGCTCAACGGCTGCTTGGCCAAGTTCCTGATCGCGCTTCCGCCGCTGAAAGTTGATGGCATCCTGGGCGAGAAGACGAGGGCGGCGCTGGACGTCGTGCTTGCCAATGCAGCCTCGGGGATGCCCGTGCTGAAAATCGCCTACCAGGAGGCGGCCAAGGCTCAATACCGATCGACCGGCGCCGCCACACTCGCACAACCGGCGCCGGGCGGCTTGGCCGCGACGGTCGATCGGTTGAAGGGGCTGGGCGGGTGGAGCGGCGGCGATGCGTAGGCCGGCCATGGAGGCGGGTTCCCTCCGCCATATCGCTGCGCCGGCCTGCGCAAGGCGCAACGCGCAATCGGAAGAGCTTGACCCCCGCATGGCGGCGTTCGCCGCGACCATCGCGCGCTTGCGGGCACGGTCCATCAAGAAGGAAACGGAAGAATGATCAACGGCCCTTCGCTCATAGACGACGTCGCCGACGTGATGGAGATACAGGCTGATCTGGCGCGCCTGCTGGACGCAATCGAGAACATGGCTGGCGAGCGCATCGACATTGTAGAGGCGATTGCCCGATCGGCAAAGGCACGGCTTGAAAAGGCCGAGCGGGCCTTCGGGCGGATTGCCCAGCTATGCACTGCTGCCGGCGCCGACGATCAGCGGGGCAGGCGGGCCGCGTAAGGCTCCTCCGGGTGCCTTTCAGGCCTCCGGAGGACCGTGGCGCGCCGCCACTCGCGGCGCTCGATCCAACCGGCCTAGGCCAGCTTCAACGCCTACCACAGGCGCCCCCGGAAGGCGGACAACCCCTCGTTGATTGCATCGCGAAGCGATGCGCGCTATGCCGCCGCGAGGGGTCCGATTGTGGAGCATTCCGAACTCGGGTGCTCAAACCGATCCGGCTTGCCGGCACCCTTCGGACCCCACCTTATTCCGGCCGGCATGCCCATTACACGCATAAGGCCGGAAAATTGCCCGCTAGAAGGGCGCGGGGCGCTCAAGGCCCATTCCTTCGGAAATTTCCCCCGCTTGCCCTCTTAGGCCCTTTTAAATCGCTCCTAGGGCATATTCAGGCCCCGGCCTCCCCTCTCAATGGCGAGCCGGCGCGCGTCCCGCCGCGCTACGGACGGTCAGGCCATCGCGACATTGCCCACCAGGCACTTGTCGCGGCGTGGCGACATTCCCCCGGATCGCCTCAATGCGTTGATGTAAGGGCGCATCATACAGTTGATCTAAACAAGGCTTCCAAGCGGGGAGCCCTCATGCCGAGCGACGACAGTGACAGTATCAGCCTCGTTGACACCGTTGCGCGTGTTGCTGGTTATGATGCACTGAAAAGCCTCAAAGAGCAACTTGGAGGGCAGCGCATCTATATTCCAGCGGCCAACGCAATTCGTGCCGCCCACCCTCTCGTAAGGGCAATCGGACTGCAAGCGGCCCTGAAAGTCTGCGCGGAACTTCATCGGACAAGCCACTATGTCCCCCGGCCTACCACGAAATCGCGAGAAGCGATTATCCTTTGGGCAGCGCGAATTGGGCTGTCGCGCAGCGAAACCGCCCGGCATGCCGACTGCACAGAGACCTATGTTTACAAAATCCTCGCCCTCGCGCGCGCGGCCGGCAGACTGCCCCAGCGGGAACAGTCGCCCTTATGGCGGCTTATGGGCTATGAAAGCTTCGCGTCCTGCCCCGAGGCCGCAAGCCGCGTAAACATAACGTGCGGCGGGCGCTCCGATGTGCAGCAACGTTGGCCAGTGATCGCTTGGGCGAAGCTGGCTGGCCTTGGCACCGATACCGTGGCCGGGCTGATCGGCGGCGAGCGGCAACAGGTACTTTATATCGTCGGCAGGCTGCGCCGGGCCGGGTATCTGTCGCCGGCCGCGCTTCCCGAAACGGCAGGGCTCTACGCGGCGCCCACGACCAGGGCACGCGGTCATGCTTGATCCCTTGCAGAGCGCTCCGCTGCATCCAAAGCGATTTCAGCCGTTGCCCGGCGCGTCAAGCACGGCCCACGCGGGCTGCTGCCGCCGTCCTCAAAGGGGGCGGCCCATGCTTAATCCCCTCACCACTGCCGTTCCGGTCAATGGCGCGGTGAAAATCGGCGCGACTTGGCGTTCGATGAAGCGAAAGCGCCCGCTAATAGAGCATCGGGAGGAGATATCTCCTCCTGTAGTAGGAGGTTTCTCCGGTTATCTATTCGTCGTCAGGAAAGGGACGGCGATGATAGATAATGAGTTCATCGAAGACGGTGATGAAGTCTGGGATGATGCAGACCGGCAATGTATTCTTTCCACCGCGCGGCGCAGATGCGGACGAGAGGTCGCGGACAAAATCCAGTCTGCCTTTGGTGGGACGGTAATCTATGTCCGCATCCCGCGCAACATAACGCCCGACTGCGAACTCGCCCAAGTCGTTGGCGTGGCCCAAGCGAAGCTGATCGCGGAGGAACTTGGCGGCTGCAGCATCGACGTTCCCAGCCTTAGCACGGCGAAGAACCGCGCGGACCAGAATGTCATCCGGTGGGCGAAGCTGGCAGGACTCCCGAATAGGAAAGTGGCCACCCTGGTCGGGATGTCCGAGCGCCACGCCCGTTTCCTAGCGGCGGGCCTGAGGGCTGTCGGAAGATTGCCGGCACTCGATACGGGCCGGCGCTGGAACCAGTATGGTTGAAGCCCTCACCATCTCCCGCGCCGCCGTTTGCCCAAGCCCTCCCCGTGGAAGGAATGCCCATGTCTGATCTGTTCATTGAGGTGGCCGCCAGCCCGATCGACATGGCGCCGGTTGGCGGCGTCCCGCGCCGGGTGAAGCTGCTGCCGGTCGGGCGGATCGAAATGCGCGACGGACGCGGCCCCTACACTGTCCGCGACCAGCAGCATGCCGAGCGCATCGTTGACGCGACGCGCGCCTGGCTGGGATCGGCAGACTTCAATTTCGATTACGGCCATGCCGTGCAGCGGGACCAGGCCGCAATCGCGGCCGGGTGGGCAAAGGCCTCCTCCCTCACCGCCGAACCGGACGGCATCTATGCCGAGGTGGAATGGACCAGCGCCGCCGCACAGAAGATCGCCGCGCGCGAATATCGTTACCTAAGCCCCCTCTTCCTGGCGGGGAAGACAGGCGAGGTCCTGCAACTAAAGAACGCCGCCCTTGTCACGATCGGCGCGATCGACTTGCCGGCCGTCGCGGCTGCCATCCGTATGGGCGGTAGGTTGGTGGAAGGCGAATTCCAGCCGCTGACGCTGGAGGAACTGAAGGCAGCCGCGCGCGGCTCACCGGGCGAAATTCAGACAGCCTTGACGGAAGAAGAGCAGCACCATGCCCGTAGGATAGGGATCGACTTCGCCGCCTACCTGCAACTGAAAATCAGCCAGATGGAGGAGGATGCGGAGCGCGCGGGCATCGCCGCCTCTTTCTACCGGGGCACGGGAATGGAGCGCCTGTCCGCCGACGAGCGCGCCGCCTGCGCGGCCCTCAACCTAAGTCATGCCGATTTCCTCGCCGCCAAGCTGGACGTGCCCGTGGCGGTAGCGGCCTCGCTCCTGCATCTCGGGGCACCCATGCCGCCAACGCACGCGGCTTTGTCGGCCGAAGAGATCGAAGTGTGCGCGGCGCTGGGCATGAGCCATGCCGATTTCCTTGCCGCCAAGCCTTACGTACCGGCCGGCGTCGCGGCCGGCTTGTCGCCGCGCAAGGTCCCAGTCCCGGCCAAATTCACGGCCCTGTCGGCCGATGAGGTCGCGGTCTGCGCGAAGATCGGCATGAGCCACGCGGATTTCCTTGCCGCCAAGAACGATCAGCAGGCCTGACCCGGCCGGCCCTCCAACCCCACCTTTGAAAGGACGTACCATGTCACTGAGCGAAATGATCGACGGCTTTGCCAGCGCGCTTGCCGCAACCAAGAACCAGCTGGCGCAGGTCACGGGAGAGATCGAACAGGCAAAGGCCGAGCGCAATAAGATCGAATGGGCGCCAGTACACACAGAGGAGATTGTGGCGGCATTTGAGCGTGGCCTGGTTAACGCCGAGGCGAGCTTTTTAGGAAGGATGTCCTGGTTCCTCTCCGATAGGGAGATGCGCGAGCCTGGCGCCGCCGAGAAGGTAGGGAACGCCCAACCGTCCCTGTTGATGATCGGCGGCATGCCCCCTGCTGCGGATAGGGGCGCTATTTTGCCATTCTCCGCGCTTGGCAAGGATCAAAGGGAGATCGACGTCGCTGCCGTGACCTATTTTATGCGTGACATCATCCGGGCACAACTGCCTGCAATGGTCGAACGGATCTGGCCCGCCGCGAAGCACGGCATGAAAAAAATGGATCGGATGGCGAAGTTGCGTGAAGTCGATAGCAAGCTCCGCAAATTGGAGGCGGAGGCAACGCGTCTCAAAGACGAGATCAACGCCGCTATCGGCGCGGTCAGGCCCGCCAACTGAGCCGCATACCCCCTTCGAACCACAAGGCCCCGATCATGCTGACGCTTCACTATGTCGTTCCCCTCTCCAGCACGCGGCGGGTGAACGGTTCTCTCCGGCCCTGGACCATCGACAAGGTCGATTTCAGCCCGCTTGCCGATGGTGCGCCGCCGCCTGACGAAACGCTCGTGAAGGCCTGCCACCATTCCATGCGCGACGGAGACGGCAAGAAGGTGCCGCAGGACATCCTGCGCACCTACGACCTTCGTGGGGGCCTTGCAGCGGCGTTTCGCGAGGTCGAGGCAGGGCCGGGCAATGAGCCGGTCCAAGCAAAGGAAACCGCAATATGAGCGACCCGAAAGACCGGCCGCCGTTCCTAGACGGCAGCAACCGCTACACCCTCCTCTACCCCGTGAAATACCGGGTGGGCGAGGAGGAAAAGCTACTCGAAACGCTCCAGCTGCGCCGCCTCACCCTGGCCGATCGGCTCATCCTTGACGAGCCGATCGTCTATTCCGAGAAGGTCGCGCGAATCCTCGCCGACATGACCGGCGAGCCGCGCGTCGTGCTGCTCAAGATCGACGCGGCCGATTGCGAGCGCATTGACCAGATATTCGGTCATTTCTTGCAGCCTGGTACAGCAACTGGCGCGATCTCCTAGGCAGCCTCGTGCTGGGACACGGCATGGCGCTGCGCGACGCGCTGTCCCTGGACGATAGAATGCTGGAGCTTTGGCTGGACCAGGCGGAACGCATCGCCAAGGAAATGAAAGAGTGAAACTTAGCCTCATCCTAGAAGCGGTGAACCGCACTGGCCGGCCGCTCGACAAGTTCCGTAGCGACGTTGCCGCAGCGGGGCGGTCGAGCCAATCGACCGGCGCGGCGATCGGCGCCATGGGACGCCATATGGAGCGCTCCGAGCGATCGGCGCGCGGGCTGGGAAGAGCGGGCGAAACCATGGGCCAGCGCGTCGCGGCCGGCGCGCGACGGGCCGGCGCCGCTCTGCTCGCCCTGGAACGTCGGATGGAGATTTCCGACGCGACAATGGGCAAGCTGGCGTTCAAGGCGGGCGGCCTGCTCGGTGGCGCGCTTCGCAGCGGCGTGCTGACTGCCGGCACCATCGGCGGCGCGGCGGCAGTCGGTGGCCTGTACAAGATCATGAGCGCCGGTATCCAGTCAGAGAATTTCGAGACGCAGCTGTTCGGGCTGGAAGGCCGGAACGCCGCCGCCGCCAAGAAGGACTTGGACTGGATCACCAAGTTCGCGGCCAACACGCCCTATGACCTTGCCCAGGTGACGCAGGCGTTCATCAACGCGAGGAACGCCGGCATCAATCCCATGAACGGCTCGCTGGCGACTCTCGGGGATGCCGCTGCCGCCCTCAACAAGACCTATGACGATGCGATCGGCATGCTCGCAGACGCCAAGACCGAGCAATATGAGCGCATGCGCGAGTTCGGCATCACGCCAAGCCAGAAGGACGGCAAGGTAACGCTGCGCTATGTCGATCGCCTTGGAAAAGACATGGTAAAGATCGTCAACAAGGCGGGCAACGAGGTCGAGCGCGCCACGCTTCAAATCCTTGCGGAGAAGTTCGGCGGAGGCGGCGACCTTCTGTCCAAGACCACGCTGGGCAAGTGGAATAACCTGACCGACCGAATGTCACAGCAGGCGGTCAAGGTGTGGAAAAACGGCTTCGGAGACGAGGTGAAGCGCCAGCTTGATCGGGCCGGCGCCGCTTTCGAAAACGCCGAGGCCAATGGATCGGCGGACAGCTGGGCGAAGAGCACAAGCCAGGCGCTTACGTCCGTGGTGAAGGTGATCGGGGATCAGCCGTGGGAGCAATATGGAAGGGATTTCCGCACTGTTGCCAACGGCATCCGCGACATCGCCAATGCGGCCGTCTATCTCAAGCAAAAGGCCGGAGCGATCGACATCACGCCCTTGCTACCGCCGCAGCTTCGCGCGCTTCGCAACGGCCTAGACGCCTTGCATGGGTATCAGCAGGCGCGCGACCGGGCGACCCGGCAGGCAAAGCCGAAGCCTTCAAACGGTGTGCCGTTCTTCGACACTATGGATCGGCGACCCGCGCGCAATTCATCGAACGGCGTCCCGTTCTTCGACTCGATGGAGGCGAGGCCCCACACGCGCGCAACTCGGGCACCATCCCGCAAGGGAGCGGCTGTA
The DNA here is from genome assembly GCF_000447205.1 of Sphingobium ummariense RL-3. Taxonomy (GTDB): domain Bacteria; phylum Pseudomonadota; class Alphaproteobacteria; order Sphingomonadales; family Sphingomonadaceae; genus Sphingobium; species Sphingobium ummariense. Next base: position 54,179 of record NZ_AUWY01000100.1, on the reverse strand, counting down.
GCTCCACAACCGCAAAAGGCGCAGGTCGCGCTTCATGTGAGCGCCGATCGGGGCGTTTCCGTGAAGACGCAGAAGGTGGTTGCTACGGGTATGGACGTAGACGTCAACACCGGCCGCGCCATGGGGGCTTTCGCATGATGACCCCGCCGTGCAGCATCCGCGCCTTAGCCACCTCTTACGGGCCGGTACGGGCCTCCTCGCTTTCGCTTTGGGCATGGGAATGCATCTCCCCATGTTGCGTGCGTAGCTGATCATGCGCCGCAAACGGCGGGGGGCGTTTTATCGTCGCGCCTCCCGCCGTCCCAGACCAACGGCTCCTGCCTCTGGCTAAAAGGCGCCTGAGAGGCCTCTTACGGCTCTTTGAAAAGTCTGTCACAACGGAGCTTCCGGCGCGGGGGCGCTTCCCCTAGCGCGGTGCTACAAAAACTCTTGTCCCACGCTCTAAAAGCTTTTGTCGCGCTTCACTCAGCAAGCTTCGCGCGCCGCTCGTCATAGAAGCGGTGCACCAGCGCCGCGTCGCGCTCCAGCGCCTCCGGTGTACAGACATCCTCGACACGGTGCCCTTCCCACAACCCATCAGGACCACGGAAGGTCGCGAGCCCGCTTTCCGCGGAAATGCCCGCGCCCGTAAGGATTACGATGTTTTGAACATGAGGCATTACCGCTGTGGACTCCCATCAAAAGCCTGACACGGAGGCTGATTCCAACAGATTGCACCCGCTCTTGGCATGCCGGTCACGGCCTTTCTTTCTCCGGCTTGCGCGGCACTACTGATAGGATATCCATCCGAGCCCGCTGGGACCACTGGCCGGTCGCCGCCACCGCCAGCGCGATCAGGCTGCCGATCTGCGCCGCCGCCATGTCCTTCTGCGGATCCCACACATCCCCCTGCTGCCCGTTATAATAGTCGGCCGTCTCGCCTGCGGCGACAATGGTCAGCAGCCATTCGAAGATCTCATAAACCGCGCTGCCCAGCCCTATGGCCGCGAAGGCGAAGGCCAGGCTCCAGCCCCGCCGCAAGCGCCCGAAACGCCGCGCCGCCTCGGCCACCGGCAGGGTCAGCAGCGCGCCGAAGGCAAAATGAACCAGCCGGTCGAATCCGTTCCGCTTCCATCCGAAAATACCGGACACATCGCGCCCGAACACCAGCCGCGCCCATTCATCATAGGGCACATAGCTGTAGATATAGCGCGCGGCGAGCGTGTGAAGCAGCAGGAACAGCCAGAGGGATACGACGGCTCGGGTCGACAGCGGCCAACGACGAAGCAGCCATGGCGCGACGAGGAGGAGGAGCACGGTCGGTCCGTGCTGGAGCGGTGCGAGATCGGGATAGGGCTGAGCGATATTCGCCGCGACGATCGCCGCGCCCAGAAGCATGATCATCCGGCGCTGCGAGGCTGGAAGACCGTTCCAGACCACAGCGCCGGGGATCATCAGACTGCCTCAGCCCTTCTTGAGGTGCCGGCGGCCGAGCAGTTCGGCGATCTGTACCGCGTTGAGTGCCGCGCCCTTGCGCAGATTGTCGCTGACGCACCAGAGCGAAAGGCCATTGTCGACGGTGGAATCCTCGCGCACGCGGCTGACAAAGGTGGCATAGTCGCCCACGCATTCGATCGGCGTGACGTAGCCGCCGTCCTCGCGCTTGTCGACGAGCATCACGCCGGGCGCCTCGCGCAGAATCGACTGGGCCTTGGCCGCGCTGATCTCGTCCTCGAACTCCAGGTTGATCGCCTCGCTATGCCCGACGAATACGGGCACGCGAACGCAGGTCGCCGTCACCTTGATCTTGGGGTCGAGGATCTTCTTGGTTTCGACGACCATCTTCCACTCTTCCTTGGTGGAACCGTCGTCCAGGAAGACGTCGATATGCGGGATCACGTTGAAGGCGATCTGCTTCGTGAACTTCTTGGGCTCCGCCGGATCGCCGACGAAGATGTTGCGCGACTGCTCGAACAGTTCATCCATGCCGACCTTGCCCGCGCCGGACACCGACTGGTAGGTGGCGACGACAACGCGCTTGATGGTCGCGGCGTCGTGCAGGGGCTTGAGCGCCACCACCATCTGCGCGGTCGAGCAGTTCGGATTCGCGATAATGTTCTTCTTCGTATAGCCGTCGATCGCCTCCGGGTTCACCTCGGGCACGACCAGCGGCACGTCCGGGTCCATGCGATAGAGCGACGAATTGTCGATCACGACGCAGCCCGCAGCCGCGGCCTTGGGCGCATAGTCCTTGGCCGGGCCGGAACCGGCCGCGAACAGGGCGATGTCCCAGCCGGCGAAATCGAAATGCTCGATGTTGCGGCATTTGAGCGTCTTGCCGGTGTCACCGAAGTCGACCTCCGTGCCCGTCGATCGGGAAGAGGCGACGGCGGCGATCTCGTCGATCGGGAACTCGCGCTCGGCGAGAATGGTCAGCATTTCGCGGCCCACATTCCCGGTGGCACCAACGACGACGACCTTGTAACCCATGATGAGAGACTCCACTCGACTGCAGATATTGCGGAGCAGGCGCCATAGCTATACTGGGGCGTTTGTCCAGAAAGAAGGCCTATGATGCTGGAAAGCCAGCGGATAGCGGGTCCTCTTTCACCTGTTCTGCCAGCGGTCGACGATCGACTCCCTTCCTGCGAAAGCCGTGACCATCTTGAGTCCTCTACCGACACTCCCACCCCTGCCCGATCACTGGTTCCATTCCTTCCGCTTTCCCGACGGAACGCAGGTGACCGGCATCAAGCCTTTCGAGGGCCTGATGGCGGAAGCGGACCAGATTTTCGACCAGCCGATGGAGGGCCGGCGCGTGCTCGACATCGGCGCGTGGGACGGCTTCTTTTCCTTCGAGGCGGAAAGGCGCGGCGCGGCGGAGGTGCTGGCGACCGATCATTTCTGCTGGTCGGGTGAAGGATGGGGCGACAAGCGGGGCTTCGACCACGCCCATGCGCGCTTCGGGTCAAAGGTGCGCGCGCTCGATCTCGACGTGGAGGCGCACCGGCCCGAGGAACTGGGCACCTTCGACACGGTGCTGCTGCTGGGCGTGCTTTATCATGTGACCGATCCCTATCGCACGCTGCAGGCCGCCGCGGCCATGTCCCACGACCATCTGGTGATCGAGACGGTGACCGCGCTGCGGCACGAGCAGCAGCCGGCAATGCGTCTCTTCACGGAACTGGAGCTCGATCGGGATTCCACCAACTACTGGGCCCCCAACATCCTCGCCCTGCGGGAAATGTGCCGGCGCTTCGGCTTCACCCGCTTCGCCGTGAAGCCCGCGTCGCTCGACAATCTGGGGTGGCGTCGCCTCGCCATGCCGTTCCGGCGCAAGGACCGCTATCGCCGCGCGATCGTCCACGCCTGGCGCTAGCATAAGGGTCCCCATATCCCGTCCGACGCCGCAATGCCCCGCTCGACCGCGACAGGCATCAAGTCTTGTTATCGCTATCATATAGTTGATCGGAAGTTTTTTCGCAAAAAGGCGATGCAGGCTCACGGAAAACGGAAGGACGTCCATCGTAACTCCTGAAGCCATCAAATAATGGCTCTTAAAAGGAGGGGGTTATGGCACGTCGTACTTTACGCGGCTCACTTTGCATGTCTGTCGCATGCATGGCCTTGTTTCCAGCCTTGCCTGCATTTGCCGCAGAGGCGAGCGACCAGCAGGCCGATGCAGCGGCAACCTCCCTGCCTCAGGAAGAAAGCGCTTCCGAACGGCCAGTGAGCACGCCCGACATCGTCGTGACGGGGTCGCGCATCATTACCAACGGCAACAACTCGCCATCCCCTGTCACCGTCGTTTCCACCGAGCAGATCCAGCAGGTTACGCCGTCCAACGTGCCCGATGCGCTCAACAAGCTGCCGGTCTTCTCCGGATCGAACAACCAGTCGACCTTCGGCGCGGCGGAGCGCAACTTTTCGGGCAACTATCTCAATCTCCGCAATGTCGGCGCGGGCCGGTCGCTGATCCTGTTCGATGGCCACCGCTTCCCGCCGACGACCACCGACAATCTGGTCGACACCAACACCATTCCGCAGCTGCTGCTTCAGCGTGTCGACGTGGTGACAGGCGGCGCCTCGGCGGTCTATGGTTCCGACGCGATCACCGGGGTGGTCAACTTCATCGTCGATCGCGCCTTCAACGGGATCAAGTTCAACATCCAGGGCGGTCAGTCCAGCCGCAGCGACAATGCCTCGATGCGGATCGGCGGCGCCTTCGGCATCCCGCTGTTCGACGGCCGCGGCCATTTCGAAATGAGCCTGGAACATTATGATTCGGAGGGCATCGACAACAAGCTGGGCCGCGCCTACGGGCGCGCGGTCTATTCCACGCAGGGCGCCGGCACCGCCGCCAATCCCTATCGCGTGGTCACCAACACCCGCCTCACCAACTTCAGCCGCTTCGGCATCATCAAGACGGGCGTGTTCGCCGACCGCGTCTTCGGCGGGCCAAACAACACGCTGCGTCCCTTCGTCCACGGCACCCCGACCGGATCGTCCGGCGTGGAAAGCGGCGGCGACGGCACCTTCTACAACTCGACGCTGCAGGCCAGCCTGCGGTCGAGCCAGGCCTTCGCCCGTTTCGACTATGACGTCACCGACGCCATCCACTTCTACGTCCAGGGAACGGCTACCAAGTCCTTCAACCAGTTCTCCAAGGAAGAGAATGTCATCAACAACCTGACATTCTCGGCCAACAACGCGTTCCTGGCGCCCGAATATCAGGCCGCCATGCTGGCCGCGAACCAGCCGACTTTCACCTACGCCAAGCAGATGACGGAAGCGCCCCGCCTGACGCCGACCGCATGGATCAAAAGCTATTTTGCGATCGCAGGATTGGAAGGCCGCTTCGGCGACTTCAACTGGGACATCGCCTATTCGCACAGCGAGGCCCGCCAGCGGGTCGCGACCGTCAACAATATGAGCTTTGCCAAGCTGTTCGCGGGCCTGGACGCCGTGCGGGCGCCCAATGGCGAGATCGTCTGCAACGTGACGCTCACCAACCCCGGCCTCTACCCCGGCTGCGTCCCCATCAACCCGTTCGGCGAGCGCGCGATCAGCCAGGCGGCGCAGAATTATATCCTGCTCGACACCTATTTCCGTCTGCATAACAAGATGGACGATCTGGCCGGCAGCATCTCCGGATCGGTCTTCGACACCTGGGCCGGGCCGGTCAAGGTCGCGTTGAGCGGCGAATATCGGCGCCTGACGATGGACCTCGTCAGCGACGCGCAGCCGACGGAGCGCGTGGACTGCACCGGCCTGCGCTTCAACTGCCGTTCGACGACGCCGCTCTATGCGTCCAACGTCGTCGGCGACATGCGCGACAAGCAGCAGAAGGTCAGCGAAGCCGCTATCGAACTCGATATCCCGCTGCTCAAGGATTCCACGATCGCCCGTTCCTTCAATGTCAACGCGGCCGGCCGTTACACCCATTACAACACCAGCGGCAGCGTGAAGACCTGGAAGGTCGGCATCGACTGGCACCTGACCGACGACCTCCGCCTGCGCGGCACCCGGTCGCGCGACATCCGCGCCCCCAACCTCAACGACCTGTATGCGCCGGTGAACGTCAATCCGTCGGGCTTCAACGACCTGCACACCGGCATCACCGCGACGGTGCCGGTCCAGAGCTCCGGCAACCCGGACCTGAAGCCGGAGGTCGCCCAGACGCTGACCATCGGCGCGGTGTATCGGCCGAGCTGGCTGCCGGGCTTCAGCGTCGCGGTCGATTATTATGAGATCAGCATGAAGAATGCGATCGGCAACGTCTCCGCCAGCAACAGCTCGGTGCAGCGCGAGTGCGAGGACAGCAACGGCGCCTCGCCGCTGTGCGACCTGTTCGAGCGTCCGCTGCCGTTCAGCGACCGTTCGCCGGCGAACTTCCCGACCCGCGCCTATTCCCGCGCGCTCAACGTCGCTACGCTCGATACCCACGGCATCGACGCGGAAATGAACTACAACACGTCGCTATGGGGCGGAAATCTCAACCTGCGCGGCCTGTTCGCCTATCAGCCCGAGCTGATCGCGGTGAACTTCCAGGGCTCGACCCCGCTCAACCGCGCCGGCGCGGCCGGCCTGCCGGCCTATCGCTTCACCGGCTTCGTGCACTATGACATCGACGCGATCTCGGTCGATGTGCAGCAGCGCTGGCATAGCTCCACCCGTCGCAGCTCGGACCCGACCCAGATCTTCGACGCTCCGCGCGTCGGCGCCCGGACCTATACCGACCTGACGCTGGCCTATCGCCTCAAGACGCCCGGCGACCGGTCGGCCCAGTTCTTCCTCACGATCCAGAATCTCTTCGACCGCGATCCCTACCCGTTCGTGAACACCGGCGCGCCCAGCACCGTGCCCGGCTTCTTTGTCCCCGTGACGAACGGCGACGACCCGATCGGCCGCTACTTCACGGCCGGCGTCCGGTTCAGGCTGTAAGCCAATGATGTTCCGACCTTTCCCGCTCGCCAGCAACCCGGTGCGAGGCGGAGCATTCGCCCCCTCTGTCGTGACCGCCTTGCTCCTGCTGGCAGCGGGAACACCGGCCGACTGCAAGACCAGCTCGGGCCTCTGGGAGACCCTGCCGGACGGTCGGCCGGTGCACCGTTTCAGGATGACGAATGCTTCAGGGGCGAGCGTGACCGTCATGGAGGTCGGCGCCGCGATCACCGAGATCAAGGTGCCGGATCGCAAGGGCGTGCTGGCGGATGTCGCGCTGGGCTATGACCACCCGGTCGATTATCTCACCAACAATTCGCCCCAGTTCGGCCTCGCCATCGGGCGCTATGCCGGGCGGATCGCCGGGGGCAAGTTCACGCTAGGCCAGACCGAATACAAGCTGGTGACGCAAGGCCGATCCGCCACGTCCATGCACGGCGGGCCACAGGGGTTCGGCACGCGCTTGTGGACCGGAAAGGCCGTGCGGACCAAGGAGGGCGAAGGGGTCCGCTTCTCCCTCACCAGTCCGGACGGCGACCAGGGCTTTCCAGGGAAAATGCAGGTCAGCGTGACTTATAGCTGGACCAACGATAACCGGCTGATCATCGACTATGAGGCGACGACGACGAAGCCCACGGTCATCAACCTGACGCAGCACAGCTATTTCAACCTCGCCGGTGCCGGCAAGGGAGACATATTGGATCACATCCTGAAGCTGGACGCCGATTTCTACACCGACGCGCTGCCGGACAACACGCCGACGGGAGAGATCCGGGCCGTGCGTGGGACGCCGTTCGACTTCAGCCAGGGCAAACCCATCGGGCGCGACCTCAATGCGCCCGATCCGCAGATGGTCGCGAACCGTGGCTTCAACGTGAACTATGTGCTCAAGCGCTCGACCATTCCCGGCGAAGTCGCGCCTGCGGCCCTGCTGACCGATCCCAAGACGGGCCGGACGCTGCAGGTGCTGACGAGCGAGCCCGGGCTGATGCTCTACACCGCCAATTTCATCAACACGCAGCGGCCAATGAAGGGCGGCGCGCCCTATCCGCTGCGTGCCGGGGTGGCGCTGGAAACCCAGCATTTCCCCGACGCGCCGAACTGGCCACATTTCCCCCGGACCACATTGATGCCGGGGAAAACCTTCCACAGCCGCACGATCTTCGCCTTCGGCACCGGCGGGGGATAGATCATTTCCCGGCGGGCACGCCCCCGTGCTGCGCCAGGAACGCCTCGATCGTCCGCCACAGATGGACGCTGATCTTCGGCCCGCCCACCCGGTGAGTCTGCCCCGGATAGACCATCAGGTCGAAGGGCACAGCCGCGCCCTGAAGCGTCGCCATCAGCGCCGTGCTGTTGTCGAACACGACATTGTCGTCCGACATGCCGTGGATCAGCAGCAGCGGGTCGCGGATGGCCGTCGCCTCCTCGATCGCGCCGGATGACGGATAGGCGCTCGGCTTGTCCTGCGGCTGGCCCAGATAGCGCTCGGTATAATGCGTGTCGTAGAGGTCCCATTTCGTCACCGGCGCGCCGGCCACGGCGGCCGAGAACACGCCCGGCGCCTTCTCCAGCAGTTTCAGCGACATGTAGCCGCCATAGGACCAGCCATAGGTCGCGATCCGCTTTGGATCGACGAAGGGCTGCGCCTTCAGCCATTCGACGCCCTTCAACTGGTCTTCGACCTCCACCGATCCCATCGCGCGGTAGATCTGGTCCTCGAACGCCTTGCCACGGTCAGGCGTGCCGCGATTGTCGACCGAAAAGACGATCCAGCCACGGCTCACCAAATACTGGTTCAGCGCGCCACCCCATGTGTTCGTCACCTGCCGCCCGGCGCCCGGGCCGCCATAATGGATCATGAACACGGGATAGCGCTTCCCGGCTTCCAGCGGCGGGGTCATGATCTTGGTATAGAGCGTCGATCCGTCGGCCGCCTTGATCGTACCGAAGCGGGTCTTCGCATGGCTTCCCCAATAGGGCGCATAGGGATGGTCGCCGCGGATCGCGTTCTCCGACAGCCATTGCAGCTGCTTTCCGTCCCGGTCGGCAAGATAGAGCTGCTTGGGCTGATCCGTATTCTGCCGAGTGACCACCACGCGCGACGCGGCGCCGTCCATCACCGCATCGTTCCACCAGCCGCTGCGCGTAAGCTGGCGCAGCGATCCGGCCTTCGCCAACGGTGCGGCATAGAGCTGCTGCTCCAGCGGGGTTTCGCTATTGCCCGTGAAATAGACGAGGCCCCTGCCCTCATCGACGCCAACGACCGCTTTCACTTCCCAGTCGCCGCTGGTGAGCGTCGTCCAGCGGCCATCCTTCACCCGATAGAGATGGCCGTGCCCGCTGCGCTCCGACCACCAGAGGAAACTGCCGTCCTTGAGTGGATGGAAATTGTCGGAGAGATTGATCCAGCTCTTCGCCTTCTCCGTCAGCACCACCTGCGCCTTGCCCGTCGCCGGATCGACCGTGAGCAGGTCGAGCGTCTTCTGGTCGCGGCTTTCGCGCTGGACGTAGAGCGTCCGCCCGTCCTTCGACCAGTCCACCCGCGCCAGATAAATGTCCTTGTCGGTGCCGAGGTCAACCTTCACCTGCCCCGACCCATCCGGTTTCATGACATAGAGGTCGACGATGGCGTTGGGCGTACCGGCGGCAGGATAGCGCTGCTGGTAGACCTTGGTGCCCTCTCCGCCGATCGCAGTGCGGGTGACGATGCCGACCGGGCTCTCGTCCACGCGGGCGACAGCGATGCGAGCGTCGTCGGGCGACCACCAATAGCCGGTACGCCGGTCCATCTCCTCCTGGGCGACGAACTCGGCAACGCCCCAGCTCACCGTCTCGCCGCCCCCCTGCGTCACCTGCTGCTCACTGCCGCCGATCGGCTGGACGAACAGGTTTCCGCCACGAACATAGGAGACGAAGCCGCCCTTCGGACTGACCACGCCGTTCAGCTCTCCGTCGGGCGTGTCGGTCAGCCGCTTCACCGTCCCGTCCAGGCTCGCGAGATAGAGGTCGCCGTCCACCGGCACCAGAATGGTCTTCCCATCCGGCGACCAGTCATAGCTGACGATGCCGGTGCTCCCCGCGACGCTACGATCGCGTTCGCGCTGCATCTTCTCGGCTTCGGAAAGCGCCGCGCCGCTGCCGGTCTTGCGCGAGTCGACCAGCATCCGCTCCTGCCCCGTCGCGGTGTCGATCGCCCAGAGGTCGAGCCGCTCCTTCTCGTCCGGCCGGGGCTTGAGCAGCGTCACCAGCTTGCCGTCGGGCGACAGCTTGAGCGCGCGCGGCTGCGGTCCGGCAAGGTCGGGACTGGCGAACACCCGCTCCAGCGTCAGCCTCTCCTGCGCATGGGCCGGAAGAGCAGGCAGCACCAACAACGCGCAGAGCGCCACGCCATATTTCAGAGCAACAGGCATCGACATCCTTTCGGGGTCGGCGCCGCAGGCAGGCGGACACCGGATCATGCGCAATCGCTTAGCGCGCCGCATGCGAAAAGATCAATGTGGGGAAATAATCTGTCCAACCACAGCCCGGCAGGCCGTGGTGGGCGCGACAGGGATTGAACCTGTGACCCCACCCGTGTGAAGGGTGTGCTCTACCGCTGAGCTACGCGCCCCCTGAAAGGAAGGATGCGGCCATTGGCATCGGCCGGGCGGACTGTCAAGCCTGCTGAATCGCTCTTACCGATCGCGCGTCCGCTCGCTATAGCCAATCCGTTATATGGAGCCCGTCAATGCGCAAAGTCTTCGTCACCCTCATTACCGCTACGCTCCTGACCGCCCTTGCCGCCTGCAATACGGTGCAGGGCGTCGGCCGAGACATCGAATCCGTCGGCCGCGCTGGCAAGGATGCGATGCACTAAAGATCAGCGACGGCGGATCATTGCAGGCTGCGGGCTACGCCGCCGATATTCTTGCGCAGCCGCACGCCGTCGCAATCGGGTTCGCCGCAATCGCACGCCTCGATCGCGTAGCGGATGCCGCACATGATCAGGTCTTCGCGATCGAAGGAATAGTTGGAAATGCCCGCCCGCTCGACCTTTTCCTGGGCCCTGGCCTTGAGAGACATGCGAGTCCTGCCTTTCCGAATGGTCACCGATGATTGATGCTGCAATGCACAATGTCAATTGATCCATGCTTGTTCCCTGACTGATTGGAGGGGAATAGTCGCCCAAAGGACACGATCCGGCGCAACGCGGCCCCATGCTTGCGCGCTGCCCCGGACGATCCCATATGCCGCGACATGAACGACCCACGCAGCAGCGCCATGCCGGTCTGGCATGGCACCACCATCATGTCAGTCAGGAAGAACGGGAAGGTCGTCGTCGCGGGCGACGGCCAGGTGTCCATGGGCCAGACGGTGATGAAACCCAACGCCCGCAAGGTACGCCGCCTGCACGACGGCTCCGTCATCGGCGGTTTCGCCGGGGCGACCGCCGATGCCTTCACCCTGTTCGAACGGCTGGAGGCGAAGCTGGAACGGCATAACGGCCAGCTGATGCGCTCCGCCGTGGAACTGGCGAAGGACTGGCGCACTGACAAATATCTCCGCAACCTGGAAGCGATGATGATCGTCGCGGACCGCGACGTGACGCTGATCCTGACCGGCAACGGCGACGTGCTGGAGCCGCTGAACGGCGTCGCCGCGATTGGCTCGGGCGGCAACTACGCCCTCGCCGCCGCGCGCGCGCTGGTGGATTATGAGGAAGATCCGGAGGCGCTCGCCCGCAAGGCGATGGCCGTCGCCGCCGAGATCTGCGTCTATACCAACGACCAGCTGACCATCGAAACGCTGGAGTCTGCGGCTTAACTCCCGTTCGGGCTGAGCCTGTCGAAGCCCGGCACTTTCTTCAAGAAGAATAGCCCTTCGACAAGCTCAGGGCGAACGGATTTTCGGAACTTTATGAACGACACCCTGACCCCCAAAGCCATCGTCACCGCGCTGGACGCGCACATCATCGGACAGAAGGACGCCAAGCGCGCCGTCGCCGTGGCGCTGCGTAACCGCTGGCGCCGCCAGCATGTGCCCGCCGAACTGCGGGACGAGATCACGCCGAAGAACATCCTGATGATCGGCCCCACGGGCTGCGGCAAGACGGAGATCAGCCGCCGCCTGGCAAAGCTGGCCGATGCCCCCTTCGTCAAGGTCGAAGCGACCAAGTTCACCGAGGTCGGCTATGTCGGCCGCGACGTCGAGCAGATCGCCCGCGACCTGGTCGAGGAAGCCGTGCGCCTGGAACGCGACCGCCGCCGCGAAGCCGTGCGCGAAGCCGCGTCGGAGGCAGCCATGGCCCGCCTGCTCGACGCCCTGACCGGCAAGGAAGCGAGCGAAGCCACTCGCCTGTCCTTCCGCCAGCGGATCGAGGGCAACCAGATGAACGAGGTCGAGGTCGAGGTGGAAGTCGCCGACAGCCCGTCGATGCCGATGGAGATTCCCGGCATGGGCGGCCAGGTCGGCATGATCAACCTGTCCGACATGATGTCGAAGGCCTTCGGCCAGCAGCAGAAGAAACGCCGCAAGATGCGCGTAGCCGACGCCTGGGACAAGCTGGTCGAGGAAGAGCAGGACAAGCGGCTGGATCAGGACGACGTCGCCCGTGTGGCGCTCGCCAGCGCGGAGCAGAACGGCATCGTCTTCCTCGACGAGGTCGACAAGATCGCCGTCAGCGACGTGCGCGGTGGCTCGGTCAGCCGCGAGGGCGTGCAACGCGACCTGCTGCCGCTGATCGAGGGGACGACGGTCGCGACCAAATATGGCCCGCTCAAGACCGACCATATCCTGTTCATCGCCTCGGGCGCGTTCCATGTGGCCAAGCCCAGCGACCTGCTGCCCGAGCTTCAGGGCCGCCTGCCGATCCGGGTGGAGCTGAAGGCGCTGACCGAAGACGATTTCGTCGCGATCCTCTCCGACACCAAGGCGAGCCTTGTGGCGCAGTACCGCGCGCTGCTGGCGACCGAGGAGGTGACCATCGACCTGACGCCCGACGGCATCCGCGCCATCGCCCGCATTGCCGCAGAGGTGAACAGCGAGGTCGAGAATATCGGCGCCCGCCGGCTCCAGACGGTGATGGAAAAGCTGCTGGAGGACGTCAGCTTCGACGCGGAGGATCGCAAGGGCGAGACGCTGGTGATCAACCAGGCCTATGTCGAGAAGCAGCTCAACGCCATCGCCCGCGACACCGACCTCAGCAAATACGTGCTGTAGCTGACCTTGCCGTCATCTCCGCGCGGGCGGGGATGACGAAAGACAGGCGAACCCCTCTCCCCTTCGCGGCGCAAGCCGTGCAAGCTGCCGTCCATGTCGATTCGACCGGGAGGGCAAGAAAATATGATCCGTACAACGGCATGGCTGCTCGCTGGCTTCAGCATCGGGGCGAGCATTGCAGCGCAGGCCCAGCAGCTTCCGCAGCCGCCGGTCGCCGCGAAGAAGCCGCATGAGGTGAAGGCCCCTTTCGGCGCGGTGCGGCAGGATCCCTATTACTGGCTGCGCGACGACACGCGCAAGGATCCGGAGATGCTGGCCTATCTCAACGCCGAGAACGCCTATGCCGACGCGCTGCTGGCGCCCACCAAGCCGCTGCAGGACGCGCTCTACAATGAGATTGTCGGGCGGATAAAGCAGGACGACAGCTCCGTCCCCTACCGCAAGAAGGGTTATTGGTATTACAGCCGGTTCGAGACCGGCGCCGACTATCCGATCGTCGCCCGGCGCAAAGGAACAATGGACGCGCCCGAGCAGATCTTGCTCGACGAACCGAAAATGGCCGAGGGCAAGGGCTTCTTCGCGGTCAGCGCGCAGGATGTGAGTCCCAACGACACATTGCTCGCCTATGCAGAGGATACCGTCGGCCGGCGGCAGTACACGATCCGCGTCAAGGACATCGCCACCGGGGCGCTGAAGGCCGACGCCATACCCAATGCGGAGCCGGACTTCGCCTGGGCCGACGACAGCCGGACGATCTTCTATGTCGAGAAGGATCCGACGACCCTGCTGGGCAAGCGGGTCAAGGCGCATGTGTTGGGCACGCCGCTTTCCGCCGACAGGATGGTCTATGAGGAGAAGGACGACACCTTCTATATGAGCCTCAAGAAGACCACCTCGGGCCAGTATATCTGCATCGTCCTTCAGTCGACGGTGAGCAACGAGGAGCGCTGCGCCCCGGCGGCCAAGCCGACGAGCTTCACCGTTCTTGCCCCCCGCGAGCGCGACTTCCTCTACAGCAGCGACCATGTCGGCGGGCAATGGACGATCCGCACCAACTGGCAGGCACCCAATTACCGGCTGATGATCGTATCGGACGCCGACGCCGCCAAGGGGCGGGCGGCATGGAAGGACATCGTGCCCACCAGCGCGGATGTGTTCATCGAGAATTTCCAGCCCTTCGACGGTTTCCTCGCGATCGAGGAGCGCTCGGGCGGCAACAAGCGGCTGCGCCTCCTCGCAAAGGGCGGCAAGAGCAGCTTCGTCGAGGCGGACGAGCCGGCCTATGCGATGACGCTGGACGTCAACAAGGAAAGCGGCACGCCCTGGGTCCGCTATACCTATGACTCATTGCGGACCCCCGAAACGACCTATGAGGTCAACGCCGCGACCGGCGAACGCAAGGTGCTGAAGGTCCAGCCCGTCACCGGCTACGACCCCGACAAATATGTGACCGAACGAATCTGGGCGCCCGCGCGCGACGGCACGAAGATCCCCGTGTCGCTGATCTACGCCAAGGGTTTCAGGAAGGACGGCACGGCGCCACTGTTCCAATATGCCTATGGCAGCTACGGCTATTCGTCCGATCCCTATTTCGCCCCTGCCTGGCCTAGCCTGCTCGACCGGGGTATGGTCTATGCCATCGCCCATATCCGCGGCGGGCAGGAAATGGGCCGCAAATGGTATGATGACGGCCATCTCGCCAAGAAGGTGAACAGTTTCACCGACTTCATCGACGTCACCCGCTTCCTGGTCGACCAGGGCTATACAAGGAAAGGGCGCGTCGCCGCCATGGGCGGCAGCGCCGGCGGCCTGCTGATGGGCGCGGTCGCGAACATGGCGCCGCAGGACTACAAGGTGATCGTCGCGCAGGTGCCCTTCGTCGACGTGGTGACGACCATGCTCGACCCCACGATCCCGCTCACCACCGGCGAATATGACGAATGGGGCAATCCCGAGCAGAAGCAGTGGTACGACATCATGCTGGCCTATTCGCCCTACGACAATGTCACGGCGAAGGATTATCCCAGCCTGTTCGTGGGCACCGGCCTGTGGGACAGCCAGGTGCAATATTATGAACCGACCAAATGGGTGGCGAAGCTGCGCGCGACCAAGACCGACAGCAACCCGCTGGTCTATCGCATCAACATGGAGGCCGGCCATGGCGGCAAGTCCGGCCGCTTCCGCCGCTATCGCGACCAGGCGGAATATATGGCCTTCGCGCTCGACCAACTGGGCGTGAAATAAGTTGGTGCGGCGCTGGACGCCGCCCGATCTCTCAGTCGATCACCCATTGCGCGGAAGGAATCCCCTGCGCGTAGAGCAGCACCGACAGGTCGCCATGCATGATTTCCGCATCGGCGGCCGCCCGTGTCTTCGGCTTGGCGTGATAAGCGACCCCCAGCCCGGCGCCTTCGATCATGGGAATATCGTTGGCGCCGTCGCCGACCGCCAGGGTCAGCGCCCGGTCCACGCCGCCCGCGATCATGGCCTCCAGCTCGGCCCGCTTGCGGGCTGCATCGACGATCGGCACGGTAACGGTGCCGAGCAGCGCGCCGTCCGCGATCTCCAGCACATTGGCGACGGCCCGCTCGAAACCGATCTCCTCCGCCACAGGGCCGGTAAAGCGGGTGAATCCGCCCGACACCAGCAGCGTCGCCGCGCTGCGCGCGCGCATCGTCTGAACCAGCGCCTTGGCGCCCGGCATGATCCGCACCCGCTCCTCGCGGCACAGGTCGATCTTGGCGTCCGGCAGTCCCTTCAGCAGCGCGACCCGCTCGTGCAGCGCGCCTGCGAAGTCCAGTTCGCCCCGCATGGCCCGCTCGGTGATCTCCGCGATCTGCGGTTTGATCCCGGCATAATCGGCCAGCTCGTCGATGCATTCGACGGTAATCATGGTCGAATCCATGTCGGCGATCAGCAGCCGCTTCTCGCGGGTAGCGACGGGCTGGACGATCACGTCCACACCCTCCCCTAGACCCGCCAAAGCGATGCGCGCGGTGGCCGGGTCGCTGTCGAAGAGGATGTCCGCCGCCTTGCCTTCGTCCAGCCACGCGGTACCGCCGGGCGCGCAGCCTGCATCTCTCAGCCGGTCGGCGGCCTCCGCAATATCCCCCTGCCGCAGGGCTTCGCTTGCCACTAAGGTCGCGACGAACATGGACACTCCCGAACAAGAAGCAGGCGATTCCCGCCCGCGCGTGGCGCTTATTGCCGGGCCGACCGCCAGCGGCAAGAGCGCGCTTGCCGTCGCGCTGGCGCAGGCGGCGAACGGCACCGTCATCAATGCCGACGCGAGCCAGGTCTATGCGGACCTTGCCATCCTCTCCGCCCGTCCGACGGCGGCGGAGATGGCAGGGGTGCCGCACCGGCTGTTCGGGCATATCGACGGCGCGGAGGCCTGCACCGCCGCCCGCTGGGCCACCGAAGCCCGGGCGGAGATCGACCAGGCCCATGGAGAAGGCCGCCTGCCGGTGCTGGTCGGCGGCACGGGCCTTTACCTGCGCACCCTGCTCGACGGCATCGCGCCCGTGCCGGACATCGACCCGGACATTCGCGCGGCGGTGCGCGCCATGCCCGTGGCGGAGGCGCATGCCGCCCTGTCGCGTGAGGATCCGCCGGCTGCGGGTCGCCTCGCGCCGGCCGACAGCACGCGCGTCGCCCGCGCGCTGGAGGTGGTCCGATCAACCGGCAGGCCGCTTTCCGAATGGCAGCGGCAGAGGATCGGCGGCATCGGCGACCGCATCCTCCTTTCCCCCCTCATCCTCCTGCCGGCGCGCGACTGGCTGGTGCGGCGGTGCGACCTGCGCTTCGAGGCGATGGTCGAAGGCGGTGCGATTGCGGAGGTCGAGGCCCTGCTCGACCGCCGCCTGTCGCCCGACCTTCCCGTCATGCGGGCCATCGGCGTGCCGGAAATCGCGGCCTGGCTGGCCGGTGAAATCGACCGCGAGATGATGCTGGAACGAGGCCGGATCGCCACGCGGCAATATGCCAAACGCCAATATACCTGGTTTTCGCACCAGCCCCCCGCCTCATGGCCCAGAGAGGCGAGAAATATTGATGACAGCATTGCTACCAATCTGATAAGAAAGTTACAATCGTAGCTATTGACTAGTCATTTTATGTCGAATAGTGGCGTGCGCCTTGCCATCGCCGGGCGGCTGGCGCAAAGCACGCCCCCTGCACGCAAAGGAAGGATTGCATCGTGGCCGAAAAGAGCGGCGCGGACATTTTGGTCGAATGCCTGGTCGATCTGGGAGTCGAAGTCGTGTTCGGCTATCCGGGCGGCGCGGTGCTGCCGATCTACGACGCGCTCTACAACCATCCCACGATCAAGCATGTGCTGGTCCGCCACGAACAGGGCGCGACCCACATGGCGGAAGGCTATGCCCGTTCCACCGGCAAGCCCGGCGTCGTGCTCGTCACCTCCGGCCCCGGCGCGACCAATGCCGTCACCGGCATCACCGACGCGCTGATGGATTCGATCCCGATGGTCGTCATCACCGGCCAGGTTCCCACGCACCTGATCGGCACCGACGCCTTCCAGGAAGCGGACACGGTCGGCATCACCCGCCACTGTTCCAAGCACAACTATCTGGTGAAGGATCCGGGCAAGCTGGCGGCCGTCGTCCATGAGGCGTTCCAGATCGCCACGACCGGCCGACCCGGCCCCGTCGTCGTCGACATTCCCAAGAACGTCCAGATCGCGACCGCGCCCTATCGCAGGCCCGAGCCGAAGCAGCACCCCAGCTATCGCCCGCAGGTCAAGGCGGATGCGTCGGCCATCGACACGGCGGTGGAGATGCTGGCTGCGTCGGAGCGCCCGATCTTTTACACCGGCGGCGGCGTCATCAATTCCGGCCCGGAAGCCTCGCGCCTGCTGCGCGAGCTGGCGGCGCTGACCGGTGCGCCCGTCACTTCCACGCTGATGGGCCTGGGCGCCTTCCCCGCCTCCTCGCCGCAATGGCTGGGCATGCTGGGCATGCATGGCACCTTCGAGGCGAACTGGGCGATGAACCAGGCGGACCTGATCCTCTGCATCGGCGCCCGGTTCGACGACCGCGTCACCGGCCGCCCCGACGCCTTCAGCCCGAACAGCCGCAAGATCCACATCGACATCGACCGCAGTTCGATCAACAAGATCATCAATGTCGACCTGCCGATCGTCGCTGACGTCGAAAGCGCGCTGGCCGACATGCTCGCGCTGTGGAAGCAGCGCGACCACAAGCGCGCTGACCTTGCCGAATGGTGGGCGCGGATCGACGGCTGGCGCGCGCGCGGCAGCCTGGACTATGCAGAAAACGGCACGGAGATCATGCCCCAGCGGGCCATTGCGGACCTCTACAAGGGCACCCGCAGCGCGAAGGACGTCATCATCACCACCGAGGTCGGTCAGCACCAGATGTGGGCAGCCCAGCATTTCGGCTTCGACGAGCCGAACAAGTGGCTGACCTCCGGTGGCCTCGGCACCATGGGCTACGGCTTCCCGGCAGCGATCGGCGCCCAGCTCGGCAATCCGGACAGCCTGGTCATCTGCGTCGCGGGCGATGCCTCGATCCAGATGAATATCCAGGAAATGGGCACGGCCAGCCAGTATCGCCTGCCCGTCAAGGTCTTCATCCTCAACAATGAATATATGGGCATGGTCCGCCAATGGCAGGAACTGACCTATGAAAGCCGCTATTCCAACAGCTATTCGGACAGCCTGCCCGATTTCGTGAAGCTGGCCGAAGCCTATGGCTGGACCGGCATCCGCATCGAAGGGCCGCAGGAGCTGGAGAGCGGCATCCGCCAGATGATCGATACGCCCGGCCCGGTGATCGTCGATTGCCGCGTGGCGAAGCTTTCCAACTGCTTCCCGATGATCCCTTCGGGCGCGGCGCATACGGAAATGCTGCTCGATCCGAGCCAGGTCGCCGGCGTCATGTCCGACGAGGCGAAGGCGCTGGTGTGAGGTCTGGAGCGTGACCGGGCATCTGAAGGTCCGCATCCGCGTGACCGAACCCTGGGATTTCGAGCGATTGGCCGGCAGCGCGGAGCTGACGGGGTGGACGGTCGACCATGCCGACCGCGACAATGAGGAATGGGAAGTGCATCTGGACCACGGCTTCGAGCATCATGAGCGCCATGTAGGCCGCCTGCTCGCCGGCCCGCGCTATGTGGGCGAGCATCTGTCGCGCATGTTCGACGCGGTGACCGGTTTCCCGGTACGCCTTGCCTACCGCCAGGACGGCGCATGGCATTATGCCTTCACGGGCATGATCGCCCAGCGCCACGACGACGACGACCATCAGGACGAAACGGCCCAGTGATGCATATCCAGGAAGAACTGAGCGAGCGGCACGTCCTGTCGCTCACCGTGTCGAACGAGGCGGGGATGCTGGCGCGCATCGCGGGCCTCTTCACCGCGCGCGGCTATAATATCGACAGCCTGACGGTGGCGGACATCACGCCCGACCACGGCGTCAGCCGCATCACCATCGTGACCAGCGGTCCGCCCAAGGTGATCGACCAGATCATCGCCCAGCTCGACCGGCTGGTATCGGTGCACAAGGTCGTGGATCTGGCCGAGGCTGGCCCCTTCGTCGAGCGTGAACTGGCGCTGGTCAAGGTCGCGGGATCGGGCGAGCACCGGATCGAGGCGCTGCGCCTGGCCGATGTGTTCCGCGCCAAGGTGGTCGATACCACGATCGAAAGCTTCATCTTCGAGATCACCGGCACGACCGAGAAGATCGACAATTTCGTGAACCTGATGCGCCAGGTCGGACTGGTGGAGGTCGGCCGCACCGGCGTCGTAGGCCTGATCCGGGGCAAGGGCCCGGTATAACGAGACCTTTCCCTCGCTCCGCAGGAGGGAGGGAAGCAAGACCTGGCAGCCTGCTGCCTGGTCGCAGCTGGGAGAGGGGGTAATGCTCGGGATCCGGGCGCGCGGTGCTTCGAACCGCTTTCACCCCCTCCAACTTCATCTGGGCCCGGCGGCGCCAGGCCAGGATTTCATATCCTCCCCCTTTTCCGGGGAAGGCAAATTTTGGACGGGAAGAGACGAACATGAAAGTCTATTACGATCGCGACGCGGACATCGGCCTGATCAAGGGCAAGAAGGTCGCCATCCTGGGCTATGGCAGCCAGGGTCACGCCCATGCGCAGAACCTGCGCGACAGCGGCGTCGCCGAAGTGGCGATCGCCCTTCGCCCCGGCTCGGCCAGCGCCAAGAAGGCGGAGGGCGCCGGCTTCAAGGTGCTCGCCAATGCCGAAGCGGCCAAGTGGGCCGACGTGCTGATGATCCTCGCCCCTGACGAGCATCAGGCCGCGATCTACGAGAACGACATCAAGGGCAATCTGCGCCCCGGCGCCGCACTCGCCTTCGCCCACGGCCTCAACGTCCATTTCGGCCTGATCGAGGCGCCGGCCGACGTCGACGTCATCATGATCGCGCCGAAGGGGCCCGGTCACACCGTCCGTTCCGAATATCAGCGCGGCGGCGGCGTTCCCTGCCTGATCGCGGTGGCGCAGGACGCGACCGGCAATGCGCACGACATCGCCCTGTCCTACGCCTCGGGCGTCGGCGGCGGCCGCTCGGGCATAATCGAGACCAATTTCAAGGAAGAGTGCGAAACCGACCTGTTCGGCGAGCAGGCCGTGCTGTGCGGCGGCACCACCGCGCTGGTCCAGGCTGGCTTCGAGACTCTGGTCGAGGCCGGCTATGCCCCTGAAATGGCCTATTTCGAGTGCCTGCACGAGCTGAAGCTGATCGTCGACCTGATGTATGAGGGCGGTATCGCCACCATGCGCTATTCAATCAGCAACACCGCCGAATATGGCGATATCAAGACCGGTCCGCGCATCATCACCGAAGAAACGAAGAAGGAAATGAAGCGCGTGCTGGCCGACATCCAGTCGGGTCGTTTCGTCAAGGACTTCATTCTCGACAACCGCGCCGGCCAGCCGGAGCTCAAGGCCGCCCGCAAGCTGGCCGAGGCCCATCCGATCGAGCAGACCGGTGCGAAGCTGCGCGCCATGATGCCCTGGATCGGCGCCAACAAGCTGGTGGACAAGGACAAGAACTAAGCCGCCAACATCCCCTTCCCTCACGGGGAGGGGCTTGTTCGGCCCGGGCGCGAGAGGGAGCTTCATCGCGCAAAGTCGGAACGGTCCGTTTCCCGTTTCGCCTCTGGAACTTGTTTCGGGCGTCGCCTATCCTGGTGGCGCCCGATGCTTTTTGCGGAGAACGATCCCATGCGCAAGTTCCTCATCCCCGCCGCCGCCCTCGTCGCCCTTGCCGGCGGCACTGTCGTCCTGGCCCAGATGCCCTCCCCTCCGGGCAGCAAGGACATGGCCAAGGTCACGGGCGGCACCTATGCCGTCGATCCCGGCCACACCCAGATCGTCTTCGCCTATGACCATATGGGCTTCAGCAACAACCTCGGCGTCATCGCCGAAGCGACCGGCTCGCTGACGCTGGACAAGGCCAATCCGGCGGCGTCGAAGGTCAGCATCGACGTGCCGATCGCCAACCTGCGCACCGGCGTCGCCAAGCTCGACGAACATCTGATGAAGCCCGACTTCTTCGACGTCACGAAGTTCGCCAAGGCGACCTTCGTGTCGACAGGGGTGAAGCCCGATGGCGCAACCGGTGCGGAAATCACCGGCAACCTGACGATCAAGGGCATCACCAAGCCTGTGACGCTGGACGCGGAATTCTACGGTGCCGGCGTGCAGCCGATGAACAAGAAAGAAAATGTCGGCTTCATCGCGACCAGCACGATCAAGCGCAGCGACTTCGGGCTCGGCTATGGCGTGCCGATGGTCGGGGACACCGTGGAACTGAAAATCATCGCCGCCTTCGAAAAGTAAGGCACCGAAATGATGTTCCGTCGGTCAAGGGCGCTGGCACTCCTGGGAGTGCTGGCGTCCGTGCCTGCCTCGTTCGCCGCGCAGGCCGCCCCCCTCTCCGCCGCCCGCTTCCAGCCGGGCCATTATGCGGTCGATACCGTGCAGACCCGGGTCCATTTCCAGGCGAAGTCGCTGTTCGGCGCCTATAGGGGCGACTTCGTCGAGCCGATGGGTGCCGTCGCGATCGACCCGCAGCGAGGGGATCACGCGGCGATCGACATCCGCTTCCCGATCGGCAAGCTGACGACCGGCGACGCCTCGACCGATTCCATGCTGAAGGGCTCCAGCTTCTTCGACATGGATCATTATCCGGAGGTGCGGTTCGTGGCGAGCGACACGGCGATCGGTAATGGCGACACGCTGCGGATTGACGGCAAACTCACGATGCACGGCCAGACCCGACCGATCGCCATTGCCGCGCGCCTGGCCGGCATCAGCCCCGATCCGGCAACGGGGCGCCCGCGCCTTCACTTCACGGGTCAGGCGAATGTGCGCCGGAGTCAGTTCGGCATGGGGTTCGGCCGGCCCTTCGTCTCCAACCGCGTCTATCTCGATATCGACGCGACCTTCACGCAGGACTGATCCCACGCGACCGGACAGGGCGGACCGTCAGCGCGACTTGGCAGGATTCCAGGTCGTTACAGTCCGCCCCGTCATGGCCCGCAGCACGCCCTGAAGCGTAGCCGCATAGGCGATCAGCACGTCCACCAGCGCGGCAAAGGGTCCACCACGGCTGCGCAGGCCCAGCCAGACGACGGCAACCACCGCGAGCCCGCCCGCCATGTAGAGCATCGGCGAGATCCGCATCGCCAGCGTACCGGCCGCCACAGCGCCCACCAGGATGAAAATCCCACCGAACCAGCGCACGATCTTGCGGGACGTATATTTGAAGCGATCGAGCGCGCGCATCTTGCGCAGCTGCGGCGACAGATAGCGGTGCGTATGCCAGGATCGGGCGGCGATCCGCACCTTGCGGCGATATTCGTCCTTGCGGGCGGTCACCAGCCTTTCGCGGGCAATCGCATCCTTCGCCTTGACCAGTCGGCGACCAGCGAAGACCACCGCCATCGACACGGTCAGGTCGTCGAGCACGCTGTCGGGGAAATCGGGATAGAGCGCGCGCCGGATCGAGAAGATCGAGCCGTCCGCCCCCTGCACGTTGCCGGTGCGCGACTCCTCATCCTTCAGCCGCTCCTCGATCCGCCAGTAAAGCGACCCGACCGAGGCGGTGGCACTCTCCCCCTCGCCCACATAATGCAGCGATCCCAGCACGCCCCCGACCTGCGGATCGGCGTAGCGCGCCAGCAGCCTGCCGATGGCATCCTCGTCCAGCAGCACATTGGCATCAGTGAAGATCAGCACCTCGCCGGTCGCTCGCGCGGCGAGTTGCTTCATCCCATGCGCCTTGCCGCTGCGCCCCGGCCCGCGCAGCAGGGTGACGAGGTCGCCCTTCGCCTCGATCAGCGCAGCCGTTTCGTCCGACGATCCGTCGTCAAAAGCCAGGATTTCCAGGCTTGGATAACGCGCCTTCAGCATCGCCAGGTTGGCTAGCTTTTCCGGCATCGCCGCCGCCTCGTTATAGGCGCAGAAAAGCAGCGATGCGCTGGGCGTTGGCCCCGCCGCCGGCTGTTCCGGCCGCGTCGGCAGCATGCGCAGGATGAGCGGATAGAAAAGAAACGGCCAGGCGACGGCCACGAGGCAGGCAAGCAGTACCGCGCCCAGGATCAGGTTCGTCGCCATGCTCAATAGGCCTTGTGATGGACGAGCACGCCCAGGGTCGCGACGATGATCCGCAGGTCGCGCCAGATCGACCAGTCGCTGACATATTCGAGGTCCGACTGGAGCCTGTCGATCAGGTCCTGATGATGGTCGGTCGACCCACGATGCCCGCGCACCTGGGCGAGACCGGTCATGCCTGGCTTGATGCAATGGCGCTCCCAATAGCGGGCGTCGACTTCCCAGTAGAGGCTGTCACCTGCCTTGGCCGCGGCGGCGTGGGGACGGGGGCCGACGATGCTCATGTCGCCCTTCAGTACGTTGAAGAGCTGCGGCAGTTCGTCGATGCTGGTCTTGCGCAGGAACCGGCCGATTGGCGTCACCCGGTCGTCGTCGCGGGTGGTCAGCTTGTCGGCCTTTCGGTCGCTTGCCTCCGCGCGCATCGACCGGAACTTGTAGATGTTGAAGGGCCGGGCATCCTTGCCGATGCGGGGCTGGCGGAAGAGGATCGGGCCGGGACTGGTCAGCTTCACCGCCAGCGCGGCCGCCAGCAGCACGGGGAACAGCAGGATCGTTGCCACCGCCGCGACGGCGAAATCGAACAGCCGCTTGATGATCCGGTCGCGGAACTGGAGAGGGCCGCCGGCGACAACGATGGTCGGCTGGCCTGCGAACGCGTCGATCCGCGCCGGGGCGAAGCGCAGCAGCTCCGGCACCACGATTTCGCCGCGTGCCGATAGCGACTTGAGCGCGATCGACCAGTCGTCCATCCGCTCCAGCGGGCAGGCGACGATCACGCGCTCCGCTAGACCGACCACAGCCGCCAGCCGCGCCGCCATCTCGGCGTCGTGTCGCTCCGGACGCAGGTTCGCCGCCTCGGCAGGGATGACCAGCATGTGCGGACCGGTGTCGATCGCGACGCCGTCCATGATGACGGCGGTGAGGTGCGGCACCTCCCCCAGCAGCCGCTCGGACAGACGCGACACGGCGATCCGCACCAGCGCCACCGCAACGGCGCCCAGCACCAGTCCGGTGACGAAGGTCAGTCGCGACAGCTGCTCGGCGATCTTGCCCAGATAGACGATCAGCAGCATCAGCAGCGCCGCCTGCGCCAGAGCCAGCAACGCGCGGAAGACGCCCCGCCGGACATTCTCCAGCACATGGATGCCATAGGCACCGCCCTGGATGCCGAGGATGGCGTAAAGCGGCGCGATCATGGCGAACATGACGAGCCCGTGCGGCTTGCCCGGCTCGCCCCATAATGCACCCAACACGAACAGGTTGGCGAGCAGGAAGGCGACGAAGAGCCCCGCCATGTCCCCCGCCAGGCACAGCAGATAGAGCCGCAGCCGCACGATTTCCTTGGAGACTGTCACTGGCGCGCCCTGCTTGTCCTCATGTGCCCCGTTGGCACCGGCGGATGCGGGTTGCAAGGGGAAGCATTTTCCACACGCCCCGCGAAGGGGCCTCACGCCCCGAACAACCGCCCCAGCGCCTTGTCCAGCATCAGCAGCTGCCAGAGCAGCCGGCCATGGTCGGCCACGCCCGCCTTGTGGTCCGCCGCCGCCTTCGCCAGCGCCCGCGTGTCGAACCAACCTGTCTTCGCCAGCGCGGAGCCGCCCGCGATCGCCGTCGCCTCGCCGGCAAGGGCACCGCGGAACCAGGCGCTGATCGGCGTCACGAAACCCATCTTCGGGCGATAGAGGATGTCCTGCGGCAGATAGGGCTCCATCGCCTTCTTCAGCAGATATTTGCCGCTGTTCCCGCGAATGCGCTGCGCCACCGGCAGGCGGGCGGCGAATTCGACGAGGCGATGGTCCAGCAGCGGCTCGCGCGCCTCCAGGCTGACGGCCATGCTCATCCGGTCGGTCTTGGTCAGGATATCGCCGGGCAACCAGATACGGATGTCCGCATATTGGGCGCGGTCGAGCGGATCGCGCGCGGGCGCGTCCGCCATCGCCTTCACATAGCGATCCTCAGCGCGATAGGCGCCCAGGCGGCTCTTCATCTCTTGGCTGAACAGCCGCTGGCGCAGCGCATGCGGCGTCACCCCGACGGACGCGGCATAAGCGTCCCCGCCCTCCCCCGCCAGTTCGAGGAAGGTGGATTTGGCGCGCAGCGGGCGCGGCGCCCAGTCCGCCTTGGGATAATAGCGTCCCAGCGTGCCGAACAGCGGCTGGCGCACCGAGGCGGGGATGAGCGCCCGGAAGCGCTCGCCCTGCATCTGGAAGCGGTGGCGGCGATAGCCTGCAAAGGCCTCGTCCGCGCCGTCGCCGGAAAGCGCCACCGTCACCTGCTCGCGCGCCAGTTCGCACACCCGAAAGGTCGGCAGGGCTGAAGCGTCGGCGAAAGGTTCGTCGAAGTGGAGAGCGAGGCGGTCAATCAATCCATAATCGTCGGGCGACACGATCCGCGTCCGATGGTCGGTCGCGAAGCGGCGGGCGACGCGGTCGGCATAGGCGGTCTCGTCCAGGCTGGCGACGTCGAAACCGATGGTGCAGGTATTGACCGCCTTGCTCGACGCCTCGGCCATCAGCGCAACAACGCTGGAGCTGTCCACGCCGCCCGAGAGGAAGGCGCCCAGCGGCACGTCCGCCACCATGCGGGAACGCACCGCCTGCCGCATCAGCGCGACCAGCTCCTCCTCCAGCGCCTCGGGCTTCGCCTTCGAACGGTCGGCGAAGCTCACGTCCCAGTAACGCTGCGGCGTGGGCAGCGGGCGGCCGCGCACCAGACGGAGCGTCTCGCCCGCCCCCAGCTTGCGCACGCCGGCCACCAGGCAGGCGTCGTCGGGGACATAGCCATAGGCCATATAGTCCTCCACCGCGCTCAGGTCCGGCGCTCGCCGCAGCAGTGGGTGGGCGAGCAGCGCCTTCAGTTCCGACCCGAAGATCAGGCTGCCGTCGGAAAGAAGCGCATAATGAAGCGGCTTCACGCCCAGCCGGTCGCGCACCATCCACAGGGCCTGCGCCCGCGCGTCGAACAGGGCGAATGCGAACATGCCGTTGAAGCGGTGCACGCACTCCTCGCCCCATTGGCGGTAGCCGTGCAGGATGACCTCGGTGTCGCTGTGGGTGCGGAACACATGCCCCTTGGCCTCCAGCTCCGCGCGCACCTCGGCGAAATTGTAGATCTCGCCGTTGAACACGACCGCCAGGCTCTCGTCCTCGGTCAGCATCGGCTGGGCGCCGCCGCCCAGGTCGATGATGGACAGGCGCAGATGGCCCAGACCCACGCCCGGCGCGGTCCAGATGCCGCTGCCGTCCGGCCCGCGATGGGGCATGACGTCCAGCATCCCGCGCACCCGCGCCGGATCAACGGGCTTGGCCGTTTCGAGGTGGAAGATGCCCGCTATGCCGCACATATCGGCCCCCCTCTAGCGGATGCCGATGCCGCGGTCAGCCAAATCCTTCACTGGGCCGAGGTCGCCAAGGAAGGCGCGGATTGCCGGATCGGCCGGGCGGCCGTCCCCATCCTCCGCCGACACCAGGATCGCGATCGCGCGCTGGTCGCGCCCCAGCAGCCGGGCCAGCATCGTCTCCACCTTGACGCGCGACTTGCTGCCGGTGGGATCGTTGGCGCCAATCCGGTAATAGCTGACCACATGCCGCACCACCGGTCCGGGGGCGGTAATCTGTTCGCCCCTGGCATTGGCCGGCGCCGGCGCCGGCGAGGACCAGACCCACTGGCTGTCGGGATCGGCGGCCCCTTGCGCGTAACCGACGATCTCGCGCTTCTCCTCCTGCCGGTCATAGGCGGCGATGGCAACATCGACGACATGCCCCGCTGCGTCCGCATAGCGCCCCATGACGAAATGATCCGCCCCGTCGAACCGCGGCTTCCACGGATAGGATTGGGGCATCGCGGTGCGCGACCAGCCCTGAACGCGCGGCAGGTCGATCCTGTCGGGCAGCGGATGCCCCGTCGCCGCACTTGCCGCCAGCCAGAGCGGAGCGGCGACGATCAGCGCAAGGGCGATACCCGCCATCCGTCCTGCATGTCCCCCGGCCGCCACCGCGCCCTGCAGCGCCCGCGGATCGAACCAGGGATCGCCGGGCTTGCGGTCGAAGAAGGGCCAGGCGGTCGCCATCACCACGATCATGATGATGGCGAAGAACACCCAGCCATAGACGACATGGTCGAACCCCACCGCCGCATCCACCGTGGTCAGGTGCGCGACCAGGATGGTGGCGAAGGCGCGCACGCCGTTGGCCAGCACCGACAGGGTCAGCGCGCCGGTCATGAACAGGATCCGGCGTGGCCAGCTCTTGAAACAGACGTTGCAGACCAGCGTGCCATAGGCCGTCATCGCGATCAGGAACTTCGCGCCCGAGCAGGCCTCCGCCACCTCGAAATAGCCGGTCGGCGTGGTGATGAAGATGCCTTCCATGTGCGCGGGCACGCCCGACAGGCCGAGGAACAGCATGGACAGGCGCGCCGTCACCAGCTGCAGCGGCGGCACGAGTTCCTCGCCGAAGGGCACCATGAAGAAGGCGTAGAACAGCGGGAAGGTCAGCGCACGCGCAACCGCCGGTCCCAGCAGCGCGATCACGGCGCCCTGCAGCATCACGATCAGCGCGCCATGCCGCACGACGGCCACGCCCGCCGCCTCGCCAAGCATCCAGGCAAGCGCGCCGAGACCCAGCCACAGCAGCCCCGGCGTCCATGTCTGCGGCTGCAGCTGGCGCAGGCCCGGCAGGCGCTGCTGCACCAGCCAGGCGATCAGGAAGGGAATGAACAGGCAATGGCCGAAGGTGGACGCGTTCCACCAGATCGACACCATGCTGCGGACATCGGCGAAGAACAGCGTCAGCACGGCCATGGCGATGATGGCCAGCGCCGTCAGATGCCCGCGCCAGCCGGTGAAGTCGAGCCGCGGCGCCTGCGCCAGCGGAAGCGCTCCCTCGCTCATCCCATGCATCCCCGCATGGTGCGGCGGCCCAGCACCAGGTCAGGCAGTCGGTCCAGCGTCGCCGCCCAGCGATAGCGCTGCTCGACCCGCCCCCGCGCAGCGGCACCCAGGCGGGCGGCGCGATCCGGATCGGCGAGCAGCGCCAGGATCGCCTCCGCCTCTGCCCCCGGATCGGCGGCGATCGACAGGTGCTCGTCGTCCGTCGCGTCGATGCCCTCGGCCGCCTGCGGCGAGGCGACGATGGGACGGCCCATCGCCATCGCCTCCAGCACCTTGTTCTGGATACCGCGCGCGATCCGCAGCGGCGCGACGACGACGTCCGCCGCCGCCAGCCAGCCGCGCACGTCCGGCACGCCCCCGGTCACGATCACGCCCGGCAGCGCGGCGAGCGCCTGCACCGCCCTTACGGGATTGCGCCCGACAATGGCGAAGCGCGTATCGGCCCGGGCAGCGCGGATCGCCGGCAGCGTCTCGCGCGCAAAGCTTTCCACGGCCTCGACATTGGGACGATAGTCCATCTGCCCGGTGAAGACGAGCAAAGGCCCTTCCCCCTGCTCTACCGGTGCAAAATCCGCCACCGGATCGAAATAGTCGGTCGCCACGCCATTCTCGATCGCGATCGCGCGCCCAGGGCCTAGTCCGGTCGCGGCGCGAAACAGCGCCGCCTCCGCTTCGCTCACGAAGCTGCACAGCGTCGCCCGCTCCGCGACGGCGCGCTCGAAATCGAACAGCTTGCGGCCCTCGCGCCGGTTGACCCAGGCCATCGGGCCGGACCCTTCCGCGCCATAGGCGGCATATTTGGCCGAATCGAAATCGACGAAATCCATAAAGAAATGCGTTGCCATCGGCAGCGTGGGGACGAAATGCGCCATCTGCGCCGAATAGGCGAAGACCGCGCGGATCGGCCTTTGCGCCAGCGTTCTGGCGACCCATTGGTGCAGACCGGGATGATCGAACAGCGTGACCAGCAGCGGCTGGCCCTTCGCCAGCCCGCGCACGCCCGCCGCGATCCGGGAGCGATCCCGCCGCAGCACGCACTGGCTGGCAGCGACTCCCTCCATTTCCATGGCGAAATCCATGTCGCGCGCGTCATCGGCGAAGCATCCGACATGGACCGGCGCAACCTCCGCGAGCCGGCGCAGCAGGTGGTGCGACCGGATCTTGTCGCCCCGATCCGGTGGAAAGGGAACGCGATGGCACAGGAACAGGACTTCCCCCGTCACCCCAGGCCCCGGGCGATGAACGGGCCGATCAGGTTGGCGACGGGCAGCGGCAGCTTCTTCCACAGGTCGATGCGGCGCTGATATTTGTCGCTGCGCGGGTCGATGTCGCGCGCTTTCCCGTCCGGGGACCAGGTGTGATAGAGCAGCGGACGCGGCTCGAAGCCGAAGCTCTTCTTCCACGCCGCCTGGCCGCTGTCGCGCTTGGAACGGCCGAAATCGAAGCTATGCATGCCCTTCGCCCGCGCATGGCCCATCAGGCGGTAGTACATAAGCTCGTTGGAGCGCAGCCGGCGGGCATCATGGATGCCTCCGCCCCAATAGGGCATCGCCGTCCCACCATGATAGAGGGTAAGCACCGCCGAGACGGGACGATCGCCGTCATAGGCGACCATGATGTCCGCCTGATCGCCGAAGCGGTCCAGCATCTCGCGGAACAGGCGCGCGGGAAAGACCGGGGTGCCCAGATTGCGAACGCTGGTCGCATAGACGCGATAATGGTCGCGCACCAGCTTGCTGCCGCGTCCCGTCTCTACCCTCAAGGACGGGTTGGCGAGCGCCTTGCGCAGTTCCGCTCGGTGCTTGCGCGGCACGGCAAGCAACTCGGCATCGTCATCCGCCGCCAGCGGCCGGACGAAGCCAAGATGTTCGCTATAGGCCTGCCACCCCTCCCCGGGCGAAGGGCCGCCGTGCAGCTCGATCGACAGGTCGCCCATATTGCGCGCGAACGCCTGCCCGGCGGCCGCCAGCGGCGCGACGGTCGCCGGATCGTCGGCCAGGATGCCGCCATCGACCGCGAAGGCCGATGACACCAGCGCCTGGCCGAACAGCATGCTCTTCACATGGTGCAGAGGCAGCAGTCCCCTGATCTGCCCGGAAGGGCCGACGGCCGCCAACATGTGCGCATGGTTGCCGGTGGCCCGTTCCACCCCCAGCATCCAGGCCGGGCGGTGGAAGGGCGTGCCCGCCGCCTGCGCCATTACGAAGGCGTCAGCGGCTTCCGCCTGTGCCCCGTCGTGCAGGTCCAGCATGGTGATCGCCAGATCGGCGCGATTGCCCGCCATCATGCCACGCGCTCCCGTTCCTGCGCCGCAACCGCGTCGACTCGAGTCCAGGCAAAGTCCCGGACCAGCCGCCGCAGCTTTCCCGCCATGACGGAGAGATTGGTATAGTGCCGAACCCGCGAGCGCAGCGGGGCGTCGGCCACGCGCGGCTGGTCCGGGTCGATCTCCCAGGGGTGGAAGTAGATGATCGCTGGGTGCTGCGCCTCGCCATTCACCTGCCGGATCGCCCAGCGAGAAAAGGCGTAGGGCAGCAGCCGGAAAAAGCCCCCGCCCCCCGCCGCCAGCGTCCGCCCGCCCAGCTTTGCAGTAGTGACCGGCAGCTCGACCAGGGGTGATCCCGCGATCGGCCTCCAGGCGAAGCGCGGCGATTCGGGCCAGCCATAATGGTCGTGCCGCACCGGGGCAACGCTGCTGGAATAGGCATAGCCCTCCTCCGCCAGGATCGGATGCGCCCAGGGCGTGCGCGCGTCGATGGAAAAGCTCGGCGCGCGATAACCGTTGACCTGCTGCCCGCTCGCATCCTCCAGGATGGCGCGCGCCTTGCGCAGGTCGGCGCGGAACTCCTCCGGCGTGAAGGTGAAGACGCGCGCATGGTCATAGCCATGGCTCGCCACTTCATGGCCGGCATCGGCGATCCGCCGCATCAGCGCCGGATAGCGCTCTGCGACCCATCCCAGGGTGAAGAAGGTGCCGGTGACGCCCGCCTCGGCGAACAGCGCCAGCACGGCGTCGGTGTTGCGTTCGACCCGGTGGGCCAGCCCGTCCCAATCGGCACGGCGGATCGTGCGCTCGAACGCGCCGACCTGGAACCAGTCCTCCACATCGACCGACAGGGCGTTTCGCATGTTGCTATCCCTGGCCGAGGCTTAGCCTCGCGGCAAGCCCGAGAGGGCGGCAAGCTCGGGCCGGTCACCCATGCGGTCGTCGCGTTCGATCCAGTCGACCAACAGGCTCAGCACCCGGCGCAGCGCCCGGTCCTGCTCCTCGGCGCGACTTTCGAGTCCGCCCAGGCGTTCCTCGATCAGCATGAAGCAATCCTTGAGCGCCTCGGGATCGATGGTGGAACCCAGCGCCGGGCTGGCCTGCATCGCGCGCAAGGACGCAATCTCGGCCCGCAGCTCGGCAATTTCTTCCAGCACGGCGACGGACGGGGTCTCGTACATATCTTCTTCCGCGGGAAGATAAGGTTCCTCGGCCGCGTGGACCGTTTCCGTTTCCGTTTCCGTTTCCGTTTCCGATTCCGGCAACGGCTCCTCCACTCTTTCCTCGGCCGCGGTGGCGACGGAGGCCGGCGCATCGAACGATCGCACCGGAGCGGGGGCGATGGGCTCGTCGAAGGTCTGCGACGATTCCGCCGCAACGGGCTCCTCGACGGTCGGCTCGGATACCGGCGCGGCAGGCTCCTCGAAAGCACGCATCGGGGCCGGAGTAACCGGTTCCTCGACGCTGTCGAGCGCGGAAGGCGCCTGCGGCTCGGGCATCGCGTCGATATCCAGCCCCATGTCGGTCACCACCGCATGCACGACATCGGCATCGATCACATGCAGCTGCTCGATCGCGCCAAGCAACAGCACGCGGCTCATCAGAGCGTTGACGCGACGCGGCACGCCGCCGGTCGCGGCATAGAGCGCGACATAGGCATCGGGCGTGAAGGCCGGATCGCCCTGCCAGCCGACCACCGACAGCCGGTGGACGATATAGGGCTCCAGCTCGCTTGGCATCATCGGATCGAGATGATGGGTCGCAATGACGCGCTGGCGCAGCTGCTCAAGCTGCGGCGACTTCATCAGGTCGCGGAACTCGGGCTGGCCGAGCAGGAAGATCTGCAGCAGCGACTGCCCGCCCAGCTGGAAGTTGGACAGCATCCGCAGTTCCTCGATCGCGGAGACGGGCAGGTTCTGCGCCTCGTCGACGATCAGCAGCGTGCGCCGGCCGGACCGCGCCTGGTCATGGAGATAGCCTTCGATCTGGCGCAGGATCTGCGCCTTGGGCTGGCCGTCGACGGCAAGGCCGAAGCTCTGCGCGGCGAGCCGCAGCATGTCGTCGCCCTCGACCTGGGTCGACACGATCTTGACGGCGGTCAGGCGCGCGGGGTCGATCGTCGCCATCAGATGCCCGACCAGCGTGGTCTTGCCCGCGCCGATGTCGCCGGTGATGACGATGAAGCCCTCGCCCTGCGCCAGGCCATAGCCCAGATAGGACAGCGCCTTGCGATGCGTCGCGCTCTCGAAATAGAAGTGCGGGTCCGGCGTCAGCTGGAACGGGCGGCCCGCAAATCCGTAGAACTGGTCATACATCTCTTCGTCTCCACCCGGCTCGAGCCTTCGCTGTAGCCCGGACTCCCTTAAAAGCTGTAACGCAGGCCGACCTGGCCCATCGCACTGATGATGGTGTCGAGGTCGTCGGCGTTGACCCCGTCCACACCGACCGACGCCGACGCTGACAGGCGACGGGTCAGGCCCTTGTAATAGCTGGTGAAAGCGCCGTAATTGGTCACGTCCGGACGGCCGCCGCTGGCATCGAAATGATTGAAGTAGAGGACGGTATCCAGGCTGTCGCGGTCGTTGAAAGCGTAGGTCAGCGAGGCATTGCCGTACCAGTTCTCGTCCCGCGAGCCGCGAATATAGACGGCCTCACCCGACGGTGTGATGAACTTGCGCTGCGAATAGCCCGCGCCCACGCCCCAGCCCCACGGCCCGCGCCGGGCCGAATATTGGGCTGCAACCCCGCGATAGCGGAAATTGGCATCGGTGATGCCCGCCAGCGCGTCGTTGAAGCACTGGCCGCCGCCGGTGACGGAGAAGGCACAGCCGGTGATGTCGCCGGTGAACGGGTTGCGCGCGATGTTCAGGCTGCTGCCCGACAGCGCCGCCACGTCGGATGTCAGCAGGCGTCCGAAGCTGTCTATGCCATCGAACACCATTACGCCGAAGCTGCTGTCATGGCCCTGCCACATGAAGCTGCCCTGATAGGTCATCGACCCATAGCGCTCGCCGACCCGCGCCTCGAGCGCGGTGCGGCGGCTCGGCCGCCACAGCACGCCCGCGTCCCAGATGATATCGTCGAACTCATAGACCAGCGCACGCGGCGAGCTCTTGTCGGTCACATAGCGGCCGTTGCGGATGACCGGCACGCCCTCCGCGTCGAGCACCGGCGATCGCTGGCTGATCTGGATGTCTTCGTAACCGATGCCGCCGACCAGCGCGACGCTACGCGACACGGGCAGGGTGGCGTCCACCCGGCCCCAGGCATCCTCGAACCGCTGGTCGAGCTGGCTGGCATCCTCACGGGCATAACCGCCGCTGGCGACCAAGCCGACTGGCAGGACCGTGCCCGGCCCGAAGCCGACCGATCCGGTGACGAGGTGCGACCAGCTGTCGGCGAACGAACCGGCGTTACGCGCTCCAGGGGCATCAGCGTCGATATCGTCCTCCAGCCGGGCATAGCCCAGGCGATAGGAGGCGTTGACGTCCAGGTCCCCGACCTTGGTCGTGTAGCTGGGGCCTATATAGCCGGCATAGGCCTGGCTGGTGTAGCTGTCGTTCAGCGTCGCGGCGCCGGACAGGCCGTCGGTGCGCACCCGCGTCGCGATGCCGCCCGCAGCGATCGACAGGCCTTTCGCGACATTGACGCGGGCGCTGGCGATACCGCTCAGCACGTCCTGGTCGGGCGCCTGGTTCCCCCAGCCGAAGCTATGGTTATATTCCGCGTCCACGACCGCCTCGACCCGGCGATTGTGCACTTCCGCAGTCAGGCCAGCGTTGACGTTGGTATAGGTCAGCACGTCGCCGCCGCCCTTCAATGGCCCCATGACCACCTGGTCGACGCCGATATAGGGCACGACGTCCAGGCGCTGGTCCTTTTCGGACGACTGGGCAAGGGCCGGTGCGGCCCCCGCCAGCCCCGCGGCCAGCGCCGTGCAGGAAATGAAAGCACGGATGGTCACGCCTGGTCCCCCTTGGCATAATAGCTGCCGAAGCGGCGGCTTCCGGCGGAGAATCGCACGCCGTTGAGCAGTAGCTGCACGGCGCCCGCCCCCTTCAACATGCCGGCTGCGTCACGCAGCGCGCTTTCGGCGGTGCGATCGGCGCGAACCACCAGCAACGCGATCGCGGCATGGCTGGCCAGAACGGCGGCAGCCGAAGCCGCCAGCAGCGGCGGCGAATCGAACAGGATGACCCGGTCGGGCCGCCCCTCGGTCAGCCGCCGCAGCACCGCATCGGTGCGCGCAGAGGCCAGATATTCGGTGTCGTTGTTGCTCCGCGTCCCCGCCGGCAGGATGGACAGCGACGGAATGTCGGTGCGCAGCACGCATTGCTCGATCGGCAGCGACGGGTCGGCAAGGGCGTCCATCAGGCCAGGACCGCTGGTCAGCCCCAGCGCCTGCGGGATGCCCGGCTTGCCGAAATCGGCGTCGACCAGCAGGATCTCGCGATCCTTCTCCGCAGCGAGGCTCAACGCCAGGTTGATCGCGCAGAAGGTCTTGCCCTCTCCGCTGTGCGCCGAACATATCAGGATGCGGTTGCCGCGCGGATGGCCGGCGAGTTGCGACAGCAGGTCGCGCTTCACCAGTCGGAATTCCTCGCTCATCGCCGTCACCGTCCCGCCGGGAAGCAGATAGCCGGCCTCGGCCAGCTTTTCCCGGTCGATCGGCTGCACCGGCCCGGTCCAGGCCGGAGCGCGGACATCGACGTCCCGCGCCATAGGCTCGGCCACCGGTTGCGGGATGGGTAATGCGTCGGCGG
Source organism: Sphingobium ummariense RL-3 (assembly GCF_000447205.1). GTDB lineage: Bacteria > Pseudomonadota > Alphaproteobacteria > Sphingomonadales > Sphingomonadaceae > Sphingobium > Sphingobium ummariense. The sequence continues at coordinate 19,012 of NZ_AUWY01000100.1, read as the reverse complement.
GCACCGATACGGGCGGGGCCGCACGGCCGCGCAGCGCGGCGGAAAAATCATAGACCTGGGTCGCCCGCTCGATCAGCGATCCCCGGCCGGACATGGAACTGTGCTTGTTCATCCTCAGTTCCTCCTCAGGCGGTGCCGCGCTGAACGAATTCGATGGCGATCAGCACCAGGCACAGCGCAGCCAGTCCCCCGCTCGCCCCCGCGAACCATTTGCGCCGCTGCTTTTCGATCGCGATTTGCGCAACGCTCACCGTCTGGCTGATGGAGCCGATCACCGGCATGCCCACGGCTCGCTCCAGCCGCGCTGCGGTCGGGAAGGTGCCCTTAAGCTGCCCCATGGCGAAGGCGGTGCCGATCCCGGCGCCGATGCCCAGCACCAGCACGCCGATCAGCAGCAGCGGCCGGTTCGGCGCGGTGGGCGCGGTGGGCGCGCTCGGCGGTTGGATAACGCGGAACTGGGCGGACCCGGTTTCCGTCTTCACGTCGCCCCGCAGCCGGATCTCCTCGCGATCCGCCAGCAGCTTGTCATATTGGGTCTTCAGCACATCATAGTCGCGCTGCAGCTTCTCCTGCTCGGCGGCGAGGCCGGGCTCGGACGTCTGGCGGCTGGTCATCGTGCTGAGGTCGGCCTGCAACTGCGCCTTGCGGGTCTGGAGCGCCTGCACCGTCGCAGCGCGCTCGGCCTGCATCGAACGGATCGACAGATAGGCTGGGTTGGGCGTCGATCCCGCACCGCCACCGCCGCCACCGCCCGCCTTACGCAGCGCCTCGACCTGGCGGACCTGGGCGATCACGTCGGGATGGCTGCTGGTCCAGCCGCGTGCGCGCATGGCGGCCAGGTCGGCCTGCGCCTGCGCCAGCGCGGTCGGCCCGCCATTGCCGCCGACGCCCGGCAGAGTCGGCGGCGTGCCGGCGAGCTGCCCGTTCATCGCGGTCAGCGCGCTTTGCGCCTGGACCAGCTGCGAATCGATATTGTTGATCTCCTGTCGGGCCGCGTCCATGCGCTGCCCGATCGAACCCGCGCCCGGCAGCACGCCGGCATAGCGCTGTTCGAACTCGACGCGGCGCTGCTCGGCCGCCGCCAGCTGCTTGCCGCGCTCGCCGATCTGCTGGTCGAGGAAGGCGATGCTCTGTCGGGTCTCGTTGCGATCGCCGGACAGATTCTCCTCCTGGAAGATGTCGATCAGCTTCTGCACGACCTGCCGGGCGATGCGGGCATTGGCGCCGTCCGACAGGCTCGAATCCGCCGAGGTGGCGGTGATGTCGATCATGCTGGGGTCGGCCTGTGCCATCACCGTGATGTTCTCGCGCAGCGTCGTGATCTTCGCGGCGATGTCGTGCGGCCCGGATACCGTCTGGCTGAGGTCGGTGTCGCGCACCACCTTCTCCAGATTGTCCGTGCTCGCCAGCGTGCTGCGCAGGCGATCGAGGTCCTGCTGCGACTGGACCTGGGTGATGCCCACCTTGTCCTCCAGCAGCGACTGGGTATTCACATAGACCCGCGCCTTCGACTGATAGGCGTTGGGGATCAGCGCCACGCCCAGCCAGCCCAGCAGGCACACGCCCCATGCGACCGCCAGTGCCAGCCAGCGCCGCGTCCAGATGCCGTGCAGGACGACCAGCAACTCGTCGAGAAGTCCCGCCATGGTCAGAACATGCTTTCGGGGATGATGATGACGTCGCCGGGCGCCAGCTGCACGTTGGCGCGCGTGTCGCCCTTCTTCAGCAGGTCGTTCAGGCGCACCTGATATTCCTTCTGTTTGCCGCTCGCCTTGTCGAAGCGGACCAGCCGCGCGCGGTTGCCCGCCGCAAACTCGGACAGCCCCCCGACGGAGATCATCGCGTCCAGCAGCGTCATGTTCGCCCGATAGGGGATGGAAGCCGGCTTGTCGGTGGCACCGACGATCCGGACCTGCTGGCTGAAAGTGCCGCTGAAATTGTTGACGATCACCGACACCAGCGGATTTTCGATATATTGGGAAAGCGCGATCTTGATGTCGTCGGCCAGCATCTTGGGCGTCTTGCCCACGGCCGGCATGTCGGTGATCAGCGGCGTGGTGATGCGCCCGTCGGGCCGCACCTGGACCTTCGCGCCCAGTTCGGGATTGCGCCAGACGAAGATGGTGAGGTCGTCGAGCGGCCCGATCACATATTCCTCGCCCGGCCCCTCCTGCGTCGAGACGAAGGAAGCGGGCGGCAGCTGCGGGCCTGTGCCCGTGCTCGCGCAGCCCGACAGAGCGAGGGCGGGCAGGGATGCGCCGATCAGGAGCTTGGAAATCCGCTGGAAACGCATGTCTTTACCTCTTCATGGCCCAGGCGCCCACGGACCGCCGGAGAGGTAAGGCGGAACCGTCAGCGCGTGGCTTCGGCCCCTTCTTGCCGGGAAAGGGTAAAGATAGGGTTAGGAATTACCAGGCTTAATAATCAGCCAAGTAAAAGCTCGGCTGGACTTGGATGACCAAGAAAAGCGGCGGGGCTTGCGGTCGCGCCATAGGCTCCGGCGAGGAAGATCGCGATCAGGTCGCCCTCCGCCACGGGGGGCAGCGCGACCCTGTCTCCCAGCCGGTCGATCGGGGTGCACAGGCACCCCACCACCGTTACGGCTTCCTCGGCCAGCGCCGCGCCGAAGCGGTTGGCAACCGCCATCGGATAGTTGCGCCGCACGACCGTGCCGAAATTGCCGCTGGCGGCCAGCTGGTGGTGCAGGCCTCCGTCCACCACGACGAAGGTTTCGCCCTGGCTTTTCTTCACGTCTATTACCCGGGTGAGATAGACGCCCGCCTCCCCCACCAGCCAGCGGCCCAGCTCCAGCGCAAAGGCGCTGCCCTGCAGCACGTCCGGCAGAGCTTCGAGCGCGCTGTCCAGCGCCACGCCGATCGGGCGGATGTCCAGCCGCTCGTCGCCGGGGAAATAGGCCAGGCCAAAACCGCCGCCCAGGTTCACCAGCGGCGGGCTCGCGTCCACTTCCTCCGACAGCCGGGCTGCCAGCGCGATGGTCGCCGCCTGGGTCTCGATGATGGCCAGCGGGTCCAGATTCTGGCTGCCCGCAAAGATATGCCAGCCGCGCCAGTCCGCCCCCGCGCCGATCACCGACTTTGCCAGCGCCGCGGCCCGCTCGGCATCGACGCCAAAGGGCTTGGCGCCGCCGCCCATCCGCATGCCGGCCCCTTTCAGGTCGAAGTCGGGATTGACCCGGACCGCCAGGCGCGGCGTGCGGCCCAGCCTGTCGGCAATCGCCAGCGCCCGGCGCGCCTCGCCCTCCGACTCGAGGTTGAGCGTGACGCCGGCATGGATCGCCGCCTCCAGCTCGTCGTCGCGCTTGCCCGGGCCGGCAAAGCTGACATGCGCCGGGTCGACGCCCGCCTGCAGGGCGCGCGCCAGTTCCCCGCCCGAAGCGACATCGAACCCGTCGACAAGCGCCGCCAGCCGCGCCAGCAGCGACGGAAAGGGATTGGCCTTGATGGCATAATGCAGTGCCACCGCCGCTGGAATCGCTTCGCGGAACCGCCGCACCTGCGCCTCTACGATACCCATGTCGTACACGAACAGCGGCGTGTCTCCCGCTTCGTCCACCAGGCTCGCCGCGCCGCAGCCGCCGATCAGCAGCATGCCCTCCTCGGCGGCGAACCAGGTCGGGATGGGGCCCATGGGCTTCATGCGCCATGCTCCTTCGCGATCGCAACTCGGTCGATCTTGCCGTTGGGATTGCGGGGAAATTCGTTCAGCATCAGTATCTCGCGCGGGTGCATGAAATTGGGCAGCTCCGCCTTCAGCCTCGCCTCCACCCTGTCCTTCGCCTCGGGCTCGCCGCCGCGCAACAGCAGCAGCACGGCCTGCCCCAGCCGCTCGTCGGGCACACCGATCGCCACCGCCTCCGCCACGCCGTCGACCGCGGCCGCCGCCTCCTCGATCTCCGTGGGACTGATGCGGTTGCCGGCGGACTTGATCATCGCATCGTCCCGTCCGACGAAATAGAGCAGCCCGTTGGCATCCCGCCGCACTGTGTCGCCCGACCAGACCGCCGTTCCGCCATAGCGCGACGCTGCCGGCGCGGGACGGAACCGCTCCGCCGTTCGCGCGGCATCGCGCCAATAGCCCTGCGCCACCAGCGGCCCGCAATGGACCAGCTCGCCCGGCTCGTCATCGTCGGTGACGCTTCCGTCGGGCCGGACGACCAGGATCTCGGCGAAGGGGATGGCGCTGCCCATGCTGTCGGGATGGCTGTCCACCAGCGCGGGCGGCAGATAGGTCGAGCGGAACGCTTCGGTCAGGCCATACATCGGATAAAGGTCCGCCTGCGGGAACAGCGCGCGCAGCTTCGCCACCAGCGACCGGGTCAGCGCTCCGCCGCTGTTGGTCAGGCGCCGCAGCTTCGCCGCGATCTCGGCCGGCCAGTCCAGTTCGACCAGTTGCACCCAGAGCGGCGGCACGCCCGCGAGCGTGGTGATGTCCCGGCGATCCACCGACTTCATGACGTCGCGCGGAGTCAGATAATCGAGCGGATAGACGCATCCGCCCGCGTGCCAGGTGGAAAACAGCTGGTTCTGCCCATAGTCGAAGCTGAAGGGCAGCACACACAGCGTCCGGTCCTGCGGCGCCAGGCGCAGATAGTCCGCTACCGCGACCGCCCCCAGCCACAGGTTCGCGTGGCTCAGCATCACGCCCTTGGGCCGCCCGGTGGAACCGCTGGTATAGAGAATCGCCGCCAGCGCGTCGGCTGACGCGTCTGATGGCCCCAGGGCGGGACCGCCGCTCATGCCGCAGGCCGCATCGTCCTCGCGATGGATCTGGCAGCCGGGCGGCACATCGCCCTCCTCCAGCGTCGCCAGGCGGCTGGCGGTGCCGATCAGCAGTTCTGCTCCGCTGTCCGCCAGGATATGGGCGACCTGCGCATGCTTCAGCAGCGGGTTGACCGGCACATGCACCAGCCCCGCGCGCGGTGCAGCCAGCGGCATCAGCGCGGCGACGGGCCCCTTGGCCACCCAGCTCGCGACTCGCGCGCCCTCCGACAGCCGGAATCCCGCCAGCCATCCGGCGAGCCGCCCGAGCGTCTCTTCCAGCTCGGCATAGCTGTAACGGCCCGACCGCCCGTCCAGCGCCAGGCTACCGGGGTCTCCACGCAGCAGCACATGGTCGATCGGGCGCAGCGCGACGCCGTCGACAGTCGGCCGGTCCGCGGGCAAGGCGTCGCTTAACCCCATCTCCAGAATTACCTCTTATGTGCCTGCACTCTGTTGCGGAGATAATGGTTTGCTGCGCCTGAGGGAATATCGAAGCCTGCCGGAAGTCCGGGCGGCTGCGGCCGCCCGGCTCGACCGCACGTGCGTCCCCAGCCTTTTTGATCGTCTCGACTGGTTCGAATCGCTGCATGCCCACTGCTTTGGCGACCGGCCGCTCCGGGTGCTCCACGCGGCGGAGGATGGGCCTGAAGCCTGGCTCTTCTTCCTCGCTCCGGCCCCCCGCCGGCTGTCGGCGCTGGCCAACTGGTACAGTTTCCGCTGGGCGCCGGTCTTCACCGGCGATCCCGATCCACGGACACGCCAGCGCCTGATCGAGGTGATCGCCCAGCACCTGCTCCGCGACGAAGCGCAGATCGATATCTACCCGATGGAAGGCGACGCGGACATGCTGCTCGCTTCCTTTCGCCGGGCGGGATGGCTGGCCGTGCGCAGGCCGATGGGCGCGCGCCATCTCCTTCAACTCGACGGAAGGGGCTTCGCGGCCTGGTGGGGCGCCCGACCCGGCCGGCTGCGTAACCAGGTGCGGCGCAAGGGACGCGGCAATCCCTTCGCAATCTCCATCACCGATCGCCTGAGCGACGCGCTCTGGCAGGACTATGTCGATGTCCACGACCGCAGCTGGAAGGAGCCCGAGCCGGGCCTGTCCTTCCTGCGCGCCCTTGCGGAGCGGGAAAGCGCGGCCGGCACGCTGCGGCTCGGCTTCGCGCGGGCGGAGGGACGCGCCGTCGCCGCGCAACTCTGGACGGTCGAAAACGGCATCGCCCTCATCCACAAGCTGTCCCACGACAGCGCCTATGACGACGCGTCGCCCGGCACCCTGCTCAGCCATGCCATGTTCGCCCATGCGATCGATGTCGATCGGGTGGAGACGATCGACTACGGCACCGGCGACAATGCCTATAAGGCCGAATGGATGGAAACGCGCGAAACGCTCTACCGGGTCGACTGCTTCAATCCGCGCTTCGCCTCCTCGTGGCTGCCCGCGGCCCGCACCGCCATTTCCGCGCTTGTAGGCTAGGCCGCGACACATTAGGTAGCCGGCATCATGCGGGCCGAAAATACGCGACCGGTCGACCGGACCACTGACGCCGAAAGCCTGATGCGCGGCCTGCTGCGCGACGTGCTTTCCCTTTCCCAGGATCGCGTCGATGCGTTCGACGCCGACACGCCGCTGTTCGGCGCGCTGCCGGAGCTCGACTCCATGGCGGTCGCCGGGCTGCTGACGGAGATGGAGGACCGCTTCGGCATCCTCATCGAGGACGAGGACATCGACGGCGATACCTTCGAAACCTTCGGCACGCTGACCGCCTTCGCGAAGGCGAAGATCGCGGGCTGACCGACCTTCGGAAAGTGGTGCGGATCTACTCCGCCGCCAGCGCCTCGAAATCGGCCTCGGCCAGGAATTTCTCGACGTCCAGCGCGGCCATGCAGCCCATGCCCGCCGCCGTCACCGCCTGGCGATAGATCTTGTCGGTGACGTCGCCCGCCGCGAACACGCCGGGGATCGACGTGCGCGAGCTGCCGGGCTCCACCACCAGATAGCCTTCGTCCATCGGCAGCTTGCCGGCGAACAGCTCCGTCGCGGGATGGTGGCCGATCGCCACGAAGGCGCCGTCGGCGGCGATGTGGCTCCTGTGGCCTGTCACGGTATCGACCAGATCGACGCCGACCAGCCCCTCGGGATCGCCGCCACCCACGAAGCGCTCAACCGCCTGGTTCCAGACGACCTTGATGCTGGGATGGGCGAACAGCCGTTGCTGCAGGATCTTTTCCGCCCGCAGGGAATCGCGGCGGTGGATCAGGGTCACGTCATGGCTGTGGTTGGTCAGGTACAGCGCCTCCTCGACCGCGGTGTTGCCGCCGCCGATCACCACCACCTTCTTGCCGCGGTAGAAGAAGCCGTCGCAGGTCGCACAGGCGGAAACGCCCTTGCCCTGGAGGAGCTGTTCGCCCTCGACGCCCAGCCACTTGGCCTGCGCGCCGGTGGAGATCACCAGGCTGTCGGCGATGTAGAGCGTGCCGCTGTCGCCCCTCAGGCGGAACGGCCGTTCGGACAGGTCGACGTCGACGATAAGGTCGTACATCATCTGCGCGCCGACATGCTCGGCCTGCGCCTGCATCTGCTCCATCAGCCAGGGACCCTGGATGACGTCGCGGAAACCCGGATAATTCTCGACATCGGTCGTGATGGTCAGCTGCCCGCCCGGCTGCATCCCCTGAACCACGATCGGCGCCAGCCCGGCGCGCGCGCCATAGATGGCGGCGGAGAGCCCTGCGGGGCCGGAGCCCAGAATCAGCATGCGGGTGGAATGGGTGGCGGTCATCAGCGTCTTTCCGGCTTCGATTCGTCTGTGGGCAATGGAGATAGGGCCGCACGCCCCTCGCGCAAGCGAAGGATTTGCTTTGCGCCCCCTAAGCGGGGCTGTCAGTCGAGCACATTGGGCAGGTCCTCGAACCCCTTGCGCAGCGCGGCAGACCAGGCGTGGGAGATCATCGCGAACTGCTCGTCATCCGCCTCGATCCGCGTGCGCACGCGGAAGTCGAACGCGTCGCGCTCGATCACCGTCAGGTCCAGTGGCATGCCGACCGACAGGTTGGAACGAAGCGTCGAATCCATCGACACCAGCACCGCCTTCACGGCGTCCTCCAGGCTCGTTTCCGGCTTGATGATGCGATCCAGTATGGGCTTGCCATATTTATGCTCGCCGATCTGGAAGAAGGGCGTATCGGCGGTCGCCTCGATGAAGTTGCCTGCCGAATAGACGAGGTAGAGGCGCGGCTTGCCACCGCATCTCTGGCCCGCGATCAGGATGGAGGCGTCCGCGCCCGATCCCTGCATCTCGATCGTGCTGCGATAGCGGCCCTGCATCACCTTCATCGCGTCGCCGACAATCTGCGCGACGCGGTGCATGGTGGGACAGTTAAGGATGGTCTCGACCTCCGGATCGAGTTCCGAATCCTTGATCGCCCGGCTCAGCATCGCCTTCACCCCCTGGGTGATGGACAGGTTGCCCGAACACAGCAGCGTGATCGCCCGCTCGCCCGGATTGATGTAGGTAAAGGACTTACGGAAGCGCGCGATATTATCCATGCCCGCATTGGTGCGGGTGTCGGACAGCATCACCAGTCCCTGGTCGACGCGCACCGCCACACAATAGGTCATTGGCCTCGCGGCTCCCGATTCCTGTTCTAACCCTTTGAGCCGACTAGCGGAATTGTCTGTTGTTGCTGTCGTTGCAGCTGCCGCTCCTCGACTCCCTCCTCCGCCTGCGCGATACGAACGTCGGCGTCAATCCAGATATCGCCCGCCACCGTGACGGAGCCACGGATCGGCGCGGCCTCGTCGGCGTCGAGGCCGCTCGCCACGCGCAGATAGCGCTCGGTGACGCAGACCCGGTTGGATGGGTCGAAGCCGATCCAGCCGAGGTCCGGCAGCCAGGCCTCCGCCCAGCCATGGGTTTCATGCAGCGCGTCCTCCCCGGCCGCCAGCAGATAGCCGGACACGTAGCGCGCCGGCACCCCCAGCGTCCGCGCAGCGGCGATGAATATCTGCGCATGGTCCTGGCACACGCCTGCCCCCAGGGCGAACGCAGCGGCGGCGCTGGTTTCCGATGTGGTGACGCCCGCGCGATACTGCACGGCGTCGCTGACGGCGGCGGACAGGCCGTGCAGCCGGGCGAGCGGGCCGCCGTCATCCGGCACCGCGCGCGCCATGGTGGCGATGGGCTCCGACGGACGGGTCAGCGGCGTGTCGCGCAGGAAGAAATGGGGCGGCACGCTGGACCGCACATGGCCGACGACGCCATGGGTCTCGCGCGTCTCCACCAGCCCCTCCGCGACGATCACGGCATGATCGAGCCGGTCGTGGCGGATCCAGATCGCTTCCTTCTCGCCATAGCTGTTGGCGCGGAAGCCGGCGAGCGGCTCGTCATTGACGCTCACCCGCCAGTCCAGCACCGTCTGTTGGGGCGTATCGACCGGCATCAGCTTCAGCCGCATCGCGACCCGCCCGGCCGAGGCCGCGTAACGATAGACGGTCTGGTGGCGGACGAGCAGCTTCATCTCCGCCGTCCCCGATCAGCCGAAATGATAGGTCTGGGCGATTTCCACCCCCAGCCGGTTGGTCATTCTGATGCCGTTCTGCACCGTTTCATGCAGGCCGCGCCGGAAAATCTCGCCACTGTCCAGCTCCTCGAGCGCAAGCACCATCTCCTCGATGGTGTCGTGGCACGCTCCCCGCGCATCGTGCCACCCGGCCAGCCGGTTGAGCCGGTAGGCGAGCTGCCGGTAGCAGAAGGCGACGCTGCGCGGGAACAGCGTGTTGAGGATCAGGAAGTCAGTGATCTGCCAGGGCGTGTAGGTGCCGCCATAGACATGGTGATAGGCACGCGCGCCCGACAGGGCGTAAAGCACCGACGTCCATTGATAATGGTCGCGATTGCCGCCGATCACCTCGGTTTCCGGCAGCAGGACATAATATTTGACGTCCAGCAGGCGCAAGGTCATCTGCGCCCGCTCCAGCGCCGCCCCGGTGCGGAGGAAATCATGCCCCTCGTTGCGCAGCTGTCCGGAATCGGCAGCGCCGCGGAAGGTCATGACGCGGGTCTTCACCCAGTCGATCAGCGCCGGCAGCTGCTGCCGAGCCTCGGCCACGTCATAGCTGTCCAGCTTGCGCCAGCCTTCGTTCAGCGCCTCCCACATGTCCTGCGTCAGCATGGTGCGCGCCGACTTGGCGTTCGAGCGCGCCTTCAGCAGGCAGGACCGGATCGAACTCGCATTGTCGAGGTCGAGCATCAGGTAGGAAACGACGTCGCTTTCCGTCACCTGCTTGCCTTCGGGGAACATATGATCGCAGCCGGTGGCGCGCACGACGGATCGCCATTCGTCGCGGTGATGCGCGCCGGGCAGGATCGCCATCCGCTGCCCCATGGTCAGCAGCCGCGCCGTGGCCTCCGCGCGTTCCATGTAGCGCGCCATCCAGAACAGGTTTTCGGCGGTCCGGCTCAGCATGGAGGAATTTCCCGGCAAAGATAGTCCGGTCGGGCTGAGCCTGTCGAAGCCTTCCCCTGCCCTTCCAGAAGAGAAGAACGGTCCTTCGACAAGCTCAGGACGAACGGTGGAAAGATGGAAGTCCCGTTCATCATCAATCCTGCATCACCCAGGTGTCCTTGACCCCGCCGCCCTGGCTGGAATTGACCACCAGCGATCCTTCGGTCAGCGCCACGCGGGTCAGCCCGCCGGGCACCAGCCGGATCTGCTGGCCGACCAGGCAATAGGGGCGGAAGTCCGCATGGCGCCCGACAACGCTCGCCGGGCCGAGGGTGGGCACCGTCGACAGGTCCAGCGTCGGCTGGGCGATGAACTCGCCCGGATTGGCGCGAATGCGCGCGGCATAGGCCTCCACCTCGTCCCGGGTGGACTTGGGGCCGATCAGCATGCCGTAGCCGCCCGACCCGTGCACTTCCTTGGCGACCAGCTCATGCAGATGCTCCAGCACATAGGCGCATTCGTCGGGCTTGCCGCATTGCCAGGTCTGGATATTGTCCAGGATCGGCTGCTCGCCCAGGTAGAAACGGATCATCTCCGGCACGTAGATATAGACCGCCTTGTCGTCCGCGATGCCGGAACCGGGCGCCGACGCCAGCGTCACGCCGCCGTTGCGATAGACGTTGAAGATGCCCGGCACGCCCAGCAGGCTGTCGGGGCGGAACACCAGCGGGTCGATATATTCGTCGTCGATGCGCCGATAGATGACGTCGACCGCCTTCGGGCCGAGCGTCGTCTTCATCCACACCCGATCGTCATCGACGAACAGGTCGGCGGGCTCCACCAGTTCCACGCCCATCAGGTCGGCAAGGAAGCTGTGCTCATAATAGGCGCTGTTCAGAGACCCAGGCGTCAGCACGACCACCACCGGCTCGCCCTTGCAGGCAGGCGGCGCGACTTCCTTCAGGCTCTTGAGCAGCTCGGCGGGATAGTCATCCACCGGGGCCACCAGACCCTGGCCGAACAGCTCGGGGAACATGCGGGTCATGATCTCGCGGTTCTCGAGCATGTAGGAGACGCCCGACGGCGTGCGGCAATTGTCCTCCAGCACCTCGAACCGGGTCGGGCCGGTGCGCACGATGTCGATGCCGACGATATGGCTGTAGACCTTGCCCGGCGGGGTGAAGTCGGCCATCTCGGCCAGATAGGCGCTGTTGCGATAGATGATGTCGGCCGGCATGATGCCCGCCTTCACGATCTCGCCCCGATGATAGACGTCGTGCAGGAAGGCATTGAGCGCACGGGCGCGCTGGCGGATGCCCTTGTCCAGGATGCGCCATTCCTGCGCAGTGAAGATGCGCGGCAGCAGGTCGAAGGGGATCAGCCGCTCCGGATCGCCCCCCTCGCCATAGACGGCGAAAGTGATACCGATCCGCCGGAAGATCGCCTCCGCCTCGTCCAGCCGACGGTTGAGTCCGGCAATGCCGGTCCGCTCCACCCATTTCTGCACTTCGTCGTAACAGGGGCGTACCGAACCGTCGGGCTCGAACATCTCGTGGAAGGGCAAGCGGTGATCCTCCCTCGGCCAGGACGGCCGGTTTTGCGTCGCAACATTAGTGCGCTCCGGCGGGACGATTGCAAGCTAAAAAATCGCGCAATCCCGCTGCCTCATGCCCGGCATCGGGACAGCCTCCTTCCCCGCGCCGGAACGGGGCCGGCGGGAAAATCTCGCGATCGCCGCGAACCCCGTTGACCGGTCCGCTGCTGCTGCGTATAGCGCGCCCTCACCGCGGCGCGACGCCGCCCGCGGCTGCCCATGGGGCGGAGTAGCTCAGCTGGTTAGAGCAGCGGAATCATAATCCGCGTGTCGGGGGTTCAAGTCCCTCCTCCGCTACCAGTCAAGGGGTTTATCGTGTTGCTTTTACACGATAAACCCCGGACCCCCTCAAGAAAAAACCACTTTTGTTCCCACGTTTAGATTGAGCCGCTATGGCATGATTCGAAACATCAAGGGACGCAGCCGGGCCTTTCTAATTGGCAGTTCTCAAGCGTGAACTCCGGTAAATGGAAATAATCTTTTAGCCGTGCAAATTTGGCCGATAGGCGACTGACTGGTTTGGGGTTCGGACGCTTGGATAGCTGTCGTTCCATGCCGTCACCTCCCGACCAATTCAAGTCATTCCGCGCTCGGCGCGTAAACGTCCGATCACGCCGGAACCCGCCTTAGTGCGCATTCGAGCAACCGAACGGAAGTGCACTTCAATCATGCCGTTCCCGACCGGGTTCTCGGCTCCGGAAATACAATTTTCGTTCAACCCCAAAATGACCCTTCGCCTATTGTTCATGCTTGGCGCCATTTTCAGGCGACCAGCACAGCGCAGATTGTAGAAGGATGAATGACCGTCGTTCCCGAAGCCCAGCTGCAAACTTATGTTCTTAACCTGACCCGCGACGCGTTTGCGCACCTGCCGGCAGAAAGTTTCCGTGTTGAGAAGCACTTCACATTGCGGTTCGGTCACAATCTGCACGACCACGACGGGACGCTCTACTGGGAAGCACAGGGGCGCGCGGACCTCCTGGTTTTTCACCAGGAGCGCCCCCTCGCTCTGTTCGAGCTGAAGCGCGAGGACATGGTCCTCAAGGAACAGGATTTCCAACAAGGCCAAAGCTACACGGCGGCCCTCTTCCCGCGTCCGCCCTTGATCATCGTGAGCAACGGCAAAGACACTTGGGTGCGGCAGACTGACGATGGCGCTGAGCTTCCCAAGGACGCCGACGCCGAGGTCATCGAGAAGATTTTCGCAAATGTCGGAAAGCTCGCCGCAGCCAATAACAGCTGGGCCATCGAAGTCCTTATGGGGCCTGAAACCCATGTCTGGGCGGAGGCGGTGCGCTTGCGCACCGAAGAGCTCGTCGAGCGGCAAAGCGGAGATCCCTCTGACCTGCGCAAGCCGTTCGCCCGGGGTATCCTCTTCCAGCGACGCACCACCGCCGCCGTCGCGGCAAGGTTGGAAGCCGGCGCGCGGGCCATTATAATCGAGGGCCCTCCACTCGCCGGGAAGAGCAATGTGTTGCGTGATTTTGCGGTTTCGACCCGCCGATCGCGCGATTGGGCGATGCTCATGGTAAACGGCGCCACCGCCAGTACGGGGCTGTTCCAGCGCCTGGCGAATGTCCTCGGGCAAGCGCTCGAGTGGAAGCTGAGCGCCGACGATGTCCGCACGTGGCTGCGGCGCATGTCGCACTCCACCCGATCTCCGGCGCTGGTGCTCGTCGTGGACGGATTGCGGTCCGGCTCTGCTGTCGCCCAAGATTTCGAGGAATTGGCAGAATCCGGGTTCGGACCCGGCCTGCGTCTCGTCGGCGCTACAGACCGCGCGGGCGATGTTCTGCGCGATACCACGGGTCGTGGCGACACGGCGCTGGCGGCGATTGCCGAAGTCGTGACGGTAGAACCCCTCGATGATGGAGAGTTCATTGCTCTCACAGATCAGCTCGGGGAGAGGCGGATTCTCTTTTATCCTGGCGCGGAGCTGGCCGCCGAATACCGCCGCCCTTGGCTGCTTCGCGCGGTCCTAGCGAACGGTGCATCCCCCGAGCGGCAAGACGTGGTCAGCTTCATCCCGGCAACGATGGGCCTTGCGCTGGTCCACGCCGCACGAGCGCGCTTCAAAGACTATGTTGAGGTCGCCCGCGACCATCGCCTTCTCGCGCGCGATGCGCTCAACGACGACGAGGTGCCGGACGCGGCGCTCGCGCTGGCGAGCGCAAACGCCTTCGTCATCAGGCGCGATGCACTCAGCGCTGGCGGCGAAAGCGCCGCGGTCCGCCTCGAGGCGCAGGGCTGGATCACCTTCTACCGCCATCCGGCGGGCGAAGATGTCATCGGATTTCGGGTTCCCGACCTTTTCATAAGTGAGCTTGCCTTCGAGCTTGCCGCGCTCATCGACAAAGCGATTGCGGAAAAGCCAGAAGACGCGTGGCGGCTGCTCGTCGGTCAGGCTGAGCGGTTCTTCCTCGGCGACCTCGTTGGCGCTCAAGCGCTGGTCGACCTCGGTCAGAAGCGTCATGGCCTGCCGGAATCCCTCATTGGTCCATTGATGAACGACCGGCCCGAATGTGAGAGCGTCGCTGGCAAGACGATCGGGCTGCAGATGGCTGACGGCACGATCGCCAATTTCCGCTTCAACGAGCATCACGAGATCGCGCAGATCGACGCGCAGGGCAACCAGATCGGCCCCTACACACCACTCGATGATGACGATGCCGGCACTATGTTGGGCAATGTCACGTCCTGGTTGATCCTGTCCCAGCTTTCCGGCGTGCGCACCGCTTACGGCGAGACCATGAGGCACCGCTTCGACATCGACATCATGCTCTGGGTCGGGCGAGCGTCCTTCCCGCTAATCCGTGGCAGCGAGGATGTCTCTATGCTCAAGCCGCGGCTGACCCTTTCTCTCGACGGAGACGGCAGCGTTCTAGCAAAGGATCACGCAATGGCCGAACCTCTGACCTCAGCCATGTACGCGCTTTTCGCAAGAGAGTGGCGCGACCTCGATTCATTCTTCGAGCGCCTTGCTGAGGACTTTTCGTTGCCGCTGACAGTCCGCGTTCACCACGCGCTGAATGCGCTCGAAACCTCGGCTATTCCGGGGTTGCCTGCGTGGGCGGAGGAGAAGATCGGCTCGGTCATTGTCCCACTGCTCCGCCGGCATGGGGTCGAAGTCGGTTGAAGGGCAGGATCACCCAGCCCGACGGCGTAGGAGATAGACGCTGAGCGCGCTGGCGGCGGTGACCACCAGCTCGGCCTCGTCGAATTGCGGTTGGCGCCCTTCGAGGATGTGGCGCCCCTGCTGCGACGTGAACCCCCAGAGCTTCTCGACCGCCTGATCGAGCGGCGCAGGCAAATTCAGCCGCCTGATGGCCGGCCCGAGCGTGTCCGTCGTCTCCCCCACCTCGCGCGCAACGCATTCCAGCGCCGCCATGGCGTGCTGGATCGCGCCGGTAATATCGGCATGGGGTCGACGTGAGATATCGCGCAACGCTTCATGGATCTCGTTCGCGGCTGTCGGCGCGCCGTGCTTCCGCATCACTTCGGTTGCATGTCCGGTGGCGAGCGCGAAGGCCTCCGACCCGCGCGCGACCAAGGTCCCATGCTTCATCTCCCAGCCTACACCCCGCTCGCGGAAAAGCTGGTTGAGCTGTGCTTCGAAGCGGGCCTGCTGCCTGCCGGTGAAGTCGCGCGCGCCGATTTCGGTGTAGAGGCGTTCGGCAAAGTCGTACACGCGATACCATGGCGCTTCGTCGATAAGCCCCGACACCTCGCGCTCGACATTGCTCGCCGACCAGTTGTTCTGATCGGGCCGCTGCAGCAGGACCTGGCACAGAAGGTCGCGCATCACGCCGGGGCCAATGTCAGCACCGTATCCCGCCATCAGGATACCATCGCGGACCGAAGTCGGCGCGTCTTCTCGGGTCGTGATTTCGGCTTCTGGAGCCTGGTAGCCGAAGCGATCGGAGAAGGAGGAGCCGGAACCGTTCATGCGGCAGCATTATCAGATTCGCCGGCGAGATCTCGGCCTATTTGGCGGCGGCCGGTTCGTCCTCGGGCCAGGCAAGGCTAGGCGTCGCCATGATCCGACCGCCCAGGCGGAATTTGTTCATTGTAGGCAGCAGCGCGCGGGCCAGCTTGCGATCGGGCGGAAGCAGCCCAACGGGGCTCACATAGACGTCGCTGCGGTGGATCATGAGGCCGCGCAGCGGCAGCCATCCGGGCTCGCCGAGATTGCCAATCAAGCCGCGGCGTAGCGCATTTGTCACGATATCGACCAACTCGAGGCCGGGCTCCGGTTCGCTTGAGAAGCGAAAGCTCTCGCCGTACATTTTCTGCAGGTCGATGCCGGCGCCCCCGCTGCGATCGGCGTACGGCGCGACGTCGCGTAGATATTCAGGGAGCTCGTCAAATATGAAACGGCGAAAATGGCGGTAATCGCCACCAGGCAACATCGCGCCGGGTTTCACAAGCGACATCGCCTGCAGCCAGATCACTAGCGTTTTGGACCACCAGTCCTCCCAGTTCGTGACGGCACCGGGGTTCTTGGCGTCGATGACCCAGTGGAATTCGCCGAGCTCCTTAGGGAAGCGCTGGCAGTGATAGACGATCATGTCCTGCATGACATTGTAGAGGAGGTCGATCGTCACGGCGCCCTGAACGTAGAGCTGGTCGGAGAAGTCGGCCATGCGCGCCTGCAGCGCGGCGACGCTATCGCGCAGTTCCTGGGTATGGCCGTCGGTGAGGTTGGCGGCGAGGCCCGCGCTGCGCCGTGCACGGTGCTGGGCGATATCCTCGACAGTGTGGTCGGCCAGGTCGATCATCGAGGCGCAGAACACAGCGCCGTTGATGCGCAGTGACGTGACCCCCTGATTTTCCTCCAAGTGTGATTAGAGTCCGGCCTGATAGAAGGACGGACGATGAAGCGTACAAGGTTCACGGAAGAGCAGATCATTGCGGTGCTGAAGGAGGCCGAGGCTGGCGCCAAGACCGGCGATCTGGCGAGGCGGCACGGTGTGTCTGAAGCGACGATCTATAACTGGAAGGCCAGGTATGGCGGCCTGGAGGTTTCCGAGGCGAAGCGGCTGCGGGCGCTCGAGGACGAGAACGCCAAGCTCAAGCGGCTCCTGGCCGAGGCGATGCTCGACAATGCTGGCCTGAAGGACCTTCTCGCAAAAAATTGGTGACGCCCGCTGCCAAGCGAGAGGCGGTCGCTCGTCTCCAGGCGGTCCTGGGGATGAGCGAGCGGCGGGCGTGCCGTGTCATCGGCGCTGACCGGAAGAGCATGCGTTACCGGTCGCAGCGGGATGATGATTCCGACCTTCGGTCGAAGCTGCGCGAGCTGGCGCAGCAGCGCCGCCGTTTCGGCTATCGCCGGCTGCACATCCTGCTGCGGCGGGAGGGCGTGGTGATCAACCGCAAGAAGACCCAGCGGCTCTACCGCGAGGAGAACCTGGCGGTCCGACGAAGACGCAACCGCCGCCGTGCCATCGGCGCGCGGGCGCCAGCGCCCGTGCTGGCGTTGCCCAACCAGCGCTGGAGCCTTGACTTCGTGCACGATCAGATGGCGTCGGGACGCCGGTTCCGGGTGCTCAACATCGTCGATGACGTGACCCGCGAGTGCCTGCGCGCGGTACCGGACACCTCGATCTCGGGGCGCAGGGTCGTGCGCGAGCTAACCGATCTTATCGCCGAGCGCGGCAAGCCAGGCATGATCGTCAGCGATAACGGCACCGAGCTGACGTCGAACGCGGTCCTGGCCTGGTGCGCGGAGATCGGCGTGGAGTGGCATTACATCGCCCCCGGCAAGCCGATGCAGAATGGCTACGTCGAGAGCTTCAACGGCCGCATGAGGGACGAACTGCTAAACGAGACGCTGTTCCTCAGCCTAGACCATGCCCGTGTGGTGATCGCCGCATGGGCGGAGGACTACAACCAGGAGCGCCCGCACTCAGCCCTTGGATACGA
The DNA here is from genome assembly GCF_000447205.1 of Sphingobium ummariense RL-3. GTDB lineage: Bacteria > Pseudomonadota > Alphaproteobacteria > Sphingomonadales > Sphingomonadaceae > Sphingobium > Sphingobium ummariense. Next base: position 1,267 of record NZ_AUWY01000100.1, on the reverse strand, counting down.
GACCCCAGCGGCCTTCGCCGCTGAACTGCATAAGCAATGGCCTGCTTCGCTACGCCCTACGGGCTCCGCTGCGCAGGCCATTGCTCAACCCGCGCTCATGCGCAACAAAGCCGCCGGGCTCTAATTGCTGCTGGTGGAAACCAAGGGGTCACGTCACTTCCCGCCCAGTTTCGAGTGCGGCCTGACGTGGTTGTAGTCGTGCTGCCAAGCGTCGAGCACAAAGCGGGCATGCGCCAGTGAGGTGAACAGCGTCTCATTGAGGCACTCGTCGCGCAGCCGGCCGTTGAAGCTCTCGACGAAGCCGTTCTGCATCGGCTTGCCCGGCGCGATGTAATGCCACTCGACCCGACGCTCTTGCGACCAGCGCAGGATGGCCGACGAGGTCAGTTCGGTGCCGTTGTCGCTGACCACCGTATGCGGCTTGCCGCGCAGTCCGATCAGCCGCGTCAGCTCCCGCGCGACCCGCACGCCCGACAGCGACGTGTCGGCCACCAGCGCGAGGCATTCCCGCGTGTAATCATCGACCACGCACAGGATGCGAAAGCGACGGCTGCACGTCAGCGTGTCGGAGACGAAGTCCAGCGACCAGCGCTGGTTCGGCCCGTCCGGCAACAGCATCGGCGCTCGCGTGCCCAAGGCCCGCTTACGGCCACCACGACGGCGCACGCGCAGGTTCTCCTCGCGGTAGATGCGCCGCAGCTTCTTGTGGTTGGGCGTCATACCCTCTCGCGCCAGAAGATAGCCCAGGCGACGGTAGCCGAACCGGCGGCGTTCCGCCGCCAGCTCACGCAACCGCGCCCGCAAGGGCGCATCATCAACCCTTGTCGGTTGATACCGGATCACCCTGCGGCTCACGCCAACCAGACTGCACGCCCGACGCTCGCTCAGCCCGTGATGTTCACGAGCATGGGCGACCGCTTCCCGCTTCGCGCCGGGCGTCACCATTTTTTTGACGCCAGATCCTTCAATACGACATTGTCGAGCATCGCCTCGGCCAGTAGCTTCTTCAGCCGGGAGTTCTCCTCCTCCAGCGTCCGCAGGCGCCGGGCCTCCGACACCTCTAGCCCGCCATATTTCGACTTCCATTTGTAGAACGTCGCAGAGCTGATCCCGTGACGCCGGCACACATCTGCCGTCGCCATGCCAGCCTCCTGCTCCTTCAAGATCGCGATGATCTGCTCTTCGCTGAACCTGCTGCGCTTCATTCCGTCCGACTCCTTTCGTCGGACTCTACCTAAAATCGGTCACATTTCAGGGGCTCACGTCA
>NZ_AUWY01000099.1 GCF_000447205.1 Sphingobium ummariense RL-3 | reverse complement strand
GCGATCACGCGCCAACAGGCGACGTTCACGCGGCGCGACCTGGCGCAGTTCGCGTTCCGGCATAGCGACGGCAAGGACCAGTTCGATCAGGTGATGAGCGCGGTGCGGACCTCGCCCGAGCTGGTAGCGCTGGGGAAGGACGGACGCGGCGAGGACCGGTTCACGTCGCGCGAGATGATCGACACCGAGCAGCGGTTGGAGCGCGCCGGCTACGGCCTAGCGGATCGGGCCGGGCATGGTCTCCCGGCGGCGTCTAAAATGGGGGGGCGAGACACCGCCGAGAGGGTTGGCCTTGCGCTGGGAAGCCAGCAGAAGGACGCGCTCGCGCATATCACCGGCAAGAACGACTTGGCAATTGTCGTCGGCTATGCCGGCACCGGCAAATCGACCATGCTGGGCGTTGCGCGCGACGAATGGGAGCGGGCGGGCTATCAGGTGCGCGGTGCGGCCTTGTCGGGGATCGCGGCCGAGGGGCTTGAGGGCGGTTCCGGTATCGCCTCGCGCACGATCGCCAGCATGGAATATCAGTGGGAGCAGGGCCGCGAGCTGCTAGGTCCGCGCGACGTGCTGGTGATTGACGAGGCCGGCATGATCGGCACGCGCCAGATGGAGCGGGTGCTGTCCGAGGCCGAACGGGCAGGGGCCAAGGTGATCCTTGTCGGCGACGCCGAGCAGTTGCAGGCGATCGAGGCTGGCGCTGCGTTCCGATCGCTGGCCGAGCGCTACGGCGCGGCCGAGATCAGCGATGTTCGCCGGCAGCATGAGGACTGGCAGAAAGACGCCACGCGGGCGCTCGCAACAGGCCGCACCGGCGAGGCGATCCATGCCTATGCCGAGCATGGCATGGTCCACGCGGCCGAGACGCGCGAGGCTGCGCGGG
>NZ_AUWY01000098.1 GCF_000447205.1 Sphingobium ummariense RL-3 | reverse complement strand
ACTTTGAGGTTTAAATTCTGATCGACCCGGACTGATCCCACTCCGGATGCTCCTATCTGTCCGGCCCGGGTTTAACCTAGGCCGGGCTTTCTTTGCTAGGTCGATGGCAGCTTTCTCACATCCGCGCGGACAGCACCTTGTGCAGGAGCTGTCGCAACCAGCGGTGAGGCGGGTCGTCTTGGTTCCTCGCATGCCAATATTGCCTGACCTCAAATGCTTCCATAAGAATTGGCGGCCGCACGGCCCGGAGTCCGTAGACCTCGGCGAGCCGACCAATCACGCGAGCCGGAGCGGTAAGAATAAGGTCCGACTCGAAGCAAGCTGCCAACGCCACGAGAAAGCTGCTCGCGACGATCCTGATCCGATCGGGATGGATCTTGTCGAGGAGAGCGCGTTCGACGGCACGATGGGCATGGGCCATACCCTTGGTGCTGACCACGATATGATCTGCGGCCATGAAGTCATCGGTCTCACCGGACTTGATGAACGGATGACCTTCCTTTCCGAAGCACAGATATTCCTCCTGGTAGAGCCGTTGCGTCTTGATGCCGGCAACAAGGCTCGGATAGGCGCCGACGGCGATATCGACATGCCCGGTCTCGAGCGCGCTCACCATTTCATCGCCGCTCAGCGTGAGTGCGCGGTAGCTGGTGTGTGGTGCCTCGAACCGCGCCGCCGAATGCAACGCCGTCAAAACGACAAGATGGGCGATGTCCGATCCGGCAATGATGAATTCGCGCTTGAGACGGTCAGGTGAGAATGTCTGCCCGCCTTCAGCCAGGTCGCGACGCAGTTCCAGCAGTTGCTGAACAACCCCGGCGATCGCCTCGGCACGTGGTGTCGGCTCCATGCCGTCGCGCGCCCGGACGAGAAGCGGGTCGCCCAATGCTTTGCGCAGGCGCGCCAGCCCATGGCTGGCGGTGGGCTGCGGTAGGTCGAGTTCTCGTGCAGCGGCGCTGACGCTGTGCCGCTTTAACAGCGCATCCAAAAGCACCAAGTGCCGAAAATCCAGGTCATCTATATTCACAATCTGAATTGTATCTATGAAGGTCCGCCAATTGTCAAATACTCCCTGATCCCTCAAACAGGCTGCAGCAGCGATCGTTGTGCAGGTTTGAAGAGACGATCCGCAATCGCAGAAAATAGTGGAGAGCGATCATGATGCAACTGCCCGAACGCGTCGAAGGACTTCATCACATCACCGTCGCGACCGGATCCGCGCAAGGCGACGTGGATCTTCTCGTCAAGACGCTGGGACAGCGGCTCGTCAAGAAGACGATGTTCTACGACGGCGCACGGCCGGTCTATCATCTGTATTTCGGCAATGAGCTTGGCGAACCGGGCACGCTGTACACCACTTTCCCCGTTCGCCAGGCTGGCTACACCGGAAAGCGTGGTGCAGGGCAGATATCGGCGGTTTCCTATAACGCACCCGTCGGTACGCTTTCCTGGTGGCAGGAGCATCTCATAAAGCGCGCTGTGACCGTCTCGGAAGTGCGTGAGCGGTTCGGGCAGAAATATCTGTCGTTCGAGCACCCCGACTGCGGTGTCGGCTTCGAAATCATCGAGCAGGACACGGACGGCCAGTTCGAGCCCTGGGACTCTCCCTATGTGCCCAAGGAGGTCGCGCTGCGGGGCTTTCACAGCTGGACGGCCACCCTAAATCGCAATGAGGAGATGGACTCCTTCATGCGCAATGCCTGGAACCTGAAGCCCCAGGGACGCGACGGCAATTACCAGCGCTACGCTTTCGGCAATGGCGGTGCGGCCAAGGTGCTAGACGTCTATATCGATGAGGACGAAAGGCCCGGCACCTGGGCGCTTGGCGAAGGCCAAGTTCATCACGCCGCGTTTGAAGTCGCCGACCTCGACGTGCAGGCCGCGCTCAAATTTGACGTGGAAGGCCTCGGCTACACCGATTTCTCAGATCGCAAGCACCGCGGCTACTTCGAATCGATCTACGTTCGTACGCCGGGCGGCGTGTTGTTCGAAGCCTCGGTCACGCTTGGTTTCACCCATGACGAGAGCCCCGAGAAGCTCGGCAGCGAGGTCAAGGTCGCGCCGCAGCTCGAAGGTGTAAAGGACGAGCTCCTCCGGACGATGAACGATCCGATCGTCATTTGATCGCAAGGATGACTCCGCAGGCTGGGTGAAGAGAATGTGGCGACATCGGGCAGTCAATAGCCGAAATGGTGCGCGGATCGGTGTTCATACCACTGGCTTGCCGAGCGGTGAGCCGATCCTGCTCCTTTCTTCCCTGCTGGCCGACTGGCGGTCCTGGAATGACGTGGCCGGTCGTTTACCTTCAGGGGTATATGCGATCACGATGGACCTGCGGGGTCATGGAACGAGTTCGCCGAGTGCCGGCGACTACAGTCTAGCCGAACTGGCGGCCGACGTGCTTAATGTAATGGATAACCTCGCGTTTGCAAGAGTTCATCTTGTTGGCACGTCGGTCGGGTCGATGGTCGCGCAATATCTTGGCGCCACGGCGGGACACCGGCTTATCTCGCTGACACTCGTGGCAGCAGGTTCTCTCGTTCCAGAGCCAGCTTGGCCGATCTGGGACAAGCGGGTGGCCGCAGTGCGCAGCGGCGGGCTCATTACGCAGGTGCCGATCGTGTATCCGGCATGGTTTTCCGGAGCGGTCGACCAAGGTCTGCTGGATCTTGCTGAGTCGATGATCTTGGCCACGACAGTTGCCGGATTCACCGGCGCTGTCGCAGCGATCAAGGGCCATGACGCGAGAAGCCTTCTTCCGCAGGTCGAAACGCCAACGCTCGTCATAGCCGGTGCGAACGATGCCGCCGTGCCACCGGAGGCGGTCCGCGCGACCGCCGCTCTCATTCCAGGTGCCGCATTCGAAGTTGTGACGGGTGCCGCGCACCAGGTCGCGATGCAGCATCCTGTCGCCTTTGCGGACCGGCTATGCCGCCATATTGCTGGAGCGCCGCGATGACGTTTTCCCCTGAAGGACCCTATGGGACAATCGTGACCGGCCCGCCTGTCGAACAGGCAAATGCTGCGATCATTCTTCTGCACGGCCGTGGCCAGCGTGCGCAAGCGATGCTGGAACTTGCGAGACAGCTCGATCTGCCCTCTGTCGCCTGGCTTGCCCTGCAAGCGCCCGCCGGGGCGTGGTACTCGCCCAAATATGACGGGTTCGATCCAGACGGCGACAGGTCTGTGGCTGACGCCTGCACCGCCTTGGCTGAGATCTCCTCGCGGCTGGAAGCAGCCTGGGTCGCGCTAGACCGTCAGGGCATAGTCGGCTTCAGCCAGGGTGCCTGCCTCGCCAGTCACTTCATGTGGTGCGGCGCTGCGAAAATGGGGTTCCTGGGCTCGCTGACCGGAAGCCTCCCGGGTTTTGAGCTCCCAACCGCGCCAGTTGAGCCTCGGTTTACCGGTCTCAAGGCGATATTCACAGGTGGTCTGAACGACGATTGGGTCAAGGCAGAGCATGTGCGGGAGACAGCTGAGCGCTTTAGACTCTCTGGTGCTGATGTCGGCGAGTATATTCAACCGATCAAGGACCATGGAATTGGGGCGGACGAGATCGCGTTGTTGCGAGACACCCTGATCGCACGCTTCGAGCTGAACCCGCCGGTCCCTACGCGCGGGCCGCGACATCAGCCGCTCGTGCCGCAAAGCACGCCAAGTCTGACGGATTGAACGTCCCATGCTGTTCTCCGTCATAACCACCATCTCGCCTGAAAAGCTGGCAGAGCGCACAGCAGCCATACCGGCACACCGCGCCTATCTTGCGTCGCACACCGCAAGCATTTTGGCAGTGGGGACCACCTTCGCCGAAGGCGGCGATTTGGTCGGATCGACATATCTCGTTGATGTCGACGATTGGAACGCAGCCCGGGCCTTCATCGCCGAAGACCCCATGACCGTGTCCGGGGCACGTCAAAGCATCGACATTCTTGAATGGCGGATGGGCGGGTTCGATCGGCGATACCCCTGGCAAGGGGCGAACGTCGAGAGACAAGACGCAGCGCATCAAAGTCTGAATAAGGAAGGGGTGAGCGCTGCGCCCCAACCTTCGCTCCGCACACGCCATCTCAGAGTGTTGCTGCTGATCACCACGCTCGCGCCGCTAGTGGCCCTCGTCAACATTCTCTTGGGCGACACCATTGCCCATCTTCCCGTTTTGCTGCGCTCCTTCTTGGTCGTGGGGCTTGTCGTGCCCGCCGCGACCTATGTTGCACTGCCGCTGCTTACCGGCCTTGCGCGCTGCGTGGGGCAGGAGCGCCGGGAAAGTTCACCAGCCATCCGGCCGCCGGCGGAACACACTCATTCTACATGACGATTTAGCCCGCAAAAATCCCCGAACGTCTCAGTTCCAGGCAAAAGGATCATAAAAATATGAGCGCTGATACAGAAACCCTGGCGAGGAAAGTCCGTGAAGAGGTTATCAAGCCTGAGCAATCGACTCTGATTAGCCCGGATCGACAGTCACCGAGCCTCCTTCGCCGCGAAGCGACGGTCGAACCGCGGTTCGAACTGTTCCACTTCGTGTTCTCAGTCTGCTCGCAAAAGGTGCGCGGCACCCTAATGGAGAAGGGCGTGACCTTCGGCTCCAACGAGTTGACGATCCTTCCCCCGCAGAATGAGAATTATTGTCCGCAATATGTCCGGCTGCGGTTGCGATCGGAAGCCGCAGCCAAGCACCGTCCTGTCAGCTCGTTCACTGGGCAGTCGTCTGTTGATTCCGAAGGGTTCGACCCGCTCGTCGTACCGACCCTCGTCGACCATGAGACCGGCCGGATCCTCGCCGATTCCAAGGCAATCTGCCTCTACCTCTGCGACGCCTTGTCCGGCGGTACCGATCTTCTGCCCGCCGACATACGGGAGGCTGTGCTCAAGCAGGTCCAGCTCGCTGACACGACGCCCCATGTAGCCCTGCTCTACGGCGCCGATCCGGACGGTGATCGTCGGCCCGAAAGCATGCAGGCGGTCATGCCCGGCATCCACGCACACAAGATCGACGCCGTGCGCCGCAATATCCCGCTCGCGGACGGCGACCCGCTTCTCCTCGAAGCCTACCAACACAAGATTGTGAAGGAGGAAGCCGCCGCCTCGTTCGTCATCAACGAGCCGCAAATGCGGACCGCCATCTCGAAGGCGGAGCAGCTGGTTACCGATCTCGATCGCGACCTCGGGGCGTCCACCGGACCTTGGCTGTTCGGCGACCGCTTCACGCTCGCCGACCTGTTCTGGGCCGTCAGTCTCTACCGCTTCCTCTGGCTCGGCTATTCGGGTTTCTGGAAAGACGGTGCAGGCAAGCCCCGTGTCGAGGCCTATGCCAATCGGCTCTTCGCGCGGCCCTCCGTCAAGGATGCGATCATCCAGTGGCCCGGCCATCCGCCGAGCGAGAATGTCATCCATCTCCTGAGCAACGCCTAAAGGCAACCACCGCGCCGTCCGCAAGCGACGCGGTCCATGCCCTGAACGCGTCGTCCGGCAGGGCCGAGACCATTCAACAGCGCTCGAATCCAGGACGAGCATGGATTTCTTATATGGATCGGCTCTGTTGCAAAAATCGTGAAGCTTGAGCATGCTTGGCGGAGATTGGACGGACGGAACGATGACGGATTTCAAGTGGCGCCATTTCCAGGGTGATGTGATCCTGTGGGCGGTGCGCTGGTATTGTCGCTATCCGATCAGCTATCGCGACCTTGAGGAAATGCTGGCGGAACGCGGCATTTCGGTCGACCATACGACGATCTATCGCTGGGTCCAGTGCTACGCCCCGGAGATGGAGAAGCGGCTGCGCTGGTTCTGGCGGCGTGGCTTTGATCCGAGCTGGCGCCTGGATGAAACCTACGTCAAGGTGCGGGGCAAGTGGACCTACCTGTACCGGGCAGTCGACAAGCGGGGCGACACGATCGATTTCTACCTGTCGCCGACCCGCAGCGCCAAGGCAGCGAAGCGGTTCCTGGGCAAGGCCCTGCGAGGCCTGAAGCACTGGGAAAAGCCTGCCACGCTCAATACCGACAAAGCGCCGAGCTATGGTGCAGCGATCACCGAATTGAAGCGCGAAGGAAAGCTGGACCGGGAGACGGCCCACCGGCAGGTGAAGTATCTCAATAACGTGATCGAGGCCGATCACGGAAAGCTCAAGATACTGATCAAGCCGGTGCGCGGTTTCAAATCGATCCCCACGGCCTATGCCACGATCAAGGGATTCGAAGTCATGCGAGCCCTGCGCAAAGGACAGGCTCGCCCCTGGTGCCTGCAGCCCGGCATCAGGGGCGAGGTGCGCCTTGTGGAGAGAGCTTTTGGCATTGGGCCCTCGGCGCTGACGGAGGCCATGGGCATGCTCAACCACCATTTCGCAGCAGCCGCCTGATCGGCGCAGAGCGACAGCCTACCTCTGACTGCCGCCAATCTTTGCAACAGAGCCTGTTCTTCGTGCCGATCACGGGACTCGCCATTGCGACAGTCAATCCCGATGAGACGGCGAACGCTGCTGGCATGTCCAACTTCCTAAGAACGCTGGCCGGTGCGTTCGCAACATCGCTTGTCCAGACCCGCTGGGCCAACGCGACGCGAGAAAACCAGACCGAACTGGCCGGCGCCATGCACCAGGGACAATCGACCCTGGATGGCATGATCGCGGGCGGCGCATCCCCGGAATCGGCGAGGGTCATGCTGACCAATATCGTCGAAGGGCAAAGCGTCATGCTGGCAACCCTCAATACGTTCGCGGCGATTGTAATGTGCTTCGCCGTCGCTGCCGCCCTCATCTGGCTTGCGCCCAAGCCCAAGGGACCGATCGATACCAACGCGGGTCACTGACAGGGGCCAGGAGGAATTCGGTTTGTGAAATGGAAGAAACCTATGTCGAATAAGGAGGGAGCGGCGATCCGTCCGGTCGCGCAAAGCTCCAGGCGTGCGGAGCGGAAGGAAGAGCGGCGGCGCCTGCTTATCGCCGCAGCCCGCTCGGTCTTTCACGAAAAGGGATTCGCCGCAGCCACCATCGACGACATCATGGCTCGCACCGGTGGGTCGCGCGGAACGCTCTATGGCCATTTCGACGGCAAGCTCGCTCTTTTCGAGGCGATTGTCGAGGAAGAGGCCGAGCGCTTCGCGCAGGCCGTCACCGAAACCATCGCGCCCGCCGCCAGCGGCGATCTCGATGCCATGGCGGAACGGTTGATCGCCGTCGCCACCAGCGAGGAAACGATCGATCTGTTGCGGATGGTGATTGCCGAGCGGCAGCATTATCCGGGTATCGGGGAAATCTATCGCCAGATCGTACCCAGGATCCAGGCATGGATGCGCCGTATGTTCCGTGAACAGACTGGTGCCTCGTTCTGCCGTGACGAAGCCGCGTCGGATTTTCTGGCGGACATGTTCCTCGCCATCGTTCTGGCCGACACACAAATGGGTATCCTGACCGGAATAACCGGCGACCGGCTCGACAAGACGCATCTTATTCGAACGCGCCAGCGTCTCAAGGCCTTGCTCGCCCTGCGAGATCATTTGGGCGCGGACAGGCTGTCCGAGCTCGCCGCTCTCGCGCAACAGGACATTGAAGATGGCCGATGAATGCATCGCGGACTGGGAAGTAATCTCCGCCCGCATCCATGATCTTTGGGTGGACCGCCTCGACAACTATGATCGCGCGATGCGGGGCGATCTTCATGATATCGGCATTCTTGTCCGCGACGAGTTTGCCCTTGGTGATCGGAAGGCCGAACAGGCCATCACCCGATGGACAGCGGAAAATCGGCCCCGATCCCTGCTCAACGCGCAATGGCAGCGCTTTCGCACGGCGATGCAGGATCGGTGGGAGCCTCAAACGCCATTCGATCCGGACAACCGCGATGACCTGAATGCCGCGCGCAATCTCGTGATCCACGATATCGACGAGTTGCTCAACCGGATGATCGAACACTATCGTCTCACCGAGACCACCGCCGCTGTCCAGGTCAATGACTGGCTCAATCTCGTTCGCGTCCTCACCGAGAACCAGCCTCGCAAACGCCTCTCGCCGCGCTGGACCCGTTCCCCGCAATGAATGAAATCAAGGAGCCTGTGATGAATATTTCCGAAACCGTGCCGATGGAACGGCGCAGAGCCATTGTTGTGGGCGCCGCCGGCGGGATCGGCAGTGACATATGCCGGCGCATGGCGCTGGAAGGGTATCGCGTCGTCGTTGCAGACTATAATGAAGACCGAGCCCGTGAAGTCTTGCGCACTTTGGCGGGCGAGGGCCACGACGTAAGCGTGTTCGATGTCACAAAAGATAGGGCGGTGGATGCCGCATTCGATAGCATCGAGGCGGATGGGCCGGCCAGCGTGCTGGTGGTGGCGTCCGGCGGCGCTCCCGTGAACCCGGATAATCCTCATCCCAATATTGCGACGACGGCCACCGAGGACTGGAACCGGGGTATCGCTCTGAACCTCAGCGGGGTTTTCTTCTGTATTCGCAAATTTGCCCAGTTGCGTCTGGCCCGCCCTCTTGAGCACAGCCGGATCATAACGATGACCTCGGGAACCGGCCAGCTTGCGGTAAGCCCGGCCAACCCCGCCTATGTGGCGTCAAAGGCCGCGCTGATCGGCCTCACCCGTCAGGTCGCCTACGATCTGGCTCACGCCAACATCACCGTCAACACCATCGCTCCAGGCGTGGTCGGAACACCGGAATTCTACCGCAATACGAGCGAAGAATTCAGGGCACAAACCGCGCGATCTGCATTGCTCAACCGTTTGGGGACGCCCGAGGAAGTCGGCTTTGGCGTCGTGTTCCTGGCATCGCCGCAGGCGTCCTACATCACTGGAACCACGCTGGATATCAATGGCGGCGCACACATGCACTGAAGCGCCCGGCGGCGATCATTGCTGCCGGCCAGGTCAGAAGGATTGAAACGATGAGCCCGCGCAAAAACATCCTGATCGTCGGTGGCGGTGTGGCCGGACTCGACCTTGCGGGCCAACTGGCGGGCGCCCCGGCGAAGCGGCTGGGCCTTGACATACGCCTCATAGATCGTGAGCCGGCCCATGTCTGGAAGCCCATGCTCCATACGATCGCGGCCGGAACGGCCGACACCGGCGCCAACCAGACCGCCTATCTGGTTCAGGCTCAGCAGCGTGGCTTCCGTTTCGAGATGGGCGAAGTGATGGCCGTCGACCGCGCAGCGAAGCAAGTCCTTCTGGCGCCGCTCGTCGTCGATGGGGCGGAGATTCTCCCCGCGCGCAGCCTGCCCTATGACAAGCTGGTGCTGGCTGCGGGAAGCCGAGCCAACGACTTCGGCACACCCGGCGTCGTAGAGCATTGCATGACGATCGATTGCCGGCGCGAAGCCATTGCCTTCAGCGAGCGGCTGCGTGTCGCAATGCTTCAGGCGATCGCCTCGAACGACCATCTTTCGATTGCTATCGTTGGGGCTGGCGCGACCGGGGTAGAGCTTGCCTCCGAACTGGTGCGGCTGGCCGATGTGCTGGAACAGCATGGCGCTTCGGGAGCGCGAAGCGGGCTGAAAATATACCTTATCGAATCTCAGCCGCGCATTCTCGGCCCCTTTCCCGAGCGCGTAGCGCATGCCGCGCACACGGTCCTGGAGTCGCTGGGCATCGAGGTGTTGACGCAGGCGCGCGTTCTGGCGGGCGATGCCGATGGGTTCCAGCTTGCCGATGGACGCAGGATCGAGGCATCCATCAAACTCTGGGCGGCCGGGGTGCGTGCGCCCGAGTTTGTCGCTGCGATAGATGGCCTGGACCACAGCAGGCTCGGGCAGGTCATCGTAAACCCGAATTTGGCGACACCCAATGACCCCGATATCTTCGCGCTGGGCGACTGTGCGAGTGTCATGCTTCCGGACCGCGAGAGTCCATTGCCGACCACGGCCCAAGCAGCCTATCAGCAGAGCGTTTATCTTGGCCGCACTTTGCCTACAATATTGGAAGGAAAGCCCGTGCCGCCATTTCGCTACCATGACTTCGGGTCATTGGTGTCGCTCGGCGGTTATGACGCTTATGGGACGCTTGGCCGCTTCGGGTTGTTCCGGGGTGGGTTCCTGCACGGGCGCATGGCGCAGCTTGGGCATGCGCTGCTCTATCGGCGGCATCAGGCGCGAATTTATGGACCGGTTCGCGGTAGCCTGCTGTGGCTTGCCGATACCCTCGACACCTCGGTGCGCCGGCGCGAGCGCCTGGCCTGACATGGGCCGCCTTCACCAACGAAGCTGCCTGATCCTCGGTGCATTCTGGCTTGTTCTTCCCGGCACCGTGTGGGCTTCACCGCCCGACATGGAAGTTCTACTGACCGGCCAGGTAGAAACCGATGCCAGTGGCGAACAGGTCGTTGCACTGCGCTTTCTGAACCGGACTGACAGACAAGAAATCCTCGCCCTGCCGGACAGGATCGAAGCGAAAGTCCGGCAGGAGAATCGTGAACGCACGCTCCTGTTGGCGCGCGCTAACGATACAGAGCCGCATCTTGCCATCGACGCGCATGGATTTGGGCAGGCCCATTATCGCCTGCCCGCAAATGAACCCCTCGTCAGAGCCATGGTCTCCATTCCTGCCTGGTCAACTCAGGAGGTGGTGCTTGCGCCCATTGTGAAGACCGCTACGCATGAGGCCGAAAATCGCTCGAATCCGAATGCACCGATTCTTCCACCGCCACCTACCGACAGAAAAGCCGGCAACGCCTTTGTGGACAATCTCGACCTGTATGAACCCATCTATGCCGTTTACGGGCCAGGCACCGACAGCGAAGCTCGCATTCAACTGAGCTTCAAATATCGCCTGTTCGGAGCCTCGGCGAACAGCCAGACGTCTTCCAATTGGCGAGACGGGCTGTACCTCGCCTACACCCAGAGAATGTTCTGGGACCTTGAAAGCAAATCCTCCCCGTTCCGCAACATCGATTTCCAGCCCGAACTTATCTACATCACACCGACAGTTGGCCTTACCGGCGACATCGCCATGACCGTGCAGGCGGGTATTCGTCATGAGTCCAACGGGCGGGACGGTCCCCAGTCGCGCAGCATCAACAGCATCTACATCGCTCCAATGGCAACCCTTCCGATCGCCGGCGATTACAGGCTAACATTCGCCCCCAGGCTTTCCCTGTATGTCGGTAACAAATCCGACAATCCGGATATCGTCCATTATCGCGGACATGCCGGATTGTTCATGGAGGTCGGAGAGGATAATGGACTGCGCCTCTCCACCTCCACCCGTTTCAACTTCGGTTCGGGCAAAGGGGCTGTCAATGCCGACCTGTCCTATCCGTTGCCCCGTCTCCTCGGCGGTGGTCCCGATCTCTATCTCTTCGCCCAGTCCTTCTACGGCTATGGTGAAAATCTGCTCGATTATAACCGGCGCACCCGCCGGTTACGTATAGGCGTTGCTCTCGTGCGATAATCTTGAGGCGACGCCACAGTCTTTCTCTCGCAGAGTTCATGCCGGTATCACCTTCCGCCATCGGGCCTGACCTCGATCGTGCAGCGCACCGGCTTTTTCGCCTTGTCAGCCTGCTCGCGGCATTTCTGCACCGCCTCGCGGTTGCCATCGACGAGCGGCGAGGCCGCGACGATCAACGCCCAGCTCTCGGGCGCGGCGGTCTGCATCAACCGTTGCCCCGCATCCCACATCGTCGGTTCGCCAAGCGCGTGCATCGCCCGCCGCTCGGGCCAGTGCCAACTCGCCGGCATCATCCGCGCGACCGGGCCGGCGAGCGCCGCATAGAGCAGCATCCCCAGCGCCGCGCCCCCCAGCCCGGTCCCGATCAGCCAGCGGTTTTGCACATCGCCGCGCCGTGCGGATGCGAGCCGGTTGCCGACCTCGCGCGCGGCCTGGTCCAGTCCTGTCCGGGCTTCGGCGATCAGCCGTTGATCCTCGCGACGGGCATGGAGCGCCGCCGATACGATCTCGCCCGCCATGTTGTGAGGCGTCATCGACAGGAGAGGACTTTTGGCGATGGGGTCGATCTGCTGCACCAGCACCCCCAGCACCTTTTCGGTGCGGGCCAGCGTCGGCTCGTAATCGGGTATCTCGATGGACTCGCGCGTAGCAGCCAGCCCCGCGATCGCGGCGCGCAGCAACCCGACCTCGCCATGCACCGACGCCAACCGATCCTCGACCCGCGCGAACGCCAGCGCCGG
>NZ_AUWY01000097.1 GCF_000447205.1 Sphingobium ummariense RL-3 | reverse complement strand
ATAGCTCGGCGCTTTGTCGGTATTGAGCGTGGCAGGCTTTTCCCAGTGCTTCAGGCCTCGCAGGGCCTTGCCCAGGAACCGCTTCGCTGCCTTGGCGCTGCGGGTCGGCGACAGGTAGAAATCGATCGTGTCGCCCCGCTTGTCGACTGCCCGGTACAGGTAGGTCCACTTGCCCCGCACCTTGACGTAGGTTTCATCCAGGCGCCAGCTCGGATCAAAGCCACGCCGCCAGAACCAGCGCAGCCGCTTCTCCATCTCCGGGGCGTAGCACTGGACCCAGCGATAGATCGTCGTATGGTCGACCGAAATGCCGCGTTCCGCCAGCATTTCCTCAAGGTCGCGATAGCTGATCGGATAGCGACAATACCAGCGCACCGCCCACAGGATCACATCACCCTGGAAATGGCGCCACTTGAAAATCCGTCATCGTTCCGTCCGTCCAATCTCCGCCAAGCATGCTCAAGCTTCACGATTTTTGCAACAGAGCCCGATCGGGCACCTTGGCCAAGATGCGGTCAAGACCATCCAATGTGGAGCCTTTGGAACGCCGCCTGAAAAACTCCGCAGCCGTTTCCCCTTTGCGCGGCCGATCAATCGCCATCATGCAAATCCGTCATAAGCGCATCGACGCTGGGGAAGCGTGCCCCCTTCCCCGCTTCCAGTTCCTCGATCGCCGCGCGCGTCGCGGCTTGGCCGGTCAGCTCGGCCGTCGCCGCCATTTCGGCCTCGAACTGCGCCTTGCGCGCCTCATACTGGGCGCGGCGCTCTGGACTCCAATCCTTCATGCGATCAGCCACAAGATCGCGAAACGGGCGATGGCCTGCCATTTTGCCCGTCGCTCAGGCCGCTTCTTTCAGCGTCAACTCGACGTGCAGATGGGCCGACGCTGCAATGTTGACGAGCGCATCCAGGGAGAACTTGGCCAGCTTGCCGCGCAGCAGATCATTGGTCCGGGGCCGTGTCAGCCCAAGCCGCTTGCCCGCTTCGTCCTGTGAGACATTCCAGCCCTGCACCACCTTGCGGATTTCATACAGCAAGGACGAGCGCAGTTTCAGGTTCGCGGCCTCCTGCTCGGTATCAGCGAGCGCGTCCCACACGTTCTCATAGATTTCCGATGTCATTGCTCCGCCTTCCATCGTTTCAACCTTTGCGCCGCGAGTTCGAGGTCTTTCTTTGCCGTTGCCTGCGTCTTTTTCTGGAACGCATGAAGCACCAGAACCCGGTCTTCCAACGTCGCCAGATAGATCACCCGGAACGCGCCCGACGCTTCCCGGATGCGAATTTCCCGAACGCCTTGCCCCACGGTTTTCATGGGCTTCCAGTCGTCGGGATCGTCGCCGCGTTGGACAAGCTCAAGCTGCCAACCGGCATCTGTTCGCGCATCTTCGGGGAAGGCGCGAACATCGGCCTTGCTACTTCCCAACCACTCTACCGGCTTCATGAGGCTGGGTGTATCAAAACGGAGACATTAATTCAAGCTCCTTCGCCTTGGGCGTTCGGAGGCTGGGATTTGCGCCTGCCGCTGCGCGGCACCGTGGCCCTACTCGCTGCGCTCCCCAAGCCCGCAAGCGGTCTTGGCCCAAGGTGACGACCCACATGGCGGGGGCGAGATCGCAAGCGGATCTCGCTAGCCAAGGTGCCGGCGTTCGCCGGCGCGTCGTCTGCCTTGTGGGGGAAAGCCGGTCCCGGCCTTCTCTCCCCCGCAACGGGATTAGACGGGGCCGTGCCTCGCTGCGCTGCGGCCGCTCCACCCCCGTCGAATCCCGCTGCCCCCCTCTTTCGCCGGCGTTCTTGGGCGTCCGTGTTCCGGCCGATGGCATGGCCATCGCCGGACAGGCGATTTGAAGGGAGTAAGGACGATGACCCACCAAACCCGTGAAAGCTGGCTCAATGCGGTGGCGCAGGGCATGGCTCCGCTGTTCGAGGCGCTGGACGCCCCCCTGCCCGACCGCGTGCGCGTGGCGATCGGCTTCACCAGCAGAGGCGCGAAGGCCAAGGCGATCGGCGAGTGCTGGGATAATCGCTTGAGCGCGGACGGCCATTTTGAAATCTTCATCCGGCCCGACCTGGCGCACGCGCCCGACGCCATGCCGGCGCAGATCGCGGCCATCCTCGCGCATGAGCTGGTCCATGCCGCAGTCGGCATCCCGGCAGGGCATGGGAAGGCGTTTAAACGGGCCGCCCTTGGGCTGGGCCTAGTCGGGCCGATGCGCGCCACCACCCCCGGCGAGGCGTTCCTTGCGGCCATCGCGCCGATCTTGGAGAGCGTCGGCCCCCTCCCCCATGCCCGCCTTGATACGGATGGAGAGTCGACCGCGCCCAAGAAGCAGAAAACCCGGATGCTCAAATGCGAGTGCGCGACGTGCGGCTATACCGT
>NZ_AUWY01000096.1 GCF_000447205.1 Sphingobium ummariense RL-3 | reverse complement strand
TTTCTTCACTTTTCGGTACCTTTTCCGCCGACGCGAGAGAGGGTGAAGCCGGCGTTTTGGGCTTCCTGAATGGGGTATATGTTGCGCAGGTCGACGAGGGTTGGCTGGTTCATGGAGGCGGCGAGGCGCTTGAGATCGAGGGCGCGGAAGGCGTCCCATTCGGTGACGAGGACGAGCGCGTCGGCGCCTTTGGCGGCCTCATAGGCGTCCTTTGCCATGGTGACCTGTGGCATCAGCGGTGCGGCGACGTCCATGCCCTCGGGATCATAGGCGACGATGGTGGCGCCGGCATCTTCGAGCGCCTGGACGATGGCGATGCTGGGGGCGTCGCGCATGTCGTCGGTGTTGGGCTTGAAGGTGAGGCCGAGCAGGGCGACGGTCTTGCCGCGGGCCTCGCCGCCGAGCGCCTTGACGATCTTGCGGCCCATGGCGCGCTTCCTGAGGTCGTTGACCTGCACCACCGTCTCGACGATGCGGATCGGGGCGTCATGGTCCTGGCCGGTCTTGACCAGGGCCAGCGTGTCCTTGGGAAAGCAGGAGCCGCCATAGCCGGGCCCGGCATGGAGGAACTTGGAACCGATGCGGTTGTCGAGGCCAATGCCGCGCGCCACGTCCTGCACCTCGGCGCCCACCGCCTCGCACAGGTCCGCCATCTCGTTGATGAAGGTGATCTTGGTGGCGAGGAAGGCGTTGGCGGCATATTTGATGAGTTCGGCGGTGCGCCGCCCGGTGAACATCACCGGCGCCTGGTTGAGGTTCAGCGGCCGGTAGATCTGCGCCATCACGTCGATCGCGCGCTGGTCGCCGGTGGTGCCCACCACCACCCGGTCGGGCCGCTTGAAATCGCCGATCGCCGCGCCCTCGCGCAGGAACTCGGGGTTGGAAACCACCGCGATCTCCACGTCGCTCCGCGCCTCGCGCACGATCCGCTCCACCTCGTCGCCCGTGCCGACGGGCACCGTCGACTTGGTCACGATCACCGTCGGGCCATCCACCGCCGCCGCGATCTCCTTGGCCGCCGCATAGACATAGGACAGGTCCGCATGCCCGTCTCCCCGGCGCGACGGCGTCCCCACCGCGATGAAGATCGCGTCCGCGCCCTTCACCCCCTCGCCAAGGTCCGTCGTGAAGCTCAAGCGGCCCGCCGCCGCATTGCTCCCCACCAGATGGTCCAGCCCAGGCTCGTATATCGGCATCCGACCCGATTCGATCGCCGCAATCTTCCCCGCGTCCTTGTCCACGCACACCACGTCGTGACCAAAATCCGCAAAACACGCCCCTGACACCAAACCCACATAGCCCGTGCCGATCATCGTGATTTTCATAATGCTTGGCCGCCCCCGAGAAACACTGGCGGCTCGCCCTAGCATGCTACTTTGCGATTACAAAGGCGGCCTTGCAGATTCGTCGGCATCGTTCTGCGGGCCATTGTGCACCTGCGCAATCCACTGGACTTTAACAGGTGCACCTCCTAACACACAGCCGAACCAATGACTGTCGAGTGCCGATGAGAAACATTCCTGAACGAATCGGTAAATTGCCCACGCTTTTCGTCGTGGCAGTTCTTGTTCCCACTGCCGTTGCCGCGGTATATTTCGGCTTGAGTTCCGATGTATATATGTCGGAATCGCGCTTCATCGTACGCAGCCAGTCAAAGGAGCCCAGCACGGGACTTGGTGCGTTGCTGAAGACCGGGGGTGGAGGCTCCAGCAGCAATGAAGGCTTTGCGACGCATGACTATATTCTGTCGCGCGACGCCCTGAACACGCTGAACCGCCAGGGCTTGGTCACGCGGGCCTATGGCAATGGCGAAATCTCCATTCTTAACCGTTTCAATCCGATGGGCTGGAACGGCAGCTCGGAAAAGCTTTTCCGATATTATGAGAACAAGGTCGAGGTGAAGTACGACCCGCTTTCGGCTATCGCCACCTTGCAGGTCCGCGCTTTTTCCCCGCAGGATGCATATCAGATCAATCGCCGGCTGCTCGATCAGGCGGAAGCACTGGTCAACAAGATCAATAGCCGCGCGCGCGAGGATCTGGTTGGCTATGCGACGGCGGAATTGAACGAGGCGAAAGAGGCCGCGCGCAAGGCGGCTCTCGCCTTGTCCGACTACCGCAACCGCGAAGGCGTGGTAGATCCCGAGAAGCAGGCGTCGGTTCAGCTTCAGATGATTTCCAAGCTGCAGGATGAACTCATTTCGACCAAGACGCAGCTGGTGCAGTTGCGCGTCTTCACGCCACAGAACCCGCAGATTCCTGTCCTCCAGACACGCGTGTCGGAACTGGGGAAGGAGATCAACGAGCAGATCGGCCTCGTCGCGGGCAGCCAGAAGTCGCTGGCGGCATCCGCCGCCCAGTTCCAGCGGCTGCAGCTGGAAAGCCAGCTGGCTGACAAGGAACTCGGCGCTGCGATTTCGTCCCTGCAGGAAGCTCGTAACGAAGCGCGGCGCAAGCGCGCCTATGTAGAGCGGATCGTGCAGCCCGACACGCCGGATGATGCGCTCGAACCCAAGCGGTTGCGCGGTATCTTGAGCACCATGGCCATCGGCCTTGTCGTCTATGGCATCCTGACGATGCTGTTTGCGGGTATCAAGGAGCATCACGACTGATGTCCGGCGACGTCGATGGGGCGCCGAAGTCTCGCTTGCTGCGGTCCTGGGCCATTCAGCGGCGGGTTATTGGCGCGCTTCTTATGCGGGAAGTCATCACGCGGTATGGCCGTCACAACATAGGTTTCCTCTGGCTCTTCCTGGAGCCCATGATCTTCACTCTGGGCGTGACGGCCATTTGGACTGCAACGAAATCAGTCCACGGATCTGATTTGCCAATCGCCGCATTTGCCGTCACGGGCTATTCCAGTGTGCTGATCTGGCGTAACATGCCATCGCGGTTGGTGGATTCCATCGCGCCCAATCTCTCGCTCATGTACCATCGTAACGTGAAGATCGTCGATATCTTCGCGGCGCGATTGCTGCTGGAAGCGGTGGGCGTCGCCACGTCATTTATGGTCCTGACCCTGTTCTTCGCGGCGATCGGCTGGCTCAACCTGCCCGAAGATCCGCTAAAAGTGATCGAGGGATGGCTGATGCTCGCTTGGTGGGGCATGTCGCTTGCCATGTTCCTGGGCGCGCTATCGCATCGCAGCGAATTGGTCGATAAGTTCTGGCATCCGACCGCCTATCTTCTCTTCCCTCTTTCCGGCTCCGCATTCCTGGTCGATGCCATGCCGCCGGAATTCCAGAAATGGATTTTGTATCTTCCTATGGTGCACGGCGTCGAATGTGTGCGCGATGGTTTTTTCGGATCCCATTTCACCCCACATTATGACCTGGGCTACATGGCCCTCATCAATCTGACCTTCACTTTCCTGGCGCTCACCGAAATACGCCACGCCAGCCAGAATTTGGTGCCCGCATGACCGAAGGCGGCATGATCAATGTCGACAAGGTTTCCAAGCGCTATAAGGTGCGTTCAGGGTGGAGCACCGTATTCCGCGATGTCGATTTCAGAATTGCCAAGGGTGAGAAGATCGGGATCCTGGGCCGAAACGGTGCTGGCAAATCCACGCTCATCAGGCTGCTGGGCGGCGTGGAGCAGCCGTCCTCCGGGCGGATCACCCGCACCATGTCGGTTTCCTGGCCCCTGGCCTTTTCCGGTGCGTTCCAGCAATCGTTGACCGGCGCCGACAATTTGCGCTTCATCTGCCGCGTCTATGGCGCGGATATCAGTGAGACCGTGGACAAGGTCGAAGATTTCGCGGAACTCGGCAAATATATGCGCGAGCCGGTCAGAACCTATTCCGCCGGCATGCGGGCGCGGCTTGGCTTCGGGATATCGCTCGCGGTCGAGTTCGACTGCTTCCTGATCGATGAAATCGTGGCGGTCGGAGACTCGCGGTTCCAGCAGAGATGCTATGACGAACTGTTCGTGAAGCGAAAGGACCGTGCCATGATCATGGTTTCGCACAACGACAGATATATCCGTGAGCATTGCGATCGTGCAGCCGTGCTTGCCGGTGGGCGCTTTGCAGTCTTCGATGACATGGACGAAGCCTATGGCTATTATCAGGCGCATGATCGGGAATGAGCCTGTTTGATCGACTGCTCCGGCGGGTTGGCCGGGGCAGGGCAGACCCGCTTATGGGGGAGGGTTTCCGGCGCCTGTTCGTCGATGTGTCCACGATCGCGCAGCACGATGCGCGCACCGGCATCCAACGGGTCGTTCGAGCGGTCCTCCTTCAGCTTTTGCACAATCCCCCGGATGACTTTGCTGTCGTGCCGGTGGCGGCCATGGCGCGAAGGGGCTATTGCGCGGCGCCCTTCGACCCTGTCACGGGTAAGGTCTCCTTGCCTCCGCCGGACAGCCCGCTGTTGTGTGGTGTGGCGGGCGACATCTTCTTGGGACTCGATTTGGCCGCGCACCGGCTGTCCCGTCACCGTCGACAGATTGCGGGATGGCGGCGGCGCGGCGTTGCGATCCACGTCGTCGTGTACGATCTGCTGCCCCTGCAGCATCCGGAATGGTTCCCAGCCAGCACGGCTCGGAATTTCCGGAAATGGCTCCAGGTGCTGGCGCGTCTGTCAGACGGCGCCGTCTGCATCTCACATGCGGTCGCCCGCGACCTCGAGCATTGGCTTGCCGCCAATGCCGTCCGGCCGGTCACGATCGCTGTGATGCCGCTCAGCGGCGCGGTCGAGGCGAGCAATCCCAGTCACGGTATGGACGAGGAGGGGCGGCGCGCGATCGACTGGATGCGATCCGCGCCGACGGTGCTGATGGTCGGCACCATCGAACCACGCAAGGGCCACGATGCCGTCCTTGCCGCGATGGAACGGCTGTGGCGCGAAAGGCGCGAGGCTGCACCCAACCTTCTGATCATCGGCCGGCTGGGGTGGCATATGGAAGGGTTGCAAAGGATGCTGAACCAGCATCCGGAGCGCGGCAGTCGCCTGCGCTGGCTGGGAAATGCGTCGGACGAACTCCTGCTCGCCTGCTATGCTCATGCCGCTCTGGTGATTGTGGCATCCCGCGGTGAAGGCTTCGGCCTGCCGATCGTGGAGGCCCGCCAGCGCGGTCTGAAGGTGCTGGCCCGCGACCTGCCGGTCTTTCACGAGCAGGCCGATGAAGGCGTCTTCTTCTTCTCATCCGATGCGCCGGAACGGCTGACCGATGACATCATGCATGTGTTGAAGGCCGACGGGACGGCGGCCCGGCCAGCGGGCGGCTGGATCGACAGTATCGACCGGCTGCTGCTGGCGCTCGGCACGCCGCGAACGCGCCAGGCTGGTTCCGTCAACCCTGCGTCTTGATCTCCGTCATCATCATCCGGAGATGATGACGCCAGTGCGGCGCCGGGCCGCCGATCGCCGCGAAGGTGCTGGTCTTGTCCAGCACCGAATAATGTGGGCGGCGTGCCGGCGTAGGATAATCGGTTGTGGCGATCGGCACCACCGGTACCGCCTGGGACAGCAGCCCCGCGGCCAGACCTTCTTCCTGGACCGCCACTGCGAAGTCGTACCAGCTTGCAGCGCCGCTGTCGGTATAGTGATGAATGCCGCTCGCGCCGGCCGCCGCGAGCGACCAGAGCGCGGCAGCGAGCGCAGGCGCATAGGTCGGCGTGCCGATCTGGTCGGCGACGACGCGCACTTCCGGCCGCTCGCCCATGACGCGCAGCATCGTGCGGACGAAATTGCCGCCCATGGGTGCATAGACCCATGCCGTGCGCACGATCAGCGCATCCGGCCCTGCCAGCTGCTCGCCGGCCAGCTTCGTTCGGCCATAGGCGCTGATCGGGTTGGTCGGCGCATCAGGCGCATAGGGAACCCCGGATGTGCCGTCGAACACGAAATCGGTCGAAACATGGATGAAGCGCGCGCCTACATCGCGGGCCGCATCGGCAAGCGTACCGACGGCCGTGCCGTTCACGGCGAGCGCGAGATCCTCTTCCTGCTCTGCCCTGTCCACGGCCGTGTAGGCGGCGGCATTGATCAGGAGGTCGGGCTTTTCTGCCTGGACCAGAGCCCGGACGGCATCTCCGTTGGTGATGTCGAGTTCGTCGGAACCGACGCAGTGCAGCACCGTGCCAGCCGGCGCGCTTGCCTGCAGCCCGCGTCCAAGCTGGCCCTTCGCGCCAACGATCAGCGCTTTCATGCAAAGGCCTCGATCTGGTCGAGCGACTTGCCTTCTAAGTCCTTCTTGGACAACTGCGGCTCGATCCCTTCCAGCGGCCATTCGATGCCGACCGATGGGTCGTTCCACATCAGCGAATGTTCTGCCGCCGGTTCGTAGAGAGCGGTACATTTGTAGAGAAAGTCGGTGCCGTCCTCCAGGCTCACAAAGCCATGGGCAAAGCCCGGCGGAACCCAGAACATGCGCTTGTTGGCCGCCGACAGTTCCACGCCGACCCATTTCCCGAAATGCGGGCTGGATTTGCGGATGTCGACCGCCACGTCCCAGACCCGGCCGGCAACGACACGAACCAGCTTGCCCTGCGGGTTGGGGTTCTGGAAATGCAGGCCGCGCAGCACGCCGCGCGCGGAGCGGCTGTGATTGTCCTGCACGAAGTTGAGGTCCAGCCCGGCCTCGCGGAAGCGGTCGGCATTCCAGCTTTCCATGAAGAAGCCGCGCTCGTCGCCGAATACCTTCGGCTCGATGATGAGCGGTCCGGGGATCGCCGTCTCGATGATGTTCATGCGATCGCGCCCTTGCCTTGCAACAGGTCCATCAGATAGTTGCCGTAGCCGCTCTTGCGCAGCGGCGCGGCAACGGCCTCCAGCTGGGCATCGTCGATGAAACCCTGCCGCCAGGCGATTTCCTCAGGGCAGCAGATCTTGAGGCCCTGCCGTTCTTCGGTCACGCGCACATAGAGCGCCGCGTCGAGCAACGAGCCGTGCGTGCCGGTGTCGAGCCATGCAAAGCCGCGCCCCATGATCTCGACCGACAAGCTGCCTTCCTCCAGATAGAGGCGATTGAGATCGGTGATCTCCAACTCGCCGCGAGGTGAGGGCTTGAGATCCTTGGCGAGGCGCACGGCGCGATCGTCATAGAAATAAAGCCCGGTCACCGCATAGTTGGACTTGGGCTCCTCGGGCTTTTCCTCGATCGTCTCCGCCCGTCCCTCCGCATCGAAGGACACGACGCCATAGGCCTTGGGGTCGCTTACATAATAGCCGAACACCGTCGCGCCGGCTTCGCGCTGGCTCGCCCGGCTCAGCAGGTCGACGAGGCCGTGGCCGTAGAAGATGTTGTCGCCCAGGACCAGGGTGGAAGGGTTATCGCCCACGAAGTCCGCGCCGATATGAAAGGCCTGAGCAAGCCCGCCCGGATCCGGCTGGACGGCATAGGACAGGGAAATTCCCAGTTCTGCGCCGTCTCCCAGCAACGACCGGAAGGCAGGGGCATCATGCGGCGTGGTGATGATCAGTATCTCTCTGATGCCGGACAGCATTAGCGTCGACAGCGGATAATAAATCATCGGCTTGTCATAGACCGGCATCAACTGCTTCGACACGCCCTTGGTCAACGGGTAGAGTCTGGTACCGGAGCCCCCCGCCAATATTATGCCTTTGCGCACATCTTGCTCCAGGAAGTGAATGAAAATTGGGTTTAGGTGCGACCTGTTACAAATGCAAGGCAGTTAAACGATTCGGTGCTGCCCCACCCGCCATGTCAGTGCACGGCCGTTGCCGGGCGCCAGTAGTCAGCGGTGAATTATCGGGGGATCTTGGCCAAGGGCGGAACATTTTGTCCTTCATCAAGATGTCTTAAGTCGTCGGCAGAAGCGGCGCAGACTATGGCAGGGACATGATCCGGGAGGGTGCAGGGGCACGGTTACCGATTGACATCCGCAGGGTTGCAGTCAGAGATAGGCCGATCAGGGGCAGAAGGGCGAACTAGGTGGTGGACAGCGTGTCGGCGACAGGTAACCGACGGGGAAACGCACGTAGCCGACGGAGCAGCAAGGTCTCTGAGACTGGAAATCCGGGCGATGGGAAGAAGGTGGCGGGTACGCGGACAGCGGTGCTGGTCGTTGCCATGCATCGCTCCGGAACCAGCGCAATGGCTCGGACGCTCAACCTGCTCGGCTGCGACATGGCGCCCGACCTCCTGCCCGCTGATCAGTGGAATAGCTCGGGCTATTGGGAATCCAGATCGATTTGCCGGCTCAACGAGCAGATCCTGAACGCGGGCGGCGCGAGTTGGCATGAATGGCAGGAATTCAGTTCCGACTGGCTTCATTCTTCTGCCCTGGACCGCTTTCGCGACCGGGCGGTCGAAGTGCTGGAGAAGGAATTCGGCGGTTCCAGCCTGTTCGTTGTCAAGGATCCGCGGTTCAGCCTGCTGATGCCGTTCTGGCGCTCCGTGTTCGACAGGATGGGGATCGAGCCGGTCGCGGTTCACCCCGTGAGGCATCCGATGGCGGTCGCGCGCTCGCTGGAGCGGCGCGATGGCTTTCTCGCGGCCAAGGGGCTTCTGCTCTGGTTGCGCTATGCGCTGGAAAGCGAGCGGGGAACGCGCGGGCTGCGCCGCTTCTTTGCCACATATGAGCAGTTGCTGGACGATCCCGCCGGCTTGATCGAACGGTCGCAGAAGGCGCTCGGCCTGCAGTGGCCGCGCAATTCGGCCCGGGTCCGGCGGGAAATCGGCGCCTATCTCGACGGGGGCTCGGATCATCGGGATAAGGCCGGGTCAACCCAGGCGCTTGCCTATGCCGGCAACTGGATCGACGGCGCTTACGGCATCCTGTCGTCATGGGCGGCGGCTGGGGAGCAGGAAGGCGATCGGGCCGCGCTCGACGCGCTGTTGAAGGAATTCAACGCGGGTGCGCACGCCTTTGGCGCCATTGCCAAGGACAATGAGGAGCGCTTTGCCAGCATCGCCCGGTTGCAGCAGGAGCAGGAGGCGTTGCGCGGCGCCCGGCAGGCCGCCGAAAAGAAGGCGGAAGAATCCGAAAGCCGCTTGGAGGCGCTCGAGGAGATCAAAGCCGAGCTCGAACAGAAGGTCGCGGCGATCACCCGCCAGGCGGAAGGCTTGCTCAAGTCCAAGGCAGCGCTTGAGGAGCGCTACGCCGTCACGCAGGAGGAGCGCGACCAACTGCGCCATCTCCGCCTGAAGCTGGAGCAGGAGCGCGCCTCCGCTGTCAGTGAGAAGGCAGCGCTCACCAGCATGAAGGCCGAGCTGGAAGACCGGATCATGGCGGCAGCCGAACGCGCCGACGCCGTTCAGCGCGCCAAGGTCGCGCTGGAGCAGCGCCACCTCGCTACCCAGAAGGAGCGCGACAGCCTGCGGGATCAGCAGGCCAGGCTGCAGGCGGACCATGCCGCGGCGGTGGAGGAGCGGAAAGCGCTGCAATCCGAGAAGGCGGCGTTGGAAGATCGCCTGGCCGAGGCCGAGCAGCAGCAGGTCCAACTGCGCGAGGCAGCGGAGGAACTGGAGCGCAAGGCGGCGGACGCGCTCGAGCGAAGCGAGGCGATCCAGCGGGCGAAAACCGCGCTGGAAGAACGGCATCGCGCCACGCAGAAGGAGCGCGACGGGCTGCGCGAATATCGCGCAAAGATGGACGTGGATTATCCCGCGGTGGTGCACGACAGGGATGCGCTAGCGCAGCAAGTTGTCCTTGCCGCCGAGCAGGGCGAAGCGCTTCAGAAGGCGAAGGCCGCGCTGGAGGAACAGTATCTCGCCACGCAGAAGGAGCGGGATGCGCTTCGCGAATATCAGGCCAAGATCGCTGCGGATCATGCTGCGGCGCTGAAGGACAGCGAGGCGCTGGCGCAGCAGTTGGGCGCCGCCACTGAACGGAGCGAGGCACTTCAAAAGGCAAAGAGCGCGCTGGAAGAGAAACATCTGGCGACGCAGTTGGAGCGCGATGCACTGCGCGCCTACCGCGCCAAGATGGAGACGGAGCATGCGGCGGCGCTGAAGGAGAAGGAGGCGCTGGCGCAGCAGCTGGCCTCGGCCAACGAGCGCAGCGAGGCGGTCCAGAAGGTCAGGCGTGCGCTGGAGGAACGCGCCCAGGCGCTCCAGGCCGAAAGGGATTCTCTCAGGGAGAATCGGGTGAAGGCCGAGGAAGAGCGGGATTCGCTTATGGCCGAGCGCGATGCGTTGCTGGAGGAGCAGCGGACCTTGAGTGCGGGTCGCGAGGCCGAGGTGGCCAATCTCTCGGCGCTTGTTCAGGCGGCGACAGAGGCGCAAGGCGCCCTGGCCAGCCAGAACGCCGCTCTTGAAGCGGAAATCCGGGCCAGGGAACAGGCCGTTGAGGCACTTCAGCGAGATCTGGAGAAGACCATCGCGCTGGTGGCGGTGCGCGACCGTGAACTGGCCACTGTGACCCTCAGCCTCGCGCAGAGCGAGCAGGAAGCGCAGAAGCAGAGGCAGGCGGCGTCCCGCGTCGCGCAGACGGAACAGCTCGCACGACAGTGGGAAGATGAGAGCCGGCGCCTCAACGAGGAACTGGAGCAGGTTCGCAACAGCGCCGCGATCGAGCTGGATGCCTTAAAGAACCAGCTCGCACAGACAGAAAGTGCGCTGCGCCAGCGCCAGCTCGAGACCGAGCAGGCCGCAGAGGAGCTGCAGGGGGCCTATGGCAAGATCGAGGCGGAGCGGGCGAAGAGCGCGGCCCTGCAGGCGGAACTGGGCAAGCAGATCGATGGCCTTCGTCAGGAAGTCGCCGGCCTGGAACGCGCACGAGCGGCGGCCGACGGTGCGATGAAGGTCCGGTTCGACGAAATCGCCCTGATTACGCAGCACCT
Source organism: Sphingobium ummariense RL-3 (assembly GCF_000447205.1). Lineage (GTDB taxonomy): Bacteria > Pseudomonadota > Alphaproteobacteria > Sphingomonadales > Sphingomonadaceae > Sphingobium > Sphingobium ummariense. Next base: position 27,288 of record NZ_AUWY01000096.1, on the reverse strand, counting down.
GGCAGAGCGCGAGACGGATCTGGTCGCCGTGCGGGACGAACTCCATGCCGAGCGCAGCCGGACGAGTGAACGTGAAGATCGCCTGCACCACATGGAAACGGAGGTGGCAGCGCGCGTGGATCGCATCGCCCAGCTCGATCGTCAGCTTGAGGAAAGCCGCAGGCTTGTCGAAGCCCGCGACAACGATCTGGCGGACCGGCAGCAGGCCCTGGCCCAGGCTCTGGAGGCGCTGCAGGAAGTCAGGGAGGATCTGCAGCGGCAAAAGGAGATCGTTCGCGCCGCGATGCTGGCGAGTCAGGCCGATCTTGCGAGCAAGCAGGAAATTCTGAAGCGGGATTCCACCCATAGCCTGTCGTTATATTATCAGCATATGGCGTCGATCGAAGCGATGCTTGCCGATGCGATTCTGCCTTTCCCCGCTCTGACGCGAAAGCGGACGCTTGCGAAGCAGCGCCAGATTATCGAAACGCATGCGCAGTTCGATGCCGACTGGTATGTCCGCAACAATCCTGACGTGCAGCAGACTGGAGCGGATCCTGTCGATCACTTCATTACCTACGGTATCGCCGAGAGGCGAGCGCCCAATGAGATGATGGAGGCGTTGCGCGTGTCAGCCGCTTTCCACAGCACGCAAGAGCCGTGACCTTGCCAGTCTGCGGGCGGGCGATGCGAGGGCTGTGGTGACGGACTACGAAGCTTTTGCCGCGGAAATTGCGGCATCCGGCCTGTTCGATGCGGAATGGTACGCGGCCGAATATCCCGATGTCGTCCAATCAGGACTAGATCCGCTGCTTCATTTTGCGCGGATCGGCCTGTTGCTGAAGCGCAACCCCGGCCCGGATTTCGATGCGCGCTTTTATCTAGAGCGCTATGTCGACGTCGCCAGGGGGCAGCATCACGCCTTCATCCATTACATCCGTTATGGTCGCGAAGAAGGACGCCTGCCGCTCCGGCCGCGAAAGGTGGAGATGGTCGCGACGGAGCAGCTTCACCCCGCATCGGCACCGGCCGATGCGGCCTGGGATTATCGCCAAGCGTTCGACGCCTTCGCACGACGGGGTCTGGAGCGGCTATCCCCGGTGGCTGTTCTCGCGGTGACGGATGGCGAGGCCGGATGGCGGTCGGTGCTCGGAGCCGTCGATTTGCTTGCTATGGAGCATGATCTTTATGTCTCCGGGCCGGAACCCCGGGATTTTTCGGCGGTGCCGGGCCTTGTCCGTTCGATCACCTGGCTGAGCCAGGAGAGCGCTCCAGGCGACGCGATCAATTTCGCCGGCAACGGCGGGCTTGACGGCTATGAGGCGGCACTGATCATGCAGACTGCCAAGGCAGGCGAGCAGGAGATCGAGGCAGCCGTGCGCCTAGCCACGGCATTCCGTGCGGACGCCGACTGGGGATGTCTTGCGTCTGCTGTCGGCCATGAGGACCTTGGAGACGATACGGCGACACGGGCCGACCTGACGATGGCTGGCCTGGTCGTGCCGCGCGGAGCGGTTCCGGTGCCGCGAGGCGCAGTCCTGTGGATCAAGCCCCTGCTGGCCAGGGTGTGGCGACAGGCCGATGGACCCGACGTTTTCGGAGACGAGGCGGCGGGGGCTTCATGGCAAGGGGCCCTGCGCAGCCTCGCCGTCGCCGCAGCGCTGGCAGATATGGATGTGCGCGTCGATCCAAAGGCGCCGGTTCCCGACGCAGCGGAGGGGCAGGCGTTGAAAGCGGTGGCCTTCTACCTGCCTCAATTCCATCCTATCCCGGAAAACGACCGGTGGTGGGGCAAAGGCTTTACCGAGTGGTTCAACGTTGTGCGGGGACGGCCCTTCTTCGACGGCCATGATCAGCCGCGCCTGCCCGCAGATCACGGCTTCTACGATCTTCGCTCGATCGAAACGCAGCGGGCCCAGGCCGCCCTGGCGAAGCAGTTCGGCATCTACGGCTTCTGCTATCATTATTACTGGTTCAACGGGCGCAAGCTGCTCCACCGGCCGCTCGAACAGTTCCTGAGCAGCGACATCGATCATGGTTTCTGTCTGTGCTGGGCCAATGAAAACTGGTCGCGAAACTGGGATGGGTTGCATCTCGATGTCCTGCTTGAGCAGACCTATTCGCTCGAAAGCAATGTCGCCCTTATCCGTGAGTGGATTCCGATGATGCGCGATCCCCGCTGGATCCGCTACCAGGGCAAGCCCGTGGTACTGGTCTACCGGATCGGCCTGATTCCCGACTGGATCGTGACGGCTAGGTTATGGCGTGAGGAATGCCATCGCGCCGGGATCGGAGACATTCACCTGTGTGCTGTCCGTTTCGCGCTGGAGCAGATGGACGGGCAACCCCAGGATCACGGCTTGGACAGTTACGTGATCTTTCCCCCCCATGAAATGGCTGGGCTGGATGTCCGCGATGCCGTATCCCGCCTCGATCCCGCTTTTGAGGGAGAGGTTTTGAGCTATGAAGCGGCTGTCGATGCCGATTTGGGCCGTTTTGCGCTGGGCTATCCCTGGCCGGTACATCGCGGTGTCATGGCGAGCTGGGACAATACCGCCCGCCGCGGCGCCCGCGCGCGCATCTATCATGGCGCTTCGCCCTTCGGCTTTCGGCGGTGGGTCAAGGGCATACTCGGACAGGAGGAAATGCGCGGCGGCGACGAAACGCTGCTGTTCCTGAACGCCTGGAACGAATGGGCGGAAGGGAGCTATCTGGAACCCGACCAGCGCTGGGGCGCCTCCTATCTGGAGGGATATCGCTCGGCGGTGCAGGCGGTGCCCACGATGCGCCTGCCTGATCGCACGGCGCCCACGCTCGACCGGATCGGCTTTCCGCTAGATCGGACCGGCGCCATGCGTCCGGCTCCGCGCCTGCTGTCCGGTCGAAGAGCGGTCAATCCGGACTGGCCCACGGTGATGCTGTGCGCGCACATCTCCGGCCATCAGCTCTTTGGCGGCGAGCGCAGCCTGCTCGACGTGCTGGAGGCGCTGGCGACGATGGCGGTGAATGTCGTCGTCACGCTGCCCAGCGACAATCATCCCGATTATGTCGCGCGCGTGAGCGATCTGTGTACCGCGCTTTACTGCTTCGCCTATCCGCAATGGGCGGACAGGCGCGAAGCCTATGCCTGGCTGACGCTGGATTTCGCGGAGATCATAGCCCGGCACGATGTCGTTCTGGTGCATGCCAACACGATCGTCCTGCTGGAACCGCTGGCCGCCGCGCGGCTGATGGGGCGCATGGCGGTGGTGCACGCGCGCGAACTGGTGACGCTGGACGATGCCTTGTGCAGGCAAATCGGCCTGTCGCCGGGCGAGATCGTCTCCACCGTCGCCAAACGGGCCGACTGGGTGATCGGCAACTCGCGCGCCACCTGCGCCCTCTATGGTGGGGGGCGGGTGCTGTATGTTCCCAACGCAGTGTCGGCCGCTGATCTCGACATCGCCAATCCCGTCGGGCGGCTGGTGCGCGTCGGCATCGTCAGTTCCAACGTCGCCTCGAAAGGCATCGCCGATTTCGTCGAGGTCGCGCGGCGTGCAGCGGCGCGCGGCATCAACGCGGTCTTCGTCATCGTCGGACCCAGGACAGAGGATATCGATCGCTGGGTCGAGGAGGCCGCCCAAGGCGCTCGCCCGGCCAATCTGGAGTTCGCCGGCTACAAGGACCAGCCTGGCGAAGCGATGCGCGGGATCAACATCCTCCTCAACCTCTCGCTCTTCGGCGAGTCCTTCGGTCGCACCGTGGCGGAGGCGATGGCTGCGGCACGGCCGGTGGTCGCCTATCATTGGGGCGCGCTGCCGGAACTGGTGGACGATGGCGAGACCGGGTTCCTGGTACCTTATCGTGATCTGGATGCGGTGGTGGAGGCGCTGGAAACGCTTTGCGCCGATCCGGCCCGCATCGCGGCGATGGGAGAGAAAGGGCGCGCGAAGGTCACGGCCCAGTTCTCCCAGGACCGGCTCCGGGTCGCCGTCGCCGAAGCCTATGCGACGATGCTTGCGCCCACGGCGTCGAAAGACGCTGCCGGTCAGGCGCCGCGTGTTCGCATCCTGCTGGCTGCCGATGGCGTGCCCGCCGACCGGCTGCGCGCCTGCCTCGATACCCTGATCCGCAACACCGACCCGCGCCAGGCGGATATCCTTGTCGCGACGGGGGATCATGATGATGACAGGCGGGCGCTGCTCGACAGCTATCGCACTCATACCGAGCTTGGCGTGCAGGAGGCTGGTGAAGGTCTGGAGCCCTTGCTCCGCGCGATGGAGGAGGGCGGACCGGCGGACGTCGTGATCCTGGATGGCGGGGAGCAGGTCAAGCCGCGCTGGCTGGAGGGATTGCGGGCGGTCGCTTATGGTCGCGCGCAAACCGGCATGGTGCTGCCGCTGGGGCATGCCGTCGGGAGCGGCCCGACCCTGCGCGATGCCGACGCCCTGCTGCTGCTGCAAAGGACCATCCGCTGTGCGCCGCTGCAAGTGCGACGGGCAGCCGGCTGCGCCTATCTCAAGCGGAGCGCGCTGGCCACCATCGATTGGCGGGCCTGTCTGTCCGATGGTTGGAGTGCCGCCGCCGGAGAACGGTTGCGGAAGGGGCTCCTGGAAAAGGGGTGGGAAACATGGCTTTCTCCTTGGTCGATCGTCGTCCCGGACGAGCGGGGCGGCCAGATCACCGTAGAGGATGTAGAAGCCGATCGCTGGGCCGATCTGGTCGCCACCCTGGAGGCGAGACAGCCCTGACGTCCATTTTTGGGGCGGATAGCGCCCTTTTTTCCGGCGAATCGCGGAATCACGGAAAGGACGGCGCATTTTACGTAAAGATTACGGCAGGGTTTCAGCAGTTTTCCTTCACAATCAATCCATTGAGGAAATCTTCTTGTCTTAAAAGCGCCACAAGTTAGTAGCTACATCCGCCTAGCAACAAGCGGGCCGGGATCGCGCGGAAAGAATCGGGGGAACGGGGGTCGAGCGCTTTTTTGCACTTGCTTTGTCTTCGTTGCCGGATCAGGCTGCCTCTACCTACCAATCTTGGGAAATACCCATTTCCGGAACACCATACCGGATCGGCTTCGGGGGAGGCTGCAGGAAGATGCGGGCTAAAGGCATCTATTTTGGGATTGTGAGGCGAAGTGGTGAACGACATTTTGCTCAAGGGCGTTGTTTCGGCGGAGGATGTGGGGCGCGTCAAGGAATCGGGCCTCTTCGACGAAAAATGGTATCTTGAAACCTATCCGGATGTGCCGCTCCTGGGCATGGACCCGGTCGAGCATTACCTGTGGCTCGGCGCGCGCCTGAATCGCGATCCTTCACCGACCTTCAGCACGGTCGGCTATCTCACCGTCAATCCGGATGTCGGCGAGGCCGGCATGAACCCTCTGCTTCATTATGCGAGAAGCGGCCGGCGGGAAGGGCGCAAGACAGCGCCCCGGCGCCGCGCCTCGGCGCCGGAAGCATGGCGGGCGGGCGGCGTTGCGGCGATCGACACCGCGCCGTCGGTGCTGCTGTGCGCGCATGAGGTGAATGCGCAGATGTTCGGCGGGGAACGCAGTTTCATCGATGTGCTCGACGGGCTCTCGCAGATGCGGCTCAATGTCTATGTCGCGATCCCGAACGAGGGAAATCCGGACTATGTGGAACTGCTGCGGACGAAATCCTGCGGCGTCTTCTCCTTTCCCTATTTCCAGTGGTCGAAGAGCCGCAAGCCCGACGAGGCCTCGATCGAGGATTTCACCTACATCATCGAGAACTGCAATATCAGCTTGGTCTACTGCAACACGATCGTGCTGGTCGATCCACTGATTGCCGCGCGGCGCGCGAATCGCGTGACGGCCGTCCACGCGCGAGAGCTGATCGACCATGATGAGCATCTGTGCGCCCGGATGGGGCTGACCGCCGACGAGATCATCGCGCGCATCCTGAAGCAGACCGACTATGTTGTCGCCAATTCGGCGGCTACCCAGAAGCTCTTTGTCGACAGCCGCCGCAGCTTCCACGTCCCCAATGTGGCGCGGATCGATTCGCTCGACATGCCCAATCCGGTGGGCGAGCAGCTGGTGTTCGGCATCGTCAGCAGCAACATCCCCAAGAAGGGGATCGCCGATTTTGTCGAAGTGGCCCGCCGCGCTCAGGAAAAGGCGCCCAACGCCCGCTTCCGCGTCATCGGCCCGGAAAACGACTATGTGGCGGAGCTCAAGGCGGCGGGCATTCCGGACAATCTGGAATTTGCCGGCTATGCCACCTCCCCGGCCGAGGCGATGGCGCAGGTCAATGTCGTGCTCGCCCTGTCGCACTTCGCCGAATCCTTCGGTCGGACGGTGGCGGAGGCCCAGGCGGCGCGCCGTCCGGTCATCGGCTATCGCTGGGGCGCGGTGCCCGAACTCGTCGACGAAGGCCAGACCGGCTTCCTGGTGCCCTATAAGGATGTCGATGCCGTCGTCGCCCGGGTGGTGAGGTTCTGCGACAACCCGGCCCTCGTGGCCTCGATGGGCGAGGCAGGGCGCGAGAAGATTCTGCGCCAGTTTGCACCAGTGGTCCTGCGCAATACGCTGCGCCATGCCCTGACGGCGATGCTGGCCGAGGAGATTCCGTTGCGCGCCGACGCCAATCGGCGCCTGACCATCATCGTGCCGGTCTATAACGCGCCCGACGCTGTGGAACGCTGCCTCGAATCAGTGCGGCTCAAGACCGACCTCAGCCGCGACCGCGTCCTCATGATCAACGACGGCAGCAGCGACCCGCGGGTCAAGCCGCTGCTCGACCGGTTCGCGCTCTATCCGGGCTTCACCCTGCTCACCAATCCGCAGAATATGGGCTATACCCGGACGATCAACCGCGGCATCCGTTGGGCCAGCGAGGATGACATCCTGCTGCTCAACAGCGACACCATCGTCCATGACGGCTGGATCGCGGGCATGCGCAAGATCGCACTCGGCACGCCCAAGGCCGGCACCGTGACGGCGATGGGCGACAATAGCGGCGCCTTCTCCTTCCCCACCCCCAATGTCATGAACCCCAAGCCGGAAGGCATGAGTTACGACGATTGGGCAAAACATATCATCAGCTTCACCCAGGTCTCTGACCCGATCGACGTGCCGACCGGCAACGGTTTCTGCATGTATATCCGGCGCGACCTGATGGACCATATCGGCCTGTTCGACGAAGAGGCCTTCCCGCGCGGCTATGGCGAGGAAAACGATTTCTGCATGCGGACGATCAAGGCGGGGTGGAAGAATTTCATCTCCCCCCACGCCTATGTCTTCCACCAGCGCACCGCGAGCTTCGGCTCGGAGAAGGAAGGGCTGATGAAGACCGCTATGGAGATCGTGAACACCCGCCATCCCGATTATGCGCGGCGGGTGAAGACGGCTTTCTCCTCCGGCCGCATGAAGAATCTCCGTGCACTGGCGCAAAAGGCCTATGACCAGGCGACGCCCTATTCCGAACCGGCGTGGAAGGGTGTCCCCGCAGGCGAACCCGTGGAGCCGGGGCGGCACCGGGTGGGGCCGGAGCGCCGCTTCCTGGGCCTCAACCAGATGATGATCGACTGGCACGGGCTGCGTAGCCAGGCGCCGCAGCGCGATCCCGATCTCGTCTCGATCATCGTGTGCGTTTACAACCAATATTCGCTGACCAACAAATGCCTGAACGCCCTCGTCCGCCATTGCGGGCGCTCCAGGATCGAAGTGATCATGGTAAACAATGCGAGCGACGAGGAGACCTCCGGCCTGCTCGACAGCTGGGCGGAGCGCGACGGGCGCATCACGGTCATCCACAATTACGACAATCTCAACTTCTCGCTCGGCAACAATATCGGTTTCGCTGCGTCGCATGGCGGCAAGGTCGTGTTCCTCAACAACGACACCGAAGTGCAAGCGGGCTGGCTGGAGCCGCTGCTGGCGCCGCTGGACGATCCCGAGGTCATGGGCACGCAGCCCAAGCTGCTCTATGCCGACGGCCGTATCCAGTGCATGGGCGTGGTCTTCTCGGACAAGAGCCCGCTCGGCTATCCCATCTATGTCGACGAGCCCAGCGACTCCCCGCTGGCCGGCAGCAATCGGCGATTCCGGGCGATCACGGGCGCCTGCTTCGCGATGCGCGCGGTTGATTTCGCCACGGTCGGCGGCTTCGACACGGTCTTCATCAACGGCCAGGAGGATATCGACCTCTGCTATCGCCTCGGCCATGGGAAGAATGTGTTCGAATATGTCGCCGCCTCGGTCGTCACCCATCATGAGGGGCGGACCAAGGGGCGTGGCAAATATATCTTGCACAACCGTCACAGCTATGTAGCGCGCTGGAACGCGGCTTTTGGCGGCGACGATGTCGACCATTATGAGGCGGACGGCTTTGTCGTTGCCGAATATGTGATCGACCGGCCTGAATTGGAGGAGATGGGGATCGCCTGCTGGAGGCCGCGGATTGAAGCGAAGGATGATGCGCAGGAGCGGGCTGCCTAGGCAGAGGGATGCGAATCCACCGATCGCTGAGCGAGGAATGAACTGCCGGAGATCATAACGGAATGGCCAAAACTCTCTATCTGCATGTCGGTCACGGGAAGACTGGCAGCAGTTATATTCAGTCTATCTTGTCTACGCATCGGCAGCGAATTCTAGGAAACCTGGGTATCAATTATCCCGTTGTTGAAAGCGACCGGTCATCGGAAGGGAAAATTTCATCCGGTAATGGCGCAATATTTCTGCGCGATCCAGGAAATCCCGAGCACGTCGATTGCGGATCGGGGGATGGTTCCGTGCTGTATAGCTCCGAGTTTCTCTTTGCTGTTCAGAAAAACTGGCTCAACCGTCAGGTGATCGATCAACTCCTTACTAAGTTTGATTGTATTAATGTACTGATATTCATACGAAATCCGGACGAGATGCTATCTTCGGCCTATCAGCAATCGGTGAAGCGTGGCGGCTATACGGATACTATAGAAAAATATAGCGAAACATTCAATTTTTTCCGGGATGTGGAGATTTTTCTCAAGAAGCTGGACCAGTTGCCGGGCATCCATCCCACAGTCTACAATTATTCGTTCGGCAGAAGCCGAGTCGCATCGCTTCTTTCCAAATGGTTGGGTAGCAATGAAGTGCTAGATGTGTCTTTTCCGCCCATTAATCGTTCCCTCACCTATGCGGAGATTGCTCTGCAGCGTGAAATCAATGTGTTCTTTGGTAAGTCTGGCGATCTGGTGGCGGACGAACTGTGCGAAAGGCTGCCCGAATTGCGTTCAGACGTCATCCGTCCCAACAGGGACGCGTGGCTTGCCTTTCGCGCCAAGAACCTGCCTACGATCCAGGAGATCAATAATCTGGTGCCTCTCGCTGAGCGGCTTGCCTTCGAGGAAGAACTGGACCGGGCTAAGCCCATGCAAGCCACTTTGGATGTTGCACAAATTCAAGTTATCGCTCAATCTCTCTTCGGCAAGCTTGTCCGGAAAGCCTGAGCTGTCGGAGGACAAGGGAAAATGGAAGTTCGCAACGCTGCTCCGGAAGCCGTCAATATCTTGAGAAAATTCGGGGTTAATCACAACCTCTCGTCGAAGGATATTACCCGCTTCTGGGGTGATATCGAAGCACCGACCCGTATTTCTGAAACCCGAATCTTTCACGACTTCTCGATCGGGGCCTTCTCCTATGTCAGCGGTGGATTCCTATATCACACCCATATTGGCCGCTATAGCTCGCTTTCGAATGGGCTGCACATCGGCCAGGGTAATCATCCGGTCGATTGGCTGAGCACCCATCCTTTTCAGTATCAGCCCGGTATTTTCGATCTCCATACCGACTATGAGTTCAAGGAACAGTATGATGCTGACCGGTTCAACCACGTCAAGAACGCCGTTCTAGACCGGCCCAAGCCGACCTACATCGGCAACGACTGCTGGATTGCGCATGGAGTCTATATCAAGAATGGTGTGACGATTGGCGATGGGGCCGTCGTCGGCGCACGCAGCGTGGTGACCAAGGACATCCCGCCCTATGCCATGGCGGTGGGATCGCCGGCGAAGGTCATCAAGTACCGGTTCGATGATCTGCTTGTCGAGCGTCTGCTGCGCCTGCAATGGTGGCGTTTCGCGCCCTGGCAATTGCGCGAACTGGATCTGTCTCATCCGTCCCGTGCGCTCGATGGCCTTGAGGATTTGATTGCCGAAGGCTTGGAAGAGTATCGACCGGAGCGGTTGTCTGTGGTGAAACGTGGGGCACCGAAGGCTGAGCCGGCTCCCTAGAGTTTTCCAAGCATTCGGAATCGGTTGTTGATTAGGAATCGCATAGATACGAGAAATTAGAGTAGCGGATTTGATGCAATCAGATCGTAAGCCGTTATAGCACTGTTTTGGCAGAAGTGTAATTTTTGCTAAAGTAGTGCTAGGATCAAGCCGCCGATTGATCAGCTAGGTTCGACCGAATATCGCCGCCAGTACAAATCAGTTACGCCAGCGGATCATTGCTTTTCCGGCACGCAAACCTCCTTGAAGAGACAAGCCTGACGCGGTCGCCTCGGTATCTCTCGAGACGCGATCCTGCCGAATTGCCCTGTATTTGGGCAATAATCTGGCGCGGCTGGGCCGCCAACAAAAAAATCCACATGGAGATTAGAAAGCTTGAATCAACCCTCTTGTCATCCGCCAAACCCATCCTTCCGCCGCGAGCACAATCCCACGTGACAGGCGGCGTCCGGTGCCCGAGGGGCGTCGGGCTTGCGACCGCCCGGTTCGGGCCAGCCGGGCGGGATGGGACCGCAATACTGCATCGAAGTGCGCGCGTCGGCGGGCCGTATGGCTCCAGCCGCGATGTTAAGGCAGGCCAGCGCAGCCAGGACGCATCGGCTATATCGCATGGCTGAACCGCTTTTCCTGCGGCAGCAGATAGCTGTCGAAACGGGCGGCGATGGCACGGGCATAGGGTAGGGCCTGCGCCGTCAGCACGATGCGGTCGGTACTTACATGCACCAGCCCCAGCGCCTCGAAACGGGACAGGTCCGGCATGGCCGTCGCCGATCCGACATGCGCCTCGCCGGTGCAGAGCAATGATTCGATGATGCGCCCGCGCCGCCGGTCCTCGCCGCTGCGTACTACGCCGCGCGCCGCCGGTAGCTTGCCTTCCGCCAGCAGCGCGCGATAGGCGCCCGCCTGCTTCTCGTTCTGGACGATCAGGTCGGGAAACTGGCTGATCGCGCTGGCGCCCAGTCCGATCAGCATGTCGGCGGGATCGTCGGTGAACCCCTGGAAATTCCGCCGCAATTGTCCGGTGGCTGCGGCGCGGGCCAGCGAATCCCCGGGTAGCGCGAAATGATCGAAGCCGATCGCGCGATAGCCCGCCGCGGTAAGCCGCCGATGGCCGTCCGCCGCCATGGCGAAGCGGGTAGGGAGGTCGGGCAGGTCGGTCGCATCGATCCTGCGCTGCCGCGGCAGCAGCCGCGGCATGTGCGCATAGCCGAACAGGGCGATGCGCGCCGGCGCCATGCGGATCGCGATGTCCAACGTGGCGTCCAGATCCTCCCGCCCCTGCCCGGGCAGGCCGTACATGAGGTCGAATCCGGTGGCGATTCCCGCCCGCGCGAACCCTTCCACCGCGCGTTCGACCATCTCGACCGGCTGGACGCGGCCGATGCGCGTCTGCACATGCGGTGTGAAGGTCTGGACGCCGAGGTTGACCCGGTCCACGCCCATCGCCGCCATCGCCGCGATCCATTGTCCGTCGAGCCTGCGCGGATCGAGCTCGACCGAGATCTCGGTGTCGTGCGCCTCGAAACAGAGCAGGAGCTGCTGAAGCAGGCGCACGAAGTCGACCAGCGGCAGCGAATTGGGACTGCCGCCGCCGAAGGCGATGCGCCGGACCTTGCCACGGCCGCCCAGCCGTCGGGCCACCAGCGCGATCTCCCGCTCCAGCGCCTCGACATAGGCGGACAGGCGCTGGGCGCGGTTCGCAGCGCCGGTGTTGCACCCGCAATACCAGCAGATGTCGTGGCAATAGGGGATGTGGACATAGAGCGAGAGCGGGGCTTGCGCGTCCACGGTGTCCAGCCGGGCGGCCATGTCCGGCGCACCGACGTCGCCGGTGAACTGCGCGGCGGTGGGATAGCTGGTGTAGCGCGGCACCGGCTGGGCGAGCAGATCGGGATGATAGGTCCACATGAAGGATGTGATCGCAGGCCAGGCCGTCGCTCGCATTGCGCCAGGTCAAATCGCGGCTTGCGCGGGATCAATGCCGGGAAGCGGCGCAAGGCGCAGAACAGGATCACCAATCAGGGAAGGAGACCCCGCCATGACCATCAAGACCATCCTGCTGGGCGCCGCCGCCGCTGTCGCCGCTCTGGCATCCCCGGCGCAGGCGAAGCAGGGCGACGTGCTGATCCGCCTGCGCGGCATCGTCGTCGCGCCCAATGAGAAGAGCGGCAGCGTGCTGCCCGCCTTCCCCGGCGAAAAGGTCGGCATCGACAATGCCGTTACGCCGGAAATCGACTTCACCTATATGGCGACCGACCATATCGGCTTCGAACTGATCGCCGCCACCACCAAGCACAGCGCGAGCGGCCGCACCGGCACGACCGGCGGCATCGGCAAGCTCGCCTCCACCTGGGTGCTGCCGCCGACGCTGACGGCGCAGTATCATTTCGTGCCGGAGGGCAAGGTGCGCCCCTATGTAGGCGCCGGCATCAACTACACGCTGTTCTACAATGAGGACGCGTCCAAGGCGCTGGAAGGCGCGGTCGGCAAGACCAAGGTGCACATGTCCGACAGCTTCGGCTGGGCTGCGCAGGCCGGCGTGGATATCGACCTCACCGACAAGGTCTTTCTGAATTTCGACGTCAAATATATCGACATCGACACCAATACGCGGCTCAGCACGACCGCTGCGGGCGTGCAGAAGGTCCATGTGGAGATCGACCCGCTGGTCTTCGGCGTAGGGCTCGGCATGCGCTTTTGATACCGGCAGGGCGCCGTCGCCTGGCGGCGCCCTGCCTCATCCGATCCGATGTTTCTGCCCTGCCGTCGGACCGGACCATTGACCCGCCGCCGGGCCGTGCCACAATGCCGGGATGCGCGTCGCGATCTTCGGCACCAAGGGCTACGACCGGCAGTTCCTGAACCGGGCCAATGCCGCGCACGGGCATGACCTTCATTTCCTGGAGCCCCGGCTGGACGAGAGCACCGCGCCGCTGGCGCAGGGCTTTCCGGCCGTCTGCGTCTTCGTCAACGACCGGGTCGACGCCGCCGTGCTGGAGCGGCTGGCGGCGCAGGGCACGCGGCTCGTGGCGTTGCGCTGCGCGGGCTACAACAATGTGGATCTCAGGGCGGCGGCGCGGCTGGGCATCGCCGTGGTGCGGGTGCCGGCCTATTCGCCCCATGCCGTCGCGGAGTTCACCATCGCACTGCTGCTGGCGCTCGACCGCAAGGTGCATCGCGCCTGGGCGCGGGTGCGGGAGAATAATTTCGCGCTGGATGGTCTGATCGGCCGTAACCTGCACGGCCGCGCAGCGGGCGTCATCGGTACCGGGCGGATCGGTGCGCTGGTGGCGCGCTCGCTGCGGCTGGGCTTCGGCTGCGAGGTGCTGGCGAGCGACGTCGTCGAAGATCCGGAACTGGTGGCGATGGGCGTTTCCTATGTGCCGCCTGCCGAACTGCTGGAACGGGCCGAGATCGTCTCGCTGCATTGCCCGCTGACGCCGCAGACCCGCCATATCATCGACGCCGATGCGATCGCGAAGGCGCGCGAGGGGCTGGTGATCGTCAACACCAGCCGCGGTGCGCTGATTGACACGCGGGCGCTGATCGCCGGGCTCAAGGCCCGCAGAATCGGCGGCGTCGCGCTCGACGTCTATGAGCAGGAGGCCGACCTGTTCTTCGAGGACCTGTCGGACGAGATCATCGAGGACGATGATTTCCAGCGCCTGCTGACCTTCCCCAACGTCCTCGTTACCGGGCACCAGGCCTTCCTGACGCAGGAGGCGCTGGAGGGCATCGCTGAAACGACGCTGGGGAACATCGCTGGTTTCGAGGCGGGGAGGCCGCTTGCGAACAGCGTAGATCCGGCGATGGTGCGGTAGCGCCCCTCCCGGCCGGCGCCCCGTTCAGAAACAGCGCTCCAGCATCACCAGCGTCGCGTCGCCCTCCACGGCGCGCGCGGAGAAGCCCTTCTCCCGCTCCAGCGAGATCGCGGCATGGTTCTCCCGGCTTTCGATCGAACGAAGTCGGCGGATCCCCCAGTGCCGGGCCTCGGCGGCCGCATGATCGAGCAGTGTCCAGCCGATGCCGCGCCCCTTATAGTCGGCGTCGATGGAGATCGCGACCTCGGCGGTCTCGCCGGTCCGGTCTGCCGCCAGCGTGGCGGCGGCGATGATCTCGTCCGTGCCGGGCAGGAAGGCGAGGAAGGTTTCGCGCCGGTGATAGTCGAAGTCGGTGATGTCCTTCGCCTGCGCCGCCGTCAGATGCCGGATCGAGGACAGGAAGCGGAAGCGCCGGTCCTCGTCCGATACCCTGTCGAAGAACTCGACCACTGCTCGGGCATCGGCGGGCGTGGCGGGACGGACCGCGAGGCGGAAGCCGGCGCGGGTTTCGAGTTGGATCATGGACAAGTCCTTTCGTTCAGGCGGGCGCGAGGCCCTTGACCAGGAAGGGAAGCTGGGCGCCATCGGGCTCCGTCAGCGTCAGGTAGCTGCCCGGACGGATGGCGTGCGCGTCCAGCCGGAATATCCTTTCGTCATCCTCCTCCCCCGGCGCGTAGGATAGCACCCACCCCTCCGGGGTCCGGAGCAGGTAACCGTGCCGATCTGGCTCGTTCGGCCAGAAGCGGCGGGCGGTCGCCAGCTCCGGATGGCTCCGATATTCCTGCTCATTGATTAGCCCGTCACGTTGTAGCGGCAGTCGGAGCACGTAGCTGCGCGCCGCCGAGCCATTGGGGAAATCCTCCGTGCGAGCCAGTTCCAGGCGTATCGTCGTCCATGTCATGGCCTCTCTTTCCGATTTCAGGGCGTCCGAAGAAATAAGGACTATCCCTGATGGTGCGATCCCCGACCCCCGGCCTAGTGAAAAGCTATCGGAAGCACCGCTCAGAAAGGCCCGGGCCATGAAATCGATACTGCTTCATATCCATGACGATCTGGGTCAGGAAAGCCGGCTGCAGGCCGCCTTCGACCTCGCGCGGGCAACCGCCGCCCATATTCGCTGCGTCCAGGTGACGATGCTGCCGGATCTGGTGGCGGCCGATCTCTATGGCGGCGCGGGCTTCGCGCCGACGATCATGGCCGAATTGAAGGAGATCGATTGCAAGGCCCAGGCAGAGGTCGAGGCACGGATGGCGCGGGAAGGCGTGCAGTGGGACTGGATGCAGTGCGAGGGCGAGGCCGTGCGCGGAATCCTGTCCGCCGCACGGCTGTCCGATCTGATCGTCGCGACCCTGCCGCGGGGACCGCGCCGCAGTATGCGCGACCCGCTTGCGATTGTGCCGGATCTGGCGCTGGGCGGCCGCGTGCCCGTGCTGGGCGTGCCGCAGGCGGCGACCCGCTTCGCCGTCACCGGTCGGGCGTTGGTCGCCTGGGACGGATCGCAGGAAGCGGCGGCCGCGCTCCGCTCCGCCGTGCCGCTGCTCAGGCTGGCGGAGGCGGTGCTGGTCGTGACCGTCGAGGAGGGCGGAAAGGATGTCTTCCCGGCCACCGACGCGCTGGAATATCTTTCCCGCCATGGCGTCGAGGCCGAGCTGCGCAGCTGGCCGCGGCAGGGGGAAGCTGTCGACGAGGCGCTGATGCGCGCCGTGGGCGCTCTCGCCGTCGACTGGATCGTGATGGGCGCCTATGGCCACAGCCGGTTGCGTGAGACGGTATTCGGCGGAGTCACCCGCCGGCTGCTGCGCGACGCGCCGATCCCGCTCTTGCTGGCGCACTGAAAGGGCGGCATGATCGTGCCATGGCGGTGGCGGACGACGAGACGGAAGGACTGAGCGCACGCGCGCACAGCCTGGAGCAGGCGTTGCTGGGATCGATCCTGGCGACGGTGCCTGATGCGCTGATCGTCATCGACATGGCGGGGCACATCGTGTCCTTCGGTGCGGCGGCGCAGCGCATGTTCCAATATGCCGAAAGCGACGTGCTGGGCGAGAATATCTCGATGCTGATGCCGTCCCCCGACCGGGAGCGGCATGACGGCTATATCAGCCATTATCTGACCACCGGCGAGCGGCGGATCATTGGCATCGGCCGGCTGACCAGCGCGCGGCGCCGGGACGGATCGACCTTTCCCATCGAACTGTCGGTAGGCGAGGTGCAGGATGGGACACGGCGGTTGTTCACCGGCTTCATCCGCGACCTCACGGAACGGCAGCAGGCCGAGCGGCGCGTCGCCGACCTCCAGTCGGAACTGGCCCATGCCAGTCGCGTGACGGCGATGGGCACGCTGGCCTCCGCCCTGGCGCACGAGCTGAACCAGCCGCTGACCGCGATCGCCAACTATATGGAGGCGGGACGTGACCTTCTGGACGCCGAGGGGCCGGTCGACCGGGACATGCTGCGCGAAGCCATGGACGAAAGCGCGAACCAGGCGCTGCGGGCGGGCGAGATCATCCGCTCTCTGCGGGAGTTCATCCGCCAGGGCGAGACGCTGCGCCAGCCCGAGGCGTTGCGCGCCGCGCTGGCCGAAAGCGTGGCGCTGGCCTTCATCGGCGTGGACAGCCGGGGCATCGACATGGACATCAGCGTCGATCGCCGGGCGGACAAGGTGCTGGTCAACCGGGTGCAGCTGCAGCAGGTGATCGTGAACCTGGTCAAGAATGCGGTGGAGGCGATGCAGAACCGCCCAGCGCGCATCCTGCGCCTGACCGCCGCGCCGGCCGAAGACGGCCGGGTGGAAGTGGTCGTCGCCGACAGCGGGCCGGGGCTGGACCCGGAAATGTCGCGCACGCTCTTCACCCCCTTCACCACCACCAAGGCGCAGGGCATGGGCCTCGGCCTCTCGATCAGCCAGACCATCGTGGAGGGGCATGGCGGCCGCATCTGGGCCACGCCCTCGCAATGGGGCGGCACCGCCTTCCACTTCACCCTGGACGCCGTGGACTAGCAACGGAAGACCGGTATGAGCGAACCCTACACCATCTATGTCGTGGACGATGACGAGGCGATCCGCCGTTCGCTGTCCTTCATGCTCAAGACCAGCGGCTATGCCGTGCGGTTGTTCGCGGGCGGGCTGGAGTTCCTGAAGGAGGCGGGCGCGCTGCCGCGCGGCTGTGTGCTGCTCGATGTGCGCATGCCCGACATTGACGGGCTGGAGGTGCAGCGGGAACTGCGCGCGCGGGGTGTCACCCTGCCGGTCGTGATCATGACCGGCCATGGCGATGTCGACATGGCCGTCGCGGCGATGAAGTCCGGCGCCAGCGACTTCATCGAAAAGCCCTTCGAAAAAGCAGCGCTGCTGGCCTGTATCGATGCCGCCAAGACGCTGTCGCTGGCCGAGCGCGGCGCCATGGCGCGCGCGGAGGAGGCGCGGGCGCGGCTCAACGTGCTGACGGAACGGGAACGCGAGGTGCTGGACGGGCTGGTGCAGGGACTGCCCAACAAGACCATCGCCTATGACCTGGGGATCAGTCCGCGGACGGTGGAGATCCACCGCGCCAATGTGATGCAGAAACTGGACGTCCGCAGCCTGGCCGAAGCGCTGCGGATTGCCTTCCATGCGGGGGTGGGATAGCAGCATATCCTATAGTGCGAAGGGGGAGCCAGTTTCTGTGACGAACGCCTATCCCAATATTGAATTGTTCCATGTGCACATTCCGAAAACCGCTGGATCAAGCTTAAATCATACTTTCGAGAAGGCATATGGCGCCGCTTTCTGCCGCCACGATCCCGATCGGCTGAAGCGTGATACTGGGGTTCGCCTGGCTGCGTCGCACACTACTCTGGCAAGTGCTCTGCCCAAATTCCCAAACGCCCGTTTTATCACGGTTCTTCGCGAACCCGAATCCCGCTTCAAATCGGCGTTTCGCCACCTCTTCGCGCGCAGGAAGTGGCCCGATTATGCGTCGATTGGCCCAATCATCGAGCGCCTCGTAGATGCCGATGGCTATTTCGTGGCCGATGAGGATCTCATCTTCGGCGATGAGTTTCGGGACAGGTTCGATAATCTGGAGGTCCGTTACCTCTCGCCGTCTCCCATTAGGGGCCGGGTGTCGTACGAGGACCGTCAGAACACCATAGCAGGACTCAACCGGTTCTATAGGATCCTCTTTCAGGGCAATTTCAATCAAGATGTGACGAGCCTGTTCGCCGATCTTGGCCAGGCTGGAGTGCCGCCCGAAGATCGCAATCACGCGAAGAGCAAAATTCCCCTCTGGGATAAGCTGCCGCCGGTGCTGGAAGCCTATCTCGAACATGATCATGCCGTGTACGCCGCAGCCCTGGAGCGCCCGCAGCCGGAGAAGGCCTAGGATCAGGATAGACGCTACGATCAGCGAAGCGCGATCTGCTCCGCTCCCCTTCTGACAGGAATGATCCATGGAAATCCTTGTAATAGGAACTTCCAATACCATCGTGAAGGGAGGGTGGTTCGACAGTTTCACGTCATCCGTCGGAATGTCCGTCACGCGCATCGCCTTGGGCGGTGCGCCTTTCCTTCAGTTCATGGACGTGTCTGGGCGCGTAAAGAGCAATGACTATCGAGCGATCGTCGTGGAAACATCGCCGAACGATGAATCTTATCCAAGCTCGGTCGGAAGCGCTTGGACGTTCGATAAACTGTATCACGATTTCATCGTCAGCCTGAACAGTATTGCACCGGTATTCGTCCTCCGGATTCCTCCACAGGACAAGTGGCGATCGAATTCCCCCATAGCATCACGCCAGAAGCACATCTGCGAGTTGGCGGGGGCGCATTATTTCGACGCGACAGACGTCATGCTCCAGTCTTCCCGGGAAATGGGAGCCGAGGTCTACCGGGACAAATATCATCCGACGACGCCTGTTGCCGCCCGCGTGGGCGCGCATCTTTCGGACTTTATCCGGGGCTCCAATTTTCGTCCGAGAAGGACGGCCAGGCCCTGCATCGTGGGATCCTATGCTCTCAGGAAGATAGACGAGTTCGGCCTCGAGGCCGTGAGTTTTTCCAACAGCCTGGTGTCGGAAGATTTTTCGATCATCCCCTTGGGCGGCAAGGTCGTGTTCGATAAGCCGATATTCTGTTTAGGTTTCTGGATGCTGTCCGGCAGGACGAATGCCATGGTAAGGTTCGAGGGGCCGAGGGAGAGTCGGGATATATTGTGCCGATACAGGGGTGTCCCTTCCGTGGGCGCCGTCCAGTTCGTCCCCATCACGGACGGGTTCATGGCCAAGTCCATATCCGTCATCAAGCCATGGGAGAGCCTGAGGTTTGGCCTTCACAGCGAACCGATTCCCCCGCCGTTCGAATTCGGCTTGAGCGGCCTGTTGCACTATATCCCCGCCTAGCCCAAGGCCCGGCCGCGGATGATCGGCTCTCGGCGTTGCCTTTGAGAATCCGCGCTATTAGTGTTTCCCGGATCGATGCGGAATGCCATCGGTCGCCTGGACATAATATTCAGGAGTGGTTTCCGTTCACTGGGGGAATACATGCAGGATCACCATAGAGCATCAATGCGATAATGATCGAAGATAAAATCTCATCACATGGATATGGTGATAAAATGAAATGCATCCTCCACATCGGAACCGAAAAGACCGGGACGACGCTCATTCAGGAATGGTTGTATCACAACAAGGACGCGCTGCAGAAGCAGGGTGTCGGCCTGAGCAGTGTCATAGCGTATCCCAATAACAGGAAGCTGGTCGCCTATTTTCAGAATCACTATGATGACTTCTGTCGTAATCACAAGATAACCAATGAGGCGGAAAAGGCGGAATTTTTCAAAGGGCTTCTGGACGACTTCAGAAATGAAGTGGAAGGATTAAAAGGAAAATGCGACCGCTTTGTCATCACGTCGGAGCATTTTCATAGCCGGCTGATCGATATCGATTCGATATATCGCCTGAAGGAGTTTCTGTCCTCCATATTCGACGAAATCATCGTGGTCTGCTATTTCCGGGAACAATCCGCGGTCAGGACGTCGCTCTATTCCACGGCCATCCGGGGCGGATTCGCCGGTACCATCGCTGACTTCCAGCGGGACGTCGACGATAGCAACCATTACTATAATTATTATGAAATGTTCTCGAAATGGCGCGAGGTCTTTGGCGCAGAGGCGCTTCGGCCGACCATCTTCGGCAAGAGCAATTTCGTCGATGGCGACATCAGGGTGGATCTTCTCAAGAAGATCAATCCGGATATCGCGGTCGAGACGATGGATTATACCGTCGAAAAGGCGAACGAGAAAATCCCGCCGCTTGCCGCCGCAGTCATGAGTTCGGTGAATGCCATCGTGCAAACCGATGCTTCCGACATGGCATTGCGGAAAATCCGTAACAAGGTGAACCGGCTTGCGTCCCGGATGACCGACCTGCAGATCGGCGAGAATATCGATCCCGACAATATCGCCTTCTACGACCGGTTCTACGAGAGCAACAAGCTGTTCTTCAAGGAGTTTTTCAATCAGGAGGATGGCTGCTTCAACAGGCCGATCCAGATGAAGCAGAGCCTGATCATCGAGGACATGGTCGGTTTCGTTTCCACCCTCACAAGGGAACTGCTGACCATCGCCATCAGCGAGCGGACCACCGAGGCCGCGCGCCGGCCGCCCTCGAAGCGGCCGGCCTGAGAGGTCCTGCGAGGATCGCTGGCTCTCATCTGTCGGCCCGCAGGAACAGCGCGGCCGCTGCCCGGGGATCGGACGGGAAGTAGAAATGCACATAGCTGGCGAGCAATGATCCGGCGCGGTACACGGCCTCGCCCGGCCGTCCCTGGCGGTCGGTAGCGCGGGCCAGCGGCTGCGCCTGCGTGTCCAGCCGCGAATAATGAAAGCTGTGGCCGCGCAGCGTGCCGATGCCCGGCACCGTAACCTGTTGCAGCGCCAGCGCGGCCAGCTTCGGCTGCATCGTCGCTTCGCCCGGAAGCAACCCCGCCATCGGTGCGCGGCATCCGTCCGTATCGGTCAACGCCTCTGTGCAATAGAGCATGCCGCCGCATTCGGCGAGGATCGGCCTGCCTGCCTCATGATGCGCCCTCACCGCCGCGATCATGGCGGTATTAGCCGATAGCCGGTCGAGATGCAGCTCGGGATAGCCGCCCGGCAGCCATAGCGCGTCGCAGGGCGGCAGCGCCTCGTCCGCCAGCGGCGAAAAGAAGGAAAGGCGGGCGCCCATCGTTTCCAGCAGCGTGCAGTTGGCGGGGTAGAGGAAGGCGAAGGCGGCATCGCGCGCCACCGCAATGCGGCACCCGTCCAGCACGTGCGGAGCAGTCGCCGGGGTGCCGGGCGCCGGGAACGCCACAGGATCGGGCAGCCACAGCGCGCCCTCCGGCAGCAGCGCCGCCGCGCGCGCGATCCGCTGGTCCAGGTCGCCGACCTCCTGCGCCTGCATCAGCCCCAGATGGCGTTCCGGCAGCGTCATCGTCTCGTCGCGGGGCAGCGCGCCGAGCCATGCCACGCCCTGCCTCAGGCTGCCTTCCAGCATCGCCGCATGGCGCTCGCCCGCCACGCGGTTCGCCAGCACCGCGGCGACGCGGATGTCATCGCGATAGCTTGCCAGCCCGTGGACGATAGCGCCAAAGCTCTGCGCCATCGCCGATCCGTCCACCACCGCGAGCACCGGCAGGCCGAACAAGGCGGCGAGGTCGGCGGCGGAGGGATCGCCGTCGAACAGGCCCATCACCCCCTCGATCAGGATCAGGTCCGCGTCCTGCGCAGCCTCGTGCAGCAGGCGGCGGCAGTCCGCCTCGCCGCCCATGAACAGGTCGAGCTGGTGGACCGTGGCACCGCTCGCCTGCTCCAGGATCATGGGGTCCAGAAAATCGGGGCCGCATTTGAAGACGCGCACCCGCCGCCCCGCGTCGCGATGGCGCCGGGCGAGGGCGGCGGTGATCGTCGTCTTCCCCTGGTTGGATGCGGGCGCCGCCACCAGCAGGGCGGGGCAGCGCGCCGCATGGCTCACAGGTCGATGCCCTGCTGCGCCCGCACCCCGGCGCGGAAGGCGTGCTTGACGTCGCGGATCGCGCTCACCGTATCGGCCGCCTCGATCAGCGCCTCGTCCGCAGCGCGGCCGGTGACGACGACATGCTGCATCGGCGGCCGGGCCAGGATCGGCGGCAGGATCTCCTCCAGCGCCAGATAGCGATAGGTGAGGAGATAGGTCAGCTCGTCCAGCACGACCAGGTGGATGGCGGGGTCGGCCAGCGCCGCCTTCGCCTTTTCCCAGCCCGCCCGCGCGGTCGCGATATCGCCCTGCCGGTCCTGCGTCTCCCAGGTGAAGCCCTCGCCGCAACGCTCCCAGGTGACGCCGGGATGCGCGGCGAAGAAGGCGCGCTCGCCCACTTCCTCCTTGCCCTTGATGAACTGGAAGATCGCGGCCCTGCGGCCATAGCCCAGGGTGCGCGCGACCATGCCGAAGGCGCTGGAGGACTTGCCCTTGCCATTGCCGGTGAGGACCAGAAGCAGCCCCTTGTCCTGCGTGGCGGCGGCGATGCGGGCGTCGACCACCGCCTTGTGCTTCTGCGTGCGCTCCTTGTGGCGCGCCTCTTCGTCGCCGCTCATGCGCGTTCGTCGTCCGTGCGTGGCTGCAGTAGCGCGACCAGCGCGTGCGCCGCTATGGCGAGGCTGGCCCAGATCAGCGTCGACCAGAGCATCGGCGGGAAATAGCGGGTCATGCGCGGCAGGAAGCCGGCGACCGAGGCATCGGGAAAGCGGCCGCTCAGGAAATAGAAGCCGCCGCTCGACAGCAGCTTGGCGGCGACCAGCGCCACCAGCATCGTGCCGACGATCGCCGGCAGCGCGCGGGCGCTCGCGCCGAAGCGGCGGGCGGAAAAGCGTCCCGCCAGCCACATCGCGCCATAGGCGGGCAGCAGCATCCAGTAGGCCGGGGTGAAGCAGAAGGACGTGCTGCCCTTGTTGCCGATCACCACCAGGTCGATCGCGAAGCCGAGCAGGAACAGCGCGGGAAAGGCGAGCCGCGCGCGGATGTAGAAGCCGGCGAGGAAGAAGCTGGCCCACACCGTGTCGGGCAGGTGGACGACATGGCTGATCCAGTGGGTGCGCGTCACCAGCATGACGGCGGCGAGGGCGGCGAACAGGGCGAAGTCGAATCGGGTCTGACGGACCATGGCAGGTCTCCGGCAATG
Organism: Sphingobium ummariense RL-3; assembly: GCF_000447205.1. Classification (GTDB taxonomy): domain Bacteria; phylum Pseudomonadota; class Alphaproteobacteria; order Sphingomonadales; family Sphingomonadaceae; genus Sphingobium; species Sphingobium ummariense. Next base: position 4,095 of record NZ_AUWY01000096.1, on the reverse strand, counting down.
GAAGAGGGTGGCGCGAAAGCGCGGCAGGAAGGCGGCGACGGGCCGAACCCGCGCGGCATTCTGTCAGCGATGAATCATGGCTCTGGCTCCCTTTCCGACGCATGCACGCATGTCGTCCGTCAAGGGTTCACCCTCGTCCGCCCGGTACATCCCGCCCGCGCGAAGGAACGACGGCAACGGGCCGGTTTCCTGACTTCCGGATCGTCGCGCGGTTCGCCGCCTTCTCGGAAGGAATGCCCTTCCAATGGCTCGATGGCGATGCGCTCTCCGGTCACAGTTGCGGGAGCAGTGCCGGCATCGACCCCCGCAAGGGGATCGCCCCGGACTTCCCGATTAAGCCCTTTCGGGCACCCGTAGCGACAGCTCCGATAAGCCAGCCGCGCGATCCGCGCAAGCATGCTGCCCTTGCGCCCCCGCTGCAGCACCGCTATCAGCCGCGCCGCGACAGGTTCCCCGCGAGGGGATCAAAAGGGAAGTCGGGTGAAAGACCCGCGCTGCCCCTGCAACTGTAAGCGGAGAGCCGGCCGGCCAACATGCCATTGGGGCGCAAGCCCTGAGAAGGCGGCCGAACCGGCATTGACCCGCGAGCCAGGAGACCTGCCCGTCGCGGTCGTTCTTCGTCCGGACAGGGTGTGCCGGCCGAACGGGGTCATCCCTGCGCAACGACAGCCATCGCCTCGCCGGCGGATCCGTGCGAGGGGCGACCTGTCGCGCCCGCGCGCACCGTTCCGCCCCTTCGCGTGCCTGCCGGAAAGGCCCGTTGTTAAGGGGTTGAACGAATGAGAATACAGAATTGCGTCGGTGCCCTCCTGCTGGCCGCCGGCCTCGTGCCGGGCGCCGCCTTCGCGGAGGAGCCGTCGGACGGCCTCGTCGTCACCGCGTTCCGCACGCCCGTGGCGGAGGATCGCGTCGCCTCCAGCGTCACCGTCCTCGACCAGGCGGCGATCGAGCAGCAGCAGCCGCTGGCGCTCACCGACCTGCTGGTGCGTACGCCGGGCATCAGCCTCAGCCGCAACGGCGGCTACGGCACGACCACCACGCTGCGCATTCGCGGCGCCGATTCGGGGCAGACGGTGATGGTGATCGACGGCATGCGCCTTGCCGATCCCTCCTCGACGGCGGGCGGCTACGGCTTCGCCAACCTGTTTATCGACGATCTGGCGCGCGTCGAAATCCTGCGCGGCCCGCAGGCGATCCTCTGGGGCAGCGACGCGATCGGCGGCGTCATCAACGTCCAGACCGCCAGGGCGACCAGGCCGATCGAGGGCAGCGCGTCCTTCGAGGCCGGCACCCATGAAACGCTCAGCGCCCGGGCGGCGGTAGGCGGCACCAGCGATTTCATCGACTGGCGCGTCTCGGGATCGACCTTCACCACCGACGGGATTTCCGCCCGCGCCAGCGGGACGGAGGATGACGGCTATCGCCGCAAGGCCGCCAGCGGATCGGCGACGCTGCATTTCGCGCCCACGGTCTCGCTCGACCTGCGCGGCTATTGGGCCGACGCGCGCAACGAATTCGACAGCACCAGCGGCGACGCGCCAGTCTATGGCACGACGCGCGAATGGTCGGCCTATGCCGGCCTGAACGTCGCGCTGCTGGATGGGCGCTTCCTCAACCGCCTCGCCATCCTCCACAGCGACACCGCGCGCGACAATTACGATCCGCGCCGCAAGCTGCGGCCGCTCAATTTCGACGCGGACGGGCGCGTGCGCCGCTACGAATATCAGGGCACCTTCACCGCATCGGATGCGGTGCAGCTGGTGTTCGGCGCCGAGCGGGAGGAGCAGCGCATGACCAATGCGTCGCCCGCCGATACCGCCGCCCCCTATGCGCGGCTGCCCAGCGAGGCGAACACCAACAGCGTCTACGGCCAGGTCCGCCTGACGCTGGTGGAGGGCCTCACCGTCAATGGCGGCGTCCGCCACGACGACCAGTCGCGCTTCGGCGGCAACACGGTGGCCAGCGCGGGCGCCGCCTGGTCGGTCGCGCGTACCGGCACGCGGCTGCGCGCCAGCTATGACGAAGGCTACAAGGCGCCGTCGCTCTACCAGCTGTTCAGCCTATACGGTTCGACCGCGCTCAGGCCCGAGGAGGCGAAGGGCTGGGAAGCGGGCATCGACCAGAAGCTGGGCGACATCCTGACCCTCTCGGCCACTTGGTTCGAGCGCAAGACCGACAATCTGATCGACTTCGCCTATTGTCCAACCGCCGGCACGCTGCCGGAGGTCTGCTATGTGCCCGGCACGGACGAGACGCGCTTCGGCTACTACGCCAACGTGCGCAAGAGCCACGCCAAGGGGATCGAGCTGGGCGCGTCGCTCAATTGGCGCGGCCTGTTCGCGACCGGCAATTACAGCCGGATCGTGGCAGAAGACCGCACGCCGGGCGCCACCTATGGCGTCCAGCTTGCCCGCGTGCCCCGCAACCTCGCCAATGGCGAGCTGGGCTATGCCTTCCCCTTCGGCCTGAAGGCGAGCGTCGCTGTCCGTTATTCCGGGCGCACCTTCGATCGGGCGGGCAGCAGCCTGCGGCTCGACGACTATTGGCTGACCGACCTGCGCGCCGAATGGAAACTGCTGGAGGGCCTTACCCTCTACGGCCGGGTCGAAAATGTCGGCGACGTCGATTACCAGACGGCGAACGGCTATGGCAGCCTCGGTCGCACGGTCTACGCCGGCATCCGGAGCCGCTTCTGATGCTGCGGCGCGCGGGGGACGGGCCTTCGGTGGTGGTCTGCACCACCTGCCGCCTGTCGACGGATCATCGCGAGGACGGGGAGGGGCAGCGCGGCGGCGCGCTGCTCTCCCGCGCGCTGCGGGAAGCGCAGGCCGCCGATCCCGCCTATGCCGGCATTGGCGTGGAGGACATGCCCTGCCTCTTCGCCTGCACCCGGCATTGCGCGGTCCATATCCGCGCGCCCGGGAAGATGGGCTATGTGCTGGGCGGCTTCACGCCCGGCCCGGATGCGGCCCGCGCTCTCCTCGACTATGCGGCGCGCCACGCCGCCAGCGAGGAGGGCGTGGTCCGCTACGCCGATTGGCCCGAAGGCGTGAAGGGTCATTTCATCGTCCGCGTCCCGCCCGAAGGCTTCGTCGTGTCATGATCCGCTTCGCCGATCCCTCCGCCTTCGCTGAGGCCCTCGCATCGCTGCCCACCGCGAACCCGGCGGCGATCGAGGCTGCCGCCGCACGGCAGGCGCAGCTCACCAAACCCGCCGGATCGCTTGGCCGGCTGGAGGAGATCGCGCTCTTCCTGGCCGGCTGGCAGGGCCGGGAGCGCCCGCGGCTGGACATGGTTCGCGCCGCCGTCTTCGCCGGCAATCATGGCGTCGCCGCGCGCGGAGTCAGCGCCTTCCCCGCCGATGTCACCGTGCAGATGGTCGCGAACTTCCGGGCCGGGGGCGCGGCGATCAATGCGCTGGCGCGGGCGGCCGGGGCGGAACTGGCCGTGGTCCCGCTCGATCTCGACCGGCCGACCGGAGACATTGCCGTCGAGCCGGCGATGAGCGAGGCGGAGTGCCTCGCCGCGCTCAATGCCGGGGCCGCCGTGGTCGCGCCACGCACCGACCTGCTGTTCGTGGGGGAAATGGGCATCGCCAACACCACACCTGCCGCAGCTCTGTGCGCTCAGGCCTTAGGCGGCGACGCGGAGGCATGGGTCGGAACGGGCACGGGCGTCGACCGGTCCGGCCTCGCGCGCAAAATGGAAGCGGTCGCGCTGGCGTTGGCGCTGCACGCTCCTTTCTGCACGTCGCCGTTCGAAACGCTGCGTCGGCTCGGCGGGCGGGAGATCGCGGCGATGGCGGGCGCGATCCTCGCTGCGCGGCTCCTGCGCGTGCCGGTGCTGCTGGATGGGTATATCTGCTGTGCGGCCATCGCGCCTCTCGCGGCGGCCAATCCTGCCTTCACCCAACATTGCCTTGCGGCGCATTGCTCGGCCGAAGCCGCGCATGACCGGCTGCTCGGCCATGTCGGGCTGGAGCCGCTGCTGCGGCTCGGCATGCGGCTGGGCGAAGGGACCGGCGCGGCGGTGGCGGTGCAGCTCGTGCGGGCGGCGCTCGCCGCGCATGACGGCATGGCGACCTTTGCCGAAGCG
>NZ_AUWY01000095.1 GCF_000447205.1 Sphingobium ummariense RL-3 | reverse complement strand
TTTTTGCTCCATCTGCTCCGCCATGGCGAGGCGGAAGGGGCGGGCACCCTGACCGGTCATCGCGATGCCGCGCCCCTGCCCGAAGGCGTCGCCGCCTGCCTGGCGCGGGGTCTGGATCTGCCGGTTCAGCGGATCGTCTCGTCCGACCTGCAGCGCGCACGACGTCCTGCCGAGGCCGTCGGCGCAGCGCGCGGCCTGCCGCACAGGGTCGATCCGCGCTGGCGCGAACTGGATTTCGGCGATTGGGAAGGGCGCGATCCGGCGACCATTCCCGCCGATGCGATCGGAGCCTTCTGGACGGATCCCGATGCTGCGCCACCGCCGGGCGGGGAAAGCTGGTCCGCTCTCTGCGCGCGGATCGGAGCGGCGCTGGAGGAGATCGATGGCCCGACACTGGTGATCACCCATGCGGGCGCCATTCGCGCCGCGCTTCATCATCTGCTGGGGTTCGATCATCGGCAGGGCTGGGCGGTGGCGCTGCCCCATGCGGCGCTCGTCACCCTTCGCGTCTGGCCAGGCGAAGCCCGGTCGGCGCAGCTCGTCGCCCTGCTGGGGGACAGCCCGTGAAGGGCCTGCTGCTCGCCCTGCAATTTCTCACCACGCTGCCCCTGCCTCGGGTGCATGCGGACCGCGAGGATTTCGTCCTGTCGATGCGCTGGTTCCCCCTGGCGGGGATCGTCGTCGGCGCCGTGGTCATGGGCGCGGCCTGGCTGGGGATGCGGCATGACGGCTGGACCGGCGCGCTGCTGGCGCTGGCAGCCTGGGTGCTGGTCACCGGCGCGCTGCACCTCGATGGGCTGGGCGACATTGCCGATGCGGCGGGCGCGGCGCATGGCGACAGGGCCCGGCTCTCGGCTGTCCTCGCCGATCCTCATATCGGCAGCTTCGGCGTGGTGGCGATCGGGATGCAGCTCCTCGCCAAGCTGGTGCTGCTGCACGCCCTGCTGGACCAGCACCCGCTCTGGACGCTGGCGGCGATACCCGCGATCGCCCGCATCGGGCCGCTCGCCTGGGCGCGCTGGCTCCCGCCATTGCACGAGGGGCTGGGCAGCCTGTTCCGCGATGCCGTGGGCCGTCGCCATCTCCTTGGCTGGTCGCTGGCCGCGTCGCTAGCCTGCGCCTTCGCGCCCGCATTGGCGGTCGGCCTGATCGCCATGCCGCTATGGGCCTGGTGGCTGAAGGCGCGGATCGGCGGCATTTCCGGGGACGGCCATGGCGCAGGCATCGAACTGGTCGAAACGGCGCTGCTCGCGGCGCTGGTGCTGGTGCCGTGACGGCGGATTTCACCGGTCATGGCGGCAGGCTGGAGGCCGCGCGCCGCCTCTATGGCGGCGGTGACTGGCTGGACCTGTCGACCGGCATCAACCCCTGTCCCTGGCCCTTCGCCCGCGCGGCGCAACCCGACTGGGCGCACCTGCCCGATCCCGCAGCGATCGGCGGGCTGGAAGCGGCGGCGGCCGGCAGCTTCGGCATCGATCCGGCGCTATGCTGCGCCGTGCCGGGCAGCGAGATCGCGCTGCGGTTGCTCGCCCGGCTGCTCGCCTTGCCGGGCCGTCATGTCCCGCCCTGCTACGGCACCCATGCCGACGCCTTTTCCGATTCGCGGCCGGCGACGATGGGCCAGGGGGACCGCGCAGCCTTCGTCATCGCCAATCCCAACAATCCGGACGGCCGCATCGCCGAGCCCGCAACGTTGCTCGCCTGGCAAGACCGGATCGCGGCGGCGGGCGGCTGGCTGCTGGTGGACGAGGCCTATGCCGAAACCGTCCCCGCCATCAGCCTTGCTCCGCAGGTCGCTGCGGATCGCCGCCTCGTCGTCCTGCGCTCCTTCGGCAAGTTCTTCGGACTGGCCGGCGTTCGACTGGGCTTCGTGATCGCACCGCCGTCGGTGCTTGCGAGACTGCGACGGCAGCTGGGCGACTGGCCCGTCTCTGCGGCGGCGGTCGCGTTCGGCACGGCCGCCTATCGCGATGCGGCGTGGATGAAGGAAGCCCGCGCTGACATCGACCGGCGCGCCGCCGCGCTCGATGCCGTGCTGGCGCGCCATGGCCTGTCGCCGCGCGGCGGCTGCCCGCTTTTCCGACTGGTGGAGACGGCGGAGGCACCCGCTTTGTTCGACCGCCTCGCCCGTCACGCGATCCTCACCCGTCCCTTCGCCGAAGCGCCGCACTGGCTCCGTTTCGGCGTGCCCATGGAACGCGATCTCGACCGTGTCGATGCGGCGCTCGGCCATGGCTGAGCCGGTCGCCCTACTGGCGCTGGCCCTGGACGCCGCGCTGGGCTGGCCGGCGCGATCAGGGCATCCCGTCGGGCTCTTCGCGCGAGTGATCGGCTGTTGCGAACGCCGCTGGAACCGGGCGAGCCGGTCGGACGCGGCCCGGCGCGCCATGGGCGTCGCCACCGTGGCGGTCTTGGTGCTGCTGGCGGGCGGGGCAGGCTGGCTGAT
>NZ_AUWY01000094.1 GCF_000447205.1 Sphingobium ummariense RL-3 | reverse complement strand
CCCGTGCTGCGGGCGCTCGCGGCGGGCGATCTTCCTGCCGCGCGCCTGGCGGTGGGCCGGATCGTGGGCCGCGACACCGCCGATCTGGACGAAGCCGGCATAGCCCGCGCCGCGATCGAGAGCCTGGCGGAAAGCTTCTGCGACGGCGTCGTGGCGCCCCTTTTTTGGCTGCTGCTGCTGGGCCTGCCGGGGCTTTGGGCCTATAAAGCCGTCAACACCGCGGACAGCCTGATCGGCCACATCGAGCCGCCCTATCGCGATTTCGGCTGGGCGGCGGCGCGGCTCGACGACCTGCTGAACCTGCTGCCCGCCCGCCTCTCGGCCCTGCTGCTCTGCCTGGCGGGCAGGGGCGGCTGGCGCATCCTGCGGCGCGACCATGCGCGTCATGCCTCGCCCAATGCCGGCTGGCCGGAGGCCGCGATGGCGGGTGTGCTGCGCGTCCGCCTCGGCGGACCAGTGTCCTATGAGGGCCAATGGCACGCGAAACCCTGGATCGGCGACGGCGGCGCGCCGGACCTTGCCGCCATGCGCCGGGCGGCCAAGGTCTATCTCCGCGCTTGCGGCCTGCTCTGGATCATCGCACTGGGGGCGGCATGGCTGGGCTGATGCTGCAGGGAACCGGATCGGACGTTGGCAAGTCGGTGCTGGTCGCCGGCCTATGCCGCGCCTTCGCCAACCGCGGCCTGTCGGTGCTGCCATTCAAGCCGCAGAACATGTCCAACAACGCCGCCGTGACGCCGGAGGGGGGAGAGATCGGCCGGGCGCAGGCGCTGCAGGCGCTGGCCGCCCGTGCCACGCCGCATACGGACATGAACCCCGTGCTGCTGAAGCCGCAGGCGGACCGCACCTCGCAGCTCATCGTCCATGGCCAGGTGCGCGGTACGCTGGGTGCGGCCAACTTCCGCGAAGCGCGCCGCCCGTTGCTGCCCGAGGTGATGGCGAGCTATCGCCGCCTCGCCGCCCGCTGCGACCTCGTCGTGGTGGAGGGCGCGGGATCACCCGCCGAGATCAACCTGCGACAGGGCGACATCGCCAATATGGGCTTTGCGCGCGAGGGCGGCGTGCCGGTCGTGCTGGTCGGCGACATCGACCGGGGCGGGGTGATCGCCGCCATTGCAGGCACTCGGGCAGTACTCGAACCGGAGGACGCCACGATGATCCGGGGCTTCCTCATCAACAAGTTCCGCGGCGATCCTGCGCTGTTCGCCGACGGCTATGCCGGGATCGAGCGCCTGTCGGGCTGGCGCGGCTATGGCGTGGTGCCGTGGCTCCCCGCCACCGTGCGCCTGCCGAGCGAGGATGCCGTGGTGCTGGAGCGAGGGCTTGGGGCCACGCCCGGCCGTACGCTCGTCGCCTGTCCGATCCTGCCCCGCATCGCGAATTTCGACGACCTCGACCCGCTGCGGCTGGAACCCGAAGTCGATGTCGCGATGATCCCGCCCGGCACGCCGATCCCGGCGGACGCCGCGCTTGTGATCCTGCCGGGCTCGAAGGCGACGCTGGCCGACATGGCGTTCCTGCGCGAACAGGGTTGGGACATCGACATCCTCGCGCACCGGCGCCAAGGCGGCATGGTCATGGGACTGTGCGGCGGCTTCCAGATGCTGGGCCGGACGATTGCCGATCCCCACGGTATCGAGGGACCGGCGGGCACCGTCGCCGGGCTGGGGCTGCTCGACGTGGAGACGGAGCTGCTGCCGGAAAAGACGGTGCGCCCCGTGCGCGGCCGGGCACTGGAGCAGGACATGCAGGGCTATGAGATCCATCTGGGCACAACGCGCGGACCGGATGCCGACCGGCCCTTCGCCCGGCTGGACGGCGGAGAGGCCGATGGCGCGTTGAGCGCGGACGGGCGGGTCATCGGCACCTATTGCCACGGCCTGTTCGGATCGACCGGCCTGCGCCGCGCGCTGCTGGAAAAGATCGGCGCGCGGAGTGCCGGTCGGAACCATGCGGCAGCGGTCGATGCCGCGCTCGACGAAATCGCGATGGCGCTGGAGCGGCATCTGGACGTCGACGGGCTGCTCGCTTTGGCGCGGGAAGGGGTATGATGCGCAGCCTGCTCGTGCTGGGCGGCGCCCGCTCGGGCAAGAGCCGCTATGCGCAGCAGCGGGTTGAAGCCTGCGGCGGCACGCTCGCCTATATCGCAACCGCGCAGGCACTGGACGAAGAGATGGCCGATCGCATCGCCCGCCACCGCGCCGATCGGGGCGAACGCTGGACCACGATCGACGCGTCGATCGACCTGCCCGCCGCGATTCGCCGGACTGCGGAGCAAGCCGACGCCATGCTGGTCGACTGCCTGACGCTCTGGCTGTCCAACCTGCTGCTGGCGGACGCGGATATCGAGGCGGCCAGCGACAGCCTGCTGTCCGCCGTCCAGGCCTGCCCGCGCCCGGTCGCGCTCGTCGCAAACGAGGTCGGGCTGGGAATCGTGCCGGACAATGCCCTGGCGCGCCGCTTCCGCGACGCCGCGGGTCGCCTCAACCAGCAGGTCGCCGCTCTCGCAAGCGAAGTGGTGTTCGTCTCGGCAGGCCTGCCGATGATACTGAAGAAGGGCACGATCTGAACGTCGGTTTGGGGTGGGGAGCGGACACACCCTCCGTTCGCCCTGAGCTTGTCGAAGCCTGTCCTGAGCGCCTGCCCTGGCAGGCAGTCGAAGGGGGCTTCCCTTATTCTTCGGGCACAGCGCCTTGAAGAAAAGTGCAGGGCTTCGACAAGCTCAGCCCGAACGGTTTTCTTATGGCCGCCTTTGACCGGCGGCCCATCGCACCGCGCCCCTAATCCCCGTCGAACGCGATGATCGCCGCCGCCGCCACGCCGTCGGCCTCCAGCGCCGCGATACCGCCGAGGTCCGGCAGGTCAATGGCGAACAGCGCCATCAGCACGCTCGCGCCCTGCTCGCGCAGCAGCTGCGCGGCGGCGAGCGCCGTCCCGCCCGTGGCGATCAGGTCGTCGACCAGCAGCACGCGGGCGCCATCGGGAACCTGCCCCTCATGCATCTCCAGCCGGTCGGTGCCATATTCCAGCACATAATCGATGCCCACGGTCCGGCCCGGCAGTTTGCCCGCCTTCCGCACCGGCACGAAGCCCTTGCCCAAGGAGAGGGCCAGTGCGGCCCCCAGGATGAAGCCGCGCGCCTCGATCCCGACGATCAGGTCCGGGTCCAGCGGCCGGGCCACGTCCGCCATCCGGTCCACCAACTCGCGCAGGCCCCCGGCATCGGCCAGCAGGGTCGTGATGTCGCGGAACTGGATGCCCGGCTTGGGAAAGTCGGGAATGGTGCGGACCAGCGCGGTCAGGCTGTCGATGCTCATGTTGCGGCCCTCATAGAAAAAGGGCCCGGCTCCCGCAAGGAACCGCGCCCCTTCTATCCGGCATGAAGCGGAGGCTCAGGCCTTCTTCTTCTTGTCCGCCCAGATGTTCTGGTAGGACATGTAGGCCAGGCCGCTCGCGATCAGCAGGAAGATGATCGTCGGCAGGCCGGCGCGACGGCGGTTTTCCAGCTTGGGTTCGGCGGTCCAGGTCAGGAAGGCCGAGACGTCCTTCGCCATCTGGTCGACGGTTGCCTTCGTGCCATCGCCATAGGTCACCTGGCCGTCGGCCGTCAGCGGCGGCGCCATGGCGAGGTTCAGGTTGGCGAAATAGGGGTTGTAGTGCAGCCCCTCCGGCGTCTTGGCATCCGGGAACTCCTTGAGGAGTTCGGCCGGCTGCGCCTGGAAACCCGTCAGGAGCGAATAGACATAGGCGGTGCCATGGTGGCGGGCCTTGGTCATCAGCGACAGGTCAGGCGGGATCGCATTGTTGTTCGCCGCCGCTGCCGCGACATTGTTCGCGAAGGGCTTGGGGAAATAGTCGGCCGGGACGGGATCGCGGGTCGACATTTCGCCGGTCTTGGGATCGACGTCAGGGGTCTTGATCGCCCACTGCTTGGCGATCGCCTTCACCTCGGCCTCGTTATAGCCCAGCGCCTCCAGGTCGCGGAAGGCGACGAACTTCAGGCTGTGGCAGGCCGAGCAGACCTCCTTGAACACCTGGAAGCCGCGCTGCAGCTGCGCCTGGTCGAACTTGCCGAAGGGGCCGTCGAACGAGAAGGACACATGCTTGGGATTCTTATGGAACTCATGCTCCACCGTTTTGGCCGGAGGCTCGGAGACATAGGCCACCGCGCCGACCAGGAAGGAGATCAGCAGCCAGCCCGCGAAGAAGAGGCCGACGAGAAATGCGCCGATGCGAACCATGATAGTCTTGTCCCCTCTTAGCCGGCGTTCGACGGCTGCGGATCGCTGCCCATGCCGGGGAGCGCGTCCTGTTCGCCCTGGATGTTATAGCGGTTGAGCACGGCTTCCGTGATCGAGTTGGGCAGCGGCAGCGGCTTCTCGAAGCGCGCGATCAGCGGCAGGATGATCAGGAAGTGCGCGAAATAATAGGCTGCGGCGACCTGGCTGATCATCACATAGGGCTCTTCCGCCGGCGCGCCGCCGCAATAGCCCAGGATCAGCACGTCGATGACGAGGATCCAGAAGAACTTGCGGAAGGTCGGCCGGTAGTTGCCCGAGCGCACCGGCGAGGTGTCGAGCCAGGGCAGGAAGAAGAGCAGCAGGATGGAAGCGAACATCGCCAGCACGCCCAGCAGCTTCGCCGGCACGAAGAAGAAGTCCACCGTGAAGGCGCGCAGGATCGCGTAGAAGGGCCAGAAATACCATTCCGGCACGATGTGCGCGGGGGTCGAGAGCGGGTTCGCCTCGATATAATTGTCCGGGTGGCCCAGATAGTTGGGCGCGTAGAACAGCATGATCGAGAAGAGGATCAGGAAGATGCCGACGCCGAAGCCGTCCTTCGCCGTGTAATAGGGATGGAAGGGCACGGTATCCTGCGGCCCCTTCACCTCGACGCCGGTCGGGTTCGACGAGCCCGGGATGTGCAGCGCCCAGATATGCAGGATGATGACGCCCGCGATCACGAAGGGCAGCAGGAAGTGCAGCGAGAAGAAGCGGTTGAGCGAGGCGTTGCCAGGGGCGAAGCCACCCAGCAGCCAGGTCTGGATCGGCTCGCCCACCACGGGGATCGCGCCGAACAGGCCGGTGATCACCTTCGCGCCCCAATAGGACATCTGCCCCCAGGGAAGCACATAGCCCATGAAGGCGGTCGCCATCATGAGGAGGAAGATGACGAGGCCGAGCAGCCACACCATCTCGCGCGGCGCCTTGTACGAGCTGTAGTAGAGGCCGCGGAAGATGTGGAGATAGACCACGATGAAGAAGAAGCTGGCGCCGGTCGCGTGGGCGTAGCGCATCAGCCAGCCGGCGTTCACGTCGCGCATGGTCTGCTCGACGGTGCCGAACGCGACCAGCGTGTTGGCGCCATAGTGCATCGCCATGATCACGCCGGTGACGATCTGGATCACCAGTGCCAGGCCGGCGAGCACGCCGAAATTCCAGAAATAGTTGAGGTTGCGCGGAACGGGATAGCCCGCGCCGATGGCGTTGTAGACGAGGCGCGGAAGCGGCAGCTTCTCGTCGATCCACTGCATCAGCGGATGCTTGGGGGTGTAATGCTCAGCCCAGGGAAAGCTCATCGTTTCTTACCTCAGCCCACGAGAATGGCAGTGTCGGAAGTGAAGCTGTACTTCGGCACTTCCAGGTTCTTGGGCGCGGGGCCCTTACGGATGCGGGCGGCCGTGTCGTAGGACGAACCGTGGCATGGGCAGAAATAGCCGCCGAACTCGCCGCGGTTCTCACCCTCGCCGGCGCCCAGGGGCACGCAGCCCAGATGGGTGCACACGCCCATGGTGACCAGCCACTGCTTCTTGCCGTCGACGGTGCGCTCTTCCAGCGTCTGGGGATCGCGCAGGGTCGAAGGATCGACCTTGTCGGCTTCGGCGATTTCCTTTTCGGTCAGCTGTCGCACGAACAGCGGCTGGGAACGGAAGGTGGTCTTGATGGCCTGGCCCGGTTGGATCGCCGACAGGTCGACCTCGGTCGACGCCAGCGCCAGCACGTCGGCGCTGGGGTTCATCTGGTCGATCAGCGGCAGCACCACCGCGACCGCGCCGACGCCAGCGAAGCTGACTGCGGCAATGTTGATGAAATCGCGGCGGCGCACACCTTCTACGCCGGATAGACCTTCGCCGTCCGTATGTTCCACGCTCGCCATGCACCTCAACCCTTGCAAGAACGTCCCTGATCCCGCCGCATTGCCTTTATCGGCCCTGATTATCAAGGGATTTGGGTTCGCATGCGCGACAAGCCCCCGCGTCCCCCTCTCGGCGTGGTTCGCGGGCCTGATAACCTCACCTAGCGCTCTTTGCCAACAGCAATTTGGACATGGCTATGACAATTTGCCGCGGTGCATTATGCGCGGCGCATGCGTATCGCCCTGTATCAACCCGAAATCGCCGGCAATGTCGGCGCGATTCTCCGGCTCGCCGCCTGCTTTTCCGTGCCCGTGGACATCGTCATGCCCACAGGATTCGCCTTTTCCGACGCCAGGCTGAAGCGCGCCGCGATGGACTATGGCGCGGTGGCGCAGGTGGAGAAGCACGCGAATTTCGCTGCCTTCGACCAGGCGCGGCGGGCGGCGGGCCGGCGGCTGGTGCTGATGAGCAGCCACGCGGCGGAGCGTTTGCCCGACGCCCGCTTTCAGCCCGGCGACGTGCTGCTGATGGGATCGGAAAGCGCCGGGGTGCCCGACGCGGTGCGGGACATGGCGGACCTGCGCATCCGCATCCCGATGGCGCCGGGCCTGCGCTCGCTCAATCTCGCGGTTTCGGCGGGCATCGCCCTTGCCGAAGCGCTGCGCCAGACGGAAGGATTCCCCGCATGACCGAATTTCAGAGGGGCGTCCTGGCCCTCGATTCCCGGCAGCAGGCCGCCCGCGGCTGGTTCGAATCGCTGCGCGACCGCATCTGCGCCGAATTCGAATCGATCGAGCGCGAAGCCGGCAGCGACGCGACGTTCGCCTATACCCCCTGGGACCGCGAGGCGCCCGGGCTGGTCCCCGGCGAGGGCGGCGGCGGCGTGCGCGGCGTCATGAAGGGCAAGGTGTTCGAGAAGGTCGGCGTCAACGTCTCGACCGTGGGCGGCGCCTTCGCCCCGGAGTTCGCCAAGACGATCCACGGCGCGGAGGAGAATCCCGCCTTCTTCGCCACAGGCATCAGCCTGGTCGCCCATATGGCCAATCCGCATGTGCCGGCGGTCCACATGAACACCCGCTACCTCGTCACGACGAAGAGCTGGTTCGGCGGCGGCGCCGATCTCAATCCGCCCCTGCCGCGTGCGGAGGACACCGCCTTCTTCCATGAAGTCCTGAAGGGGGCGTGCGATGCCCACGATCTCGCTTATTATCCGCGCTTCAAGGCGTGGGCGGACGACTATTTCTTCATCCCCCATCGCGGCGTGCATCGTGGCGTGGGCGGCATCTTCTACGATCATCTGGAAGGCGACTTCGACGCCGACTTCGCCTTCACCCGTTCGGTGGGGGAGGCTTTTCTTGCGGCCTTCCCCCCGATCGTGCGACGGCGGATGCAGGAAGAATGGACGCCCGAAGACTATCGGCAGATGCTCGAATGGCGCGGGCGCTATGCCGAATTCAACCTGGTCCACGATCGCGGCACGCTGTTCGGGCTGAAGACGGGCGGCAATATCGACGCCATCCTGATGAGCCTGCCGCCGCTCGCCGCGTGGAACTGAGCCGATGCCGCTGACGCCGGTGCCTGCGGGGCAGGTCGCCACGATCGTCACCCATCTGGAAATGCGCGAACGGCCGCGCCCGGCGCCGATCCCGCCCGCCCCCCTGCGGCTGGTGCCGTGGAAGGCGCCCGATCCGGACGCCTATCGCGCGCTGTTCCGGCGCGTGGGGGAACCGTGGCTCTGGTTCTCCCGGCTCGTCATGCCGGAGGCGGAACTGGTCGCGATCATCCGCGATCCCGCCGTGGAGGTCTATGCCGTCACCGACCCGCGCGGGGTGGAGGTCGGGCTGCTGGAGCTCGACTTTCGCACCGCCGCCGAATGCGAGCTGTCCTTCTTCGGGCTGGTCCCGGCGCTGACCGGCAAGGGCCTCGGCCAATGGCTGATGGCGCAGGCGAGGGCGCTGGCCTGGCGGCCGGGGATCGAGCGCTTCTGGGTCCACACCTGCACGCTCGACAGCCCGGCGGCGCTCGGCTTCTATATCAAGGCGGGCTTCACCCCCTTCGCGCGGGAGGTCGAGACCTTCGCCGACCCCCGCCTCGCCGGCGTGCTCCCGCGAGATGCGGCGCCGCATGTGCCCTTGCTGGGCTGATTTTCACGGGCGGAGCGGAACGGAACCGGCGCAGCAACATTTCATCCTCCCCTTCCAGGGGAGGATGCTATCGCCTAATGGCTGATCGCTACTCGAATACCCGCGCGACATCCTCGGGCCGGGCCTGCCGGTACAGCCGGGCCAGCATGACGAGCATATAGACCTGCACCACGGTGGAAACCGCTGCCGCCGCGATGCCGCCGATCAGGCGCGCCGCCCCGGTTCCGCCCACCAGGCCGCCGATCAGGCCGAACACCGACTGCGCGGCCGTGGCGGCGATGGCGGACAACAGGGTCAGCACGAAGAGAAAGCCGAACAGCCGCCAGAAATGGCCGCGCGTCAGCGCCCAGCTCGTCCGCAGCGAGGCGACCACGCCTTCATGCCCGTCGATCACCACCGGGTTCAGCAGCACCAGCCGGACGCTGGCGAACAGGATCAGCCCGCCAATGCCCAGCAGCGCCAGCCCGGTGCCCAGCGGCTTCGATCCGACGGCTATGACCGCCGCCACGACCGACACGGCGATGATGATGGCCACGAAGATGGCTCCCACCAGCAGGGCGGTTCCCAGCAGCACCGGCAGGCGCGCCAGTCCCAGGCGCAGCGCCTCTCCCACGCTGATGCCCGGCCGCAGCGCCAGCGCGAACAGGGTCAGCGATCCGAACCAGATGACGACCACGCCGATCAGCATCGCTGCCCAGAAGCTCCCCGGCACGGCGGGCAGGTTGGCCTGTCCCTCGGTCATCGTCCACTGCGCCAGTTGCGGCGGCGTCATTTCCTGCAGGATCACGCCGGGCAGCGCGACGAACAGCAGCGCGACCGGGAACAGCAGCGTGCTTTCGCGGCGGACGAAGGCGACCGCCTCCTCCCATGCCTTGCCGATCGACATCGCCGTCATATCTCTGACCATCCTCCGCAACCGGTGTGGCCGAGCCTTGATCGTTCGGCTCATCCAAGTCAAGGAAGCGCCATGTCGTCCGAAACCCTCCTTCCGTCCGCCGTCGAATGGCGCCGCGACAACGCCCCCGTCGGCTATGAGGAGGCGCTGGCCGACATGGAGGCGCGCGCCGCCGCGATCTTCGCGCATGAGGCAGCGGAGCGCGTCTGGCTGCTGGAGCACCCGCCTCTCTACACCGCAGGCACAAGCGCCGATCCGGCGGAACTGATCGACCCCCGCTTCCCCGTGTTCGATGCCGGCCGCGGCGGACGCTATACCTATCATGGTCCGGGCCAGCGGATCGGTTATCTCAGCCTCGACCTGCGGGAACGCGGCAGGGACGTGCGCAACTTCGTCCATAATCTCGAAGGCTGGCTGATCGCGGCGCTCGCCGATCTCGGCATCGCGGCCCGCCGCGCGGAGGGGCGGATCGGCATCTGGACCGATGATCGCGACGGGCGGGAGGCGAAGATCGGCGCGATCGGCATCCGCGTGCGGCGCTGGATCACGCTGCACGGCTTTTCGATCAACGTCGCGCCCGACCTGTCCCATTTTGGGGGCATCGTGCCTTGCGGCATCGCCGACTATCCCGTGACCAGCATAGCCGCGCTGCAAGGCGATGCGTCGATGGAGGCGCTGGACCGGGCGCTGGAGGCGCGTTTTCCCGCCTTCCTCGCCAGCCTGCGGCGCTGCGGCACGGGGCTTGAGCAATGCGGAGCGGATCGTTAGGTTTCGCGCTTTCGCCGGGTGGGGGGCTGCCGGGCACTGACAAGGCATTAGGAGACCCGGATGATCCGTTCCGTAAGGTTGATGATATTGGCTGCATTCGCGGCAAGCGCCCCTCTGCTCGCCGGCTGCTCCGGCTCGGACAAGGAAGGCAAGGCCGTGCAGATGAAGGATATGGAGGTGGTCGACGGCACCGCGACCGACGCCATGACCGACCTGGACGGCGTGCAGAGCGAAGGGACCTCCGTCGCCCTGTCGGCCGGCAACGCGTCCAACGCATCGGCGCCGGCTCGCGCGCCCGAAGCCGCTGAAAAGGCGCCCGTCGAAGCGGAAGTCCTTGCAGATCAGTGACTTTCATTCGGCCCCGGTATAGGGCATAAGGATGATCAGGAGAGCGACGAGGGGCCCCGCGTCATGGGTGTCCCTCCCAGGAGTGCGGGGACTATGAGTAAATTTTCGGCATTGCGCGGGACCGCCGCCATGCTGTTGGCGGTCGTCGGCGCGGCAGGGGCGCAGCCCGCCGCGGCTCAATTCTACTGGTCGCCGCCCGACTTCTCGGCACCGCCGCTGACCGACGCCACCGCCGCGACAGCGCTGGGACTGCCCGGTGCCACGGCGGCGGAGATCCGCGCGGGGCTGGTCTGGAACCTGCGCGCGGCGCTCAACGTCGCCGCGCTGCAATGCCAGTTCGAACCGACGTTGCTGGCGATCAGCAACTATAATGCGATGATCGCGCATCATGATGCGGAACTCGATTCGGCGCAGGCGGCAGTCCTCGGCTATTTCCAGCGCACCGCCGGAAAGGGGCGGCCGGGCCAGGCGGCAGCCGACCAATATGGCACGCGCATCTATTCGGGTTACTCCGCCGTCCAGGCGCAGCGCGGTTTCTGTCAGGCGGCCGCGGCGGTCGGGCGCGACGCTATCTTCGCCGATCGCGGGACATTGCACGAAGTGGCGCGCAAGGGACTGAGTTCGATCAAGAAGTCGCTGGTCGCCACGGGCGAGCAGGCCTATGGCGAACCGGGCCGGAGCTATTCGCTGGCGTTGCCGTCCTTCGACCCGAAATGCTGGAAGAAGGGGCAGATGCTGCCCGAATGCCAGCAAATGTGGGAACAGAAGACGGGTTCCGCGCGTCCCGCCACGCCCTGAGGGCCGCTGGCCGATGGGGAGGCGTGTCGCTTCCCTAGGCCCTGACCTGCATCGCTCGAACGCGGACGGGCGGCTTGCGCCGGGCACGCGCGACCGATAGCCTTGCGCTTTCCATCCTTCTCACGGACCCGCCCCGCGCCGATGCGTCTTGTTGCCTGCTGTCTTGCCCTGGTCGCCAGCCTCGTTGCGGCCACCGCCTTCGCCCTGCCGCAGAACCGCCCGACACCAGGCTATGCGCGGGTCGCGATCGAAACCTCGGCCGGGACCATCACCGTGGCGCTGGACCTGAAGCGGGCGCCCAAGACCTCCGCCAATTTCCTGGCCTATGTCGATGACGGCCGCTTCGACGGCGTCACCTTCTACCGCGCGGCCCGGCGCAAGAGCGATCCGAAATACGGCCTGATCCAGGGTGGCATCGACACCGACCTGCGCCGCGCGCTGCCGCCCGTGCCGCACGAGCCCACGACGCGGACCGGCATCCGCCATCTCGATGCGACGCTGTCCATGGCGCGGCCCAACCGACCGAACTCCGCCATGGGCAATTTCTTCATCACGGTCGGTGCGACGCCGACGATGGACGCGCGGGACGGCTATATCGGTTACGCCGCCTTCGGCCATGTCGTGGCGGGAATGGACGTGGTGCGCCGGATCCTGGCCGTTCCCACCTGCTGCGGATCGGGACCGATGCGGGGGCAGATGATCGTGAAGCCGATCCGCATCCTCCGCGCGCGCCGGCTGGACGGCACACCGCGCCCCACCCGCGGCCTCAAGCCCTGGCTGCTGGGGTTGAACCGCAAGCCGAAGGGCTGACCGTCAGGCCAGCGCTGCCTGCCCGCGTACCCAGTCGCGGCCTGCCCCCTTGGGCGGACGGGCCGTGAACCGCTTCCACGCCTGTTCGTGGAAGAAGAAGGCGACGGCGTTGATCATCGGTTCGACCAGCGCGATGCCGCCCGCCACCGCGACCGAGCCCGTCATCACATAGGCCACCGAGAAGCCGACGCTGAGATGAATGGTGAGATAGCTTGCCGTCTTGATGAGATCGAGCCGCATGACCTGTCCTCCTGTTGCGCCCTAGTTAATAATAATTCTCAATAAGGGCCAACCGCTTTTCCCGCTGGCTCTGATCGTCCCGGTCGATCAGGATGACGGGAAAGGAGAGCGCATATGGCGGGACGGATCAGGGTCGGCATCGGCGGTTGGGTGTTCGAGCCCTGGCGCGGCACCTTCTACCCCGAAGGGCTGCGGCAGAAGGACGAGCTGGCCTATGTCGGCACGCACCTCACCGCGACGGAAATCAACGCCACCTATTACAGCACGCAGAAGCCCGCGACTTTCGCCGGCTGGGCGAAGGCGGTGCCGGACGGGTTCCAGTTCGCGGTCAAGGCGTCCCGCTTCTGCACCAACCGGCGGGTGCTGGCGGAAGGCGGCGAGTCCATCGCGAAGTTCGTGAACCAGGGGATCGCGGAACTGGGCGACCGGCTGGGCCCGATCCTGTGGCAGTTCATGCCGACCAAGCGGTTCGACCCGGACGATTTCGACGCCTTCCTGAAGCTGCTGCCGGGGAGCGTCGGCGGCTTGCCACTGCGCCACGTGCTGGAGGTGCGTCACGAAAGCTTCGACGATCCGGCGTTCCTCGCGATGGCGCGAGACGCGGGAGCGGCGGTGGTGCTCGCCGACCATGACGAATATCCCGCGCTTCATGGCCATGACGTGGGCTTTTCCTACGCGCGGCTGATGCGCACGCGGGAAGAGGAGCCGACGGGCTATGATGCGCAGGCGATAACGGGCTGGGCGGACATGGCGCGGGATCGCGCAAAGGCCGGCGACGCCTATATCTTCTTCATCAGCGGGGCGAAGGTCCGCAATCCGGCGGCCGCCCAGGCGACGATTGCTGCGCTTGCTTGAAATGATCGGTGTTGCGTTGGACGCAATCGCAATGCCGGACTTTGCGATTGTTACAATGACGTGACATATCCATATGCGCGCCACGCCCATGGGGGCGGACGATAACAATCATAACAGGACAATATCATGCGACACTCCGTACAGGGCGTCGCACTGATGGTGGCGGTCGGCGCTCAGCTGCTGACCTTCTATTCGGTGCTTTTCGCCTGAGCCTTTACAGGCTCCCGCCCGTCCGACGGGCATGAAGAAGCCGCCGGGACCGAAGGGTCCGGGCGGCTCTTATCTTTTTCGGGTGGCAGGCCGGGCGTCCCGGCCTCATCCCTCCGCCAGCCAGCCGGCCAGCAGATAGGCGACGACACCGACCGGGCCGAGCGCGCACAGGGTCAGCAGGACCACCGCGATCCGGATCAGCGTGACGTCCACGCCGGTGCGGTTGGAAAGTCCCGCGCACACGCCCATGATCTTGGCATTGCGGCGGTCGAGGGTGAAGCTGCTGTTCATGGGACTGGCTTTCTGTCTGGATAGTGTAAGGGGGCCGACGGGCCGATCAGGCGATGATCGCCGGACCGGCCGCTGCGCCGAGGAAGACGCTGGCGAGGAAGATGGCGCTGACGAGGGCGAAGGCGGCGGTGTGGATCTTGGCGATGGACATGGTAGATACTCCCTGAATGTGGTTCGGCCGAACTGTCCGGCCTGATGCCCAAGGGATTGCAGGGGGCGTGCCAATTTCGATTTCCCGCGAAAATCCGTGCTTTCCGGGCTTTTTCTCCCGCGGAGCGCGCGCGAAAAATTCTGCCTATTGGCGAAAAATCCCACCTCTCCGGAAAATGTGCAAACCATGACAAGCGACAGGGATCTTCTGTTCGTCTATGGTTCACTGCGCCCCGCCTTTGACGGGGACATGGCGCGCTGGCTGGCGGCGGCCGCGCGGCATCTCGGCTCCGCCTGGGCAAGCGGCCGCCTCTATCGCCTGGCGGGCTATCCCGGCTTCGTGCCCGAAGGGGAGGGCAGGGTCGCCGGCGACCTGTTCTCCCTGCCGGATCCCGTGCCGCTGCTTGCCGTGCTGGATGCCTTCGAGGAATGTTCGGAGGCCTTCCCGGAGCCCCGCGAATATCGCCGCGAACGCCTCGTCGTGGAAGGCCCGCAGGGGCCGGTGCGCGCTTGGGCCTATGTCTATGCGCGGCCGGTCGATGCCCTTGCCCTGATTCCGGACGGTGATTTTCTGGGTTGAAGCGAAGGGCGCCTGCCGCTGCGGAAGCGGCCCTGCGGCCTGTTTCCAACCGCCCGCGATACCGTTACCGTGCGCCGGGGAGTTCAGGAGGAGAGTGCCGATGACCGCCGACCGTACCGACGATTCGCTGCCTGCCGTCGAAAGGCTGCCGGAGGACCGCAACTGGATCGGCTCGACCGGCCTTGCCCGTCGCCAGGTGCTGGCGGGTGGTGCCTTCGCCGCGGGCTTTGCCGCCGCCTGCCAGCCGGTTGCGTCCAGCGCCATCCAGACCTCGGCGGACGGGCTGATGGAGGAAAATGTCCACTTCCCCGCCAGCGACGGCTTTTCCCTGCCTGCCTTCGTCGCCCGGCCGGCGGGAAAGAAAAGCGCGCCGGTCATCGTCGTCGTCCATGAGATCTTCGGCGTGCACGAATGGATCCGCGACATCTGCCGCCGCTTCGCGAAGGCCGGCTATTATGCGATCGCGCCCGACCTTTTCGCCCGCCATGGCGACGCGACGAAGGTCACCGACTTCCGGCTGCTGTCCTCCACCATCGTGTCCAAGGCGTCCGATGCGCAGGTGCTGGCCGATGTCGACACCACCTATGCCTGGGCGGGCGCGCATGGCGGCGACGGGTCGAAGCGCGGCATCACCGGCTTCTGCTGGGGCGGCCGCGTCGTCTGGCTCTATGCGGCGCACAGCGCCGAACTGGACGCTGGCGTCGCCTTCTACGGCCGCCTCGTCAGCCAGAAGACGGAACTGCAGCCGCTGAGTGCGATCGAGGAGGTGACCAAGCTCAAGGCTCCCGTGCTGGGCCAATATGGTGCGCTCGACAAGGGCATTCCTGTCGCGGACGTAGAGGCGATGCGCGCCGCGCTCAAGGCCGCCGGCAAGTCGCCGCCCGACAGCCTCACCGTCTATGAAGGCGCCGACCACGGCTTCATGGCCGACTATCGGCCGAGCTACAATGAAGCCGCTGCGAAGCAGGCCTGGACGGCGACGCTCGACTGGTTCGGCAAATATGTGAAGCGATAGGCGGTCGGCCATGCCGCCGACGATCGGTCCGCGCCGATTGTCGCACCGATGGCTGCATGATAGCATGCGCCATTGGTGGAGGATTGTTCCATGGGCGGTCGTGAGTCCTTCCTGTTCTCCGTTCTGCTGCTGGTCGCCTGCGCGCAGAAGGCGCCGTCCGCGGCCGGGGACGCCGCCGTATCGCCGAACCGCGACGCTCCGGCCGAAATGGCAGGCGTGATGGCGCCGCCGGGCGATCCCGAGGAGGCGATCCGGTCCGAGTTCGCGCATGTCGAGCGGCGCGGCACCGCCGAAGCCTATGCGCTGTTCGCCGAACGCCACCCCGGTCACCCGCTGGCCAAGGAAGCGGCGCGGCGAGCCGCTGCGTTACGGCGTGGAAATCCATAGGATCATTGCGATAGCGCAATGGTCGGCAATTATTGCCGAGTCTTGGGTCAGTTCTTTGAGAAGCAACGACATAGCATTGATTTAACAAGACAATGTAATACTTGACGCACCTGGGAAATGGTGCGAGGTACTTCCGCAAATAGACGGTCGCCAACCGGCACAGTGAACGTGTCATCCTCGTTTCTACAGGAGGTTGTATGTTCAAGGCTGCAGGCCCCGTTTCTTCCGTAAAGGCGAAGCAGGCCGAAGATTCTTCTTCGCCATTCGCATTTTCCCCGGCGACGTTCAGCGTTTCCAACCCTTTCAGCGGATCGGACGTCACCTGGACGCTCGACGGCGCCGAGAGGCGGGTCGGTGAATTCCGCGCGACCCCCCAGGACGTGATGACCCCGCCCGACGTGACCTCGGCATCCGATCTGGACAAGCCGCAGGAAAACGGCAACGGCGACACGACCGTGGCGCAGGGCGGAACCGGCGATGCGCGGATCGACGGCATTCTGAGTGGCGTCAAATGGAACGCCACGACCATCTACTATAGCGACGTGAACAACACCAACGACTATCAGTCGGGCTATTTCTCCGACGCCGACGGCGACGGCATCAGCGCCCAGAATGAAGGTTTCTCGGCCTTTACCGCGGCGCAGGTTCTGGCGCTTCACGCCGCGCTCGATTCCAACACCTTTACGCAGCTTTCTGCGGCAAAGGGCTTCTCGATCGAAGGCTTCACCAATCTGGGTATCGGCTATGATGGCCCCAGTTCGAGCATCGCGACGATCCGAGCCGCCAATTCCAGCGATGCCGGGACGGCCTATGCCTATTATCCCAGCAGCAGCATCTATGGCGGCGACACCTTCTTCGGCAATACTTACGACGGGACCAGCAATTCGCTGAAGAATCCGGTCGCCGGCAATTATGCCTGGCATACCATGATCCATGAGCTCGGCCATTCGCTCGGCCTGAAGCATGGCCAGGAAACCGGAGGCCCCTCCAACACCGCGCTTCCCACCGCCTATGACTCGATCGAATTTTCGGTCATGACCTATCGCAGCTATGTGGGTGCGGGCACCGGCGGCTATACCTATGAACAATGGGGCGCGCCGCAGACCTACATGATGCTCGACATCGCGGCGCTGCAGACGATGTACGGCGCGGACTATACCGCGAACGCCGGCAACACGGTCTACACCTGGAGCCCGACCCTGGGCGAGACCTACATCAACGGTGCACTGGCGATCGATCCGGGCGCCAACCGCATCTTCGCGACGATCTGGGACGGCGGCGGCGTCGATACCTATGATCTGTCCAACTATACGACAAACCTGTCGCTCGACCTCAACCCCGGCGGCTATTCCTTGTTCAGCGCCGCCCAGCAGGCCTATCTCGGCAATGGCAACTATGCGCGCGGCAACATCTTCAATGCGCTGCTCTTCGGCGGGAACACTGCCTCGCTGATCGAAAATGCCAATGGCGGATCGGGCAACGACACCATCGTCGGCAACCAGGCGAACAATGTCCTGAACGGCAATGGCGGCAACGACGTCATCAATGGCGGTACCGGCGCCGATACGATCAACGGTGGTACCGGCAACGACACGCTGGACGGTGGGTATGGCATCGATACCATCCATGGCAATGATGGCAACGACATCATTTATGGTGGCCTGGAAGCCGACTCCATTTATGGCGATGCGGGTAACGATACCTTCATCATGCGGATCACCGACGGTATTTTCGAATGGGGCGATACGTTGGACGGCGGCTCCGGGAACGATCGGCTGGACCTCAGCCTCTTCACCACGACCTATGGCGCCATCGTCAACCTCGCGGCCGGAACCTGGCAGTATAATCCCCTCTACGGCGGCCCCTGGACGATCACGGGGATGGAAAATGTCGACGGCACCCAGGTTGCGGACACCCTCACGGGCAACAATACTAACAACGTCCTGAACGGCAATGGCGGCGATGACACCATCTATGGCCGTCTCGGCAATGACACCATCAATGGCGGCAATGGCGACGACCTGTTGCTCGGCGATGACGGAAACGACATCATCAGCGGCGGCGCCGGCAACGACCAGCTACGCGGCGGCGCCGGCAACGACATGTTCGATGGCGGTTCGGGCCAGGATCTCTTCTATGGGGAGGCCGGCAACGACACGCTGAAGATCGTCAACGGCTGGAACGGCGGCTATGGCGAGATCTTCGCGGGCGGGGCCGGCACGGACACGTTCGACTTCCAGGGGACGAACGGCCTCCATGGCTATGTCAGTCTGGTCGACGGCGTGTTCGAGGATTCGGTCTTCCCCGGCTATGGAATAACTCTTTCGAGTGTCGAGAATGTCATCGCGGGCGCAGGGAACGACACGCTCATTGGATCGGCCGAAGCCAATCTGCTCCGGGGCAATGCCGGCAATGACAGCTTGTCCGGGCTGGAGGGCAACGACACGCTGGGGGGGGGCGACGGCAACGACACTCTCAATGGCGGAACCGGCGTCGACACGATGACTGGCGGAACCGGCAACGACACTTATTATGTCGATAGTGCTGGTGATGTAGTGGTGGAAGCAGCCAACGGCGGAACCGACATCGTCTTTGCGACATCGAGTTACACACTTTCGAGTCAAATCGAAAATCTGACCCTCGTAAGTGGCCATATAAATGGGACAGGCAATAATAGCGCCAATATCTTGACAGGTAGCGCAGGAATGAATGTCCTCAAAGGCGGCGAGGGCAACGATACGCTCAATGGTGGTGGAGGATCCGATACGTTAGATGGCGGATTAGGTGCAGACGTAATGACGGGCGGCGCAAGCGCTGACAAATTTCAGTTCATGAACGGCCTTGGCGGGGGGAATGTCGACACGATCACCGACTATAAGGTGGTAGACGACACGATCCAACTCAACGATGCGGCGTTCGGCGGTCTGGCACTGGGAACACTCAGCGCCAGCGCCTTCTTCATCGGCGCGGCCGCGGCGGATGCGAGCGACCGGATCATCTACAACAGTGCGACCGGCGCGCTACTGTTCGATGCCGACGGCAATGGCGCCGGCGCCGCGATCCAGTTCGCGACGCTTTCGACCGGCCTTGCCATGACGGCGGCTGAATTCGTCGTCATCTGACGAATGTCTTCCAAAAAAAGGGCCGCCCGGCAGATCCGTGCGGCCCTTTTTTCATGGCAGGGCGTCAGCCCGCCTGCCAGACGAACGAATTTCCCGCTCCGCTAGTGCGCCAACCCCTTGACGATCTCCTCCACCATCTTCTTGGCGTCGGCCAGCAGCATCATGGTGTTGTCCATGTAGAAGACCTCGTTATCGACGCCGGCATAGCCCGCGCCGCCCATGGATCGCTTCACGAACAGCACCGACTTGGCGTTGGCGACGTCCAGGATCGGCATGCCGTAGATGGGCGATGACTTGTCGGTCTTGGCCGCCGGGTTGGTGACGTCGTTCGCGCCGATGACGAAGGCGACGTCGGCCTGGCCGAACTCGCTGTTGATGTCCTCCAGCTCGAACACCTCGTCATAGGGAACGTTGGCTTCGGCCAGCAGCACGTTCATGTGGCCGGGCATACGCCCCGCGACCGGGTGGATCGCATATTTGACGCTGACGCCTTCTTTCTTGAGCAGGTCGCCCATCTCGCGCAGCGCGTGCTGCGCCTGGCTGACCGCCATGCCGTATCCAGGCACGATGATGACGCTGTCCGCCTGCTTCATCAGGAAGGCCGCGTCCTCCGCGCTGCCGCGCTTGTAGGGGCGGTCAACCGCCGCCGCGCCGCCCGACGCGCCGCCGGTCTCCGCGCCAAAGCCGCCCGCGATGACGCTGATGAAGCTGCGGTTCATCGCCTTGCACATGATGTAGCTCAGGATCGCGCCCGACGATCCCACCAGCGCGCCGGTGATGATCATCGCGCTGTTGCCCAGGGTGAAGCCCATGGCCGCCGCCGCCCAGCCCGAATAGCTGTTCAGCATCGACACCACGACCGGCATGTCCGCGCCGCCGATCGGGATGATGAGCAGGAAGCCGATGACGAAGCTCAGGGCGGTCACGGTCCAGAACACCCAGGGGCTCTGGTCGGTCACGAAATAGGCGATGAGGCCGAGGATCGCGGCCAGCGTACCCAGATTGATGAGGTGCCGGCCCGGGAGCATGATCGGCTTGCCCGACATGTTGCCGTTCAATTTGAGGAAGGCGATGACCGATCCGGAAAAAGTGATCGCGCCGATGGCGACGCCCAGCCCCATCTCGATCCGGCTGGCATTGTGGATCTCGTCCGTCAGCGGATCGAGGATGCCGAATGCGCCGGGGTTCAGATAGGCCGCCGCGCCCACGAGCACGGCGGCAAGGCCGACAAGGCTGTGGAACGCCGCGACGAGCTGCGGCATCGCGGTCATTTCGATGCGGCGGGCGATCACAAAGCCGATGCCACCGCCCACGATGATGGCGCCGACGATTTCCGGCAGGCTCGCCACGTCATGGGTGTAAAGCGTGGTCGCGACGGCGATCGCCATGCCGACCATGCCCATGCGATTGCCGCGCCGGCTGGTCGCCGGACTGGACAGGCCGCGCAGCGCGAGGATGAAAAGGACGCCCGCAATCAGATAGGCGAGCGCGACGAAGGGCGAGACGGGCGCGAGTTCGTGCATCACTTGCGCTCCTTCTTCTTGTACATCGCCAGCATCCGTTCGGTGACCGCGAAGCCGCCGAAGATGTTGACCGACGCCAGAACGACCGCGAGCAGCCCCAGCACCTTGGCCGCGATGCTCCCTGCTTCCGCCGAAGCCACCAGCGCGCCGACGATGATGACCGACGAAATCGCGTTGGTGACCGCCATCAGCGGCGTATGGAGCGCCGGCGTCACCGACCACACCACATAATAGCCGACGAAACACGCCAGCACGAAAACCGACAGGATGGAAATGAAGTCCATCGTCCTACTCCCCGTTCGTCCCGATTTGGCTGCGGGACATTGGCCTGCGCGCGCCGCGCGAACAGGCGATTCCCCTATCCGAGCAGCCGCTCGTTAACCACCTTGCCACCCTGCGTCAGGCGGATGGCGTTGCCGATCTCTTCGTCCAGCACCGGCGCGCCCTTTTCCTTGTCCCAGAAGGCGGACAGGAAATTGAACAGGTTGCGCGAGAAGAGCGCCGAAGCATCCGCTGCCAGCCGCGACGGCACGTTGCGGTGCCCCACGATCTTGACGCCATGGCGCTCGACCACCTCGCCCGCCACCGCGCCCTCGACATTGCCGCCCTGCTCGACGGCGAGGTCGACGATCACGCTGCCCGGCTTCATCGTCGCGATCTGTGCGTCGCTGATCAGGCGCGGCGCAGGCCGGCCCGGGATCAGTGCGGTGGTGATGACGATGTCCTGCTTGGCGATGTGGGCGGACACCAGCTCCGCCTGCGCCGCCTTATATTCTTCCGACATTTCGGTGGCGTAGCCGCCCGTGCCTTCGCCCTCGATGCCGGCGACCTTCTCCACGAAGATCGCCTTGGCGCCCAGCGATTCGATCTGCTCCTTGGTCGCGGCGCGCACGTCGGTGGCGCTGACCTGCGCGCCCAGGCGCCGCGCGGTCGCGA
This sequence comes from Sphingobium ummariense RL-3, assembly GCF_000447205.1. Taxonomy (GTDB): domain Bacteria; phylum Pseudomonadota; class Alphaproteobacteria; order Sphingomonadales; family Sphingomonadaceae; genus Sphingobium; species Sphingobium ummariense. The sequence continues at coordinate 1,584 of NZ_AUWY01000094.1, read as the reverse complement.
TCGCCTGCAAGCCCGCGACGCCCACGCCCATGATGAAGGCCTTGGCCGCCGAAACGGTGCCCGCCGCCGTCATCATCATCGGGAACGCCTTGCCATATTCGGCCGCGGCGTCGAGCACCGCCTTATAGCCCGACAGGTTCGATTGCGACGAAAGGATGTCCATCGATTGCGCGCGGGTGATGCGCGGCATGAACTCCATCGCCAGCGCTTCGTAACCTGCCGCCGCATAGGCATCGACCCGCGCCCGCTCGCCGAAGGGATTGAGGCCGGCGACGATCCATGCGCCGGGTTTCACGCCGGCCAGGCTCTCCGGGGCTGGTCCCTGCACGCCCAGCACGATGTCCGCGCCCGCCAGCGTCGCGGCGCGATCCGCCACGGTGGCGCCGGCCGCTGCATAATCACCGTCGGCGATCGATGCGGTCAGCCCGGCGCCGGCCTCCACCGCGACCTCCGCGCCCAGACCGATGAACTTCTTCACCGTCTCCGGTGTCGCGGCGACGCGCTTTTCTCCCGCCGCCTGTTCCTTGACCACTGCTATTTTCAATGACTTGCCCCTCCCGTCATGGACGCACTTGGCTGCGCCAGCATATGTTCTTCAGAATTTCTCATCCGGTCCGTCACATGGCTGCCCGGCGCGGGGAACCGAAAGGCCGGCGCCTTACAGGAAGCCGCCATCATTCCGCATTTCCGCCGGCCATGACTCGATGCATGCCAGCCGATCGAAGTCGCTGGGCTACAATTGTCCGCCAAATACGTGCCTGTGTCGATAAGAAAGCCCTCTCCTGCTCGCGCCCAGTAAACCCCACTATGCTTTGCCGTCCAGAAATATTAGGCCATCGGGAAGCGCAAATTTGATGATCTGATGCATAACGGCCATAGTGCAGGACTCGGCGAACGGACGTTCGGCATGGATTTCATCCCGGAAAGTCACCATCGGCAGCCGGCGTGACTCGGCAGGTCGCTGCATTCCCGCGGCGATGCCGATGTGCATGCCACCCCGCCCGGCGCGGACGCCGGGGTGGTGCCGAACCTCGTCCCTTCATTCGCGGAAAGCGGTTTCCGCCAGGCGCGTCAGCGGCGTCAGGATATAGGTCAGCACCGACCGCTTGTCGCCCAGCAGCATGACCTCGGCACCCATGCCGGGTCCGATCCGCAGCCGGCGGCCCGTGCTGTCGGAAATGGCGTCCGTCGTCGTGCGCACCCGCACCAGATAATGGCTTTCCCCGGTCCGCTCGTTGACCACGGCATCGGGCGAGACCGCCACCACCTTGCCCTCCATCGATCCGTAGACGGCGCTGTCATAGGCGGAGATGTTCACCTTTGCCCGCTGCTCCAGATGGACCGACGCGATGTCCTTGGCCGCGACCATCGCCTCGATCAGCAGGCTGTCGCGCCCCGGCACCATTTCCAGCAGCGGATCGCCCGGCCGCACGCTGCCGCCGATGGTGGTCACGAACACCCGGTTGATCCGGCCGTCGACCGGCGCGCGGACGGTGGTGCGGTCCAGCTTGTTCTCATAGGCGGGCAGCGCCGCTTCGCGCACCGACTTCTCCGCGCGGGCGGCCGTCAGCTCGTCGGCCGCGC
>NZ_AUWY01000093.1 GCF_000447205.1 Sphingobium ummariense RL-3 | reverse complement strand
GGGCCAGCCAGTCGCGCTTCTGCTGCATCGCGCTCGCCTGCGCTTCGGCCAGGGTCGAATGAGCGCGGCCCACCGCCGCCGCCGCCGCCGCCGCCTCGCTGGTCGACACGCTATAGGAATTCTCCGCCTGCAGCAGCGACCGGCGCGGCTCGATCCCTTCCCGCACCAGCGGCCGGATCAGGTCCAGGTCGGCGCGCGCCGTTTCGCGGTTGGAAATGCGCGACTGCTCGGATGCATTTGCCTCGGCGATGGCGCGCTGCGCCTGGGCGATGCGGGCGGCGCCGACGCTGGTCAGGCTGGCGAGCTCGGCCATGCGCGATTGGTAGAGGCTTTGCTCCACCGCGATCTGGCTGGCCATGGCGGCATCGCGGGGCGGGGGGAAGCGAGGGGTCCGGCCCGTGATCTCCGCCTCCAGCCGCGCGATCTTGAGGCCGAGGGCGTCGCTGCTCGTCCGATTGCTCGCCAGCTCCGCGCCGGTCTGGATGGGGCTCAGCCGTACCAGCGGCGCGCCCGCCTTCACATCCTGCCCGGTGCGGACCAGGATGCGCTCCAGCACCCCGCCCTCCAGGTTGGAGATGATCTGCAGCTGCGAACTCGGGATCACCTTGCCGGTTGCGCGGACGGTGCGGTCGATCTCCGTCAGCCACGCCCAGAGCAGGAAGAGCGCCAGGAACAGGGCGATGGCCCACAGGAAGATATTGGCCGGGATGGCCGGCTTGATATGGCCGTCGGCCGCCGGGCGCACGGTCATCTTCATGCCACCTTCCCTCCGCGCAGCCGTTGCAGGATGGTCTCGCGCGCGCCGTCCGCGACGATCCGCCCGCGATCCAGCACCACGACCCGCTCGACCAGGCGCAGCAGCGACAGGCGGTGGGTGATCAGCAGCAGCGTGCGCCCTTCCACTTCCGGCTGCATCCGGCCGATCAGGTCGGTCTCGCTTTGCCCATCCATGGCGCTGCTCGGCTCGTCGAAGACCAGTATCGGCGGCCGCCCCGCCAGCGCGCGGGCGATGGAGATGGACTGGCGCTGCCCGCCCGACAGCCCGTCGCCCCGATCGGCCAGCCGCAGGTCGTATCCATTGGCGATCTGGCCCATGAAGGCATGGGTGCCGCTCAGCGACGCCGCGCGGATCATCTCGTCATGGTCGACATCCGGCCGCTCGACGCAGATATTGTCGCGCACCGATCCCGCGATCAGCACATTGTCCTGCATCGCTGCGCCGATGCAGCGCCGCAGCGCCCCGGGATCGAACTGGCGCACGTCGGTGCCGTCGATCATCACCACGCCCTCCTGCGGCTCGTACAGGCCCAGGATCAGGCGGGCGAGGGTCGACTTGCCCGATCCGACCCGGCCCAGGAAGCCGACCCGCTCGCCCGCTGCGATCGTCAGGCTGATCTGGTCCAGCGCCTTTTCCGCGGCATTGGGATAGCGGAAGGCGACACTGCGCAGTTCGATCCGGCCTTCGATCCGGGCGGGATGCAGCGCTTCCCCGGCCGGTCCCTCGTCCGGCATCTGCATCAGCGCGTTGATCTGGCGATAGGCGATCCGCGTCGCTGACAGGCGCGACAGCAGCGTCGCGATCTGCGCCAGCGGGGCGATCACCCGGCCGCACAGGACGGAACAGGCCAGCAGCACGCCGGTCGTGATCTCATGGTTGCGCAGCAGCCCGACGCCGACGATGATGATGCCGCAATAGGCGATGGTGTTGGCGCTGCTCGCAGTGGTCACCGCGATCGACGCCGTCAGCCGCTGGCCGAGCGAACTGTGGGCATGGCTCCGCAGCGCCGACCGCCAGCGTTCGGCCAGCATCGGCCCGGCTCCGATCGCCTTCACCGTCTCCAGGCTGCCGACCGTCTCGACGAGCACCGACTGCTTGCGCAGCCCGTCGCCCAGGCTCTTCGCGGACAGCCGGTCCAGCGCCGGGTTGGTCAGCAGCGCCGCCAGCACCACCACCGGGATCATCGCCAGCGGGGGAAGGACCAGCACGCCCCCCAGCAGCGCGATGACCGCCAGGGTCAGCAGGATGAAGGGCACGTCGATGATCGCGGTGAGCGTGGCCGACGCGAAGAAGTCGCGCAGCGTCTCCAGTTCCCGCATCAGCCCGGTCAGCGTGCCGGTGGACGCGGGGCGCCGGTCCAGCCGCATCGCCAGCAGCTTGGCGAACAGCGTGTCGCCGACCTCATAGTCGATGTTCGCGCCGGCGATGTCGACGAAATAGACGCGCAGCAGCCGCAGCACGAAATCGAACAGCACGACGATGGCCAGGCCGATGCTCAGCCCGACCAGGGAGGAGGAGGCGTCGTTGGGGATGATCCGGTCATAGACGGTCATGGTGAAGAGCGACGCCACCAGCCCGAACAGGTTGATCATCGCCGCCGCGACGGCGACCTTCAGATAGGTTCCCCGATTCTCGAGCATCGGCTCGATCAGCCAGGGCGCGAAGCGCTCCCGGGCGGCGGCGATCAGCGGCTGGTCGGTCACGGGCTTGCGATCCTGTCGGAAGGGGGGACCGCTATCGAAAGGTCCGCCAGCAGCCGCCCCGTCTTCGCCAGCAGGGCGAAGCGCGAAACGTCCCGCTCGGCGAGCGTCTGGATAAAGGTCGTGATGGAAAAGAAGTAATTGTCCTCGACATAAAGCAGGTCATAGACCGTGCCCTGCGATGCCGCGAACCGCGCGGCGATGACGTCGCGCGTATCCCGGTTGGCCAGATAGCTCGCCTGCGCCGCGGTCAGCTGGGCTTCCAGCCCGCGCAGGTCCGCCAGCGCCATCTGCGCGTCGCGCAGCGCCTCCTGGCGGACGCGCGCAGCATAGGCGTCGGCGGCTTGGGCCCGCGCGGTTGCCTGGTCGGCCTTTGCGTTGATGCCGGCGCCCAGCTGCGCGCGCACGATGATGCGGCCGCGAATGTCGTAGTCGCCCGGATTCTCGAACACGCCGTAACGGC
>NZ_AUWY01000092.1 GCF_000447205.1 Sphingobium ummariense RL-3 | reverse complement strand
CCCCCGCGGCGATGGTCGGCAGCCGCTCCGACCGGGCGGCGCGGGAATCCTGCCGGGCGGCGCGGGCTTCGGCGTCGGCGCGCAGCACGGGCGGCGATCGCAGCACCAGCAGCTCCAGCGCCTCCTCGCTGTCCACCTCGGCGGCGGGCAGCGGCACGCGGCCCAGCGAGGCGGGCGCGTCATGCCCGGTCAGCGCGCGATATTGCGCCTCGGCCCCGGCCCGGTCGCGGCGGAAGCCGGCGAGGCGGGTCTGGACCGTGGCGATCGAACTCTCGATCCGAGGCAGATCGCCGCGCGCGGAAAAGCCCTGCTCGATCCGCCGTTCCAGCCCGGCGCGCAGCCGGCTCTGCCGTTCGATATATTCGACTGCCGCCTGCTCCATCAGCCGCTGGGCCAGGATCGAATACCAGGCGGTGATGGTTCTCAGCGCGATATCCTGCCCATAGCCCATGGTGGTGGACCGGGCGGCATCGACCCGCGCATTGCCCGCGCCGATGCGGCTCGACGCCGCGCCGAAGTCCAGCAGCCGCTGCCGCACCGAAGCGGTCGCGTCGGTGCGCCCTTCGGGCCGCGAGCGCTCGATGATGTTGCCGGGATCGTTGGAAAAGTTGCGGGCCAGCGATCGATTGGCATCGACCGTCAGGTCGACGGTAGGGAACAGCGCTGATCGCGCCTGGGTTCGCGCCGCCAGCGCCTCGCGCTCGCTGGCGCGGGCCTCGTCGATCAGGGCGTTGTTCTGGACCGCCGCTTCGATTTCCGCCCGGAACAGGTCATGCGAACCGACCGGCCCGGCGAGCGCCAGCAGCGGGTCGTCCGTCGCGGGCGCGGTGAAGGGATGCGGGTTGGGCGGTACGACCAGGCCGGTCTGCGCGTCCGCGCTCCACGGGCACGCCATGGCCAGCGCCATGGCAATGGCGCGAAGGCAGCAACCGTTCCTGCGTGTCCTGGCAATCGATAAAAGCACAGTGCCCCAAACCGCGCAGAGTTCCCCCGACTCGCCCTAATGCTGCCCGCGAGCAGGATTATGCCAAGTCATTGGCTCGACATGCCTTATAATCGACTACAGCGCAACTTGCGCTGCGGTAAGCGGAAAGATGACGGAAATGATCCGGCGGCGTTCTACATGGGCCATTTCTGGGCGACACTTTCCGCCCCGGCGGCAACAGTTCGCGCAATCAGGCCCGATCAGCGGGCGGAAGCATCGTCTCCCAGTCCCTCCAGCGCCGTGAATCGCTGCGACCACAGCGCGCCATAGACCGCCATCCACTGCACGACCGGCGCCAGTCCCTTGGCGCGCGCCGCATAATAGGTCTCGCGCCCCGCGCGGCGCGCCGTCACCAGCCGGGCGCGGCGCAACTTGCCCAGGTGGCGCGACACCATCGGTTGCGACACGCCCGACACCGCCGTCAGCGCGTGGACGCTCTGCTCTCCCTCGCGCACCAGATATTCCAGCAGCGCGCGGCGCGTCCCATCCGACAGCGCCTTGAAAAGTGGGTCGCACTGCTCGGCCGTGCTGGCGGACTTTAACCGTTTTGACATGCGATTGTCATAATCGGCCGGTTATCGACGGGTCAAGCGCCGGGCCGTTTCGGCGTCCGGAAAGCGCGTTAACCAAAAAAAGCCGCATCCCGCCTCGGCTGAGTCTTTTCCGCCACACCACCTGATATGGAGTCCGGCGCCCCGCGGGGGACTCAATATGTCGTGCCTTCCCGATTCGTTCCGGTCCGCGTTAACCATTTTCCGAGCAATATCTGCTAAGCCGCTGATCTTGACGGGGGACTCCCGAGGACTCATCGCTGGGCCTCAGAACCGAAGGGGGTTGAATCAATGGGTGTCATGGAACGCGTCGCGTCGCGGCGGAAGAAGGCGGTTGCGCCGGTCGAAACCGGGGCGGCCACCATTCCCGTCGACAGCCTGCTGCGCGGCGACTGCATCGCGCAGATGGCGGCGCTGCCGGACGCGTGCATCGACATGATCTTCGCCGACCCGCCCTATAATCTCCAGCTCGGCGGCGACCTGTTCCGGCCGGAGGGCGGCCGGGTCGATGCGGTCGACAATGACTGGGACAAGTTCGACACGCTCGGCGCCTATGACCGCTTCACCAAGGCCTGGCTGACGCAGGCGCGCCGCATTCTGAAGCCCAACGGCACCATCTGGGTGATCGGCAGCTATCATAATATCTTCCGCGTCGGCGCCGCGCTGCAGGACGAAGGCTTCTGGATCCTCAACGACATCATCTGGCGCAAGGCGAACCCGATGCCCAATTTCAAGGGCACGCGCTTCACCAACGCGCATGAGACGCTGATCTGGGCCAGCCAGGGCGAGGACGCCCGCTACACCTTCAACTACAAGGCGATGAAGACGCTGAACGACGAGCTGCAGATGCGCTCGGACTGGGTGCTCCCCATCTGCGGCGGGCAGGAGCGGCTGAAGCGCAACGGCACGAAGGCGCATCCGACGCAGAAGCCCGAGGCGCTGCTCTACCGCGTGCTGCTGGCCTGCACGAAGCCCGGCGACGTGGTGCTCGATCCCTTCTTCGGCACCGGCACCACCGGCGCCGTCGCCAAGCGCCTCGGCCGCCGCTGGATCGGCATCGAGCGTGAGGAAAGCTATATCGAGGTCGCGCTGGAGCGGATCGCCGACGCGCTGCCGCTCGACGAATCCGCGCTCACCATCATGCAGAGCGCCAAGTCGCAGCCCAAGGTCGCCTTCGGCACGCTGGTGGAAACCGGCTATTGCCAGCCCGGCACGGTGCTGACCGACCTCAAGCGTCGCTGGCAGGCCGTGGTCCGGGCGGACGGATCGCTGGCGGTGGGCACCGACAGCGGCTCCATCCACAAGATGGGCGCCACCCTCCAGGGCGCGCCCAGCTGCAACGGCTGGACCTTCTGGCATCTCGACGCGGGCGAGGGCCTCAAACCCATCGACACCCTGCGCCAGACCTATCTGCTCGCGAACGAACCATAAGGATGCCCGGTCTTCGGACATCAACCTGCCTTCGTCATCCCAGCGAAAGCTGGGATCCCGCTTCTTCTTGCCCCGCGTGAGAAAAGGAAAAGAGAGATCCCGGCTTTCGCCGGGATGACGGATGATGGCAGCGGACAGGCATCGCGTTATCCGTCTGCACAAGACACGCTCGCCTCACCATCCGCCCTGCCAAGGATCGCCGATGCTGCCTCCCATCCCCGCCGACGCCCGGCTCTACCTCACGCCCACCTGGTTCGTGCCCTCGCCGATCGGCCTGCCGGACGGATCGGCGGCGCGGATGGGCAACGGCCTCCTCTGGTTCCAGGCCTATGGGCTGACGGCGTTGCGGGGCCGGGACCGGGTGGCGCGGGCGACGGTGCCGGTCGCCGACTTCGCCGGTGCGATCGCGACCCTGCCTGAACCCTTGGCGGAGCGGGCGCTGCGCCTCGCCGCCAACATCTCCGCCCAGCGCCCGCCGCTCGCCCTGCGCGACCGCACGATCCGCTTCGACGCGCCGCAGGTGATGGCGATCCTCAACGTCACGCCGGACAGTTTCTCCGACGGCGGCCGGCATAGCGACGATCCGCAGGCGGCCGCCGACGCGGGCTTCGCCATGGCGGCGGCGGGGGCGGCGCTGGTCGATGTCGGCGGCGAATCCACCCGGCCCAGGGCGGCGAAGGTCTGGGAAGGGGATGAGATCGCGCGGGTCGTGCCGGTGATCGAACGGCTCGCGGCGGCCGGCGTGCCGGTCTCCATCGACACCCGCAAGGCCGCGGTGATGGAGGCGGCGCTGGCCGCTGGCGCCGCCATCGTCAACGACGTCAGCGCGCTGCGGCACGATCCCCGGTCGCTGGAGGTCGTCGCGGCGGCGGGCTGCCCCGTGATCCTGATGCACGCGCCCTCGGCCGGCGACGATCCGCACGACAATTCCGCAGGCTATGGCGACGTCGTGGCCGACGTGTTCGACCATCTGGAATCGCGCATCGCCGCCTGCCTCGCGGCAGGCATCGCGCGGGATAAAATCATGGTCGATCCGGGCCTCGGCTTCGGCAAGGGGCTCGCCGACAATCTCGCGCTGGTGAACGGCCTCGCGACCTTCCAGGGGCTGGGCGTGCCGCTGCTCTTCGCGGGCAGCCGCAAGCGGCTGATCGGCGCCCTCTCGAACGAGGCGCCGGCCGCCGACCGCCTCGGCGGCTCGATCGCGCTCGCCTTCCGCGCCGCCCAGCTCGGCGCCCAGATGGTCCGCGTCCACGACGTCCGCGAAAGCCTCCAGGCCCTCCACCTCTGGCGCGGCATGGCGGATGCGGGGCTGAGCGCGGTTTAGGGGGAGGGGTTTCGACCGAAGGCAGACATGGAGGTAACCGTCACCCCGGACTTGATCCGGGGTCCCACTGCCCTTTTCCACGGCGCGGCCGAAAAGAAAGCGGGATCCCGGGTCAAGCCAGGGATGACGGAAAAGAAATGGCATCAATCGACCATTTTTCGTCGCTCCGTCAGATGATTCTGATCTCTTAAACCGGCCGCTTATGCCGATGGCAAGGTGAAGGCTGAAAGACGAAATCTGATGGAAAGCCGTCATTCGCCTGCTACCATACCCACATGGAAGAAGCAGTCGGATCATGGCAGCAAGAAGGACGCATTAGCCTTTGGCGCTACCGCAAAGCGCCGAAGATGTATCACGGTTGGCACTTCACAGCAGATCAAGAAGGCTGCGCAAGCCTAATCGAACTGTTTAACATTCTGTCGAGTGCGACCGGCCCTGCTCATCGAACTATCTCACTAACTGATCCCCAAGATGTGGAAGCAGATCGCATCTTCGGCAATCACGACTTCCGGCTCGATGTTCCCGCCAAACTCCGCCTTGCCAACGACCTTGATGAAAGCGGCTCCATTGGCCTTGCCGCTGATGCTTTTGTCATGCCGCTCAGATCAGAAGATATAACCAATTTCTTAGATGCGGTGAGAGAAATATCTGTTGATCACGCTGACTTCGGCGTGAGCTTTGGCAACAACGACACCATTATCAAGTTCTGGTGGTGGCCGAAGAAGCGCTAGGGGCCGAATGTCCGCAAAGGACGATTTTACTGCGCAAGGTCAGCTATCGCCGGTCATATGCCCAAAAGCCGCCAGTCCGCTTCCCACCCTTGATCGCCGTTCACTGGGCCGATCGACGCCAAACCTTCCCGTTAGCGGTCGGTCCGCTCCTGGGCGGGAAAGCTGACCGGCAGGACGCGACCCATTTTTTTGCCATTCTGATCCGTTTTGCCGCCGCCTGAAAGAAGACATTGATGCAGAAGGCGCAATCGCTCTAAACAAAAGCGATGTAGCAGTGAGGGCAGCCTGCCAGATGAATTTGGCTTGGATTATTTTTGGAGTCTCCATCTATCACTTTGCGGCGATCAACGGGCTGTCTCTTATATCAGGCCGATACAGCAACATCGGGCTTCTTAATGATAACTCCCTTTTGCTGGGTAGGGCGCATGTCATTGGTGTCAGCCTTGCAATCCTAGCTATAGGGGCCTTCTACTGGTCGCTGCGAACCGAGTATCTCGCTCTAGCTATAACACTTGGCACCGGACTTATGATCGCAGACCTCCTGTGCATTTTCAGAATGTTACGCCGATAGCGGCCTGTCCGCTAACCACCCTTCTTTGCCTTCCTGGCCGCTCGCTCCCGTCAGCGCAACTGCGACGTCGCACTGCGCATCCATCCTTCCAATGTAGGATTTCCCATGGTCTACCATGGCGATGGAATCGCGTCCCTCCGCCCGCCAACGCCATGCCCCGCATCCGCCGCCCGGCCGCTTTTCCGATACAAGGCTGTCGCCTGACTGTCGCGTCACTGTAGCGTCGCTGTTACCCACCTGTCGCGCCTGTGGCGCGTCGGTGTCGCCTCTCTGTCGCGTTGCTGTCGCCTCGCAGGGACTTTTGCGCCATTTTTCGCCGAAAGAACCCGACGACGGTGTGAACTTCGCTCCAGCCCGCTGCTGTCGCGTCGAAACGCTGTTACTGGCCCGCCGCCGCCGTGGCGTTCGCCGCTTCGGCCGCGCCGCCTTCGGGCGTCTGCGCCTTTGGCGCGAAGATCTTCAGGCTGTCGAGCACCTTCTCGGCGATCGCCTGATATTGCTCGCTCAGCATCTCGGGATAGACGAAGGTCGCGGTCACGATCGACCCGTCGGGCTGCTTCAGCAGGCGGATGGCCACATTATTGCCCTCGCCGTCGTTTGCGGTGCCGCGATATTCATTGTCGCCGATGAAGTCGCCGTCCACGCCCTCGGACCCGCTGCTCACCGCCTCGACGATCTGCTGCAGCGTCTGGTCATTGTCGTTCTTCTGCCAGAAGACGCGCACGTCCGCGCCGGCGCCGGGATCCTGATAGACCACGCCGTCCGCCGTGCTGGCCGCGCCGTCCTTCGTCCAGCCCTCGGGGAAGGTGACCGAAAAGCCCCGCTCGATGTTCACATAGTTGCGGCTTTCCGCTTCCTCGGCCTTCTGGCTCTCCAGCGCATTGGCGGCGGCGGCGTTGGCGGCGGCGGCCAGTTCCTCCTGGCTCGGCATGTCCCCCACCGGCTCGGCGCGGCCGCAGGCGGCCAGCAGCAGGACGGAAAGGACGGCGGCGAGGGGAGCTGTCTTCATACCCCCTCCCAAAGCATAGCCGGGCCGACATTTCAACGTCGCAGCGGCATAGCCCCGGCGGGGCGGTCAGGCAGCGCTCTCGATCCCCAGTTCGGCGAGCTTGCGGTAGAGCGTGGATCGGCCGATGCCCAGCCGCCGCGCGACCTCCGTCATGCGTCCGCGATAATGGCCGATGGCGAGGCGAATGACGTCCGCCTCGATCTCCGCGAGCTGGCGGACATGACCGTCGCCCTCGAACAGGGTGATGCCCGCGCCCTCCTGATGCGCCTGGCGGCTGCCCGGCTCGGTGCGCTGCGGCCCGCCGCCGCCCGCCATCACCTGCGCGGCGATCTGCGGAAAATCCTGCGGCGTCAGCGCGTCGCCTTCGCACAGCACGGCGGCGCGGAACAGCGCGTTCTGCAGCTGGCGGACATTGCCCGGCCAATCGTGCCGCAGCAGCAGCGCCAGCGCGTCGTCGGTCAGGCCCAGGCTGCGCAGCCCCGGCTGTCCGGCGATCCGCGCCAGCAGGTGGCGGCAGAGCGCGGGAATGTCCCCCATCCGCTCGCGCAGCGGCGGCACGGTCAGCTGCACCACGTTGAGGCGGTAGTAGAGATCCTCGCGGAAACGTCCGGCCTCCACTTCCTCGATCAGCCGCTTGTTGGTGGCGGCGATCACCCGGACGTCGACATGCACGGGCAGGCGCGCGCCGATCGGCTGCACTTCCCCGTCCTGCAGCACGCGCAGCAGCTTCACCTGCGCGTCGAAGGGCATCTCGCTCACCTCGTCGAGGAAGAGCGTGCCCATGTCGGCGCTCAGGAACTTGCCGACATGGCGCTCGAACGCGCCGGTGAAGGCGCCGCGCTCATGGCCGAACAGCTCCGATTCGACGAGGTTGGCGGGGATGGCGCCGCAATTGACCGTCACCATCGCCTGCTTGTGGCGCGGCGACGCGGCGTGGATGGCACGCGCGATCACGTCCTTGCCGACGCCGCTCTCGCCCTCGATCAGCACGGGTACCCGCGCGCGCGCCGCCTTCGCCGCGATGGCGAGTGCGGCGCGGAACTGCGGCGCGGAACCCACGACATCCTCGAAGGAAAGGGGGGCCGTGATCTTCTCGGTCAGCGGGCGCAGTTCGCCGCGCGGATCGTCGTCGGCCAGCGTCGCGTTGAGCGCGGCGAGCAGTCGCTCGGGCGCGATCGGCTTGGACAGATAGTCGGTCGCCCCGGCGCGCATCGCCTCCACCGCGACGGCGACATTGTTGTGCGCCGTCAGCACCAATATGGGCAGGGCAGGGCGCCGCGCGCGCAGTTCCCGGATCAGGCCGGACGGTTCGTAATCGGGGCTCCACTGGTCGAGCAGCACGGCGTCGAGCCGCATCCCGTCCTGCGTGCCGAGCGTCGCGATCGCGGTCTCGCCGTCAGGGGCGAACACCGTGCGCCAGCCCGCCCGGGCGGCGAGCGCCGCGACCAGCCGTCGCTGCGCCGGCTCGTCGTCGATCAGCAGCAGCATGGGAATGCCGTCGCGCGCCATGGAACCCCTTCTCTTTCTCTCGGACGGGCAGGGTAGCGGGCAGCGGTAAAGGCGCTCTTAACCGCGGTGATTTTCTTGGGCGTCTCGGGTTGAGGGGGAGCGGCCAAGGCGATAAGAGAGCGCCATCGAGCCGTAACGAGGGGACAGGACATGGCGTCCGAAGACAATATGAAGAGCGCGACCCAGACCTATGAGGGCTTCGTGGGCCTGATGAAATGGGGCACGATCGCCTCGGTCGCGGTCGCCGCGCTGGTCGTGCTTCTGATCGCGAGCTGACCTTCCCGGACTTTCCCTTCGAACTGGCGCTGCTGCTGCCGGCGCTGCTGGGCTTCGCGCTCGTCCGGCCGGGCGGCGGGCGGCTTGCTTTGCTGTCCGCTTTGGGCAGCCTGACGCTGGTCGGCGCCCTGATCGCCGCGGCCGAGGCGGGAAGCATGGCTGCCCGCTATCTCGGCCTCGCCGCCGTGCTGCTCGGATCGCTGGGCGCGGTGGTTGGCTTTGGCCTTGCCGCACGGCTTGATGACGAGCCGGAGGCATGACCCCGCTCTCTCCCGTTGCTGCGCTGGGCTGGCTGCTGGCGGGTGCGCTGGTCCTGCTGGCGCTGCGGCTGCGTGAAGGCAGGGCGGCGCTCGCCGGCCTTTTCGGGGTCGCTCTGGCGAGCGGCGCCACCCTCTATGTCCAGGACGTGGTCAGCCTGCCGGAGATCCTCGGCGCCGGCCTCATCGGCCTGTCCCTTGGCTATCTGCTGCTGCGCGAACGGCACCGGCCGGCGGCGGCGCGGCTGCTGCTGCCGCTCGTGCCCGCGCTCGCCGGGATGACGGCGCTGCTGGCGGCGACGATCGCCCTGCTCAATCCCAATGGCTTCGGCCTGCTGGACGAAGGTCTGCGGATCGGATCGGGCGCGCGTGCGATCCTGTCCGCGGCCCTGCTGTGCGGCGGCGCCGGCATCGCCACAGCCCTGTTCGCCTCCGGCCGCTGGCGGGCGCTGCTGCCCCTCCTTTCGGGCGGCGCGTCCGTGGCGCTGGGCCTGCTGTTCGCCCAGGCGCCGCTCGTCGCGCTGGGGGCTCTGGTGGCGGGGGCAGCGTTGCGACTTGGGGTCAGCCGCCCGCAGGACGCTTGTCCGCCCGCCGATCTTCCGTAAGAAGGAAGGGCAGGGGCCATTCCGGGCATCACGCCCTATCCATTCCATCGCCTCGCTGAAACGGGAGTTGCATGCGCAAGCTAGGTCTGATCGGTGGTCTCAGCTGGACGTCCACCGCCCGCTATTATGAGATCATCAATCAGGCGATCCATCGCGCGAAGGGCGGCCAGCACAGTGCCCCGCTGGTGATCGAAAGCCTCGACTTCGCCACTGTCGCGCGCTGTGCGACGCAAGACGACTGGGACTGCGCCTCCGGCCCCGTCGTCGGCGCGGCGATGCGGCTGGAGCAGGCGGGGGCGGAGGCGCTGCTGATCTGCGCCAACTCGATCCATCGCATCTACGACCGGGCGCAGGATGCCGTCGGCATCCCTATCATCCACATTGCCGAAACGGTGGGGCAGAAGATGAAGGCCGACGGCATCGAGAAAGCGGCGCTGATCGGCACGCGCAACGTCATGACCGAGAAATTCTACCGCCAGCGGCTGGTCGCCCATGGCGTGTCCCTGCTGCCGCCGGACCTGGAACTGGCCGACCGGGTCGACCGCATCGTCTATGATGAGCTGACCGTAGGCAAGGTCAGCCGTGAATCCGAGCGGTACATGAAATCGGAACTGACGGATATCGCCAAGGAAGACGTGCAGGCGGTGGTGCTCGCCACCACCGAGCTGGAACTGATCGTCGACGTGAAGGCCAATGTCCTTCCGATCTACGACTCCACCTCGATCCATGCGAAGGCGGGGGTCGACTTCATCCTGGGATGACGACGGCCCCGGTTCAGCGCACCGGGGTCCAGATCTGGGTCTTGCAGAAGATCGAGATGCAGCCCTGCACCTTCAACGTGCCGTCTTCGTTGCGGCTGACCTTGCTGGCGTAGCTCTTGCCGCTTTCGGGATCGTAGATCTTCCCCTTCCACTGCGATCCCGCGTCCTCGAAGCCCGACAGCAGCGGCAGGCCGACTAGCGGCCGGCTGCGGAGCGCCGGGTCCGGATTCTTGTAATCGTTTTGTGGGCGACCGGGCGTCGGCTTCACGATCCGTTCGATCCGGCCGCACATCGCCTTGCCGCACGGGGCGATGGCGACGATCGCCTTCCCTTCGATCGTGGCCCAGCGGCCGGCGATGGGATGTGCGGCCTGCGCAGTGGCGGGCAGGGCCAAGGCGGCGACGATGATGGGCGCGGTGCGCTTGAACGACATGGGGCGACCTCTCCTTATGGGCTTTGGATAAGGGGAAAATAGGCGGCTGAAGCGCCGCACGCCATAGCAGAATTGGCGGATTTGCCAGCAGGACGAGGGGACGCTACGGCAAGCGTACCCTCGCCCCGCAAGGTTTTTTCAGAAGGCGGTGCTGATCGAGCAGGCCGCCGGACCCAGGATGACGACGAACAGCGTCGGCAGGATGAAAAGGATCAGCGGCACGGTCATGATCGCCGGCAGGCGCGCGGCCTTCTCCTCGGCGCGCATCATGCGCTCGTGCCGGAACTCGGCGGACAGGACGCGTAGCGCGGAAGCGAGCGGGGTACCGTATTTCTCGGTCTGGATCATGGTCGTGACCACGCCCTTGACCGCATCCAGCTTCACGCGGGTCGCAAGATTCTCGAAAGCCATGCGCCGCTCGGTGAGGAAGCTCAGCTCGATCGCGGTCAGCTGGAATTCGTCGCCCAGCTCGGGATAGGCCTTGCCCAGCTCGCGCGCCACCCGGTTGAAGGCGGCATCGACCGTCAGGCCCGCCTCGGCGCAGATCACCAGCAGGTCGAGCGCGTCGGGCAGCCCCTTGCGG
Source organism: Sphingobium ummariense RL-3 (assembly GCF_000447205.1). Taxonomy (GTDB): domain Bacteria; phylum Pseudomonadota; class Alphaproteobacteria; order Sphingomonadales; family Sphingomonadaceae; genus Sphingobium; species Sphingobium ummariense. The sequence continues at coordinate 44,137 of NZ_AUWY01000092.1, read as the reverse complement.
ATCGCGGCCGAGCGCTTCTGGATCTTGTTGTCGATATAGATGTCCGGCGCCTTGTAGGCGAGCAGCAGCGTGATGGCGAAGGCGAAGAAGCGCTTCACCGGCCCCCATTCAGGCTCGATACCGACCCCGTAGAGCAGGATCGCGGCAAGACCGCCGATCACGATCGGCAGGATCATGCGGCCGAAGATCACGGCGACAGCCAGGTCCTTCGATCGGATGCCGGCCTGCGCAAGGCGGATCTGCGCATCCTTGAGCTGGTCGTCCTGCAGCACCTTCAGGCTGGACAGGAAGGACCGCATCTGGTCGGTCGTCTGGTTCTTGCGGACCAGCTTCGCCCGGCGCTTGGCGGTGGAGGCGGTGATGCCCGCCTTGAGCTGTTCGCGCCGTTCGTTCAGCGCCTTGACCCGCTTCGCCATAGGATCGCGCACGGTCATCACTGCATATAGCGCGAACAGCACGGCGAGTGTCGCCAGCGCGGCGAGCAGCGTGCCCAGGTCGGTCGCCGTCAGTCCGAAGAGCGTGCCGGCAGGAGAAGGTGTCGTTTCCATATCCTGTTTTCCTGCCGGTCAGATCTCGAAATTGACCATCTGAGCCATGATGTACGCGCCGATGCCCATCCAGCACATGCCACCCAGTCCCACGACCTGCATCGTCGACAGGCCGAACAAACCGACCGGATCGGGGGTGAAGAAGGGCTTCATATAGTTGAAGTTGATGTAGCAGATCATGCCGAAGACGAGGAAAGGCAGGACGCCGATGATATAGGCCGATGCCTTGGATTCCGACGACATGGCACGGATCTTGAGCTTCATCTGCGCGCGCTGGCGCAGCACCGTCGCCAGGTTGGACAGTGTTTCGGCCAGGTTGCCGCCGGTTTCGCGCTGGATTGACAGGGTGATGGTGAAGAACTGGAATTCCGGCGTGCCCAGGCGGTCCGCGGTCTCCTGCAGCGCCTGTTCCATGCTCTTGCCGATCTTGATGCGCTCGGTCACCAGCTTGAACTCCTCGCCCACCGGGCCGGGAATCTCGCTCGACACGACACCCAGGGTCTCGGCGATGGGCAGGCCGGAGCGCAGGCCGCGGGTCAGCAACTCCAGCGCGTCGGGGAACTTCGCGTTGAACTGGTTCACCCGCTTGTTGATGAGCTTGCCGAGCCACCAGTGCGGCAGGCCGAGGCTCGCCGCCAGGCCGACCATGATCGCCATGAGCATCGGAAAGCCGCGCAACTCCAGAAAGCCGACGATCAGCAGGAAGATCACCGCGCTCGCCGTCATATACTGGCTGAGCGTCCACTTCTTCCCTGTCATCCGCAGGCGCTTGGTCAGCAGCTCCGGATTGGGGATCAGCGAAACGAGCATCTTCATCTCGGTGCCGGTGGCCCGGTTCGAGATCGCCTTGCGCATCCGCGCTTCCATTATCGCTTCTGCGGATTCGCTGTGCCGGCCGCGAATGCTGGCGACACGGCGCTTGCGCGCCTTGTCGGCGGAGGGACCGGCAAAGGCCATGACCAGCAGACCCAGCAGGGTCGCCAGCAGCGCCGTCATCAGGATGATATTGACGTCCATATGCCTGCCTGTTCCGTTCCGGGGACGCGCATCCCCTGTCAGTCCATTTCGTGTCGTCGTTTAGAGGACCGCCGCCTTGTCCTTGCGGCGCGTGGGCAGCTTGCTCTTGAGATCGCCGATCTTGCCGAGCAGGGAATCGCCCTTGCCACGCGCCGGCCGCGGCGTTTCGTCGTCGTCCGCCGCCGCGCCCATCACGGCGTCCAGCAGCGCGATGCAGGAGGCCCCGACCTTGCTGCTCTTCGCGGTCTCGGCCAGCGTCTTGCCCAGCTTCGCCGCCTGCGCGCTGATGCGCAGGTCGAACGGAACGATGACGTCCACCTTGCGCTCGATCGACTGTTCGAAATCCTTGCGGCTGATCTCCGGCGCGCCCGGATGGACGCGGTTCGCGACCACCAGCACGCGCGACTGCGGTGCGTTGGTCTTCAGCCAGGACAGGATCCGGATCGTGTCGCGGGCCGCGGCCAGGGTCAATTCGGTCACCACGACGGCGATGTTGGCGTCCGTCATCAGGTGCGGGTGCTGGATCAGCATGTTGCGGGGCAGGTCGATGACGCTGCATTCGAAGGCGAGGCGGAACTCCTCCAGCAACTGGTAGAAGGCGCCGCCGTCGGTCATCATCGGCTGGCTGATCGGCGCTTCGGCCGACAGGATCGCCAATGTGTCGCTGGCCCGCACCATCGCGCGCTCGATGAACAGGCCGTCGATGCGGCTGGGATTTTCGATCGCGTCGGTCAGGCCACGGCCGGGCTCCAGGTCCATCGCCAGCGCGTTGGTGCCGAAATGGACGTCGAGGTCGAGCAGCGCGGTCGGCCGCTTCTTCTTCTCGCTCAGCAGCCAGGCGAGCGACGTCGCGATGCTCGACGCGCCGACACCGCCGCGCGTGCCGATCACCGCCACGGTGCAGTGCGGCCGCTCCGGCGCTGTCTCGCGCGGCGCCAGGAACACCGCTTGCGCCTGCGTCAGCGCGTCGCGCAGCTGGTCAGCGCCGAAGGGCTTCAGCAGATAGTCCTGGATGCCGCTGGCGATCAGGTCGCGGTAGAGGCGCACGTCGTTGACCTGGCCGGCGGCGATCACCACCGTGCCGGGCTCGCAGACCTCGGCAAGGCTGTTGATGTCGTTCAGCGGGTCGCCGCTTTCGGACATGTCGACGAACAGGATCTGCGGGGACGCGGTGATCGACAGGCTCTGCACCGCGTTGCGCATGCCGCCCTTGTTCACCTTCTCCGGCGGCCAGCCCATTTCGGACGCGACCGCGCGCAGCAGGTCGAAGCTGTGGTCGTCGCAGACGAAGGCGTGGAAGGTATCGCGCTGCCCGACGCCGGGTTTCCAGGGTGCGTTCATCTTACTGGGCTCCCGCAGTGATTTGCTTGAGGTCGCCAGCGCCGCTGGGCGCCCGGTCGCGATAGGTGGAGATCGCGCGGTTGGAGGTTGCCGTGCGGAGTTCGCTGTCGGTGCCCTGGCCGCGGACAAGATCCTCGGGATTGGCCACCATGGCGGCGAAATTGCTGTTCACGCCGCAACCGAAGTTGGTCGAGGTGCCGAGCTGGCCGTCGCTTTCCGCCTTGTCGCTCCAGTTCGGGCAGCCGGGCACGCTGGCGGTGGCGCGGCGCACGATCAGCCGCACCATGCCTTCCGGCGCGGTGCCGGCGATGGCGGAGCTGTCCTCGGCGACCAGCAGGCCCCGGCGGGCGGCGATGTCCGCGACGCCCTCGCGCAGTTCGGGGCTGTAATAGCCTGCGTCGGTCACGATCGCGACCTGGTCGCCATAGCTGAGGCCGATCGAGGTGAACCAATCGTCCAGCCGCCGCGCCTCGGAAGGCGACAGCCCGCCGCCCGCCTGCACGTCGAACGTGTAGGCGGCGTGGCTGACGACCGGCTGGTGGACCGATTCGACACCGCGATTGGCTGTGCCGTAACAGGCGGCGAGAGGCAGCGTCATCAACGCCAGCGCGCCGAAGCGGACGAAGGCGGCCATGGATTTGCCTGTGGTGGACTGGGCGGTCATGTCTGTCGTCCTTCCGTCAGAAGCTGAAGCCGGGGGTGGCGCCGCCGGACTTGCCCGACCGCCTGCCTTCGTCGCGCGAAGCGACCAGCGGCGTTGCGGCGGAGGCCTGCGGGCCGGGTGCCGGCACCGGGCTGCCCGGCGCGCGCGTCGGTGTGTTCGGCTGCTTGCCGCTGACGCCGTCGTGCATCTGCTGCCCGAAGAAGCCCTGCGCTTCCGTGGCGGCCCGGAAGCCGTCGGTCGGCAGGCGGACGTCGGATGCATTCATCGGCTTCACCAGATAGGGGGTGACGACGATGACCAGCTCGGTCTCGTTGCGCTGGAACTGGCGCGACTTGAACAGGCTGCCCAGGATCGGGATGTTGCCCAGGCCCGGCACCTTGTTGATGCCGTTCGACGTCTCGTTGTTCAGCAGGCCTGCGATCATGAAGGCCTGGCCCGAACCGAGCTCCACGGTCGTCTCCGCCGTCCGGCTCTTGAGCGCGGGCACGGTGGCGCTGACCGAGAAGTCGAGGCTGGAGACGGTGGGGCGGACCCGCAGCGAGATGCGGCCATCGGCCAGCACGGTGGGCGTGAAGGCCAGCTGCACGCCATATTGCTTGAATTCGATGCTGTTGCCCGAGGACGGTCCGTTGTTGACCGTATAGGGATATTCGCCGCCCGCCAGGAAGCTGGCGGTTTCACCCGAAAGGGCGGTCAGGTTCGGCTGCGCCAGCGTGGTGGCGAGGCCTGTGGATTCCGCTAGGTCCAACGCGCCCGCGATATCGATGCCCAGAATGCGAGCGACTCCTCCAAGGCTGTAGCTGCCGTCGACGGGAGAAGTGAAGCTCCATTCCGCAGGCTTAGTGATTAACCCTGTGGTCGGATTTATTTCTGGCTTGGTGTACGAGAAAAAGTTGCGATTGCCTCCACCGACGAAGCCAAGAGTGCCACCGCTTTGATCGACGCTGCCAAAATTGGTGCCGATCTTGTGGCCGATGTCGCGGGCGACTTCTGCGATCTTCACCTGCAGCATGACCTGTAGCGGCGTCGCCATGCGCAGGCGGCTGACCACGGTCACCTCCTTGCCGACGAAGGCCTGGGTCAGGCGCTCGGCCTCGGCCGCATCCTCGGGGGCCTGGATGGTGCCGGTCAGCAGCACCATGCCGTTCATCTTGTTGACCGCGATGTTCGCGCCCGGCATCGCCAGCCGCAGCATGTCGTCGATGCTGGTCAGGTTGTTACCGACGCGCACCGTGCCGGAAAACAGCACCTTGCCGTTGGTCGCGGTGACGAAGACGGTGGTTTCACCAGCCTTCTTCGCGATCAGGTAGAGCTGGTTCTGCGACCGGACATGCACGTCGACCACGTCGGGATTGGCGATCACCACGTCCGACATCTTGGACGGCAGGTTGATGACCTTGCTGCCGCCCACCGACAACAGGATCGCATTGTCCTGCATCGGGGAAGGGGCGGCGTTGAGCGCCGTGGTCGGCGCTGCGGCTGCGGCGAACGCCAGGCCGAGCGCGATGGCGGGGACCGCAAGCGGCCGCGCCGCCGGAACCCGGGCGAGCATGTGGAAAGCCTTCATCTCATTTCCCCCCGACCGGAACTTCGGTCACACTGGTGCCGCGCGCGACGCGGATGGTCGGCCCCTTGAAGGCCACCGTTCCGGCAGGCGCGCCATTCGCCGCGATGGCGGGCGGCAATCCGGCATCGGCCTTTGCCGGCACGCTGCTGCGCTGGTAACGCGACACGTCCGCGCCGGTGGAATAGGTGCTGCCGCGATCGACCGGGCGGGCGGCGAGCTTGGTGATGATCGCCTTTTCCGCCTTGGGATCGGCGCCGTCGGGCAGGTCCACATCGGTGCCCGCGATGGCGGCGTCGAGATCGGATGCGTTGTCCGCGATCGAACGCAGCGACATGGACAGCGACCCGATGGTCTGGGCGACCGCGATCTTCTCCGCGATCTTGGGCGTCACTTCCAGGGTGACGTTGGAATAGGTCTGGACCACCGGCTTGCCGTCCTCTCCCATCGCATCCATGCGCTGGTCGGTGGCGAGCACGCGCAGGTTGCGCAGGATGGTTTCGGATACCTTGAGCGGCTCGCCATCGCCGCCGCCCGTGACGCTCTGCGTCAGGACCAGGTCGATGCGGTCGCCCGGGAACACGAAGCCCGCGACAGATGTCTGGGCCGACACCGGCACGGTGACGGCGCGCATGCCCGGCCCGAGCGCGGCGGCGAGGAAGCCCCGGTCGCCGGGCTTGACGAGCGAACCCTGCGTCAGCGGCTGCCCGGCCGAAATGGCGTTGCGCACGACGCTGCCCGCCAGCTTGGCGGGGTCGGCCTGGCCCTTCAGATAATAGGCGGCTTCGATCAGATCCTTGGGCCAGGGCTGGAAGCGGAAGCTCTCCGCGTCGAGGATGGTCCCGACCGGCAGCGCCTTGGTCGCCACTAGCACATGGGGCTGGTCTGCTTCCGGCATCGCGGCGGCGTTGACCTGCGGCGCGCTCGATGTGCTAAACATGCTGCGCGCGAGCAGGGCGGTCGTGACCGCTATGATCAGCGCCCCCATCAGCAGCACGATCTTCTTTGCATCCATGACGAAATTCGCCTCCCTCAAATGGGTGCTCTGCCCCCAGGGCCCCACTCATCACGCAAATTGGTTAAGATATCGTTCGCCAAGCACCCACAGCGCGGCCAGCGAAATGGCGACGCCATAAGGGATTTCGGGCTGTCCGGTCCGGTGGCGCAGCCGGTGGTACGCGACGGTCGCCAGCGTCACCACGCCGCCCAGCACCGCCATCAGCACCAGCAGCGACAGTACGGCCTGCCAGGGGAACCAGAGCGCGAGCGCCCCCAGCAGCTTGACGTCGCCGCCGCCCATCCAGCCCAGCGCGAACAGCGCCGCGAAAAGGCCGAACACGGCAAGGCCGACGAGCAGTTGCACCGCCATGTCCGGCCAGAGCGGCAGGCCGCAGGCGAGCCACCAGAGCGGCGCCAGCGCCGCGATCGTGAGATTGAGCCGGTTGGAGATGATGCGCGCGCGCAGGTCGGTGATCGCCGCCACGATCAGCAGCGCGCTCAGGGCGCCTGTCAGCGCCAGCCTGAAATATTCCCCCGACATGGGGCAAGGCACTAGACCGCATGGCTTACCAAACCGTAACCATGCCCCATGGATTCGCCCGCTTTCGTCGCTCCGGCCTTCGATCGCCGTGCCTGGCCGGAGGGCGGGCGGCTCGATTATTGGCACGCGGGCGACGGCTGGCCGCTGCGCCGCTATCGCCTGGGGCCGGGGACGCGCGGCCGCATGCTCGTGCTTGGCGGGCGCGGCGACATGATCGAGAAATATCTGGAGGTGATCCACCACTGGGCGGGACGCGGCTGGGCGGTGACCAGCTTCGACTGGCGCGGGCAGGGGGGATCGGGCCGCCTCACCGACGATCCGCTGTGTGGGCATATTGCCGATTTCGGACAGTGGATCGCCGACCTGAAGGCGCTGGCAACGGACTGGCGGGCGGAAGGGGCTGGGCCGGCGGTGCTGCTGGGGCACAGCATGGGCGGGCACCTGCTGCTGCGGGCGCTGGCCGAAGGGCTGCCGCTGCCCGATGCCGCAGTTGCAGTCGCGCCGATGCTGGGCCTGCGCAGCTGGCCGCTGCCGCTGCGGCTGGCGGAGGGGATGGCCGGGCTGATGTGCCGCCTCGGACGCGGCACGCGGCAGGCATGGACCCAGAAGGAAACATCGGAACGGCAGCGACGCATCCGCCAGCTGCGCCTGACCCACGATCCGGAGCGCTATGCCGACGAACTGTGGTGGCGCGACCACAGCCGCGACGTCGCGATCGGCCCGCCGAGCTGGGATTGGGTGCGCGAGGCACTGGCCTCCACCCGCGCGCTGGAGGAGAAGGGCGATCTGGCGCGGATCGCCATGCCGCTGCTGATCCTGGCGACGCAGGCGGACGAACTGGTTTCCACAGCCGCCATCCGCCGCATCGCCGCGCGCCTGCCCGACGCCCGCCTGCACGTCTACGGCAAGGAAGCCGCGCACGAGATTCTGCGCGAGCTTGACCCGGTGCGGCTCGACGCGCTGGCCCGGATCGACGCCTTTCTGGACGAGGTCGCGCCGCGATGAACCGACCGGACGTCGTGATCGTCGGCGGCGGCATTGCCGGCGCCAGCCTGGGGTCGCTGCTGGCGGAGCAGGCGAGCGTCCTCATCCTGGAGATGGAGAACCGCCCCGGCTATCACGCCACCGGCCGTTCGGTCGCCTTCTGGGAAGAGACCTATGGCGGCCCGGCGATCCAGCCGCTCACCACGGCTTCCGGGCCGCTGCTCGGCGCGCCCGATCCGGATTTCCACGACGGGTCCTTCCTGTCGCCGCGGCGGACGCTGCACATCGGCCGGGCGGAGGATGAAGAGGCGCGCGACCGGCTGGTTGCCTCCTTCGCCGGCAAGGTCGACCTGCGCGCCGTGGACCCGCGCGCGATCGTTCCCGGCCTGCGGCCCGACTGGGTGCTGGGCGTGTTGGAAGCGAGTTGCCAGGACATCGACGTCGCGGCGCTGCACCAGGCGTGCCTGCGCCGCTTCCGCAGGCTGGGCGGGGAAGTGCGGACATCGACGCGCCTGCTCGCCGCGCAGCGGGCGGGGGGCGCGTGGCGGCTCGAGACGAGCGACGGGCCGGTCGAATGCGGTACGATCGTCAATGCGGCAGGGGCCTGGGCCGATCAGGTCGCACAGGCTTGCGGCGCGGCACCGGTCGCGATCACGCCGATGCGGCGTACCGTGGTGCAATTGCGCGTGCCTTCGCTGCCCTCGCCGGATCTTCCCCTGGTCATGGACCTGCGCGAGCGCTTCTATTTCAAGCCCGAGGGCGCTGGCCGTCTGTGGCTGACGCCGCATGACGAGGAACCGTCGCCTCCCTGCGATGCCGCGCCGGAGGAACTGGCGGTCGCGCAGGCCATCGCGCGCTTCGAAAGCGCGGTCGACTGGCCGATCGCGGCGGTCGAGCATCGCTGGGCGGGGCTGCGCAGCTTCGCGCCGGATCGAGTGCCCGTCTTCGGCTTCGATCCCGATGTGCCGGGCTTCTTCTGGTTCGCGGGACAGGGCGGTTTCGGCATCCAGACCGCGCCCGCCGCTGCCTTGCTGGGCCGCGCGCTTTTCGCTGGTGAGGGCCTGCCGAAGGAGATTGCGGGCCTCGATGTGCAAGCCTATGGTCCGGCACGATTTCGTTAACGCAACAAGCGGAGAGCGGAGATGGCGCACAAGTTCGTGATCGAGAAGAACAAGGCCGGCGAGTTCGTGGCCAAGTTCAAATATAACAGCGAGATCATTTTCTGGACCGAAGGCTATAAGTCCAAGGCCGGCGCGCAGAACGCCATCGATTCCATCCTGAAGAACGGTCCCGGCGCTCCCGTCGAAGAGGCGGAATAATGTCGCTGGCCCGAACGGGTTGCGCTTGCATATAGAAACGACAATGCGAAGGGGGTTAGGATGACGATGAGGCGGCGTGACGTGCTGGCGCTGGGCGGCATGGGTCTTGCGGCGCTGGCCATGCCGGCCTGGGCGCAGCAAGCCCCGGATCCCGACTGGTTCCACCTGCTCGATCCCGAACTGCGCGAAGCCGCCCGCTCGATCCTGCGCGAAGGCGCCTCCCGGCGCCAGCCGCCGCCGCCGCCGGTGCCCCAAGGGGTGACGGAGCATCATGTGCCGGGCATGGATGGCGCGCCGCCGGTGCGCGTCTTCGTCATCAACGCGGGGCGGGAAGGCGCCAAGCCGCGCGGCGGCATCCTGCATATCCACGGCGGCGGCTTCGTGGGCGGCAATGTGCTTTCGGGCCTTGCCGGCCTCAAGGCGCGCGCAGAAAAGCTCGGTTGCGTCATCGTCACGGTGGATTACCGGCTGGCCCCTGCCACCCGCTTTCCCGGCTCGCTGGAGGACAATTACGCCGCGCTCAAATGGATGCACGGCAATGCCGGGATGCTGGGTGTCGATCCCCGCCGCATTATCGTGATGGGCGAAAGCGCGGGCGGCGGCCATGCCGCGATGCTGGCGATCGCCGCGCGCGACCGGCGGGAGGTGCCGGTCGCTTTCCAGGCGCTGGTCTATCCCATGCTCGACGATCGTACCGGCAGCAGCCGCATGCCGCCGCCGCAGGTGGGCAAGCTGATCTGGACAGAGGCGCAGAACCGCAACGGCTGGAGTGCGCTGCTTGGCCAGCCGGCGGGTGAGGCGCAGGTGCCCTACGGATCGGTGCCGGCGCGCGTGCAGAATCTGCGCGGCCTCCCGCCCGCCTTCATCGTGGTGGGAACGCTCGACCTCTTCGTCGAGGAGGATGTGGACTATGCCCGCCGGCTCGTCGCAGCGGGCGTGCCGACGGAAATGCTGCTCGTGAACGGCGGCTTCCACGCGTCGGAAGCGATCGTGCCGCAGGCGGCGAGCTCGATCCGCTTCAACACCGCGCTCGAAGGAGCGCTGGTTCGCGCCCTGGCGGGATAGGTCAGGCGCGGAAGGATTCGGCTGCCGCGCAGGCCAGCCGGTCGGCCCGCTCGTTTTCGGGATGGCCGGCGTGGCCCTTCACCCATTGCCACGTCACCTGATGGCGGGCGGCGGCCTTGACCAGCGCCTGCCACAGCTCGGCATTCTTGACCGGCTTGCGGTCGGCCGTCCTCCAGCCGTTCTTCTGCCAGCCGAACACCCATTTCGTGATGCCGTCCATCACATATTTGCTGTCGGTGTAAAGGGTCACCCGGCAGGGCTTCTTGAGCGTGTCGAGCGCTTCCACCGCCGCCATCATCTCCATCCGGTTGTTGGTGGTCAGCGGCTCGCCGCCGGAGATTTCCTTCTCCTGCATGCCGAAGCGCAGCACCGCGCCCCAACCGCCGGGACCGGGATTGCCCTTGCACGCGCCGTCGGTGAAGATGTCGACCTGGGGGAGGTCGCTCATGCGCCCAGCAGCTCCGCCGGGTCGGCCTTCGCATAGAAGTCGAGCCGCCGCAGGAAGGCGAGCGGGTCCTTGCGGGTCACCAGCGCGTCGGCCGGCGTGTTGATCCAGTCATAGGCCCGCGTCAGCAGGAAGCGCAGCGCCGACCCCCGGCAGAGCACGGGGAAGGCGGCGCGCTCCTCTGGCGACAGTCCATGCGCCGCCTCATAGCCCGCACCGAGCGCCGCGGCGCGCTCGGCGAAGAAAGCGCCGCCGTCATGGCTGAAGCACCAGGCGCTGTGCGTGACCGCCAGATCATAGGCGCGGATGTCGGTGCAGCTGAAATAGAAGTCGATGAGGCCCGTCACCTCCTCGCCCAGCATCAGCACATTGTCGGGGAACAGGTCGGCGTGGATCACGCTGCGGGGCAGGTCCCCAGGCCAGTGGGTGTCGAGGAACGCCAGTTCCTCGGCGACACGGCGGCCAAGGCCCGGCGCGATCGTGTCGAAATCATCCCCGCATTTCGCCGCCAGCCCATGCCAGCCCGGCAGGTCCAGCGCGTTGCGCCGGCTGCCGGCAAAGCCCTCGGCGGCCCGGTGCAGCGCGCCCAGCGCCTCGCCCGCCGCGCGCGCCTGGCCCGGCGTCGGCTCGGTCACGGAAATGCCCGTCAGGAACTCGATCAGGCAGGCAGGCCGCCCGGCCAGCTGCTGCAGCCGCTTCCCTTCGCGGTCGGCGATGAAGCGCGGCACCTTGCACCCGCGCGCGCCCAGATGGTCGAGCAGGTCCATGAAGAAGGGCAGGTCGCCCTCGTCCACCCGCTTCTCGTACAGCGTCAGGATATAGCGGTGGCCGCTTCCATCGGGTCCGGTGGTCTCCAGCAGATAATTGCTGTTCTCCACCCCCTCGGCAATCCCCTTGGCGGACACGAGCCGCCCGGCGTCGTAACGGGTCAGGAAAGCGTCGATCTCCTCGGCGGGCACATGGGTATAGACCGCCATCGGTCAGGTGACCTCCAGCCCGCGTGGCAGCTTGAAGGCGATGGTTTCGCGCGCGGTCTCGACCTGCTCCTCGGTGACGGCGAAGCGGCCGGCCAGATGGTCGATCACCTCACGCACCAGGATTTCAGGCGCGGAGGCCCCGGCGGTGACGCCCACCGTGGAGGCGCCCTCCAGCCAGGCGAAGTCGATTTCGGCCGCCCGCTGGATCAGCCGGGCGGGCGTGCCCTCGCGCTCCGCCACCTCGACCAGCCGCAGCGAGTTGGAACTGTTGGGCGCGCCGATCACCAGCAGCAGGTCGCAACGCTGCGCGATCGCCTTGACCGCCGCCTGTCGATTGGATGTGGCGTAGCAGATGTCCTCGCCCTTGGGCGCGGCGATCCCGGGGAAGCGGCGCTGCAGCGCTCCCACGATCTCTGCGGTGTCGTCGACCGACAGCGTCGTCTGCGTCAGGAAGGCGAGGTTTTCCGGATCGGCCGGCGTGAAGCTCTCGGCATCCTCGACCGTCTCGATCAGGGTGATGCTGCCGTCGGGCACCTGGCCCAGCGTGCCGATCACCTCCGGATGCCCCTTATGGCCGATGAACAGGATGTGGCGACCGGCTTCCACCTGCCGCTCCGCCTGACGATGGACCTTGCTCACGAGCGGGCAGGTGGCGTCGAGATAATCGAGCCCGCGCTCCTCCGCCCTCGCCGGGACGAGCTTGGGCACGCCGTGGGCGGAAAAGACCACCGGCACGCCGTCCGGCACCTGGTCCAGTTCCTCGACGAAGACCGCGCCCTTGGCCTTCAGGCTGTCGACCACATATTTGTTGTGGACGATCTCGTGCCGGACATAGACCGGTGCGCCATATTTCTCGATGGCCTTCTCCACGATCACGATGGCGCGATCGACCCCGGCGCAGAAGCCGCGCGGCGCGGCGATCAGCAGGTGGAGCGGGCGGAGGGGCGATGCGGCATCGGTCGTCATGCCTGCCGCTTAGGACAATGCGGGCGTGGGGGGAAGAGGCGAGCGGGCCTGGCCGGAACGGGAGGTCGCGAACCCTCCTCTTTCGGTTGCGTGGGGGGCGGGGGATGGATAAGGAAGCCGGACGCCTGTGCCAGGGGGCCAAGCAAGGAAAGCTGTCTGTGAACTTTTCTCGTATCGCGCTGACCGGAATGATCGCTCTCGCCCTGGCCGGGTGCTCGCGTCGCGGGGAAATCGACCCCACGGGCGGCATCGTTTCGGTGCGGTCGGCCTGCCCGACTGCCGCGATCCCGGCCTTCACGGGCGACGTCACGCTGTTCAACCCGCCGCAGAGCAGGGACGCTGCCGCGATCGACGTGGTCGCCAACATGACCGACCTGCGGTCGACCTGCACCGATGGCGAGCAGTTCTATACGGAGGCGACCTTCACCGTGAACGCCCGCCGTACCGACGCGAGCGCCGCGCGACAGGTGACGCTGCCTTATTTCTCGGTCGTGGCGCGCGGCGGCACCGCCGTGGTCGCCAAGCGCGTGGGCCAGGTCGTGCTGGACTTCGCGCCGGGCCAGTACCGCGCCAGCGCGACCGCCAAGGCGGGCTCCTATGTCAGCAAGTCGGCCGCCACACTGCCGGCGGACATCCAGCAGAAGATCACCGGGCGCCGGAAGGCAGGCGACGCGGATGCCGCGATCGATCCCTTCGCCCAGCCCGACGTCCGCGCGGCGCTGCAGCGAACCAGCTTCGAGCTGCTCGTGGGTTTCAACCTGACCCAGGATCAGCTCCAGTATAACGCCACGCGCTGAGGCTCGCTCGACTTTCATTTTCCCGTTCGTGCTGAGTAGGGACTGAGCGAAGTCGAAGGCCCGTATCGAAGCATCTGTATCACTCATGTCCTTCGATACGCCATTTCGACTTCGTTCAATGGCTACTCAGGACGAACGGATATTGTGATGCAGGATCGTTGAATGTCCCTTTACACCCGTTTCACCGCTCATCTGAACGCCGTGCTCGACGCGCTGGAGGCCGAGGGCGCGCTGCCCGCCGGCCTCGCCCGCAAGTCCGTGACGGTGGAGCCGCCGCGCGATCCTTCGCATGGCGACCTCGCCACCAATGCCGCGATGGTGCTTGCCAAGCCCGCCGGCACCAATCCGCGCGCCCTTGCCGAGCAGATCGTCGGAAAGCTGCGCGCGCTTGCCGAGGTGGAGAGCGCGGACATCGCCGGTCCCGGCTTCATCAACCTGCGCCTCACCGACGCCACCTGGCGTGCGGAGCTGGATGCGATCCATGCCGGGGGCGAAGCCTATGGACGGTCGTCCAGCGGCGCGGGCGTCACCGTCAATGTCGAATATGTCTCGGCCAACCCGACCGGGCCGATGCACATGGGCCATTGCCGGGGCGCGGTGGTGGGCGATGCCCTCGCCACCTTGCTGGAGGCGATCGGGCACCGGGTCATTCGCGAATATTATATCAACGACGCCGGCGGGCAGGTCGACGTGCTCGCCCGCTCGGCGCATCTGCGCTACCGCGAGGCGCTGGGCGAGGATGTCGGCGCGATCCCCGAGGGGCTCTATCCCGGCGACTATCTGGTGCCGGTGGGGCAGGCGCTCGCCGCCGAATATGGCGACCGCTATGTCGGCGCGCCCGAACAGGAGTGGCTCGCGACCTTCCGCGCCTTCGCCGTCGCGCGGATGATGGACATGATCCGCGCCGACCTCGCGCTGCTCGGCATCCATCACGACGTCTTCTCGTCGGAGGCGGAGTTGCAGGCGGCAGGCAAGCCCGAAGCGGCCGAGGCCTGGCTGCGCGCCCACGACCTCGTCTATGACGGCGTGCTCGAGGCTCCGAAGGGCGAGACGCCGGAGGATTGGGAGCCGGTCGAGCTGCCGCTGTTCCGTTCCACCAAGTTCGGCGACGACCAGGACCGCCCGATCAGGAAGTCGAACGGGTCGTGGACCTATTTCGGCGCCGACATGGCCTATCATTTCCAGAAGGCGCAGAACGCCGACCAGCTGATCGACATCTGGGGCGCCGACCATGCCGGCACGGTCAAGCGCATCCAGGCGGCGGTCGCCGCGCTGACCGAAGGGCGCGCGCGGTTCGACGTGAAGCTGATCCAGATGGTACGCCTGCTGCGCGACGGCGAGCCGGTGAAGATGTCGAAGCGCGCGGGCAATTTCGTCACCCTGGCCGATGTCGTGCGCGAAGTGGGCAAGGATGTCGTGCGCTTCACCATGCTGACCCGCAAGGCGGACGCGCAGATGGATTTCGACTTCGCCAAGGTGGTGGAGGCGTCGAAGGACAACCCTGTCTTCTACGTCCAGTACGCCCATGCGCGCATTTCCTCGCTCGGCCGGCGCGCGGAAGAGGCCGGGATCGCGCTCCCGCAGCCTGACCTGTCCCTTCTTGGGACTCAGGAGCTGGAGCTGGTGAAGCTCGCGGCGCAGTTCCCCCGCGTGGTGGAGGGAGCGGCCCAGGCGCGGGAGCCGCACAGAATCGCCTTCTATCTCAATGATCTGGCTTCGGCCTTCCATGGTTGGTGGAATCTCGGTAACGATAATCCCCGCGCGCGCGTCATCCTGGCGGACGATCCGGCCGTGACGTCGGCCCGCCTTTCCTTGAGCCGGGGAATCGGGCAGATCATTCGCAATGGTCTCGCCCTGATGGGGGTCGCGGCCCTCACCGAGATGCAGTGATTGCCAGCGGAGATGAATGCGATGAGCGACTATGGGCGGGGGCGCCTCGGCTTCGACGATGACGAGAAGCTGCCTTGGCTCGAACCGGCTGTGGACGGCCAGGATGAGGAGCGGGTGTCGCCGCTCAAGCTGCTCGGCCTCATCCTGCTCGGCCTGATCCTGATCGGCGCGGTGGTCGCGGGCGTGTGGCTGGTGCAGAATCGCAATGCCGCCGGGCCGGATGGCGAGGGCCAACTGATCGCCGCGCCCCAGGGCGACTACAAGATCGCCGCCAGCGATGCCGACGCCAGGAAATTCGCCGGCGAAGGCGACGCCAGCTACGCCGCGAGCGAGGGCGTGCTCCGCGACGGCCGCATCGACCCCAGCCGCGTACCCGAAGCGCCGATCGCCAAGACCGCGCCCGGTCCCTCCGACGCGAACCGGCCGCCGCTCGCAGCCCGTCCCGCGCAATCGGTGACGGCCCGGGTGGAGGACGAGACGAGGGCGACGCCCGCCGCCTCCGCCGGACGGCCGCTCGGTACCGGGGCGATGATCCAGCTTGGCGCCTATGGCAGCCAATCGGGGGCGCGCGACGCCTGGGCGCGCCTGTCGAAGCGCTTCGCCTATCTCGCCCCGCTGTCCATGTCGGTGGAACCGGCCGATGTCGGTGGCAGCACCCTCTACCGCCTGCGCGCCACCGCCGGTTCCCAGGCAGGCACCCTCTGCGGCCGGCTGAAGGTTGCAGGCGAAAGCTGCATCGTGGTGAACTAGCCCATTCGACAGCGTTCCCCTCACGCGCTAGCATTCCACTCATGAAACCCGTGATCTTCGGTCTCTCCGGTCCTGCCATCACCCCGGACGAGCGGGCCTTCTTCGGCGAGGCGGAACCGGCCGGCTACATCCTCTTCGGCCGCAACGTCGTCGACAAGGCGCAGCTGCGTGCGCTGACCGATGACCTGCGCGCGCTGCATGGCCGCGACGACCTGCTGGTCATGATCGACCAGGAAGGCGGCCGCGTGGCGCGGATGAAGGCGCCGGTCTGGCCCGAATTTCCCCCTGGCGCCGTCTTCGACCGCCTTTACGACATCGCCCCGTCCAGCGCGATCGCCGCGGCGCGCGCCAATGCGCGGGCGATCGCCGCGACCCTGTCCGAAGCGGGCATCACCGTCGATGCCTTGCCGCTGCTCGACGTGCGGCAGGAGGGGGCGAGCGACATCATGGGAGACCGCACGCTGGGCGCCGAGCCGATGCGCGTCGCCGCCCTCGGTCGTGCGGTGCTGTCGGGCCTTGCCTCGGGCGGCGTGGTCGGCATCGTCAAGCATATGCCGGGGCACGGCCGCGCCTTGGTCGACAGCCATCTGGACCTGCCGGTGGTCGATGCGGACGAAACAACGCTGGAAACCGATCTCGCCCCTTTCCGTACCCTGAAGGACGCGCCGATCGGCATGACGGCGCATGTCGTCTACACGGCCTGGGACGCGCACCGCCCCGCCAGCCTGTCCCCCGTCGTCATCGGAGACATCATTCGCGACCGGATCGGCTTTGACGGTCTGCTGATGTCCGACGATCTGGACATGAAGGCGCTTAAAGGGTCGATTCCCGATCTTGCGGCGGCGACCGTCGCGGCGGGATGCGACCTGGCGCTCAACTGCTGGGGGCGGATGGACGACATGGTCGGCATCGCCGACGTCCTGCCGGACATAAGCGCGCAATCCCGCGCGCGGCTGGACCGGGCGATGGCCTCGGTCGAGCGGCCCGGCGACGGTACGCCGCTGAAAGAGCTGCTGGCGACCCGCGACGCGCTGCTGGCGCTGGTTCCGGCCTGATCGGCGGCGCGCGCATGGACGACCTGTTCATCGCGCCGACGCCGCCCCGCGCGGACGTGCTGACCGTCAGCTTCGAAAGCTGGGAAGGGCCGCTCGACCTGCTGCTGGCGCTCGCCCGCACGCAGAAGGTCGATCTGCGCGAAATCTCCATCCTGGCCCTGGTCGAGCAATATCTCGCCTATATCGAGGGCGCGCGGAAGCTTAAGCTGGAACTGGCGGCCGACTATCTGGTGATGGCGGCCTGGCTCGCCTACCTCAAATCCGCGCTGCTGCTGCCGAAGGAGGCCCAGCCCGAGCCGAGCCCAGAGGAACTCGCACTGCGCCTCCAGCTCCGGCTCCAGCGGCTCCATGCGATGCGCGAATCGGGTGCCCGGCTGATGGCGCGCGACCGGATCGGCCGCGACGTGTTCGTCCGCGAAAAGCCCGAAGGGCTGCGCCTTGTGCGCAGGGCGCGGTGGGACGCCAGCCTCTATGACCTCATCCAGGCCTATGGCCAGATCCGCGCGCGCACCCAGCCGGTGGTCCACATGGTCGCGGTGCGTCCGGTGATGACCTTGGACGAGGCGATCCAGCGGGTCGGATCGCTGGTCGGCGCGGCGCTCGACTGGACCGCGCTGGAGGCCTTCCTGCCCGAGGGGCGCGACGGGCCGATGGCGCGATCGGCGCTGGCGAGCAGCTTCGTCGCCGCGCTGGAACTGGCGAAGCAGGGCAGGGTGGAGATCCGGCAGGAGGGGATATTCGAACCCATCTTCCTGCGCGCATCGCTGCCGGAGGAACAGGCGGAGCGACTGCTGTGAACGAGGAACCGGACGATTTCCTGCGCGCTGTCGAGGCCGCCCTGTTCGTGGCCGAACAGCCGCTGACCCCCGCCGAACTGAGGCTGCACGTCGGGGAAGCCGGCGACCTCGACGCGGCGCTCGCGACGCTGGCCGACCATTATGCCGGCCGCGGCGTCAACCTGGTGGAACGTGGCGGCCGCTGGCATTTCCAGACCGCCGCCGACCTCGCCCATATCCTGCGCCGGGAAAAGGACGAGACGCGCAAGCTCTCCCGCGCGGCGATGGAGACGTTGGCGATCATCGCCTATCACGAGCCCGTCAGCCGCGCGGAGATCGAGGCGATTCGCGGCGTCCAGGTGGCGAAGGGGACGCTCGACGTGCTGATGGAGGCGGGCTGGGTCCGCCCCGCCGGGCGGAGGGAGGTTCCGGGCCGCCCGCTGATCTATGCGACGACCGTAGAGTTTCTGTCACATTTCGGCCTTAGCAGCCGCCGCGACCTGCCGGGCATCGACGACCTTCGGGCGGCGGGCCTGCTGGACCCGGTGGATTTGGCGCTGGAGGGTCTCGGGGCCCAATCCGTTGTGGAAAATGATGACGAAGAGGCCTAGATAGGTCTCCTTTCGGGAGTAAGTTGTAATGGGTTCCTTTTCGCTGATGCACTGGGTGATCGTGCTCCTGGTGGTCATGCTGCTCTTCGGGGGCGGCCGCATCTCCGGGCTGATGGGTGACGTCGCCAAGGGCATCAAGAGCTTCAAGAAGGGCATGGCCGAGGATGACGACATCGCGCCGGCCAAGCCCGCGACGCGGATCGAAGGGCATCGCGTGCCCGAGCAGGACACGGTGAAGACCGAAGAACAGACCAAGGCCTGAGGGTCGGCGCCAAGGCACTCTCTCAGGTAAGGCTGGCATGTTCGATATCGGTTCGTCCGAGCTTCTGTTGATCGTGATCGTCGCGGTGGTCGTGATCGGCCCCAAGGACCTGCCGCGCGCGCTCTACAAGGTGGGACAGATCGTGGGCAAGGCGCGCGGCATGGCGCGCCATTTCCGTTCCGGCATCGACGCCATGGTGCGGGAGGTCGAGCTTGAGGAGCTCGAGAAGAAATGGGCCGAACAGAACCGGCGCATCATGGAGGAGCACCCCCCCGAGACGGCGGCGCCTGCGATGACGCCGCTGCCCGCCCCGGCCGAAGGCGCGGCGGCTGAAGAGAGCCCTGTCTTCGTCGCGCAATCCGCTCCCGTCGAAACGCCGCCCTTCGTTGCGCAGTCGGCGCCGCAGCCCGCCGCGCTCCCCGAAGCGCCGGTGGACAGGCCGCCCTATCTCGCCGATGCCCCGGCCGAGCCGAAGAAGGGCGACGCGGCGGCATGAAGGATATCGACGACAGCAAGGCCCCCTTGCTCGATCACCTGATTGAGCTGCGCGGACGGCTGCTCAAATGCGTCTGGGCGCTGCTCCTGACCGGGGCGATCTGCTTCTATTTTTCCGACAAGTTGTTCGCGATACTGGTGTATCCGCTCAAGGAGGCGTTCGGCGACGGCGGCGGGCGGCTCGTCTATACCAAGCTCTACGAAGCCTTTTTCGTCCAGGTGAAGATCGCGCTGTTCGGCGCCTTCTTCCTGTCCTTCCCGATCATCGCCAACCAGCTCTGGGCCTTCGTCGCGCCGGGTCTCTACGCGAAGGAGAAGAAGGCGCTGCTGCCCTTCATCCTCATGACGCCGGTGCTGTTCACCATGGGCGCCAGCCTCGCCTATTTCGTGGTGATGCCGACGGCGTTCCACTTCTTCCTGGAATTCCAGGGGAATTCCAGCGGCCTGTCGGTCGAGGCGCTGCCCAGCGCGGATGCCTACCTCACGCTGGTGATGCAGTTCGTGCTTGCCTTCGGCATCAGCTTCCTGATGCCGGTGCTGCTGATGCTGCTGAACCGCGCGGGCTTCGTGACGCGTGCGCAGCTCATCGGACTGCGCCGCTACATGGTCGTGGCCGCCTTCGTCCTTGCCGCGGTGCTGACGCCGCCTGACGTGGTCTCGCAGCTCATGCTCGCGATCCCGCTGCTGTTGCTCTACGAGATCACGATCATCGCGATCTGGTTCACTGATCGCCGGCAGGCGAAACAGGAAAGCGAAGCGGCGGCCTGACGACCGGCCGCCCGCTGGTTTTCTGTATCGGGGAAATGCGGCTCTCAGTCCGCGGCGTCTTCCACGGCCTTGCCAGCGCTCTGGACGTCGCGTCCGGCGCCTTCCACGGTGTTGCAGGCCGCCGTCAGCAGCGAGCCGGTGAGCAACAGCGCAACCAGAATCTTCTTGGTCATGGAATCTCTCCTTCCAAAAGCGGGACCGGTGCTCCAGCAGCCGGCGGTGAGACAGAAACCCGCTTTGCACGGAAGCGTTCCGCAAGCAGAACGTCTTTTATTTCAGGAGGTTGTGCCCAAAAATTCTGAGCCCGGAACGCGTCGGGGGGGGGAGATGCGTTCCGGGCTCATTGTTTTGTGGATAGCAAGAGCGGGGGGCAAAAGATTTGCTATCCGAAATGCAGAACACGTGAAGTCGCGATCCGGTTCCGCTGGTTCCGGAAAAAATGTGATCTTTTATATCACTATTTTCCAATGGCTTGGATAGTTTCTCGAAGGTTTACCACAAAAAAATTCGGTCGCGGGGGAAACGTTGTCAGACCAGCGGCCTGCCGCTGTTCCGATATTCCGGCCTGATGGTGGATTCGGGCAGTTCCTGCTCGACCCGCGGCGGCGCGGGAAGGATCGAGGGAGAGGCGGGCAGGAATGGCCGGACCTGCGGGACGGGCGAGGGCAGGGGCGTCGAAGGGAGGGGCTGCGCCGTCCAGACACGCGGGGCCGGAACCGACTGGGTCTCGCGCCCGGAATAGGCGCCCCGGAACGCCGCCGGCGTACCGTTGAAGCCCAGGTTGCGATAGAAGATGTGCGCCCCGATCACCGCCACCGGTTGCAGCGTGCCCGACCAGTCGGGGCGCACCGCCAGCGTGTGGTAATGGGTGGCGAGGCCGACGGGCTTGTAGACGTCCCCCGCCAGCGCGCGTTCGGCGACGCGGCGCGCCCGCGCCCAGGCCGCGGCGCTGGGCAGGCGCGCCATTGCGCCATCGCAGCTGAAGGTGAACTGGCACCGTGCGTCGGTCCGTTCCGACCCCTGGTACACGACGCCGCAGACGCTGTTGGGCCAGAGCGGGCTGCGCACCCGGTTCAGCACCACCTGCGCCACCGCCCGCTGCCCGTCGTCCGGTTCATTCGCCGCTTCGTAATAGATGGCGGAGGTCAGGCAGTTGAGCGCGCGATAGCTGTCGAGCGCGGTCATCCCGCGGATGGCGGCGGCTGGCGCGGCTTCCACCTCGTCCAGTCCCATGACATGCTCGCTCTGCACCGTCAGCGCACCCGGCACCGGATCGAAGGCGCCCTGCGCGAAGAAGAATGCGGATCCGGGAAAGTTCGCGGATGAATCTTCGGCGGGATCATAGGGCAGGCGCGACCCGTCGAGCATGTCGAGTGGCGCCGCGGTGATGAGACGCGGGACAGTGAGCGCAAGCAGGCCCAGCAACACGATGCCGGCGCGCGTTCCTTTCCTGTCCAGTCGCATCTTCGTCCCTTGCCCGGCGATAAGGCGCCTTGCTTACAGGGGATTCCTTTCCACTTCCTCCCCGGATTCGGGCATGTGCCGCGACGGGACGTTAACCACGGCGCGGGTTAACAGGGCAAAACCGGGGCTTTTGCCCCGCCTGCATTCCTTTGCTTGGCAAGGCCGTGGCGGCTCCGCTATGCCGTGGCGATGCTCGTCCAGAATGATAGCCTAGCCCTTATCGGCAACACGCCGCTCGTTCGCCTTGCCGGTCCTTCTCGGGAAACCGGCTGCGACATCTACGCCAAGTGCGAATTCGCCAACCCCGGCGCGTCGGTGAAGGACCGCGCGGCCCTGTTCATCGTCAACGACGCGGAGGAAAAGGGGCTGCTCCAGCCCGGCGGCACCATCGTCGAAGGAACGGCGGGCAATACCGGCATCGGCCTGGCGCTGGTCGCCAATGCCAAGGGATACAAGACGATCATCGTCATGCCCGAGACGCAGAGCCGCGAGAAGATGGACACGCTACGCGCGCTGGGAGCCGAGCTGGTGACGGTGCCGGCCGCCGCCTATTCCAACCCCGGCCACTTCGTCCACACCAGCCGCCGCATCGCGGAGGAGACGGAAAACGCGATCTGGGCCAACCAGTTCGATAACATCGCCAACCGCAAGGCCCATATCGTCGGCACCGCCGAGGAAATCTGGACCCAGATGGACGGGCAGGTCGACGGCTTCACCTGCGCGGCGGGCACCGGCGGGACGATCGCGGGCGTGGGGCTGGGCCTCAAGGCGCATGACGAGGGCATCACCATCGCGCTGACCGATCCCCATGGCGCCGCGCTCTACAATTATTATGCCCATGGCGAGTTGAAGGCCGAAGGCTCCTCGGTCGCCGAAGGGATCGGACAGGGCCGCATCACCGCCAATCTCGAAGGCGCGCCGATCGACACCCAGTTCCGCATCTCCGACGAGGAAGGGCTGCTCTGGGTCCGTCGCCTGCTGGCGGAAGAAGGGCTGTGCCTGGGCCTGTCGTCCGGCATCAACGTCGCCGGCGCGGTGGCGCTGGCGCGGGAACTGGGGCCGGGCAAGCGGATCGTCACCATTCTGTGCGACACCGGATTCCGCTATCTTTCGACGCTCTACAACCGCGCCTGGCTCGAATCGAAGGGCTTGACGGTGTTCCCCTGGCTCGCGCAATATAAGTGAAACCTGCCGACAAGGGTCGCGGCGGGGGAGAACAGAGCACATTCATGGCTGAACAGTCCCGCCGAGAGGAAGGGTTGCAGCGTGTCCAGATCGGTCTCACCGGCTTGGCCGGCGTGGTGCTGCTCGTCGGCCTGGCGAACATCGTGATCGACAAGGCGAGGGTCGCCGATCCGACCGTGCCGCCTCCCACCGTGCCGACGCTGGATGCCAATGCCCTCGTGTCCCCCAGGGATCCGCTGGCGGAACTCGGCGTGCAGCCCGCGCCGGAACAGGTGCCGATCGTGCCCGACCTGCAGCCCGATCCCAAGCTGCGCAAGCCGATGGATCGCGAGCCGGCGTCGCAATAGGTTTCGGCGCAGGCCTTTTGGCGCTCCTGTCATGAAGGTCGCCTTCCTCCGCTTTCTTGCGGCCTGCCTCGGCACCCTGCTGGTCCTGTTCGCGGGACTGGCGCTGCTGCTGCGCACGGGGCAGGTCGATCCGCTCGACTGGGCGTGGCCGGCCGTTCCGCTGCTCGCGCTGGTCGGCTGGCTTGCGTCGCGGGGTGGCGGACACGGTCATGCCAGGGCGCATGCGATCTGGGTCGGGCTGGGAACGGTTCTCTCGATTCTTCTCCTGTGCCGCATCGCCGCCGCGCGGCCGCCCGCGCTTTCCCTCTCGCTGCTGCTCGCCGTTTCCGCCGCGCTCGGCCTCTGTGGCGGCCTTCTGCTGCGCCGCAGCCGGATCGGCGCCATCGCTCTGATCGCCGCGGCGCTGCTGGTGCCACTCGCGGGCCGTCCACCAGCCGTTCCGATGGCGCCGCAACGCCCTTCTCTGGCCGTTCTCACCGCTCTGCCGCTGTTCTGGCGGGAAGGCGGGCAGGGCCTTGCCGCGCCGGCCGATGCGCCCATCGTTACCGTCCTCCGCCAGCATTTCGACCTGCGCCCGTTCGACACGCCGCTCTCGCCAGAACTGGCGAAGGCCCGGCTGCTGCTGATCGCGCAGCCCCGCGCGATGCAGCCCGGCGAACTGGTCGCGATCGATCGCTGGCTGCGCGACGGCGGTCGCGCCCTGATCCTCGCCGACCCGCTGTTGCGTTGGCCCTCGCCGCTCGCACCGGGGGACAGGCGCCGCGCGCCCGCCGTCAGCCTGCTCGGTCCGCTGCTCGCGCATTGGGGCGTGCGGCTGGAAAACACCGCGACTCTTGACGAGGACCGGCATTTGCTGCCCGATGGCCGCCTCATGACGCTCCTCGCCGCCTCGCATTTCATCGCCACCGCGCCGGCCTGCGGCACGGAAGCGCGTGGGCTGGTCGCGCGATGCCGGCTGGGGCGGGGGCAAGCCGTGCTGGTCGCCGATGCCGACCTGATCGACGACCGGCTGTGGCTGGCCGACCCCTCCCGCCCGCTCGATCCTTCCGCATGGAGCGCCGACACGCCCGCATTGGTCGCCGGATGGCTGGGCGCCGAGCTGCACGGCGATCGCCGCTGGGTGCTTTCCGGGGCGCAGCTGGTCTTGGCCGTGCGCTGGGCGGCGGTGGCGGGGATTTTCTGGGCGGCCATGGGCGCGATCCTCTTTTCCCTGCGGAGAGGCCGATTCCTGCCCGGTGCCGATCCCGGCCGAAGGCGACGAAAAACGGCAAAAGGGGCTTAGTGACCAGAACAAAACAGGATTTCCCCGCTTTTCCCAAAATTCTCCTTCCCATGACTTGCGGCTCTTGGTATCTGATCAGCCATAGGGGTTGATCAGGCTTGGCGTATTTCTACGCCGGATCGTATTGTGCGACCCGGCGAGCGACGGCCTGTGCCCCCGGAAGATCGGGCGAACAGGGTCATCGTGTCGGAAGCCATTCTCTATACGGGCAACGCGTTCAGCGTCGCGGACGGCAAGGGCCGTTTCGTGCTGCCCCTGGAGATGCGCCGTCAGGTGAAGCTGTCCTCCAGCGGCGAAACCACCCTCTATCTCTCGGTCCACGGCGGCAACCCCTGCGCCACGGGCTTCGGCGAATCGCACATGCGCTTCCTGTTCAACGAGGTGGAGGAACTGGACCGGGAGGCGCGCGCGGCGGGGCGCGACTATAACAAGGACCTGGAGCTGGAGCGGCGGCTGGGCACGATCGAACCCGTCAATTTCGACGAGGGCGGTCGCTTCGCGATGCATCCCGACATCAAGGACGAATATCACATCACCGATGCCGTCTTCTTCTACGGCGTCGGCCGCTACATCCAGATCTGGAAGCCCGAGACGCTGGTCGACAGCCCCGACCGGCCGGAGCTGATCCGCAACAAGGTCCGCCGCTGGCTCGACCAGCGCGCGGCGGGAGGCGGCAAGTGAGCGCCGCACCCCACATTCCCGTCCTTCTCGACGAAGTGCTCGACGCCCTCGCCATCAGCCCCGGCGAGGTCCATGTCGACGGCACCTTCGGCGCGGGCGGCTATTCGTCGGCCATGGCCGGACGCGGCGCGCGCGTCTTCGCCTTCGACCGCGATCCTGACGCGATCCGCGAAGGGCAGGCGTTCGCCGACGAAAAGGGCATCACCCTGATCGAAGGCGAATTTTCTCGCATGGAGGCGTTGCTCGCCGAACGGGGCATCGCGCGGGTCTCGGGTATCACGCTCGACATCGGCGTGTCCTCGATGCAGCTCGACCGGCCGGAGCGCGGCTTTTCCTTCCAGGCGGACGGGCCGCTCGGCATGACGATGAGCCAGGCGGGCATGAGCGCCGCCGATTTCCTCAACACCGCCCCGGAACAGGAGATCGCCGACGTCCTCTACCGATATGGCGAGGAGCCGCGCTCGCGCCGCGTCGCCCGCGCCATTGTGGACGCGCGCCCGCTCGAACGCACCGGCCAGCTCGCCGCCGTGGTGCGCCGCGCGCTCGGCCACAAGCCGCACGACAAGAAGGACCCCGCGACCCGCACCTTCCAGGCGATCCGCATCCATGTGAACCGCGAACTGGAGGAGCTGGAGCGCGGGCTGGAAGCGGCCGAGCATCTGCTGGAGGAGGGCGGTCGCCTGGCCGTCGTCACCTTCCACAGTCTGGAGGACCGCATCGTCAAGCAGTTCCTGCGCAATCGCAGCGGCGGCGACGCCGGCGGTTCGCGCCACATGCCGCAGCGTCAGGCGGCAGCCGTCCCGACCTTCGAGCGTCCCGCCAAGGCGGTGCGCCCCGGCTCGGCGGAGCTGGCACGCAACCCCCGCGCCCGGTCCGCCACCCTGCGCAGCGCGGTGCGCACCGCGGCGCCCGTTTCCCTTTCCCCCGCTAGCCGGAGTGCACGGTCATGATCGCCGTCAAGAGGTTGCAGAGCCTGATCTGGATCCTCCTCGTCGCTTTGGGCGGGCTGGGGGCCTATCTGGTGTCGCTCAAGGTCGCGACCGAGCGCAACGAGCTGATGCGCGTCCGGCTCCAGATCGCCCGGGCACAGGGCGACATCCGCTATCTGGAAACCGAGTTCAGCGCCCGCGCCAGCATGCGCCAGCTCGAACGCTGGAACCAGGAAGACTTCATGTATGCGACGCCCAGCGCGCAGCAATATCTCGCGGGTGAGCAGGCGCTGGCGCATCTCGACGGGGTGCAGCCCAACGGCCCCGATTATGTCGCGCCGCCGGTGATGGTCGCCATGGTCGATACCCCGGCCGACCTCCCCTCCGCGCCGCAGCCCGCGCCCGCCAGCCCGGCGGCGACCCAAATCCGGAGCGACATCGCCGTGATCCGCGAGGCGCACGCGGCCGACAATGTGGAGAAACTCGCCAAGTCCGCGCCGCGCACTCCCGCGCAGAAGGCCAGGGACGACGCCGACGTGACGAAGCCCAACCCGGTCGCCCGCAAGGCGGAGCGGATGGCGATGCTGGACGCCAAGCTGCTGGATGACCGCACCCTGGGCGATCTGACCGCGAAGGCGGCGCGCGAAAGCAGGAAGGAGCGGCGCTGATGGCTACCATCATCGTCCAGCCTGGCGGGGCACGCGCCGGGCGGCAACGGGTCAACCTGACGGCGATGGCGCATAATCGCCTGATGCTTCTCCTGATCCTGTTCCTGGGGATCACTCTTGTCCTGATCGGCCGGCTCGCTTGGGTCGGCTTTTTTGCCGACAGCGGCCGGGGTGGCGATGGGCTCGGCGGCTTCGTGCCTGCGCGCGCCGACATTGTCGACCGCAACGGGGTGCCGCTCGCCCGGACGATGGACGCCTATTCGGTTGCCGTTCGCCCCTCCCGGCTGATCGGCGATCCGGCTGAGCTGGCGCGCAAGCTGCACGAGATTTTCCCGGACGAATCGGAAGCCGCCTTTCACAAGAAGCTGACCGGCAAGGGCTGGGCCTATCTGCGCCGCCGCGCGCTGCCTGAACAGGTGGCGGCGGTGAACGCGCTGGGCGAGATCGGCATCGAGTTCCCGCGCGAGCCCGAGCGACTCTATCCGCAGCGGACGCTCGCGGCCCATATCCTCGGCTTTGCGCCCAACAGCGACGGCGTGGGCGGCATGGGGGTGGAGGCGGCCTTCAACGATCGCCTGATCGACCCGGCGCTGCGCGGCCAGCCCTTCGCCATGTCCATCGACAGCCGGGTGCAGGGCGCTCTGGAAAGCGAGCTTTATACCCAGCTGGTGCAGACCCGCGCGAAGGGCGCGGCCGGCATCATCCTCGACGCCAACACCGGCGAGGTGATCGCCATGGCCTCGATCCCGGTCTTCGATCCCAACAAGCTGCAGAACTACGCCGGCAAGCGCTGCAGCGAATCGCCGCTCTGCAACCATATGGTACAGGCCCGCTACGAGCTTGGCTCGGCGTTCAAGCCGCTGTCGATCGCCGCGGCGATGGATGCGGGCGTGGTGACGTCGATGAGCAAGCTCTACGATGCGACCGCGCCGATCGCCATCGCCGGCTTCCGCATCAAGGACGACCATCCGCTGGGCCGCTGGCTCAACGTGCCGGAAACGCTGGTGCACAGTTCCAACATCGCCACCGCGCGGATCGCGGACGAGATGGGCGCCGAACCGCTCCAGCACCTGTTCCGCGAACTTCAGTTCGACCAGCGCGCGCCGATCGAACTCAAGGAACGGGCGAAGGGCATCTGGCCGTCCAACTGGGGCCGCATCACCACCATGACCGTTTCCTACGGCCACGGCATCGCGGTGACGCCGCTGCACCTCGCCAGCGCTTATGCTGCGCTGGTCAATGGCGGCATCTATCACCCCGCCACCCTGCGCAAGTTGAAGCCTGAGGAAGTGCCGGAGGGGCACCGAGTCTTCTCCGTCGCCACCAGCGCGCGGATGCGCCAGCTGTTGCGGATGATCGTTGCGGCGGGTACAGGGCGCAACGCCGACGCCAAGGGATATCGGGTGGGCGGCAAGACGGGTTCCGCCGAAAAGCCCCAGGAAGGGCGCTATAACAAGAATTCCAACGTGACGACTTTTGCCTCCGCCTTTCCGATGGACAATCCTCGCTACGTCGTGGTCGCGATCATGGACGAAGCGACCGGGCTCTACGGCCTGCGTACCGCCGCCTTTACCGCCGCCCCGGTGGTGAAGCGCGTGATCGAGCGCACCGGGCCGATGCTGGGCGTCATGCCGGACGAGCGGCGCGACGTCGATATTTCCGACCTCATGCCGTTGCTGCACGGCAATACGGAGAAGGAATGATGCGCCTCGGGTCGCTGATCGAGGGACTGGACGCCACGGTCCTGGGGGAGGCCGGCAGCAATGCCGGCCTCGACTCGTCCGTCACCGGCTTCGCCATCGACAACCGGAAGGTCGCGCCGGGCACCGTCTTCGGCGCCTTCCAGGGGCTGCGCGTCAATGGCGAGGATTTCATCGCCGATGCCGTTCGCGCCGGCGCCGTCGCCGTGGTCGCCCGGCCGGAGGCGAAGGTCGAAGGCGCGATCCATCTTGCCCACCCCAATCCGCGCCGCCTCTTCGCACTGCTCGCCGCGCGCTATTTCGCGCCCTTCCCGGACGTGACCGTCGCCGTCACCGGCACCAACGGCAAGACCAGCACGGTGGAACTGACCCGCCAGCTCTGGCGCATGCTGGGGCACAAGTCCGCCTCCATCGGCACGCTCGGCGTCACCACCTCGGTCGACCAGGTGTCGACCGGCCTCACCACGCCCGACATCGTCACTTTCCTTTCCAACATGTCGGGCCTGCGGCGCGAGGGCATCACCCATGCCGCGTTCGAGGCGTCGAGCCACGGCCTGGCCCAGTACCGGACGGAGGGGCTGCCGGTCGCGGCCGCCGCCTTCACCAACCTGTCGCGCGACCATCTCGACTATCATGGCGACATGGACAGCTATTTCGACGCCAAGATGCGGCTGTTCGACGAGGTCGTGGTGCCCGATGGCGCGGCCGTTGTCTGGGCCGACGACGCATGGTCCCCGAAGGTTATCGAGCGCGTTTCGAAGCGGGGGCTTCGACTGCTGAGCGTCGGGGTGCAGGGGCAGGCATTGCGCCTCGCCAACCGCACCCCGACCCAGTTGGGACAGACGCTGGAGATCGAGGCGGAAGGCAAGAGCTTCAAGGTCAACCTGCCGCTCATCGGCGCCTATCAGGCCGCCAATGCGCTCACCGCCGCGGGGCTCGTGGTCGCGGGCGGCGAAAGCGTGGCGCGCGTGCTGGAAATGCTCGGCCGGGTTCAGCCGGTGCGTGGCCGGCTGGAGCGTGCCGTCATCAGCCGGGCGGGCGCGCCGGTCTATGTCGACTATGCCCACACGCCCGACGGCCTGCGCGCGGCGATCGAGGCGCTGCGCCCGCATACGAAGGGCCGGCTGATCGCGCTGTTCGGCGCGGGCGGCGACCGTGACGCGGGCAAGCGGCCGCAGATGGGCAAGGTCGCGGCGGAACTCGCGGACCATGTCATCGTCACCGACGACAATCCCCGCTCGGAGGAGCCCTCCGCCATCCGCGCCGCCGTCATGGCGGGCGCGCCCGACGCGCAGGAGATCGGCGGCCGCCGCGCCGCCATCGCCTCCGCCATCGCCATGGCGGGTGCCGACGACATCGTGCTGCTGGCAGGCAAGGGGCATGAGCAGGGCCAGATCATCGGCGACCGCGTGCTGCCCTTCGACGACGTCACCGTGGCGCGGGAGTGCGCGGGTTGAACAGAACGATGTCCTTGACCCCGTTCGGGCTGAGCCTGTCGAAGCCCTGTTCTTCCTTTCTGAAGAAAAGTGCGGCCCCCTTCGACGCCGCCTGCGGCGTCGCTCAGGACAGGCTTCGACAAGCTCAGGGCGAACGGCTGTTTTTCCCGAGGGAGGGGGCATGACCGACCTCTGGACCTCCGGAGAGATCGCCCAAGCCACGGGCGGCGCCGCATCGGCGCCGTTCGCCGTTTCGGGTGTCGCCTTCGACAGCCGCGAGGTGGCGGCGGGCGACCTGTTCGTCGCGATGAAGGGCGACAGCACCGACGGCCACAGGTTCGTCGACAAGGCTTTCGCGCAGGGTGCGGCGGGCGCGATCGTCAGCGATCCGGTGGATCATCCCCATGTGCTGATGCAGGACAGCGCCGCCGCGCTGGAGGCGCTTGGCCGCGCCGCGCGCGCGCGGATGCAGGGCAAGGTGATCGGCGTCACCGGATCGGTCGGCAAGACCGGCACCAAGGAGGCGCTGTTCCAGGCGCTCGACCGAGCCGAGCCGGGACAGGCGCATCGCTCGCTCAAAAGCTACAACAACCATGTCGGCGTACCGCTCAGCCTGGCGCGCATGCCGCGCGATTGCGCCTTCGGCATCTTCGAAATGGGCATGAACCATGCAGGCGAGCTGGCGGCGCTCACCCGGCAGGTGCGTCCCCATGTCGCGATCGTCACCGCCATTGCGCCGGCGCATATCGAATTTTTCGGCACCGAAGAGAAGATCGCCGAGGCGAAGGCGGAGATTTTCGAGGGGCTGGAGCCGGGCGGGACGGCCATTATCCCCTATGACAGTCCCCATGTCGCGACGCTCTACGGCAAGGCGGAGCGCCATGCCGCGCGCATCCTGACCTTCGGCCGCAGCCCCGAGGCGGATGTTCATGCCCGTGAGGCGGTTCCCACCGACACGGGTGGCACGCTGGTAACGGCGAAGCTGCCGGGTGCGGAGCTTTGCTTCACCGTCGCCGCACCGGGCGACCATTGGGTGTCCAATGCGCTTGCCGTGCTCGCCGCGGTGGAGGCGGTGGGCGGTGACTTGGCCGTTGCCGGACTCGCGCTCGCCGAAATGCCTGGCCTTCCGGGGCGGGGCGAACGGCGGCGCCTGTCGGTCGAGGGCGGCGACGTGCTGCTGATCGACGAGAGCTACAACGCCAACCCTCTCAGCATGGCCGCGACCCTCACCCAGCTGGGCCGCGAGAAGGCGGAGCGCCGCATCGCGGTGCTGGGCGGCATGCGCGAACTGGGCAGCCGCAGCGCGGAACTGCACGCCGGTCTCGCCGAACCGATCGCCGGGGCCCATGTCGACCGCGTCCTGCTGGTGGGGCAGGAAATGGCGCCGCTGGCAGAGGTGCTGGCGGGCAGCGTGCCCTTCGACCATGTGCCGGACGCCGCTGCCGCGACCGGCCTCCTTCAATCCGACATGCGCGCGGGCGACGCGATCCTGGTCAAGGGGTCCAACGGCATCGGGCTGTCCCGCCTGGTCGCCGCCCTGGCCGACGCCGCCCGCGACGGAGATAGTGACTGATGCTCTACTGGCTGGCCCAGCAACTGGATTTCGCGGGCGTCCTCAACCTGATCCGCTATCTCAGCTTCCGCGCGGGGGCGGCGATCGCGACCGCGCTGTTCATCGGCCTGCTCATCGGCCCGCGCTTCATCGGCTGGCTGCGCGTGCGCCAGGGCAAGGGGCAACCGATCCGCGACGACGGGCCGCAGAGCCATCTCGCCAAGCGCGGCACCCCCACCATGGGCGGCCTGATGATCCTGACCGCGATGGTCGGATCGGTGCTGCTGTGGATGGACCTGTCCTCCATCTATGTCTGGGCGTGCCTGTTCGTGACCCTGGGCTTCGGCGCGATCGGCTTCCTCGACGATTATGACAAGGTGACCAAGGCCAGCCACAAGGGGCTGTCCGGCAAGGTCCGCCTGCTCTTCGAATTCCTGATCGCGGGCCTCGCCGCCTGGATGATCGTGCACCAGCACGGCAACACCGCGCTCTACGTGCCGTTCTACAATGGCCCGGCGATCGAGCTCGGGCCCTTCTACTTCCTCTTCGCTGCCTTCGTGATCGTGGCCTTCGGCAATGCGGTGAACCTGACCGACGGGCTGGACGGGCTCGCCACCATGCCCGTCATCATCGCCTGCCTCGCCTTCATGGCGATCGTCTATCTGGTCGGCCGCGCCGACTTCGCCGCCTATCTCGGCATCCCGCATGTGCCGGGCGCGGGCAACCTCACCATATTGTGCGGCGCGATCATCGGCGCGGGGCTCGCCTTCCTCTGGTTCAACGCGCCGCCGGCCGCCGTCTTCATGGGCGACACCGGCAGCCTGGCGCTGGGCGGCACGATCGGCGTCATCGCCGTCACCGCCCATCATGAGATCGTGCTGGGCGTCATCGGCGGCCTGTTCGTGGTGGAGGCGATGAGCGTCATCATCCAGGTCTTCTTCTACAAGCGGACCGGCAAGCGCGTCTTCAAGATGGCGCCGATCCACCATCATTTCGAGCAGCTGGGCTGGTCCGAGCCGACGGTCGTGATCCGTTTCTGGATCATCGCCTTCGTGCTGGCGCTGGCCGGCCTCGCCACCTTGAAGCTGAGGTAAGCGGATGATCGTCTCGAGCGTCTTTGCCGGCAAGACCTACGCGGTGCTGGGCCTCGCGCGCTCGGGGCTGACGGTCGTCGACACGCTCGTCGCGAGCGGCGCCCGCGTGGTCGCCTGGGACAATCGCGAAGAGGCGCGCGCCGCCGTCGCCGGCAAGGCGGAACTGGCCGACCCGCTGGACATCGACCTCTCCGGCTTCGACGGCGTGGTCGTCTCGCCCGGCGTCCCGCTCAATCGCCACCCGATCGCGATGCAGGCGAAGCTGGCGGGCGTGCCCGTCATCGGCGACATCGAGCTGTTCGCGCTCGCCCGCCCGACCCTGCCGCCGCACAAGGTCGTCGGCATCACCGGCACCAACGGCAAGTCGACCACCACCGCGCTCGTCCACCACATCGTCGAGCAGGCCGGCATCCCCACCCGCATGGGCGGCAATATCGGCCTGCCGATCCTGGGTCAGGAGCCCTTGCCCGAAGGCGGCGTCTATGTGCTGGAGCTGTCCAGCTACCAGATCGACCTGACCCGCAGCCTCGACTGCGATGTCGCGGTGCTGCTCAACATCACGCCGGATCATCTCGACCGCTATGACGGGTTCGAGGGCTATGTCGCGTCGAAGGCGCGCCTGTTCGCGATGCAGTCGGCAGGCCATGTCGCGGTGATCGCCACCGAGGACGAACCCAGCCGGTCGATCGCCCACAACCTTCGTCATCCCGGCGAAAGCCGGAATCCCGCTTCTTCTGTCGCGCCGGAAGAAAGGGGAGAAGCCAGCCTGCGCTGGCATGACGTGAAGGAAGTGACGGCGGCTGACATCGATCCCGCTGCGCAATCGGGCTGGCCTTCCCTGCAAGGCCCGCACAATGCCCAGAACGCCGCCGTCGCCATCGCCGTCGCCCAGGCCCTCGGCATCGACGAGAGCATCACTGTCGCCGCCCTCGCCAGCTACGCCTCACTCCCCCACCGGATGCAGGCCGTGGCCACCCGCAACGGCGTCCTCTACGTCAACGACAGCAAGGCGACCAACCCCGCCTCCACCGCGCCGGCGCTCGCCGCCTGGCCGCCGGTCGACGGCCGGCCCCGCATCCACTGGATCGTCGGCGGCCTCGCCAAGACCGACAATCTCGACGAATGCGCCCCGCATTTCGGCAATGTCGCCCATGCCTATACCATTGGCGAGGCGGGCCATATGTTCGCCGACCTGCTGCGCCCCCATATGGCGGTCGACGATTCCGAGATGCTATCGGCGGCCGTCCGCCGCGCCGCGCGCGTGGCGCAGCCGGGCGATATCGTGCTGCTGTCCCCCGCCTGCGCCAGCTTCGACCAGTTCCGCGACTTCGAGGCCCGGGGAGACGCCTTCGCGGCTGCCGTTGCGGCATTGGACAATGGGACCGAAGCGGAGGCAGGGCAATGAGCAGGTTCAGGCCGGCCGAACTGGTCAGGGGCTTCAAGGGGCGCACCGTCCCGCGCGAACGCACCGCGCTCGCCATCTGGTTCTGGGAGATCGATCGCATTCTCCTCTCGCTGATCGTCGCGCTGATGGCGATCGGCCTCGTCGCGGTCGCCGCCGCCTCGCCCGTCGCGGCGATCGACCGGTCGACCAGCACGGTCACCGTCAACCCGCTGATCTATTTCTACCGCCAACTCATGTGGGTGGGGCTCGGCCTGCCGGTGATGCTCGTCATCTCCATGCTCCCCCGCACCCAGGCGCGGCGGCTGGCGTCCTTCCTCTGCATCTTCTTCTTCGTCATGCTGCTGTTCGTGCCGCTGCTCGGCAGCACGGTGAACGGCGCGCGGCGCTGGATCGACCTGCCCGGCTTCCGTTTCCAGCCCTCGGAATTCCTAAAGCCCGTCTATGTCGTGACCCTCGCCTGGCTGCTGTCGCTGCGGTCGAAGGACATGACATTGCCGGTCATCCCCTTCACCGGCGCGCTGACGCTGCTGATCGCCGCCATCCTGATGCGCCAGCCCGATTTCGGCCAGACCGTGATCTTCCTCGCCTGCTGGGCCTGCCTGCTGCTGCTGTCGGGCGTGCCGATGCGCTGGATCGCCCTGCTGGGTGGCGCCGGCCTCGCCGGCCTCGTCGCGGTCTATATGTTCTATGAAAACGGGCGGCAGCGGATCAACGACTTCCTCGGCATCGGCGTCCAGCTCGACACCGGCCCGGACCAGACCGACCTGGCCTATCGCACCATCGCCCATGGCGGCTTCACCGGCATGGGGCCGGGCGGCGGCCAGAACAAGTTCCGCCTGCCCGAAGCGCATACCGACTATATCTTCTCCGTGATCGGGGAGGAATTCGGCCTGCTCGCCTGCATCGCCATCGCACTCGTCTATCTCGCCATCGTCGTGCGCGTGCTGCTGCGCCTGCTGGACGAGGAGGATAATTTCACCATCCTCGCCGCTGCCGGCCTCACCACCCAGTTCGGGCTCCAGGCGATCATCAACATGGGCGTCAATGCCCAGATATTTCCGTCGAAGGGCATGACGCTGCCCTTTATCAGCTATGGCGGCTCCTCTATGCTTGCCCTTTGCATCGGGGTCGGCCTGCTGCTCGCCTTCACGCGGCGCAATCCCTTCATGGGCCGGCATACCGTGGTGAAATGGAGCGGTCGATGAGCATTTCCCGTCACTTCGTCCTCGCCGCCGGCGGGACGGGCGGCCACATGATACCCGCGCACGCCGTGGCGGAGGAGCTGATGGCGCGCGGCCATCATGTCGCCCTCGTCACCGACGAGCGCGGCGCCAAGATCCCCGGCATCTTCGACAAGGCGCAGGTCCACGTCCTGCCCGCCGGCCGGATGACCAAGGACCCCCGCACCTGGCCCGGTGCGCTCAAGGCGATCCTCGCCGGTCGCGCCATGGCGCGCCGCCTCAACGAGACCTTCCGGCCGACCGCTGTGGTGGGCTTCGGCGGCTATCCCGCCATGCCCGCGCTGCTCGGCGCGCTGGCCGACGGCATCCCGACCGCGATTCATGAACAGAATGCGGTGCTGGGCCGGGTCAACCGGCTGCTGGCAGGGCGGGTGAACGCCATCGCCACCGCCTATCCGCTGGTGGAGCGGCTGAAGGACAA
The DNA here is from genome assembly GCF_000447205.1 of Sphingobium ummariense RL-3. Taxonomy (GTDB): domain Bacteria; phylum Pseudomonadota; class Alphaproteobacteria; order Sphingomonadales; family Sphingomonadaceae; genus Sphingobium; species Sphingobium ummariense. The sequence continues at coordinate 8,898 of NZ_AUWY01000092.1, read as the reverse complement.
ATATGCGTCCAAGGTCCACCTGATCGGCAATCCCGTGCGCGAGGAGGTGAAGGCCCTGCGCGACGAGGAGTTTCCGGCACTGACCGACGAGAGCGTGTTCCGCGTGCTCGTGATCGGCGGCAGCCAGGGCGCGAGCATCCTGTCCTCGGTCGTGCCCGATGGCCTCGGCCTCCTGCCGCTCAGCCTGCGCCGCCGCCTCCAGGTGACGCAGCAGTGCCGGGCGGAGGATATCGAGCGCGTCCGCCGGCTCTATGCCGAGCAGGAGATTCCCGCCGACCTCGCCACCTATTTCAACGACGTGCCGGAAAAGCTCGGCTGGTCGCATCTGGTGATCGCCCGCGCGGGCGCCTCCACCCTTGCGGAACTGACCTGCGCCGGCCGCCCGGCGATCCTGGTGCCGCTGCCCAGCGCGATGGACGACCACCAGACCGCCAACGCCCGCGAAATGACCGAGGCCGGTGGCGCCCGCACCATCCCGCAGGCGCGCTTCACCGCCGTCGAGCTCGCCAAGCAGATGCAGAAGATGGCGATGGAGCCCGGCGCGCTTCAGAACGCGGCGAAGCGCGCCCGCTCCTGCGGCCGCCCGGACGCCGCCCGCGACATGGCCGACCTGCTCGAAAGCATAGGCCCGGCGCCGATCGTCAACGATCCCGTCCGCACCGGTCCCACACCCACCACCCTCAACCTGCAGGGGGTGCCGGCGTGAGCCTCGCTTCCTTCCTTCACCCCATCTCTCGCCGTCATCCCAGCGAAAGCTGGGATCCCGCTTCTTCTTCCTGCGCCGTGGCTCAAGGCAAAAGAGATGCCAGCGTTCGCTGGCATGACGGTATTTTGGACGCTTTGGAGATTAACGCATGAAGGGTGTCGGCACCGACATCGGCACGATCCATTTCATCGGCATCGGCGGCATCGGCATGTCCGGCATCGCCGAGGTGATGCACAATCTGGGCTATAGCGTGCAGGGCTCCGACGTGGCCGAAGGCTATGTCGTGGAAGGGCTGCGCAAGAAGGGCATCCGGGTGATGATCGGCCACAAGGCCGAAAATCTGGGCGATGCCGCCGTGGTCGTCACCTCCACCGCGATCAAGCGCGGCAATCCGGAGGTCGAGCTGGCGCTGGAAAACCGCATCCCCGTCATCCGCCGGGCGGAGATGCTGGCGGAACTGATGCGCCTCAAATCGACCGTCGCCGTCGCCGGCACGCACGGCAAGACCACGACCACCTCGATGGTCGCGGCGCTGCTTGACGCGGGCGGGGTGGATCCGACCGTCATCAACGGCGGCATCATCAACAGCTACGGCTCCAACGCACGCCTCGGCAACAGCGACTGGATGGTGGTGGAAGCCGATGAAAGCGACGGCAGCTTCCTGCGCCTGGACGGCACGCTGGCGGTCGTCACCAATATCGACCCGGAGCATCTCGACCATTACGGCTCCTTCGACAAGGTGAAGGACGCCTTCGTCGAATTCGTCGGCAATGTCCCCTTCTACGGCGCGGCGATGCTCTGCCTCGACCATCCGGAGGTGCAGGCCATCCTGCCGCGCGTGCAGGATCGCCGCATCGTCACCTATGGCTTCTCGGCGCAGGCCGACATCCGGGGCGAGAATGTGCAGTCCATCCCCGGCGGCAACCGCTTCGACGTCCAGATCCGCGAGCGCGACGGATCGACTCGCCGGATCGAGGGGATCGAGCTGCCCATGCCCGGCCGCCACAATGTGCTGAACGCCATGGCCGCGATCGGCGTCGCGCTGCAGATGGGCATCGGCGACGCGATCATCCGCACCGGCTTCGCCAAGTTCGGCGGGGTGAAGCGCCGCTTCACCAAGGTCGGCGAGATTGCGGTGGCTGGCGGGACGGCGACGGTCATCGACGATTATGGCCACCATCCGGTCGAGATCCGCGCCGTGCTCGCCGCCGCACGTGAGGGGGCGAAGGGCCGCGTCATCGCCGTGGTCCAGCCGCACCGCTTCACCCGCTTGCACGACCTGATGGACGAGTTCCAGCAGGCCTTCAACGACGCCGACATCGTCTATGCCGCCCCAGTCTATCCGGCGGGCGAACAGCCGATCGAGGGCGTCGACAGCGCCGCGCTGGTCGCCGGGCTCAAGCGCCGCGGCCATCGCGCCGCCGCGACGGTGGAAGGCGCCGACGCGCTCGCCGTCGCCATCGCCGCCGACGTCCAGGCCGACGACATGATCATCTGCCTCGGCGCGGGCGACATCACGAAATGGGCCGCCGGCCTCGCCGATGCGGTCGCGGCAAAGGCGAAGGAGGCGGCGTGAGCGCATCGGCGCCCTCTCTCGACCAGGCGGCAATGCCCCCCGTGCGGGGCAGGCTCACCGCGCAAGTGCCGCTGGCGCCGCTCGTCTGGTTCAAGAGCGGCGGCGCGGCGCAGTGGCTGTTTGAGCCCAAGGATGCTGACGACCTCGCCGATTTCCTGAAGGGCCTCGATCCCACGATTCCGGTCATGGCGCTCGGCCTCGGGTCCAACCTCATCGTCCGCGACGGCGGTGTGCCGGGCGTGGTCGTGCGCCTCGGCAAGCCCTTCGCCACGGTGGAGGCGGTCGACGCGACGACGCTACGCTGCGGCGGCGGCGCCTCGGGCATCCTCGTCTCCTCGACGGCGCGCGACAAGGGCATCGCCGGGCTCGAATTCCTGCGTTCCATCCCCGGCACGGTCGGCGGCTTCGTGCGGATGAACGGCGGCGCCTATGGCCGCGAGACCTGCGACATATTGCTCGAATGCGATGTGGTCCTCCGCTCGGGCGAGCGGGTGACGCTGTCCAATGCCGACCTCGGCTACACCTATCGCCACAGCAGCCTGCCCGACGGCGCGGTGGTAGTGAGCGCGGTCTTTCGCGGCATCCCCGGCGATCCCGCCGCGATCCAGGCGGAAATGGACCGCATCGCCGCCGCGCGCGAGGAAAGCCAGCCGCTGCGCAGCAAGACCGGCGGCTCCACCTTCAAGAACCCGGAAGGGCACAAGGCATGGCAGCTGGTCGATCAGGCCGGCTGTCGGGGGCTCGCCATGGGCGGAGCACAAGTATCTGAAAAACATACGAATTTCCTGCTCAACTTGGGTGACGCCACCAGCGCCGACATCGAAGGGCTGGGCGAGGAGGTCCGCCGCCGCGTCAAGGCGACCAGCGGCATCGACCTCGAATGGGAAATCCAGCGCGTAGGAAAACCGGCATGATCCACCCCCTCCCGCGCACCGCGTTTTACTCTACGGGTCGCTCTACGCCTTCGTGCAGGAAGGACGCCCGATGAGCCGCGGTCCCTGGCATGTCGTCGTCCTGATGGGCGGCTGGTCGGCGGAGCGCTCCGTCTCGCTCTCCAGCGGCGAAGGCGTCGCCAAGGCGCTGGAATCGCGCGGCCATCGGGTCACCCGCATCGACATGGACCGCGACGTCGCGCTACGCCTTGCCGAGGTGAAGGCCGACGTCGTCTTCAACGCCCTCCACGGCGTCCCGGGCGAGGACGGCACGGTGCAGGGGATGATGGACCTGATGGGCCTCACCTACACCCATTCGGGCCTTGCGACCTCCGTCATCGCGATCGACAAGCAGCTCACCAAGCAGGCGCTGGTGCCCCACGGCATCCCCATGCCCGGCGGCCAGGTGGTGCGCAGCGACAGCCTGTTTCAGGGCGACCCGCTGCCGCGCCCCTATGTCGTCAAGCCGGTGAACGAGGGCAGCTCGGTCGGCGTCGCCATCGTCACCGCCGACGGCAATTACGGCAATCCCATCGGCCGCGATGTCGAAGGGCCATGGCAGCATTTCGAGGAACTGCTGGCAGAACCCTATATCCGGGGCCGCGAGCTCACCACCGCCGTGCTGGGCGAGGAGGCGCTGCTGGTGACGGAGCTGCGTCCCAAGAGCGGCTTCTATGATTTCGACGCCAAATATACGGACGGCATGACCGACCATATCTGCCCGGCCGACGTGCCGGACGATATCGCGCAGGCCTGCAAGGCGATCGCGCTCCGGGCGCACCGGCTGCTCGGCTGCCGGGGTGCGTCGCGCGCCGATTTCCGCTGGGACGACGAACAGGGCGTCGAAGGGCTCTTCCTGCTGGAGGTCAACACCCAGCCGGGCATGACGCCCTTGAGCCTCGTACCCGAGCAGGCCGCGAAGCTGGGCGTCGACTATGCGGAACTGGTCGAGAGGATCGTCGAGGACGCGCTGAGGGGGAAGGCGGAACATGGCTGAGGCACGGATAAGGCGCGGCGGCACCGCGCGGCTGACCAGCAACACGGGGCCGCGCCCCAAGGCGAAGGCCAATGGCAAGCAGCTCAAGCGCACCTCCTGGATCGACCGCCTCATCGAGGCGCTCCCTGTCAGCGAAGCGACGCTCCAGCGCCTTGCAAGCTGGGCGATCGTCGGCATCGCGCTGGCGATCGTCACGGGCATCGCCTTGATCTTCGGCGTCCCCGACATGCTTCGTCATGGTGCCTCGGACCTTGCCGCCCGCGCCGGTTTCGAAGTCGAAAAGGTCGAGGTGCGCGGCGTCGAGCGGATGGACGAGATGCCGGTCTACAATATCGCGCTCGGCCAGGTTGACCGTTCCATGCTCTCGCTCGACCTGCCTCGGGTCCGCAGCGAGATGCTGAAGCTCGGCTGGGTCAAGGATGCGCGCATTTCCCGTCGCCTGCCCGACACGCTGGTGGTCGACATCGTCGAGCGCGATCCCGTCGCCGTGTGGCAGCATGAGGGCAGGCTGCACCTGATCGACGTGTCCGGCGTCGTGCTGCAGCAGGTGTCGGCTAGCGCCATGCCGGATCTGCCGCTGGTCGTCGGTCCCAACGCCAACCGCCAGACCGCCGGGCTCAACCGGCTGATGGAGAACGCCCCGGCGCTCAAGCCTATGCTGGCGGGCGCGACCTGGGTCGGGAACCGCCGCTGGGACCTGCGCTTCCAGTCGGGTGAGACGCTGTCGCTGCCCGAAGGCGACACGCAGTCCGCCGCCGCGCTGGTGAACTTTGCCCGGATGGACGGCGTCAACCGGCTTCTGGGCCGTGGTATCGTCCGGTTCGACATGCGCGATCCGGATCGTTTCGTCCTGCGCCTGCCGCGGGGCCAGGCGGAGGACAAGCCGGTGAAGCCGGACGAGAGCGCGAGCGCGCCCGCCCAAGGCGAGGAAGGGTAAGCCATGGCACAGCCCAAGGTCGAGAAGCTCATCACCGCGATCGACATTGGTTCGTGGAAGGTGTCCGCGCTGATCGCGGGCCGCACCGACACGGGCGAACTGGCGATCCTGGGCACCGGCCAGCGCGAGAGCAGGGGGGTGCGACGCGGCTTCATTGCCGACATGGAGCGGACCGAACTGGCCGTGCGGGAGACGGTGGAACAGGCCGAGCGCGTGGCCGGCACCAATATCGAGGACGTCTGGGTCAGCTTTTCGGGCGGCAGTCTGGTCAGCGATGTCGTCACCGTCGAGCGCGACATGGGCGGCTATCGCGTCGAGCAGCCGGATATCGACGACCTGCTCGCGACCGGCCAGCAGGGCATCGATCCCGATGGCCGGGTGGTGCTCCACGCACAGCCGACCTGCTTCACCATCAATGGTCGCGTGCCGGTCAAGAAGCCGCTGGGCATGCATGCCGACCTGCTGGGCGTCGACATCCATGTGGTCCTGGCGGACGGCGCGCCGCTCGCCAATCTCGACCTGTGCGTGCGTGGCGCCTATCTCAACGTCAACTCGATCGTGGCTTCGCCTATCGCCACCGGTCTGGCCTGCCTGTCGGAGGAAGAGCGCGACCTGGGCGTCGCGCTGGTGGAGCTGGGTGCGGGCGTCACCAACGTCTCACTTTACGCCGGGGGGATGCTGGTGGGGCTGCATTCGATCCCGATCGGTGCATCCGACATCACCGACGACATCGCCTCGGCCTTCGGCATCCGCCGCAGCCAGGCGGAGCGGATCAAATGCTTCTACGGCTCGGCGATGCAGAACCGCCGCGATTTCCGGGAAATGATCGAGATCGCCTCGCCCCATGGCGAGGCGCTGGTCGCGGGCCAGAGCGCCGGTCCCAATGCGGAAGGCGGCAAGATTACCCGCGCCGCGCTGGTCGGCGTCATCTGCGAGCGGCTGAACCAGCTGATGGCGGAGGTGAACACCGCGCTTGCGGGCATGGGCTTCAACAGCCCCACCGGGCGGCAGGTCGTGCTGACCGGCGGCGGCGCGGAAATGAAGGGCATCGCCGACTATGCGCAGGGGGCGCTGGGCCGCGCGGTCAGGATCGGACGGCCCCGCGGTCTTGCCGCTCTGCCTGAAGCGCATAGCGGCCCGGCCTTCGCGACGCTGGCTGGACTGGCCCTTTATGGCGCCACGAACCCGGTTGATCTCAGGACCATGGCGCCGGCGCCCCAGACTGTGCACCGTCTGGGCGCCCCGCAATGGTGGCAGCGCATGGTGCGTGCGATGCGCACGAATTATTGATCGAATCTCGACTGAACGAAAATAGGTGGTGAAATACTCTATTTTCTGGTGTTAACATTTGATGACGGTGTTGCTTTCCAAGAGGGAAGCTGAGGGAGCAGTAGTATGAGCATTGAGATCAGCCCGCCCCATGTGGACGAACTGAAGCCGCGGATCGCGGTAATCGGCGTCGGCGGTGCGGGCGGCAATGCGATCGCGAACATGATCGCGGCCTCGGTCGAGGGCGTGGACTTCATCGTAGCCAATACCGATGCGCAGGCACTTAATGCGTCGCCGGCCGAGCGTCGCATCCAGCTCGGGCCGCAGATCACGGAGGGCCTGGGCGCTGGTTCGCGGCCTGAAATCGGCAAGGCTGCCGCCGAGGAGACCATCGCTTCCGTCGACCAGGCGCTGGAAGGCGCGCATATGTGCTTCATCGCCGCCGGCATGGGCGGCGGCACCGGCACCGGCGCCGCTCCCGTCATCGCCAAGGCCGCGCGCGACAAGGGCATCCTGACCGTCGGTGTCGTGACCAAGCCCTTCACCTTCGAGGGCAGCCGGCGCATGCGCTCCGCCGAAGCCGGCATCGAGGAGCTGCAGAAGCATGTCGATACCCTCATCGTCATCCCGAACCAGAACCTGTTCCTGATCGCGAACCCCAACACCACCTTCAAGGAAGCCTTCCAGATGGGGGACGAGGTGCTGCAGCAGGGTGTGCGCGGCATCACCGACCTGATGGTCATGCCCGGCCTCATCAACCTCGACTTCGCCGACGTGCGGTCGGTGATGGGCGAAATGGGCAAGGCGATGATGGGCACCGGCGAGGCGGAAGGCGACGGCCGTGCGCTCCAGGCGGCGGAAAAGGCGATCGCCAACCCGTTGCTCGACGGTGTGTCCATGCGCGGCGCCAAGGGCGTGATCGTGTCGATCGTCGGCGGCGACGACATGCGTCTGATGGAAGTGGACGAGGCTGCGAACCATATCCGCGAACTGGTCGATCCGGACGCGAACATCATCTGGGGCTCGGCCTTCAACGACAATCTCAACGGCAAGATCCGGGTATCGGTGGTCGCCACCGGCATCGATAGTGAGGTGGGTGGCAACGCGGCGCCGCTGACCCAGCCCTTCAGCTTCGCCAATCGTCCGTCCGTGTCGGTGCCGACGGCCGCCGCGCCCAAGCCGGCTCCCGCTGCTCAGCCTGCGCCGGTCGCTGCGCCCGAGCCGGAGCCCGAGACGCTGGAACTGGACGTGCCGGAAGCGCCTGCGCCCGCGCCCATCCCGGCACCGCGCACCGAGAAGCCGGAAGCCGCCCCCTTTGCATCCCCCCGGCCGTCGGCGGTTTTCGCCGACGAGGACGGCTCGCAGGACGAGTTGCTGCTGGGCGCTGACAGCGCCCAGCCGGCTCCCGCAGCGCCCGAACCGGCGCCCGCGCCGCGCGTCGCCACAGGCGGCACGCTGTTCGAGCGCATGGCAGGACTGACCCGGGGCGCCGACAAGGCGGCGGCGCCGGACGATGCGACGCCGGGCGTGGATATTCCGCGCTTCCTCAACCGGCAGAGCAACCAGTAGGACTGCAAAGCGCGCTCGGGGCGTGCCGCCGCCCCTGGCGGGCGGTCCGGCGCACTGGCTTTCGCCATCAATTTCCCATTCATGGCGGGATCGGTTAAGGGATCGGCGTGAAATATCTCCCTTTCCGGATTCTTGCAGGCCTGGTGATTGCCGGCCCCGCCCATGCCCAATATGACCAGGCCCAGCTGGTGCGTCCTGCGGAGGCGGCCGATCTCAATGGCCATCTCGCGCGGCTGGCCACCAATCCCCGCGATGTCGCGGCGCTGATCGGCGCGGGCGAGGCGGCGCTGGCCCTGAACGATCCCCGCGCCGCTGCCGGCTTCTTCGCGCGTGCCGATGCGATCGAAAGCGGCAACGGTCGTATCAAGGCCGGGCTGGCCAGGGTGATGCTGCAGATGCAGAACCCGGCCGAGGCGCTGCGGCTGTTCGACCAGGCGACGCGCCTCGGCTATCCGGACAAGGGCTTCCTGTCCGACCGTGCTCTGGCCCGTGACCTGACGGGCGATCAGGCCGGCGCCCAGCGCGACTATCAGGCGGCGCTCAAGGCGAGCCCGGACGACCCGGAGATCCTGCGTCGCTATGCTGCTTCCCTCGGCATTTCCGGGCAGGTCGATGCGGCCGAAAAGGTGCTGGAGCCCCTGCTTTACAAGAGCGACCGGGCTGCTTGGCGGTATCGCGCCTTCATCCTGGCGATGAACAACCGGCAAACGGAAGCGAAGAAGATCGCGGACCAGACCATGCCGGTGCAGCTAGCCACCGCCATCACCCCCTATATGCAGAAGATGCCCTATCTGACGGCGGCGCAGAAGGCTGCCGCGGTTCATTTCGGGCATTTCCCCACCACCGTGGGCGCGCGGATCGCTGCCGTCACGCCCACGCCGCCAGTGTCCACCGGTGCGCCACCGCCCGCAC
>NZ_AUWY01000091.1 GCF_000447205.1 Sphingobium ummariense RL-3 | reverse complement strand
GCGACAACGCCTGCGGCCGAGACGACTCCGCCGGCCCAACAGAGCGCAGCTGCCACGCCGCAGGGGACCAATGTGGCAGCGGCTCAGCTTTCCCCCGCCCAGGTTCCGCAACGGCCGACCCCGCCCCAATCCGCTCCGCCGCAGCCCTCGCCTTCGCAGCCGGTGCGCCAGGCCATGAACGAGGTGCAGGGGCCGCCGACACCGGGCTTCGAATCCGTCGACGGAACAGCGGCGCCGGCCTCTACCGCGCCCGCGCCAACTACCAGCCAGCCCGCAGTCGCGGCCCAGCTTAACGCCATCACCCTGGCGCGGGCTTCCGCGCCGCCGTCCACATCCTCATCGCCGCCGCCGCTCGCGCCGTCGGCGCCGCAGCCTGCTCCCACGACCGTTCAGCCGTTGCCGGCTCAGCAACCTCCCGCGCAGCAACCCCCGGCGCAGCAGCAGCAGCCCAATCCCGAAGCGACGCGCAGCCTGGCCGATATCATCCGCGCCATCGATGTGCCGGATGCGGAACGCCAGTCCACCGTTGCCGCCGTCGATCTGGCCGAAGTGGAGAGGATGCAGACCGCCCGCCGCGCCGAGCGACAGGCAGCCGCCGACAAGGCGAAGAAGGCGGCAGCTGCAAAGGCCAAGGCGGAAGCGGACGCCAAGGCGAAGAAGGAAGCGGAGGAAAAGGCGCGCCTCGCCGCCAATCCATCGCGCAACTGGCTGCAGATCGGCACGGGCGCGAACAAGAGCGCGCTTGCCTTCACTATGCGGAACCTCCGCAAGAAATATGCGGACATTGCGCCGCAGGATGCCTGGACCGCGAGTTGGGGGCGGACCAACCGCCTGCTGGTCGGCCCCTTCGCCAGCTTCACTCGCGCCAAATCGCTGGAGGAGAAGCTGAAGGCGGACGGCGCCGATGCCTTCGCCTGGCGGAGCGACGCGGGAGAGGTGGTCGAACGGCTGCCGGGCAAGTAAGGAGCGGCGCATGACGACGCTCGCCTCCTATGCCTGCCATCCCGCCCGCAGCCGTGGCCGCCTTCATGCCGAGCCGGGCGGCGAGCTGCGCGGCCCGCGCGACATCTTCCAGCGCGACCGCGACCGCATCATCCACTCAATCGCCTTCCGCCGCCTGCGTCACAAGACGCAGGTCTTCGTGTCACCCGACGGCGACCATTTCCGCGTCCGGCTGACCCACAGTCTGGAGGTCGCGCAGATCGGCCGCACCGCCGCGCGCACGCTTTGCCTCAACGAGGATCTGACCGAGGCGCTGTGCCTGGCGCATGACATCGGCCACCCGCCCTTCGGCCATGCGGGGGAGGATGCGCTGGAAGCCGCGCTCGACGATCATGGCGGCTTCGATCATAACGCGCATACGCTGCGCACGCTGATGCTGCTGGAATCGCCCTATCCGCGCTTCCGCGGCCTCAATCTCAGCTGGGAGATGCTGGAGGGGCTCGCCAAGCATAACGGGCCGGTCGACCGCCCGGGCTGGGCGATGCGGGAGGTCGATGCGCTGTTCCCGCTCGACCTTGCGAGCCACGCTTCGCTTGAGGCCCAGCTCGCGGCGCTGTCCGACGACATCGCCTATGACAATCACGACATTGACGACGGGCTGCGCGCCGGGTTGCTGACCCTGGACCAGCTGCTGTCCGTGCCCCTGGTCAGGCGGTGCTGGGACAGGGTGCGTGCCCGCTATCCCGACGTGCCGGAGGACCGGCTGCTGCGCGAACTGGTGCGCGAGCAGATCGGCGTCATGGCGACGGACCTGATCGAGACCACGCGGGCCAACATCGCCGTCTCGGGGGTGGAGACGGTGGAAGACGTCCGTTCTCTCGGCCGGCCTCTCGTCTGCTTCTCGCCCGAGCTGACGGCGCAGGAGCGTGAGCTCAAGCGCTTCATGTACGCCACGCTCTACCACCATCCCACGCAGCTTGCGGCGGCGGACCGGGCGCGGGTGATCGTGACCGACCTGTTCCGCGCCTATCATGCCCGCCCCGAACTGATGCCGGCCGAATGGCACGGCGAATGTGCGCTGGAGGAACCGCAGCGCAGCCGCCATGTCGCCGACTTCATTGCGGGGATGACCGACCGCTACGCCGAAAAGCGGCACGCGGAAATCCATGGCGCTCTGGCGATCGCCTGATTAGGCTTTTCGCGCATCTCCCGCGGCACAGGAACAACTTCATGCCCCTCCATCCTCAGGTCGCTGCCTTTGTGGCGCAGCTCGACGATCTTTCCGCCCTGCTCCGCGCCCAGGGCGACCGCCGCTGGTCCGACCGGATCGACCTGTGCCGCGCGCTGGTCGCTGACTCCAATTTCGCCGGGGTCGAGCGTTTCCTGGCCCTGTTCGAAGGGCCAGACAGCCTGGCCGACCTGCGCTTCGGCGATCCGGAAGCGGACGCCCGCCTCGCCGACTGTCTGTCCGCGGCGCGCAGCTTTGCCGAAAGGCTGGCGAGCGAGGAGCGGGACGCGAAGGGCGATTGACGCGGCGGCCCGATTGGGCAATGCGTGAAATCGTCTCCGGTTAAGAGGATTCGCGGCCGGGCATGATGCGGGAGAGCATGGTGCGCCTTTCAGGCGACGCTGTCGCCGAAGGAGCAACCGCCCCGGAATCTCTCAGGCCAAAGGACCGCATCATGGGCAGGCACTCTGGAAAGCGGACGCGTGCACGCGCCGTCCCACCGAAGGGGTAAGCCAGCCGGCCTCGTGCCGCTGGTCAAAGCTCTCAGGTTCCGTGACAGAGGGGGTGGCAGGCGCGATGGCCCGATTCGGGGCGGCGCGTCCTTGTCGCAACCCTCCACGTAAAAGGCTGCCCCATGACCGGCAAGGATGACGTCGCCACCCTGGAAGAAGAACTGCCGCTGGTCGAGCTGCCGCTCGATGCGTGGCACCGCGCGAAGGGTGCGCGCATGGTCGGCTTCGCTGGCTATCACATGCCCATCCAGTATGAAGGCATCATGGCCGAACACGCCTGGACCCGCGAGCATGCCGGCCTGTTCGACGTCAGCCATATGGGCCAGCTCGGCTTTTCCGGCGAGGGCGTGGACGAGGCGCTGGAAGTGCTGCTGCCGAGCGACATCAAGGGGCTGAAGCCCTTTCGCCAGCGCTATTCGATGCTGCTGGACGAGGAAGGCGGTATCCTCGACGACCTCATGGTCTCGCGCCTCGGCGACGGCGCGTTCGACGGCGCGGAAATCTACATGGTCGTGAATGGCGCGACCAAATATGACGACATCGGCTGGATGATCGAACATCTGCCCGACGAAGTCGTCATGAATCATATGGACGAGCAGGCGCTGCTTGCGCTTCAGGGCCCGGAAGCAGGCGATGCGATGGCGGCGCTGGTGCCCGGGACCGCCGAGCTGCTGTTCATGCAGTCGGGCCTCTTCACCTGGCGCGGCGTTCCGCTATGGATCAGCCGGTCGGGCTATACGGGGGAGGACGGGTTCGAAATCAGCGTGCCAGCGGACTCGGTGCAGCTTCTGGCCGACGCCCTGTGCGCCCTGCCGCAGGTGAAGCCGGTCGGCCTCGGCGCCCGCGATTCGCTGCGGCTGGAGGCAGGCCTGCCGCTCTATGGCCATGATCTCGACTCGCGTGTCAGCACCATCGGCGCGGACCTGGGCTTCGCGATCCAGAAGCGCCGGCGCGAGGAGGGTGGCTTCATCGGCCATGCCCGTGTTCTGAAGGAACTGGCCGATGGCCCCGGCACCAAGCGCGTGGGCCTGACCATCGAGGGCCGCCTGCCCGCCCGCGAGGGCGCCCAGATTTATTCCGGCGCGAACCTGGTTGGCGAAGTCACGTCCGGCGGCTTCGCGCCGACCGTCGGCGCGCCCATTGCCATGGGCTGGGTCAGCCTGCCGCATGCGGCGCTTGGCACGGCGCTTGAGATCGAGGTGAGGGGCAAGCGCATCGGTGCCACGGTGGCGCCGATGCCGTTCGTGCCGCACCGTTACCGCCGCGCGAAATCCTGAACGTCCGAGGGGAGAAGCAAGATGAGCCGTTATTTTACCGACGAGCATGAATGGATCGACGTTGCGGGCGAAATCGCCACCGTCGGCATTACCGACTATGCGCAGGAGCAGCTGGGCGACATCGTGTTCGTCGAGCTGCCGGCCGAAGGCGCGGTCTTCGAGAAGGGTGACGATGCCGCCGTGGTCGAATCCGTGAAGGCCGCGTCCGACGTCTATGCGCCGATTTCCGGCGAGGTGGTCGAGGCCAATGGCGCGCTCGAGGACGAGCCCGCCCTGGTGAACAGTGATCCGGAGGAGGACGGTTGGTTCTTCAAGCTGCGCGTCGCCGATGCCAGCGAGCTGGACGGCCTGATGGACGAAGCCGCCTACAAGAAGTTCGTCGCCTCCCTTTGATGCCTGATAACCCCTCCCTTTGCGGGGGAGGGGGGAGAAGAAGAATGCGCTACCTACCCCTTACCGACGGCGACCGGCAGGAGATGCTGTCCGTCATCGGCGCGTCCTCGATCGATGATCTGTTTGTCGACGTGCCGACGGAGGCTCGCCTGGCCGACAAGATCGCCGGTCTGCCCGACCATGCAAGCGAGTTGTCGGTTGAGCGCCACATGGCGGCGCTTGCCCGGAAGAACCTGTCGGCAGGGGAAGCGCCCTTCTTCCTCGGCGCGGGCGCGTACAAGCACCATGTTCCTGCCAGCGTCGATCATCTGATCCAGCGCGGCGAGTTTCTGACCGCCTACACGCCCTATCAGCCGGAAATCGCACAGGGCACGCTCCAGGTGCTGTTCGAATTCCAGACGCAGGTCGCGCGCCTGCTGGGCTGCGACGTCGCCAACGCTTCCATGTATGACGGCTCGACCGCCTGCTGGGAGGCGATCGGCATGGCGCGCCGCGTCACGAAGCGCGCCAAGGCGCTGCTGTCTTCCGGTCTCCACCCCCATTATGTGTCGGTCGCCAGGACCATGGCGAAGTTCACCGGCGACGCGCTGGTGTATGAGACTCCTAAGCTGGAAGCTGCGACCGACATCGACGCGCTGATCGCCGCGATCGACAAGGATACCAGCTGCGTCGTCGTCCAGTATCCCGACATCCTGGGCCGCATCGCAGACCTGACCCCGCTCGCCGACGCCGCCCATGAGGCGGGCGCGCTGCTGGTCGCGGTCGTGACGGAGCCGGTCGCGCTGGGCGCGATCCAGGCCCCGGGCCATATGGGCGCGGACATCGTCGTGGGCGAAGGCCAGTCGATCGGTGTCGGCCTGCAGTTCGGCGGGCCTTATCTGGGCCTCTTCGCCTGCAAGCAGAAATATGTTCGCCAGATGCCGGGGCGCCTGTGCGGCGAGACGTTCGACGCGGCGGGAAAGCGCGGCTTCGTGCTGACGCTCTCGACCCGCGAGCAGCATATCCGCCGCGAAAAGGCGACTTCCAACATCTGCACCAATTCCGGGCTGTGCGCGCTGGCGTTCAGCATCCACATGACCCTGCTGGGCGAGAAGGGCCTGCGTGAACTGGCTGGGCTCAATCATGCTATGGCAGTCGAGACTGCGGACAGGCTGGTGCAGGTACCGGGCGTGAAGCTCCTCAACGACAGCTTCTTCAACGAGTTCACGCTCATCCTGCCTAAGGATGCGCGCGAGGTCGTGCGCCGGCTGGCGGATCGGGGCGTGCTGGGCGGTGTATCGCTCGGCCGCCTGTTCCCCGATGCGCCGGAGATCGGAAAAGGCCTGGTCGTGGCGGTCACCGAAACCGTGACGCCGGAGGATGTCGAAGCCTTTGCCAAGGCGCTGGAGGAGGAATTGGCATGACCATGCTCAAGGAAGGCCGTCCCACCGCGCCCGAGCCCGTGAAGGAAGCGCATATGGCTCCCGCGACTGCCACTGGAAACCGTGCGCTGATGCTGGAAGAAGCGCTGATCTTCGAGATCGGCTCGGTTGACACCACCGGCGTCGATTTCCCGGACGCGCCGAAGGTGGAAAGCCGTCTCGGCGGCCTCGCCCGCACCGATGCCATCGGCCTGCCTGGCCTGTCGGAGCAGGAGACGGTGCGCCACTATACCCGCCTCAGCCGCCAGAACTATGCCATCGATCTCGGTCTTTTCCCGCTCGGCAGCTGCACGATGAAGCACAACCCGCGCCTCAACGAGAAGGTGGCGCGGATGCCCGGCTTCGCCGAC
Source organism: Sphingobium ummariense RL-3 (assembly GCF_000447205.1). Classification (GTDB taxonomy): domain Bacteria; phylum Pseudomonadota; class Alphaproteobacteria; order Sphingomonadales; family Sphingomonadaceae; genus Sphingobium; species Sphingobium ummariense. The sequence goes on along the minus strand of NZ_AUWY01000091.1, from coordinate 81,068 downwards.
ATCCATCCGCTCCAGCCGCAGTCGACGGTGCAGGGTGCGCTCGGCGTGATCAACGAATTGGCCTTCTGGCTGATCGACCTCACCGGCATGCACGGCGTCGCCATGACGCCCAAGGCCGGCGCCCATGGCGAACTGTGCGGCCTGCTCTGCATCCGCGCCGCGCTGGAGGCGCGGGGCGACGCGCGCCAGGTCGTGCTGGTGCCCGAAAGCGCCCATGGCACCAACCCGGCGACGGCCGCCTTCTGCGGCTATCAGGTGGAGAATATTCCGGCGACGCCGGAGGGCCGCGTCGATCTCGCCGCGCTGGAGGCGCGCCTTGGCCCCGACGTGGCGGCGGTGATGATCACCAATCCCAACACCTGCGGCCTGTTCGAACGCGACATGAAGAAGATCGCCGATGCCGTCCATGCGGCGGGGGCCTTCGTCTATTGCGACGGCGCGAACTTCAACGCCATTGTCGGCCGCGTCCGTCCCGGCGACCTGGGCGTCGATGCCATGCACATCAACCTGCACAAGACCTTCTCCACCCCCCATGGTGGTGGCGGTCCCGGTTCCGGCCCGGTGGTGCTGTCGGAGGCGCTCTCGCCCTTCGGTCCGCTGCCCTATACCGCCCGCATGGCCGACGGCACGATTCACCTGATCGAGGAGGAGAATGTCGGTGAGGAAATGCCGCAGAGCTTCGGCCGCATGTCCGCCTTCCATGGCCAGATGGGCATGTTCACCCGTGCGCTGACCTATATCCTCAGCCACGGTGCCGACGGCCTGCGGCAGGTGGCGGAGGACGCTGTGCTGAACGCCAACTATGTGCTGCGCAGCCTGGAGGACGTGCTCGATGCGCCCTTCGGCGCCAGCGGCCCGTGCATGCATGAGGCGCTGTTCAGCGACAAGGGACTGGCCGAGGGCTTCACCACGCTCGACATCGCCAAGGGGCTGATCGACGAAGGCTTCCACCCGATGACCATGTATTTCCCGCTGGTCGTTCATGGCGCGATGCTGGTCGAACCGACCGAGACGGAGAGCAAGGCGGCGCTCGACCAGTTCATCCTGGCGCTTCGCAGCCTTGCCGAGCGTGCCCGTGCGGGTGACGAGGCGCTGAAGGGCGCCCCCTATCACGCTCCACGCCGTCGCCTCGACGAGACGCTCGCCGCGCGCAAGCCGGTACTGACCTGGAGCGAGCCGGAGCTGGCGCAGGCGGCGGAATGAGCGCCTGGGTTCCGGGCGAGGCGGACGCCGTGGCGGGAAAGCGCCATGCGCCCGCCACGCTGCGGAACAGGGACGCGATCGTCGCGGTTCTGAAGGACGCGCTGCCATCCTCCGGTCTCGTGCTGGAGGTGGCGAGCGGCAGCGGCGAGCATGCGGTGCATTTCGCCGCCGCCTTCCCCTCGCTACAGTGGCAACCCAGCGATCCTGACCCTGCGGCGCTCGCTTCGATTGCCGCCTGGACGCAGGAAGCCCGTTCCCCGAACGTGCGCGCGCCGCTTCACCTGGATGCAGCGGCACCCGCGTGGCCGATCGACCGGGCCGATGCCATCCTCTGCATCAACATGGTCCATATCAGCCCGTGGGACGCGACGCTCGGCCTGCTTGGCGGTGCGGGTGCCCTTCTCCCGGCGGGTGGCCTGCTCTATCTCTACGGGCCCTATCTGCGCGAAGGGGTGGAAACCGCGCCCAGCAATCTTGCCTTCGATGAATCGCTGAGGAGCCGCGACGCGCGCTGGGGCCTGCGCCGGATGGAGGATGTCGTGGCGGCGGCCGATGTTCAGGGGCTGACGCTGCAAGGGCTGGTGGAGATGCCCGCGAACAATCTCTCGCTGCTCTTCCGCAAAACCCGACCTTGATGGTCGCCTTCGACAAGTCGCGGCCGAACGGATAAGCGCTCATCATGCCCAGCCCGCTTCTTTCACTCGTGACGGCCGAGCTTTCCGCGCCGGCCGACCCGCGCGCCGCCGCGATGGCGCGTGCGCTCGCGGCAAAATATCCCCAGGCCGCCCGCGCTGTGCTGTTCTACGGTTCCTGCCTTCGGGAGAGGAACCTCGATGGACTGATGCTCGATTTCTACCTGATCGTCTCGGACTATGGGGCCGCCTATGGCAAGGGTTGGCTGGCGCGGGCCAATCGGCTGATCCCGCCCAATGTCTTTCCGTTCGAGCATGACGGGCTGATCGCCAAATATGCCGTGCTGTCGGAGGCTGACTTCGCCCGGCTCTGCGGACCGCAGGCGGACAATGTCTCGGTATGGGCGCGCTTTGCCCAGCCTTCGCGGTTGCTCTGGACCTCTGACGAGCAGGCGAGGGCAGGGGTGATCGCCGCCGTAGCACTGGCCGCGCCGACGCTCCTGTCCCTTGCGCGGCCCATGGCGAAGGGAGAGGACGTGCTGGCGCTCTGGCGCGCCGGTTTCACACTCACCTACAATGCCGAGTTGCGCGCGGAGCGGAAAGGACGGTCGCTGTCGATCGTCGATGCCGACCCGGAACGCTATCGCGGCTTCGGCGAGGCGGCCGTTGCTCAAGGCTTGCCGCCGTCCCCCCTCGATCCCCTCCGGCATTGGCGCAGGCTTCAGCGCCGGGGGAAGTGGCTCTCCATCGTTCGCCTTGCCAAGGCGAGCTTCACTTATGCGGGCGGGATCGATTATCTCGCCTGGAAGATCAACCGGCACGCAGGCACGGCAATCGAGATCCGGCCCTGGCAGCGGCGCTGGCCGCTGCTCGGCGCGCTCACTCTGCTGCCGCGGCTCTTCCTTCGGGGCTCGATTCGTTGAGCGCGGCAGTCAGCGCCGCAGACAGGCCCGCCAGCGTATAGGGCTTGCGCAGCACGATATGGTCCTCGAAATCGGGACTCTCGATTGTGTCGCCGGCATAGCCGGTGACGAACAGCACCGGCAGGTGCCGATGCGCCGCGGGCAGCGCCTTGATCATTTCCGGACCGGTCATGTCCGGCATCAGCACGTCGCTCAGGATCAGGCCGATATCGGCATTGTTGTGGAGCAGCTTCGCCGCCTTCGACGGATGATCGCAGGGGATGGGCAGGTGGCCCAGCTCCGCCAGCGCCGCCATGGTCTGGTTGAGCACGCGCGGATCGTCTTCCACCACCAGAATGCGCGTGGGTGGGTGCAGCGTCTGCTCGCGCTCCTGCATCGACGAAACGTCGGCTTCCTCCTCGCCCTCTGCCGTCCGGCGCGGCAGATAGATGTGCACGCTCGTGCCTTTTCCTGGTTCCGACTCGATCTGGATTTCGCCCTTGCTCTGCCGGACGAAGCCGAAGATCTGGCTGAGTCCGAGGCCCGTGCCCTTGCCCACCGGCTTGGTGGTGAAGAAGGGCTCGAACACGCGCGCGACCACTTCGGGAGTCATGCCGCAGCCGTCATCGGTGACGGTCAGCACGACATAATCGCCAGCCGCGCATTCGCCGATCTCGCCAGCGCTCAAGGACGCCCGGCCGGTGGAGATGGTCAGCGTTCCGCGCCCGTCCATCGCGTCGCGCGCATTGACGCAGAGGTTGAGGATGGCATTTTCCATCTGGTGCTGGTCGACGAAGATGCGCCAGCCCTTGGCCTCTTGCTCGAAGCGGACCCGGATCGCGTCGCCGATCGTGCGATCGATCAGGTCGGCCATGCCCGACACCAGCGAATCGGGGTCCGCGGCGCTCGGCAGCAGCGGCTCGGAGCGGGCGAAGGCGAGCAGCCGCCGCGTGAGCGCGGATGCGCGATTGGCTCCCTCCATCGCATTGTCGAGGTGACGGGACGCCTCTTCAGGCTTCAGCCGCAGCTTGCGCTTGGCAAGTTCCAGGCCGCCTACGACCACGGCAAGCATGTTGTTGAAGTCGTGCGCGATACCGCCGGTCAGCTGGCCCACCGCATCCATCTTGTGCATCTGGCGCAGATTTTCCTCGGCGGCAGCGCGTTCGGCAGACTCCTTTTGCAACTGATCATAGGCTTGGGACAGCTCGGCCGTACGGTCGCGAACGGCGGCATCCAGTCGGTCGGCACGTTCTGCTTCCGCCTCCGCCTGGTGACGGGCATTGCGCCGCTCGGTCCAGGCGGCGTTGGCAAGCCAGGCGACGAACAGCACGCAGACGAGCAGCGCCAGCCCCAGCAGCCGGGAGGTACGCGTCACCCAATCGTTGCGGTCCCCTGCGAGCGAAACGGCCAGGCTTCGTTCCCGCAGCCGGGCATTCTCCGCATCGATGACCAGCTTCAGCAGGCCGGTGATGCGGCGCAGGTCCTGCGATTTGCCCGCCTCGTGAAAGCGCGCCAGCGCCGTCATCTTCTGATCATAGGTGGTACGCAGGCCGATGTCGCTCAGCGTCTTGCCTCGGGCAACGAATGCCTGCCGCAGCGCGCGCACATTCGTCTCCTGCCAGCCGGAATTGCGCGTGGCATAGGTCAACGATTTGAGTTGGCTGGCGGCATAGCGCCACTGGTCCTGGAACAGCCGCCCCGTGTCGGGATCGAGGCTGATGACATAGCGCGCAAGCGTGACCTCGGCGCGCGCGGTCGTCGCTTCGAAACCGCGCGCCAGAGCGATTACCTCATAGCTTTGCTGCTGTTCCTGAAGCGCGCGCCGATGATCCGTCGATGCCTGGCTTGCGCTGTAGAGGAGGGCGCCGAGCGCGCCGACGATCAGGATGACCAGGAGTGGCGGCAGCAGGCCGCGAAGCCGCGACCGCCATTTGCCCCCCGTGCCGTTCGAGTGATCGCCGTCCGCCATCAGGCCACCTTTAGACGAACCGCGGCAAAGACGAAACAAGGCTGGTTAATGGTTCCGCGCGTTTCGTCGATTTATCGCGCAGGGAAACCGGGCCGGCGAAACCGCGGCCCCGATCAGCGGATCACGCCTACCGTACGCCCTGCGGCCGCGAATATGCCGATGATCTGCTCGACCTGCTCGTCGCTATGCTCCGCGCAGAGCGAGCAGCGCAGCAGGAAAGTACCGGCCGGGGTAGCGGGGGGACGCGCCATATTGACGTAGAGGCCCAGTTCCAGCAGCGCCTGCCACATCGCCACGGCCTGCGTCTGGTCGGTCAGGATCACGGCGATGATCGCCGATTGGGGTTCCTTGGTCCCCAGCGTGAAGCCGAGATCGGTCAGGCCCTGGTGCAGTCGCTGGCTATTCTTCCAGAGGTGCGCGCGCTTTTCCCCCGCAAGCATCAGCTTACGGATGCTGGTCGCGGCGGTGGCGACCACGCTGGGGGGCAGGCTGGCGGTGAAGACATAGGGGCGACAGACCAGCCGCAGCACTTCGAACTTGGGATGGTTGGAAACGCAAAAGCCGCCGACGGTGCCAACCGACTTGGAAAAGGTGCCGACCACGAAGTCGACGTCCTTCTCGACGCCCTGCTCCTCATAGACGCCCCGGCCGTTGGCGCCGAAAAATCCCATCCCATGGGCTTCGTCCACCAGGATCATGCAATTGGGGTGCTTGCGCACCGCGGCGATCATGTCCGGCAGCGGCGCAACGTCGCCCAGCATCGAATAGACGCCCTCCAGCACGACCAGTTTCTGCGCATCAGCGGGCAGGCGGCCAAGCCGCTTGTCCAGATCTTCGACACTGTTGTGACGAAACCGGACGATTTCCGCATCGCCCAGGAAGCAACCGTCATAGATGGAGGCATGGCTGTCTGCGTCGAGGATGACATAGTCGCCCTTGCCCGCCAGGGTGGAGATCATGCCGAGATTGGCCTGATAGCCGGTCGAAAAGACCATCGCGCCGGAGGTGCCGTAGAAGTCCTTGAGCGCTTCTTCTACTTCCTTGTGGCCCTGATAGGTGCCGTTGAGCACGCGGCTGCCGGTGGTGCCGGAGCCGAATTCGTCCAGCGCCCTCTTGCCCGCTGCGACAACATCCGGGTCAAAGGTCATGCCCATATAGTTGTAGGTGCCGAGCAGGATGGTCTCCTTGCCCTTGATGATGGCCAGCGTCGGCGACTTCACCTCATCCATCACAATGGCGAAGGGATCGCGCACGCCGGTCGCCAGTAGCGCCTCGCGCTCGGCGATCAATGCGTCGAACTTGGAAAACAGATCCCGTGCATTAGACATCTCCGCAGGCGTGCGGGCATCGTGCGCGGTGGCGGTGGCTTCAGTCATAAATCCAGTCCGTTCAGATCACGGAAAAAAAGGAAGCTCAGCCTCTCAGCTTCGCCACCGCATCGACCAGCTGGCCGACGGTCTCGATCTCGGCCTGCATGTTCATGGTGATGATGATGTCGAACTCGTCCTCAATGGCGGCGACGAAGTCCATCACGGTCAGGCTGTCCCACTCCAGATCGCCGGCGAAGGTGGTGGCCTCGCTCAGCTCCACGCCTTTCTTGTTGAAGGGCGCGATCTGCGCGGCGACACTGTCGAAAATCTGCTCGCGATCCGTCATATTCTTTTCATGTCCGTCAAAGGGCGACTTCTGCCGCGTTCCCCTGCTCTTTGGCAAGGGAATAAGGCGGCAATCGGGCGGGATGGCGGCCTAAGGCGTGCTGCCGCTGCCGTGAGAGGTAATCCCACTCAGCGAAAATTGTCGGCGTAGGCCTGAATCTTGAGCGTCTTGGGCGCGGTCGGAAGGACGGTGTAGGCGATGCCGCGGCGGTCGGCATAGGCGCGGGCCGCTTCCTCCGAGGGGAATGTCAGCTTCACCTGCTGTTCCGTGTCGCCGGAGCCGGCCCAGCCGGTCAGCGGGTCGGGCTTCTTCGCTTCGGTGGGCACATGCTCCAGGACCCATTTACGGGTCAGCGCCTTGCCGGACTGCAAGGCGTTCTTCTGAATCTGGTAGATGCGCGCGGCCATCGTTTGCGGGACTCCCTGACTGGTAATCCCGCGTTGCACCAGCGGCGCGGGAGAATCAAGATTTCCCACGCGCATCGGCCTTTTTCGTCCGCAAGGTGGCAGCCGCGCCTGTCGGATCGTCGGGCCAGGGATGTCTGGGGTATCGCCCGCGCATCTCCTTGGCGACATCACGCCAGTTGCCCGCCCAGAAACCGGGCAGGTCGCGCGTCGTCTGGATCGGGCGTCCGGCGGGGGAGGTGAGCGAGAGGACGAGCGGGATGCGCCGGGAACCGATCGTCGGATGCTCGGCAAGGCCGAAGAGCGCCTGGACCCGCAACTCGACACGCGGTCCGCCTTCGGCCGCATAGTCGATTGCATGGCTGCTGCCCGCCGGCGATCGGAAATCGGGCGGAGCAAGACGATCGAGCTGTTGCTTGCCGTCCCATCCGATCAGCCCTTCCAGCACGCCCGAAAGCTGCGAGCGGTCGATGTCCGACAGGCGTCGCTTGCCGGAAAGGAGAGGGGGCAGCCATTGGTCGAGATTCTCCAGAAGCGCCTCGTCGGACAGCGCCTCCACGCCGGCATAATCGGCCCGCATCCGCAGTGATCGCGCGGCGTCGGACCAGGGCAGCAGTTCCAGCCCGCCCTGCCGGACGCCTTCTATCAGCGCTGCGGCGACGGCTTCCGGGTCGGGTCGGTCGTCCGACCCACTCGATAGCCGCACCGCGCCCAGCCGTCGCTCCCGCAACGCCTCAACGCCGCTATTGGCCGGGCGAAAGCGCACGGTTCGATGCTCCTTCACGCGGTCGCCGAACAGCGCCAGCACATCGGTCTCCGTGATCGGCCCGGCGGACAGGATGCGCGCGCCGGCTGCGCTACCCTGTACCTCGCCCACCGCCAGCCATTCCTCACGCGCGAGCGGCGACAGCGGATCTAGCCGGAAGCCCCGCCCTCCGACACTCGCCCAATCGGCGCCGTCGGCTGAGCGGCGCCTCGACACACGATCGGGAAAGGCAAGGGCGAGGCAGAGGCCGACGCCATCCTGGGTCCTGCTTTCAAGCGATTGGATAGGGGAGGAGGACGCGTGATGCTTGACGAGGCCGGCCCACCGTTTCGCCAGCGCCCGCGCCGCCTCGGCCCGCTGGCCGCCCTCGCGCCGCCAGCGTTGGCGGCGCAGCGTCAGGTCGGTGTCCTGCCCGCCGATGCCGCGCTCGCCCAGCAGCACCGCCACCTCGGCGGCAAGCTCGGCGAGGCCCATCTCTCCTGCCCGCACGAGCATATGGCCGATGCGCGGCGCCAGCGGCAGCCTCGCCAGCGCCTTGCCGTGCGCCGTGATCCGGCCGTTCTCATCCAGCGCTTCGAGGACGGTAAGCCGCGAGCGGGCTTCCGCGACGGCGGCGGCAGGCGGCGGATCGAGCCAGCGCAGGCTGGCCGGATCGGCAACGCCCCACAGTGCGCAGTCGAGCAGCAGGCTGGAAAGGTCGCTTTCCATGATCTCCGGCGGATCGAAGGGCGGCATGCCCGCTGTCGCCGCAGCCTCCCAGAGGCGATAGGCGACGCCGGGCCGCTGGCGCGCGGCACGCCCGGCGCGCTGGGTGGCGGCCGCCTGGCTCGCTCGTTCGGTGACCAGCCGGGTCACGCCGGCCGCCCGATCGTAGCGCGGCCGGCGGGCAAGCCCGCAGTCGACCACGATCCGCACTCCTTCGATCGTCAGGCTGGTCTCGGCGATCGAGGTGGCCAGGATGACCTTGCGCCGTCCCTCCCGCGAAGGGCGGATGGCGGCGCGCTGGGCCGCCGGTTCCAGTCTGCCGTGCAGCCTGTGGACCTCGACCTCGGCGTCGTCCAGTCGCTCTGCCGTGCGCTCGATCTCGCCGACGCCGGGCAGGAAGGCAAGCAGGTCGCCCTCCGCCTCTTCCGCCAGGGCGCGGCGGACGACGGCGGCCATCTCGTCCTCGATGCGCTTCTCGGCGGCGCGGCCGACATGGCGCAGCTCCAAGGGCTGGATCCGCCCCTCGCTCTCGATCACCGGCGCGTCCCCCAGCAGCTCCGCGAAACGCGCGCCGTCCAGCGTGGCGGACATCGGCACGATCCGCAGGTCGGGCCGCAGCGCGGCCTGCGCGTCGAGCGCCAGGGCGAGGCCGAAGTCGCTATCCAGGCTCCGCTCGTGCACTTCGTCGAACAGCACGGCCGACACGCCCGCCAGCTCCGGATCGTCTTGGATACGACGGACGAAGATGCCCTCGGTCAGCACCAGCAGGCGGGTGCGGGCCGACTGCCGGCTGTCCATGCGCGTGGCATAGCCGACGAGGCCGCCGGGCTGCTCGCCCATCAGCTCCGCGATCCGCTCCGCCGCGGCCCTTGCCGCCAGCCGCCGGGGCGAAAGCAGCAGCACCTTTCCGGTGCACCATGGCTCGCCCAGCAGCGCCGGAGCCACTGCCGTCGTCTTGCCCGCGCCCGGCGGCGCGACCAGTACCGCGTTGCTGCCGACGCGCAGGGCAGCGAGCAGATCGGGCAGCACGGCATGGATGGGAAGATCGCTCATCGTCTTCATGCTCTGCCGCGTATCCGGCGCGGGCGCAAAACCCTATTTGCTCGGGATGCGCCGGGCGCTCGCCAGATGGTGCGCATGGGTGATGGCGACGGCGAGAGCATCGGCGGCGTCAGGCCCTGCGATCTTCACCCCGGGCAGCAGCCGGGCCACCATGGCGTGCACCTGCTCCTTTGACGCGTTGCCTACGCCCACCACGGCCTTCTTCACCAGCCGCGCGGCATATTCGCCGACGTCCATGCCGGACCGTGCTGCTGCCAGCAGGATCACGCCCCGAGCCTGGCCCAGCTTTAGCGTCGATTGCGGGTTCGTATTGACGAACACTTCCTCCACAGCCACGCCGTCCGGCCGATGCTCCAGGATGAGATTGGTCAGCGCCATGTCGAGCGCCATCAGACGGGTAGGGAGAGACAGCGCGCTATCGGTCCTGATCTGCCCGTTGCCGACATGGGTCAGGCGGTTGCCATCAGCGGAAATCAGGCCCCAGCCCGTGGAGGCAAGGCCGGGGTCGAGGCCCAGGAGAAGCATCAGCGATACTCCGGCCTCCCAGTTACCCGAGCTTCTCCATCACCGCGTCCGAAACCTCGTAATTGCCCCAGACGGTCTGGACGTCGTCATCGTCCTCCAGCGTGTCCACCAGCTTCATCAGCGTCGCTGCACTGCCTTCATCGACTTCGACGGTGGTCTGCGGCTTCCAGGCGAGCTTCGCGCCCTCGGCCGGGCCGAGCTTGGCTTCGAGCGCCTTCGCAACCTCGTGCAGGGCGTCCATGGCGGTCCAGATCTCGTGCTCGTCCTCGTTCGACGACACGTCTTCGGCACCCGCTTCCAGCGCCGCCTCGAAGATCGCATCGGCGTCGCCCGCGCTCGCCGGATAGGTGATCTGGCCCATCCGGTCGAAGCCGTGGCTGACTGCGCCGGATGCGCCGAGATTGCCGCCATTCTTGGAGAAGGCGGTGCGTACATTGGTCGCGGTGCGGTTGCGGTTGTCGGTCAGCGCCTCGACGATGATGGCGACACCGCCGGGGCCATAGCCCTCGTAACGGACCTCCTCATAATTCTCCATGTCGCCGCCCGACGCCTTGTCGATGGCGCGCTGGATATTGTCCTTGGGCATGGACTGGGCCTTGGCGGCGTTGATCGCCAGACGCAGGCGGGGGTTCATGTCGGGGTCCGGCAGGCCCATCTTGGCCGCAACGGTGATTTCGCGGCTGAGCTTGGAGAACATCGAGGAGCGCTTCTTGTCCTGCGCGCCCTTGCGATGCATGATATTCTTGAACTTGGAATGGCCTGCCATGGTCCTGACTTCTTGTCTGCCGGTCTGAAAGGGATGGGCGCCCTTACACCAGCGACCACCCTCAGGGCAACCGCCAGAGGAGGCCCATCATACCAGGCGCTGCCACCAGCCCACGTCGCGCCATCCGCCCAGCTTCCATCCGACCTCCCGATAGATGCCGACGGGGGTGAAGCCCATCGCCTCATGCAGGGCGATGCTGGCTGCATTGGGCAGGGCGATGCCCGCGAACACGGCATGATAGCCCCTGTCTTTCAACAGCGGCAGCAGTGCGACGTAAAGCGCTCTACCCACGCCGCGGCGGGCAAAGGCGGGATCGACATAGATGGCGACATCGGCGGACGTCGCATAGGCGGCGCGGGTGCGATGCGGGCTGCCATAGGCATAGCCCACGATCTGCCCGTCCGCCGTCTGCGCCACCAACCAGCCATGCGACGTGCCGTAGTCGGCGATCCGGCGTGCCATCTCGGCCGGATCGGGCGGATCGGTCTCGAAACTGACCCAGCTGTCGGTGACGAAGGGCGCGTAGAGTGCCGCGCAGGCAGCGGCGTCGGCCGCTTCCGCCTGGCGAACGGCCAGCGTCAATAGAGGATCGCCGTGCCGGAAGCCGACACCATCAGCATCGACCCGTTGGACCCGATCACTTCATAGTCGAGATCGACGCCCACGACGGCGTTGGCGCCCATTGTGGCGGCGCGCATGCGCATTTCGCCGATCGCCTGTTCGCGGGCGCGCTGAAGAACATCCTCATAAGCGCCCGACCGGCCGCCCACGATGTCCCGGACGCTGGCAAACAGGTCACGGAACAGGTTGGCGCCGACGATCACCTCGCCGGTGACGATGCCGAGATACTCCTTTGCGGGCCGCCCTTCCAGCGTGGGGGTGGTGCTGACGATGATCTCGGACATGGGCGCTCTCCTTCCGTTTCGATACGCTCTTATTCCATGCCCAGCGCAGCGAGGTAAGTCTGGAGGATCGCCTCCATCTCCTGGCGGTCGTGCGGCTGCATCTTCCGCAGGCGGACGATCTGGCGCATGATCTTGGGATCATAGCCGTTCGCCTTTGCTTCCAGATAGACGTCCTTGATGTCGTCGCCGATGCCCTTCTTTTCCTCCTCGAGACGCTCGATGCGTTCGATGAGAAGGCGTAGCTGATCGGCGGCGACGTTGCCCTCGCTCATGATAATCTCCAGTGGGTGTGAATCGGTTGGCGCATGCTCCTAATGGCTGTCGGCGTTCTTCGCCACACTCTCCTTCATTCTTTCGATCTGTTCGGGACTGGCCTCGCTCTGATGGCGCGCCTTCCAGTCGGCGAAGGGCATGCCGTGGATGATTTCGCGCGCTTCATCCCGGCTTAGCGATCCGTCCGCCTCCGCGATCCAGTCGGCTAGGCAGTTGCGGCAGAAGCCCGCTATTCCCATCAGGTCGATGTTCTGCACATCGGTGCGATGCTGCAGATGTGCGACGAGACGGCGGAAGGCGGTTGCGGCGACCGCGTCGTTGAGTATGCTATCAGCCATGGGCGGGTTCCTCGCTCTTTCTACATCATCCTGTCGTGCAGCACGGATAATCCATAACGACGCCCTGGCAAGCCGGGGACGAACTTGACGGTCAGGAGCCTGAAGATGACACGTTTGCCGCCCCGTTCGCGCAAGGTCCGTATCCTTGCGACCCTCGGTCCCGCAAGCGACACGGTAGAAATGATTCGCGCGCTCTTTGTCGCGGGGGCGGATGCCTTCCGCATCAACATGAGCCATGGCGCCCATGAGGACCATGCCGCGCGTATCGCTGCAATCCGTGGGCTGGAAAAGGAATTCAACCGTCCGACGACGATTCTGGGCGACCTGCAGGGGCCGAAGCTACGCGTCGGCACCTTCGCCAGCGGCCTTGCGGTGCTGGAGACGGGGATGCCGTTCGTGCTGGACCGCGATGAAACGCCGGGGGACGCCCGGCGCGTCAACCTGCCGCATCCGGAAATCTATGAGGCGCTGGTGCCTGAAACGCGGTTGCTGCTGGACGACGGCAAGCTGGTGCTGCGGGTCAAGACAGTGGACGACCGGCGGATCGAGACCGTCGTGGAGGTCGGCGGCGCACTTTCCAACCGCAAGGGCGTCAACGTGCCCGACGTGGTCGTGCCGGTCCCGGCGCTGACCGACAAGGACCGGCGGGATCTGAGCTTCGCGCTGGAGCAGGATCTTGACTGGATTGCACTCAGCTTCGTGCAACGGCCGGAGGATCTGGCTGAGGCGCGCAAGCTGATGGGCGGGCGCGGCGCGCTGATGGCGAAGATCGAGAAGCCGTCGGCCGTGCAGCGGCTGGAGGAGATCATCGAACTGGCGGACGGCGTGATGGTGGCGCGCGGCGATCTGGGCGTCGAACTGCCGCCCCAGGCCGTTCCGCCGCTGCAAAAGCAGATCGTCGCCACCGCACGTCGCATGGGGCGGCCCGTAGTAGTCGCGACCCAGATGCTCGAATCGATGATCAAGGCGCCCACGCCGACCCGCGCCGAGGTGTCGGACGTCGCCACCGCGGTCTATGACGGCGCCGACGCGATCATGCTGTCCGCCGAGACCGCGGCGGGCGACTGGCCGGTCGAGGCGGTCGCGATGATGGACAGCATCGCGCACAGCGTCGAGCGCGATCCCGGCTATTTCGCGCGGCTGCACTTCACGGAAACCAAGCCCGACGCAACCACGGCCGACGCGCTGGCCGAGGCGGCGGGCAGTATCGTATCGGTCGTGGGCGGCAGCGCCATCACCTGCTTCACCTCGTCGGGCAGCACGGTCCGGCGCGTCGCGCGCGAGCGGCCGCTGAGCCCCATCCTGGCCCTGACGCCGCGTCAGGACACGGCGCGCAAGCTGGGCCTCACCTGGGGCGTCCATGCTATCCGCACCAAGGATATCGGCACGTTCGAGGAAATGATCGGCAAGGCGCGCCGCATGGCGCTGCGCCACGGCATGGCCGAGAAGGGCGGCAAGATCGTGGTGCTGGCGGGCGTGCCCTTCGGCATCCCCGGATCCACCAACGTGCTGCATGTCGCGACGATCCGGGGCGATGAGCTGAAGGGCCGGGAATAAGCGCGCACTTCGCTTTCGACAGTTCAACGAGGGGTGCCAGATCGGGGACGTCACCCCGCTGGCGCTACCTGCGCGGCCAGCGCCAGCAGCCGGTTGGCCTTTGTCCGTCCCGTGAGGGCATAGGCCATGCTGCCTGCCTCCCAATAGGCGATCGTATCTCCTGCGCGGTGTGCCAGCAGCGGACGCCCTTCGGCGGGGGTTTCTGCGCGGTCGGCGAAGAAGGAGAGCTGCTCCCCCTGGGGCGTTACCAAGGATACCGCGATAGAGGGACTGTCGGCGGTAGGGAACAACTGCACGTCGGAGATCCGCCAGTCGCTCGGCAGGGCGGGCAGCACGATGCCGGTCGTCCGCTCGATCTCCTGCGGGTCGAGCCGCTGGCTCTCAACCTGCGAGGGCATGGCTAGCCGCAGCAGTCCGGCCCGGTGCGAGGCTGCCGCCTCGTCAAGAAAGGTCTCGGCCTGCGCAGGCTGCGGGAACTCGCCCAGCGCGCCCCGGGCGATCCATCCGGTCGCGATCAGCGCCGCGATTCCTGCCGCGCGCGCGACATGGTGCCAGCCGCGGCCGGCCTCATTGTCATTCACTGCCGGCATCGACACGTCGCGGCGCCGCCCGACCAGCGTCCCCTTTGTCCCGTCCTTCACCAGGCGAAAATCCATATGCGGCCAGCGCTCACGCCAGCGTCGCGCCACCAGCCGCTCGCCCGGCCGCGCAGCGTCGTCCAGCAGCACCACACCGCCGGGTGACAGGCGGGAAAACAGGCTGTCTGCCGCCCCGCGCACCAGGGGATGCACTGCCCAGGGCGGCCCATCGATGATCAGCAGGTCGATGCTCTCGGGCAGGGTGTCGATCGCATACCAGCGGCCCGGCCAGTCGCTGCTCTTCTTCGTCAGCGGGGCATGGCGCAGGTCGGCCTTCAGACCTTGGTCCGCCAGCCATTGCCGCGTGGCGTCGACGAAGCCGCCATGCTGGTCGAAGCTGTGCAGTTGCCCGCCGCCATGCAGCGTCAGCGCCTGCGCGGCGACCAACGTCGATGCACCCGCGCCCAGTTCCACCACATGAGCGGGTCGCAGCCGCGCGATTTCCCGCACGATATGGCGCAGGAAGCCCATGTCGGCCTTCCAGCTACCTAGATGGGGCAGTGCGTCATGGGCCAGGCCCAGCTCGTCCAGTAGCGCGCGCTTGTCCGCCTTGCGTCCGCCCGACAGGCTGGCCAGCAACCAGGGCCAGCCGATTGCACCGAATGCCATGCGCCATGCGAAATCCGACAGCCGTTCGCCATGGTCGATGTCTTCCAGCCGTTCGGCAAGGGGCAGGAAGCCGGTCAATTCGCGTGACGTCACAGGTGCATGTCCTCCATAGGCCGCAAGGCGGGGGGACTATGCGTCGGCTTTGCTTTCCCGCATAGACCTTTCGCTTCCTCCTTCCCGTCATTCCGCAGGAAACGCCGATGACCCGCATCCTTTCCGCGACCGTCGAACGCTGGCCGGTCGCAGGCGCCTTCATCATCAGCCGGGGCGCCAAGACATTCGTGGATGTCGTGATCTGTACTGTGGGGGATGGGGAACATGTCGGCCGGGGCGAGGGGACGGCGATCTATTATGAGGGCGAGACAGCGGAAGGCTGCGCGGCGGCGATCAATGCCTATGCCGGACCGCTGGATCGGGAGGTGCTGCTGGAGGCGATGCCGCGCGGAGCTGCTCGTAATGCACTCGACTGCGCGTTGTGGGATCTGGAGTCGAAGCGCGCGGGGAGGCCGGTCTGGCAGCTCGCGGGCCTGTTGGAGCCAGGGTCGCTCCCCACCGCCTTCACCATCAGCCTGGGCGATCCCGCGCGGATGGAGGCCGATGCGCGCGCCGCCGCGGCGCGCGGTTTCGGCCTGCTCAAGTGCAAGCTCACCGGCGAAGGCGACCAAGAGCGCATCGCCGCCGTGCGCGCCGGCGCTCCGGGCGCGCGGTTGATCGTCGACGCGAACGAGAGCTGGCATGATCTCGACATCGCGGCCGAGGCGGACGCCCTTGCAGCCTTGGGCGTCGAGATGGTGGAGCAGCCCGTCCGCCATGGCGAAGAGCAGCGGCTTGTAGGCGTCGCCGCGCGCCTGCCGCTCTGCGCCGACGAAAGCTGCCATACGCGCGTCGATCTCGACCGACTGGGCGATTTCGACGCGATCAACATCAAGCTCGACAAGGCCGGAGGGCTCACCGAGGCTCTCGCGCTGGCGCGCGAGGGCCGGGCGCGGGGTTTCCGCATCATGGTCGGCTGCATGCTGGGCACCTCGCTCGGCATCGCGCCGGCCGCGCTGGTGGCGCAGGTGGCGGACTGGATCGATCTGGACGGCGCGCTGCTGCTGGCTGAGGACCGGCCGGGCGGGCTGGCGGTGCAGGACGGGATGCTGCATCCCGGGACCCTTTGGGGCCTGGGTCAGTAGCCCAGCGTCAATCCCGCCGCGTAATAATGGGGGCCGACATTGGCCTTCACCCGGATCTTGGGAAGCAGCGGCATGGCGAGCGTTGCATAAGGCCTCGCCTCGTCGGCGCTGACGCGAAGGCCGGCGCCGATGGTGGCGGAAAGGGGGATGGTATAAGCCGCCTCGACCCGGCCGTAGAGCCGGGTATCGCCGTCCCGCAGATAGACGCCGCCGCCCGGCGTCAGGCTGAAGCCCGCAATGCCCAGCGCATAGCCAGCGCCCAGTTCCGCACCCCAATGGCCGTCCGCGCGCCCGTAATTGGCTTCAGCCCCGAGGCCTTCGGCAGCGGCGGGTGAAGCGAAGGCGGCGAGCGCCAATGCAAGGCAGGCGGCGGAAATCTTTGCAGAAGCCATGGGCGTCCCATCCGTTGAACAGAAGCCAGTCGGTTAGTGGGGGACGGCTGCTGGCACAAGCGAATCAGGCCCGGCCGAATCGAAACTGCGGCGGGGCGAAGCAGAAGAAGGAAGGAGTTCGGGGCCTTATCCCTCGACGCGCCGTACCGGCTGCACCTCGGGATAGGGCATGATCATCCTGCCGTCGGGCGCTGCGGTAAAACTCGTCTGGGTCGGATAGGCGAACTCAATCCCTTCGGCGTTGAAGCGCTTCCAGATGGACAGGCCGATGCGATGGCGCGCCTGAAAATAATCGTGCGTGTCCGGATCGGGTACGTCGAAATTCAGCTCATAGTCGAGCGAACTTGCGCCGAAGCGCACCAGTCCGGCATTGACGAACAGGAAGCCCTCATCCTCGACGATCCGACGCAGCAGGGCAGGGATGGCCTCGGCCTTCTCCTCCGGCGTCTGGTAGACGATGCCGAGCGCGAAGGTGACGCGGCGCTGCGTCAGCGTCTGCAGGCTGGTGATCTCCTTCTGCAGCAGGTTGGCGTTGGAGATCACCTTCTTCTCGCCGGTCATGGCGCGTAGCCGCGTGCTCTTGAGCCCGATCTTCTCGACCCGGGCGGTGGTCTGGTCGTAAGTGATGACTTCGCCTCGGCGGAACGGTTTGTCGAAGATGATGGAGAGCGCCGCGAACAGGTCTGAGAAGATGCCCTGCGCAGCGAGGCCGATGGCGATGCCGCCAATACCGAGGCCCGCGACCAGGCCGGTGACGTTGACGCCCAGATTGTCCAGCACGACGATCAGGGCGATCGCGAACAGGGCCACGGTCACCAGTACGCGGATGAGGCCCATGGCATTGGCCAGAGTCTCGCCCTGGCCGTCCTCCGCCAGGGTCCGGCGTTCGATCAGGCCCAGCACGATCTCGCGGGTCCAGAGCGCCACCTGGAAGACGGCGGCAATGGTGAAGAGGAAGACGATCGTCTTGAACAGGAGTTCGGGCGGGCGGGCATAGCCCGCGACCAGTCGCGCTGCGACCATCACCATGAAGAAATGCGTGGTCCGGGCGACCGCGCGACCCGCGACATTGGCGAAGCCCAGCGTGTCGCCGGGCTTGCCGCGCCAGCGCTTACCCACCTGCCGCAGCGCCGCCAGCAGCATGTAGAGCGCGACGCCCGCCCCGATCGCGATCAGGATTTGCAGTGAATGGGTGGAAAACCACGCGATGGTCGCATCCCACATCTCCCCCATGCTGAGCGCTCGGACCTCAATGACGGGGAGGGCGGGGTCGGTCTTGTCGGCCATGTTTGTCCTTCGGTCGGCGCGTCAGGCTGCCATTGCCATGGTGGGCGCGCAAGCCGCCTCCTCCAGAAAGGCGATAAGCCCCCGTTCGGCCCGTGACAGATAGCGTGTCCTCCGCGGGAGGCGAAGCCCTTCGCGCCACTCATCCTGCCCGCTCTTGCACAGCTCGATCAAGGCGGGATGGATATAGCTCTTCCGACTGATCGCCGGGGTGTTGCCCAGCGCCTGCGCGACGGGCGCGATCAATTCCGTGAGCGAGACGGGGCCGGAAGACAGGGTGTCGAAGGCAATGGTCGATGCCCCCCAGGTGCGGAAATGTTTGGCGGTGAAGGGAGCACCCATTGCCTGAGCAATATAGGCGTTGACGTCGCTCGACGTGATCGGCCGGGCGACGCCTTCTTCATCCAGATACTGGAACAGGTGCTGGCCCGGCAGGTCTTGTACCGCCCGCACGAAGCGCAGCAGCCGGTTGTCGGTGACGGTCAGCTCATGCTCGCGCCCCGATTTGGCGCGGTACCGCAGCCGCAGGGCCCGACCGGAAAGATCGACATGGCGGCGGCGCAGCGTCGTCGCGCCGAAGCTCTTGTTGGCGGCGGCATACTGCTCGTTGCCCACCCGCACCTTGGCAAGGTCGAGCAGGCGCACCACTGCTGCTAGGGTGCGTTCCTTGCGTAGGCCCCGCCGCGACAGATCGGCTTCGATTCGGGCGCGCAGCCGGGGCAGGGCATGGCCGAAGGCCGCGCAGCCAGCATATTTCTCCGCCTCCCGCGCGGCACGAAATACGGGATGGTAGCGATATTGCTTGCGTCCGCGATCGTCATAGCCGGTCGCCTGGATATGGCCGGTGGGCGACGGACAGAACCAGCAATCGCGATAGGCTGGCGGCAGGGCGATGGCGTTCAATCGGTCGATCTCGTCCCGGTCGGTGATGCGCCCGCCAGCGGGATCATAATAGGCCCATCCCCGCTTCAGCGCGCGCCGCGTGATACCAGGCAGGCTGTCGTTGCAATGTTCGATCAGGTTTTGCGGCATGGGTCTCTCGTCGCGGAAAAACCCGCCGTTCATCGCTTCGTTCCGCAACTCCGCCGGCCATGGCCCGTTGATCCACCATTCCCCTAACCCAGGCAAAGGAGGCGCTTCATGCCCGCCATCGACCAGTCCCATATTCTCATCATCGCCACCGATGGCTTCGAGCAGTCGGAGCTGTTCGAACCGCGCGATCGCCTTATCGCCGCGGGCGCAGAGGTGACGCTCGCCGCGCCTGAGAAAGCGCCGATCCAGGGCATGCAGCATGACGAGAAGGGCGACACCATCACGCCGGACATCGCGCTCCAAGAGGTACGGATAGAGGACTATGGCGGCTTGGTCCTGCCGGGTGGCGTCGCCAATCCCGACACGCTGCGCACCGATGCGAAAGCAGTCGACATCGTCCGTCGCTTCGTGGAATCGGGCAAGCCCGTCGCCGCGATCTGCCATGGCCCTTGGCTGCTGGTGGAGGCAGGCGTGGTATCAGGCAGGACGGTGACGTCCTGGCCCTCCGTGCGTACCGACCTTGCCAATGCCGGTGCGACAGTGGTGGACCGGGAGGTAGTAGTAGACCGCAATCTCATCACCAGCCGCAAGCCGGACGATATCCCCGCCTTTGTCGATGCCTTCAGGCGGGCGGTGACGGCAGGGCAGGCTGTTCCGGCCTGATGCGGCCTGCGCCGCTCCCGATCTGCCAGGGCAGGGGGCGGCGTCGCACCACTGACAGCTGCGCGAGCGCCAGCGCCGCGCAGAGCACCCCGGCTGGGAATGCGAAGGGCAAGCTTGCCGGCGCTAGTATCGCTGCTGCCAGCGCGGCAGTGCAGCCGCTTGTCGCGATCAGCGCGGAGCGAGCTTCGCCGTCGGGGCCGCGCAGCCAGAATACCCCGCCTGCCAGCCCCAGAGCGAAGGCAGTTACGAAACGCGCGGCAAGGCCTGGCTCCGCAAAACCGCACCCCAGCAAAAGCAGCAGCATCGCGATGGCCAAGCCTGCGCGCGGCATGCGGCTGAGCACATGGGCGGCGATCGGATAGACGACCAACTCGCTCATCCCCACGCCCGCGAGCACCGACAGCGCCAGCTGCGCCCGCCCTGGCTCAGCCATCAGGGCCACTGCCGCGATGCCGGCCCAGGGCAGCAGCCGTCCCGGCGCCATGCGGACATGGCTGACCCATCCGCGCCAACCGTTGCGCAGGTCCCAGCGCCGGTCGGCCAACCTCAGCTGGAAGGCGGTGATGACGAACAGTGCCTCGATCCCCCAACGGATCAGCGAAGGCCCTACCAGCGGCGAGGCCAGCACCAGGCCCAGCAGCAACCCGTGGGCGATGCCCAGCGCGCGAAGGTCGCTTTTCATGCCAACGCCCCCTGCGGCAGTGCCCGGGCCGGAGCGATCATCGGCGCGCGCGCTGCCGCCTTGCGCCGGCGCGTCAGATAGGTGTCCAGCCCGATCTGCAGGGCCAGCAGCATGAAGATGAAGGGCTGATATGCGATACCCACGAAAAGCGACCCGACCATGTAGATGATATGTCCTTGTTGTAGCGCGAGGGCGAGCGGGGCAATCCACGTCTCGTTCGCTTTGTCCGTTTTTCGGTAGAGGCGCCGCACCGCCTCGGTGCGGATGAAGGTGGCGATGTGCAGCAGCGCCCACAGGAAGAAACCGAAATAGCCCTGTTCGCCCAGCAGTTCGAAATAGGCGCTGTGATAGGCGCGGCCCCGGTCGGTGACCAGCCGGCGCTCGATCCGGCTGCCGCCCGAATCGGTAACGGTGCTCTGTGCGAAATAGGTGAAGCTGTTCTGGAGGTAATTATCGAAGCCGCCGCCATTGGGGTGCTGCTTCACATAGTCGAGCGTCCACATCCACACCGCGACGCGGGTCGAGGCGCTCTCGTCGCCCTGATGGTTTTCGATCGTCGACATGCGCTGGGTGAAGCTCGCCGGCAGGAAGGGGATGGAGGCCAGCGCCGCAAGCGCCATCAGCGGCCCGTAGATGAAGCGCCGCTTCGAGCGAAGCAGCATCAACCCCGCCAGGATGACGATGCAGACGAGGCCGGTGCGCGCCTCCGTGCCGACGGGCATCAGCAGGCATGCAAAGCACAGGCAGTAGGCGAATCCCTTCGTCTTCCAGTCCTGCGGAAAGATCGTGCCATGATGCGCCAGCCACAGGATCAGCGGGATCAGCGATATGGCAACGCAGGAGATGATGCTGCCTTCGTAGAGGCCGCTGTTGTTCTCCACCATCAAGTTGAGCACGCCATAGCCGCCGCCCGACAGCGCGGTCTTGATGCCGCCGTTGATGATGATCGTGCTGGCGCACAGCACCATGAACAACGCCAGAGCCTCGATCCGCAACCGCGTGCGCAATATCACTGGCAGGAAGGCGCCGACCAGGATCGCTTTCCACACCCAGGCCCATTTGGTGAGCGCCTCAACCGGGAAGTCGGCGGTCAGAGTCGTGAACCCGCACCAGGCGAGCAGCAACAGCATCAGCGCCTGCCGCATCGAGAAGCGACAGTCCTTCTTGTCGTCAAACAGTAGCCAGGCGCCGATCGCCGCGGCGAAGGACAGGGCGGATATGGGAATCGAGTTCAACAGGAAATAGGACAAGCGCTGCGGCGAGACGATATCGATATAGGCATAGACCGCGAAAAGCAGGAACGGCCGGCGGAATCCCAGCAGGAAGAAGGCGCCCAGGAAGGCGACGAAGAACAGGTCACGCATCGGCCGCGCTGTCCTCCGGATCGCGGTCGAGGTCCGGTCGCGATAGCAGCCGCCAGGCGGCGAGCAGGATCACGCCATGGCTGACCAGCAGGGACAGGGTATCGATCATCGCAGTTGCAGGGCTCCCATGCGCATGGGAACCTCCTAGCGCCGCAGAGTTGACGGGCCGTTAATCCTTTTCCGGCAAAGACTTCCGTCATGACGACCCGCATCCTGCATGTCCTCGACCACAGCCTGCCGATGCACAGCGGCTATACTTTTCGTACCCGCGCGATCCTGCGCGCGCAGATCGCCAAGGATTGGGACGTGCGCGGGATTACCGGCCGCCGCCATGGGGCGAAGGGGCCGGACGAGGAAATCATCGACGGCCTGCACTTCCATCGGACTCCCGGCCGCCCCGCGACCGGCAATGCGCTGATGCGCGAATGGCGCGACATGGGCGCCCATGCCGATGCCATCGACAGGCTGGTGCGCGACTGGCGGCCCGACATTCTTCATGCGCATTCACCGGTGCTGAACGCCATGGCGGCGCAGCGCGTCGCGAAGCGCCATGGCATCCCCATGATCTACGAGATCCGCGCCTTCTGGGAGGATGCGGCGGTCGGCAATGGCACCGGTACCGAAGGAAGCCCGCGCTACTGGCTCACCCGCCAGCTCGAAACCCATGCGGTGCGCGCGGCCGACGCCGTGGCGGTGATCTGCGAAGGGCTGCGCGGCGACCTGCTGGCGCGGGGCATCGACCCGGCGAAGATCATCGTGTCGCCCAATGGCGTCGACATGGACCAGTTCGGCACGCCCGTACCGCGCGACCCGGCGCTGGCCGCGAAGCTGGGGCTGGAAGGCGCCGATGTCGTCGGCTTCATCGGCAGCTTCTACGATTATGAAGGGTTGGACGACCTGATCGCCGCCATGCCCCGTCTGGTGCGCGCGCGGCCTCAGGTGAAGCTGCTCCTGGTGGGCGGAGGTCCGTGCGAACAGGCGCTGCGCGACCAAGCATCGGCTTCGCCCGTCGCGGACCATATCCTGTTCATCGGCCGCGTGCCGCATGACGAGGTCGAGAGATATTATGCGCAGGTCGACATCCTCGCCTATCCGCGCAAGGCGATGCGCCTCACCGACCTGGTGACGCCGCTCAAGCCGTTGGAAGCGATGGCGCAGGGCCGGCTGGTCGCGGCGTCCAGCGTCGGCGGCCATCGCGAACTGATCGAGGACGGGATCACGGGGACGCTGTTCTCACCGGACGATCCGACGGCGATCGCGCAGGCGCTGTCGGGTATGTTCGCCGATCGCGGCTTCTGGAACGCGCGCCGCGCCACCGCCCGCGCCTTCGTGGAGAAGGAGCGCAACTGGGCATCGAACATCGTGCGTTACGAACCTGTTTACCAAAGGCTGCTAACCCGCCCGGATCGGGCGCGCACGGCGGCTTGACGGGAATGGCGACGATGCCGCTCGGCGCCTTTGGAGGGATCAGGGCGATGGCCGCGCTGACAGGCGCGGCTGCGGCGATCGTGGTCCTCGCCATGCCGGTCGGGCTGGTGGAGCTGGTTGTGGCGTCGAGTGGCCTGTCGGAGGCGCTGCCTGCAGCCGCGCCGCCGCTGGGGCTCAAGGCGCGGCTGATCCTGTCGGGCTTCGTCGCGCTCATGGCCGCCGGACTGGTGGACGTGATGCGGCGGAGCCAGAGGGATACGGCACGGCAAGAGGAAAATCAGCGGCGGCGCTCAAGTCCGCCAGGAGCAAGGAAAATGGGTTTCGCACTGTCAAAGCTTACGTCGCTCGCCCGAGGGCGCTCCACGGCGTCGCCCGAAGGGCAACCGTCGCTGCGCCGCGCCGATGCGCACCCCGATGCGCCGCCGCGGCCGCCGATCTTCGCCAGCCGCGATTTCGACGGCGTCGATATCTTCCCCCGCGCCGAGCCCAGCCGCCGCCGCCTCGTCGTGAATGGGGAGTCTGAGCAGCAGTTGCGTGTCTCGACCTTGGCCACGCCGGCAGCATTGGCTCCCCAGCCGGTCGAAGAGATGCCGCAACCCAGCTTTGCGCAGCCGGCGGGTTCCTCCTTCGTCGCCGCGACAGAAATGGTTAGCGCTGCCCAGCCTAGCTTTACTCATCCTGTAGCGCAGGAACAGGGCGAGCGTGTCGCTGATCTGGCATTGCCTCCCGTCAGCCCCGAACTGTCACTCAGTGAACTCACCGCACGGCTCGAGCGCAGCCTGGCGCGGCACGCCCAACCGGGCGCGTCGCCGCGGGTCATCGCCGATATGCCGATAGTGCCCCCCGTGCCGGTGCGAGAGGCCGTGTCTCCCGACGTCGACGATGCGCTCCAAGCGGCGCTGGGCGCGCTACGTTCGATGACCGGGCGGACGCGCTGATTACCAGTCCTCGATCGTCAGCGCCGAGAGTTCCAGTCGCTTGCCGTCCTCGTCGGGGTGCACCGAATCGACCGTGATGTCCGCCACGAAATGGCCGGTGAGCTTCCATTCCGCCTCCTCGATCCCCTCGGCAAAGCGCCGGCACGCCGAGGCGGCATCCCTGCCGCCGAAGCGCAGCGTCACGGCATGGCGTCGCCCCTGAAACAGCGCCGACGCCCAAGGGCGGCTCGTCGCACGCAGGACCGTGGCCTCCGATCCTGCTCGCGCCGCCAATTGCACCAGCAGGCGGGGGAGGGGATCGGCGCCGCGTAGTCCCGGCGTACATATTCCGACCGGGATGACCGCCGCGAATCGATGATGAGCGCTTGTCATTGGCCCCGGCTCCTGCGATATGTGTTCATGAAATGTTCCACCCGTCTCCTCACGCGATCACCGGGCTCGCGACCCTGACGCAGGTCGAAGACCAGGCGCGGGTCGCGCACGGCCTCTCGCCCGAACCGGGTTGGCGGGATGTTGTTTTCCGACAGGAATCTTTCGACGGTCCGCAACAGCATGGTTCTTGTTCCTCCTCTTCTAGGTCGACTCGCCAACTGCAAGCAGATAGGTTTATTCCTATTTCATGCCACATTTCCTACTTGTCTAGGAAAAATCCTTCGGCTATGGACAGAAAATGATCAGCCCTGCGGAAGACCCTCGAAGCCTGCTTGATCGGCTGATTGCCGAGCGGGGGGAGAATTATGCCGATCTTTCCAGGCTGCTTCGCCGCAATCCCGCGTATATCCAGCAGTTCATCAAGCGCGGTACGCCGCGTAAGCTGGATGAAGAGGATCGTCGCATCCTGGCCCGCTATTTCGGCGTGGCGGAGGAATTGCTCGGTGGCCCGGCCAGGCGCGAGCCGGTCATCCCGCGACAGCGCGGCCTTCCGTCGGTGGTCACCGTCCCGCGCCTCACTCTGGGCGCCTCGGCAGGCGGCGGATCGCTCGACGAGGATGAACGGGCAGCCGGCATCATGGCCTTCGATGCTGCCTGGCTGCGCCACTTGGGGGTGAAGCCCCAGCGCGTCTCCGTCATCCGAGTCGACGGCGAATCGATGGCGCCGACTCTCAGCGACGGCGACGACATCATGGTCGACCATGAAGATGGCGCGATGCGCCTGCGCGACGGCGTCTATGTGCTGCGGCTCGACGGTGTGCTGATGGTGAAGCGGATCGCCATGGGACCGTTGCGCGGCCAGTTCAGCGTGCTCAGCGACAATCCCCATTATCCCGACTGGACCGACATCGATCCGGCGCTGGTCGATATCGTTGGACGGGTTGTCTGGACGGGGCGGCGGCTGGCATAGCTTGGCGCGGCCCTGCTGCGGGCCTATGTCCGCTGGCGGATGGAGGCTGCTTGCATGAACGACAATGGCGGGGTGATCCGCAAGGCTGTGGAATGGCGCGGTGCGCCGATGGCGCTGGCGACAGTTGTGTCCACCTGGGGGTCGGCGCCACGGCCCCGCGGCAGCCATATGATCGTGCATGCCGACGGGCGGCTGGAAGGCAGCATTTCGGGCGGCTGTGTCGAAACCGACGTGCTGCAGCGCGCGGCGGAGGTGATCGCCGGACGATCTGGCCATGTTGTGACCTATGGCGTGGCGGATGGCGAAGCCTGGGCGGCAGGGCTGCCCTGCGGCGGCGAGATCAGCGTGCTGGTCCAGCCGGTCGGGGACGGGGGCTTTCCGCCCGCGCTGTTCGACCGGATCGCGGCCGCAAGTGAGATGGGCAGGGCGCTGACCCTCTCGACTGACCTGAAGACCGGTAAGACCGTGGAGGGCGCGGTCGAAGGGTGGTTCCAGAATCGCTACGACCCGCCGCGCCGGCTCCTGATCGTCGGCGCGGTGCAGATCGCCCAGTCGCTCGCACCGCTGGTCGGCACGATCGGCGTGACCCCGGTGGTGATCGACCCGCGCGGACGCTTCCTGACGCAGGAACGCTTCCCCGGCATCGAACTGGACGACCGCTGGCCCGACGAAGCGATCGCTGCGCGCCATCCGGGTGAATCGACCGCGGTCGTGACGCTCAGCCACGACATCAAGATCGACGATCCCGCGTTGGCGGCAGCGTTGCGCGCGCCCACCGGCTATATCGCGGCGCTCGGTTCGCGCCGCAGCCAGGCGGCGCGGCTGGATCGGTTGTCCGACATGGGCTTCGGCCCGGACGACCTCGCCCGCATCGATGGCCCCGCCGGCATCGACATCGGCGCCATCGGCGCGTCGGAAATTGCTTTGTCGATTGCCGCCGGCATGGTGGCCGCCTTCAACGCGACTCGCTGATCCTCAGCAGCATTTGCCGCCGTTCTTCCCGCCATAGCGGGCCTCCTGCCGCTCGCGGAACAGCGCCGCCTCGCTCAGCACCGGAGTATCGGGATGATGCTCGCGCATGTGGCGCAGATAGGCGTCATAGTCCGGTGCACCGACCATCGCCCGGCCCATTCGCCGCAGCGTGAGGAGAAAGCCGCTCATTCGGCCGGCACCAGATGGGCGGGGATTTCCCGCGCGGTCGGGCCATTCGTCCGCCTTGCGGCGAGGCAGGTGCGGATCGTGAAGAACAGCACGCCCAGCACCACCGCCATGAAGATCGCGCACAGCGCCGCGTCGACCCGGTCGTTGAGGACGATCTTCTCCATCTCTGACATCGACTTGGCCGGCGCCAGCACCTGGCCCTCCGCCGCTGCAGCGCCGAACTTCGCCGCATGGGCCAGGAAGCCGACCTTCGCGTCCGCTGAGAAGAGCTTCAAGAAGCCGGCGGACAGGGTGCAGGCCAGCAGCCATGCCGCGGGCAGCGCCGTCACCCAAGCATAACGGTCCTGCTTCATCCGGAACAGCACCGCCGTGCCGAGCATCAGCGCGATCGCGGCCAGCATCTGGTTGGAAATGCCGAACACCGGCCAGAGCGTGTTCACCCCGCCCAGCGGGTCGGTCACGCCCTGGTAGAGGAAGAAGCCCCAGGCCGCGACGCACAGCGCGGTCGCGACCAGGCCGGGCAGGGGGCTGCTGGTGTTCTTGAACCCCGGCACCGCCAACGCGATCAGGTCCTGCAGCATGAAGCGGCCCGCGCGCGTCCCCGCATCCACAGCGGTCAGAATGAACAGCGCCTCGAACAGGATCGCGAAATGATACCAGAAGGCTTTCATCGCCGGACCGCCGAAGACATGGCTGAAGATTTCCGCCATCGCCACCGCCAGCGTCGGCGCGCCGCCCGCGCGGCTGATGATCGTATGCTCGCCCACATCCCTGGCGGTCTGCGTGATGAGGTCGGGCGTGATCGGAAAGCCCATGGCAGTGACGGCCGCTGACGCGCTCGCGGCATCCGCGCCGATGGCGGCGGCCGGGCTGTTCATGGTGAAATAGATGCCGGGGTCGAGGATCGAGGCGCCCACCATCGCCATGATCGCCACGAACGCCTCCATCAGCATCGCGCCATAGCCAATCAGCGGCGCGTCGGCCTCGCTCGAGATCAGCTTGGGCGTGGTGCCGCTGGAAATGAGCGCATGAAAGCCCGACACCGCGCCGCAGGCGATGGTGATGAACAAGAAGGGGAAGAGTCCGCCGGCCCAGACCGGCCCGTTGCCGTTCGCGAACGGGGTCACGGCGTGCATCTTCAGGGGCGGCGCCATGATGACGATGCCGATGGCGAGCGCGGCGATCGCCCCGATCTTGAGGAAGGTCGACAGATAGTCGCGCGGCGCCAGCAGCAGCCAGACCGGCAGCACCGATGCGACCGCGCCATAGCCGATCAGGATCCAGCAGAGCTGCACCGGCGTGAAGGTGAAGGCCGGGCCCCAGACCGGTGACTGCGCAATGGCCTGCCCATAGACGATCGCGGCCAGCAGCCCGACGAGGCCAAGCAGGCTCACCTCGCCAATCCGCCCCGGCCGCACCCAGCGGGTATAGACGCCCATCAGGATGGCGAGCGGCACGGTCGCCGCCACGGTGAACATGCCCCATGGGCTTTCGGCCAGTGCCTTCACCACGATCAGTGCCAGCACGGCGAGGATGATGACCATGATCATGAAGGCGCCGAACAGGGCGATGGTGCCCGCTGCCTGCCCCATCTCCATGCGGATCAGCTCACCCAGCGACCGTCCGTCGCGACGCATGGAGACGAAGAGGATCATGAAGTCCTGCACCGCGCCCGCCAGCACCACGCCGACGATGATCCACAGCGTACCGGGCAGATAGCCCATCTGCGCCGCGAGCACAGGTCCGACCAGCGGCCCCGCGCCGGCGATCGCCGCGAAATGATGGCCGAACAGCACGGTGCGATCGGTCGCCACATAGTCCATCCCGTCCGCGCGCCGGATCGCGGGTGTCGGCCGGGCGGGATCGAGCCGCATCACCGTCCGCGCTATGAACAAGGCATAATAGCGGTAGGCGACCAGGAAGCAGCTCACTGCTGCCGTCACGATCCACAGCGCATTGACCGCCTCGCCGCGCGACACCGCCAGTACCGCCAGCGATGCCGCGCCGATGCAGCCAAGCAGGATCCAGGGAATATGCCGGGTCAAGACGCTCTCCTGCGCGGTTTTGTGCCAGGCGCACAGTAGGGCGGACGACGGGAAAGACAATCACCCTCCCGTCATGATGGCGGATCGGACGGCGATGCTCGTCAGGATCAACGGGTTCGACCGGGCAGGGGGATGGTCATGCAGTCTTCGTCATCGGATATATCGCGCCGCGGCCTGCTGGGCGCGGCAGCCGCGGCGGGCGCCGCCCTGCCGCTCGCCGCACGGGCGGCGCAGGCGTGGCCCGACATTCGCGGCCAGTTCCTGCTCGCGCCCGACCTGCGCTATTTCAACGCCGCCAATATCGGCCCGGCCTTCCGTAGCGCGGTCGCCGCCCATGTCCGTGCCACGCAGGAGTTTCAGGCCAATCCCTCACCCCAGTATCGCGAGAAATATCCGGTAGAGGCCGACGCGCTGCGCGTCCGCATCGGCAAACGGCTTGGCGTTACCGCGCAGGAGATCGCGCTGGTGCGGAATTCCAGCGAAGCGAATACCGTCGCCGTGCGCGGGCTG
Source organism: Sphingobium ummariense RL-3 (assembly GCF_000447205.1). Taxonomy (GTDB): domain Bacteria; phylum Pseudomonadota; class Alphaproteobacteria; order Sphingomonadales; family Sphingomonadaceae; genus Sphingobium; species Sphingobium ummariense. The sequence goes on along the minus strand of NZ_AUWY01000091.1, from coordinate 52,139 downwards.
GCATTGAAGGAGGGGGACGAGGTCATCCTGACCGACCACAATCACCCGTCCACCATGGAAACCTGGAAGCTGCGCGCCGAGCGGGAGCAGCTGGTGCTCAAGATCCTGCCGGTGCCGGTCTATGCGAAGAGTGCGCAGGAGGTGGTTGATCTCTTTGCTGCCGCGATAACGCCGCGGACCCGCGCCATCTTCCTTTCACATATGTCCAATGTTTCCGGCCTCATCTTCCCCATCGCAGAGATCGCGAAACTGACCCGGCCGCGCGGTATCTGGCTGCACGGCGACGGCGCGCAGAGTTTCGGCTGGCTTCAGCTGGACCTTGCTGCGCTGGGCGTCGATTCCTATTCAGGCAGCACGCACAAATGGATGATGGGGCCGCTGGAAGGTGGCATCCTCTATGTCCGGCGCGAGAGCCAGCCGCAGCTTCAACCGGTGATGCTCAGCCACGGCTATTGGCTGACCGACCCGGCCAATCTGCAGACTGCACAGAAATATGAGATTCTCGGCCAGCGCGACGATCCCAAGCTCGCTGCCATCGCTGCGACGCTCGATGCGCACGAGGCGATTGGCGAGGCGGAGGTCGAGCGACGCACCTTCTCGGTGGCCGCGGCGATGCGGGACATGCTGCTTGCCCTGCCGGGCGCGAAGCTGATCGGCACCACCACGCCCGGCCTGGCAGGCCCGGTGTTGACACCTACCTTCCCCGGCAAGGACGTTGCCGCCATTCGGCAGATGCTCTGGACGAAGGGCAGGATCGTGGTCGCGGGGTCGAAGGCCGACGGCCAGCCGACCATTCGCTTTTCACCCCATATCTACAACGGCCCCGACGACATCGCCGCCGTCGCCGATCTGCTCCGCAGCGTCTGACGAACCCACCCGCGAAGGCGGTCTGCTTGGGAAACCCGATGCATGGTAAGGCGTTTCGTCATGAGGGCGCGTATCAGCAGGAAGGCAGGGCAATGCGGGCGAAGAAATGGTCCCAGGATGTCACGGAGCGGAGCGATGCCCTCGACCTGGAGCGCGATGTCTTCACCCTGGACGACCCGCGCCGGATCGCAGCCTCGTTGAAGCGCTCAGCCGAGCAGAGCCGCCGTCGAAAGGCCACGCCCTTCCGCTCGGCCATGTCGATGCTGACCTTTTACATCAACGGTGCCGGCAAGGATCTCGACGCCCACCAGCGCAGGGTGCTGGAGCAGGCAAAGGATGAGCTTCGCACCGCCTTCGGCAAACCTCGTAAGGCCTGAGCGGGGCGTTCCCGGCTCTCCCGCCTCACTCCTTTTTCAATATGTCCAGCGCCAGCACGGTCAGTGCCTCGCTGGCAGTGGCCACCACCTTGTCGGCCTGCGGCGCCCAGAACGGGCTGTGGAGCGAGGGAAGGGAGACCTCGCCCGCCGCCGCCTGCGCCATCTGGTCTGCAGGGACGCCTCCGACCCAGAAGATGAAGCTCTCGATCGACTTGTCCGCGCGGTAGAATCGACCGAAATCCTCGCCGCCCATCACGGGCGGGGTCTTGACGACACGCCCTTCCACGAAATGGCCCTTGAGCAGGGAGCCCATCCGCTCCGCGAATTCGGGCGGGTTATAGGTGGAGGGGGTGAATTCGTCCTGCACGGTGACGACCGGCATTCTGTCATCCGCCACGCCGGAAGCGATCGCCTCTCCCTTCGCGATGCGCTCAATCCCCTTGATCAGCTTCGCACGGGTCTCGTCCGAATAGCTGCGCACGGTGAGCAGCAGCTTTGCTTCGTCGGGGATGATGTTGTGCTTGGCGCCGGCCTGGAAGCTGCCGACGGTGACGACGGCTGGGTCTTGCGGATCCTGTTCGCGGCTGACCAGGGTCTGGAGCGCGGTGACGATCCGCGCACCCAGCACGATCGGATCCTTTGTGGTCTGCGGATAGGCCCCGTGACCGCCAGTCCCCTTCACCACTATGTCGACGCTGTCGACATTGGCGAGCGCATAGCCGGGCGTATAGCCGATCACTCCGGCCTGCAGGTTGGCGGCATCGTGGAAGGCGATGGCGTGGGTCGGCTTGGGAAAGCGGGTGTAGAGCCCATCCTCCAGCATCAGCCGCGCGCCGCGCCCGACTTCCTCCGCGGGCTGAAGGATCATGACCAGCGTGCCTTTCCACTGGTCCTTCATCGTCGACAGCAGCTTCGCGGTCTCGATGAAGGCGGTCATGTGCGTGTCGTGGCCACAGGCATGCATCACACCGGTCTCGACCCCTTCCGGCGTCTTGGTGCGCACCTTGGATGCGAAATCCAGGCCGGTCTGCTCGACCACGGGGAGGCCGTCCATGTCCGCGCGGATCAACAGCACCGGGCCCGATCCGTTCTTCATCACCGCGACGACGCCGGTCCCGCCGACCTTCTCCGTCACGTCGAACTTCATCGTCTTCAGGCGCCTTGCCAGCTTGGCGGCGGTGTTCACTTCCTTTTGCGACAGTTCCGGATTGGCATGAAGGTCGCGGTACAGGGCCATCAGGCCTTCCATATCCTTAACGATGGTGGTCGCGATCGCATTCGCCGGGGGAGAGATGGCGGGAGCTGGAACGGGGGCCGGGCTGATTTGGGCGGCGGCGACGGACGAAAGGCTGACGGCGGCCAGAACGGCCGTGAGCGCATGGCGCATGTGCATAATCTCCCTTGCTGGGGCAGAGCATAAGGCGATTTTCCGCACGTTAAAGGGGGCTTAGGCCCTCCGTCCGGAAAGCAAGGGTGCGCAGGCAGCGCCGAACAATCGCACCGAGCGGGAGGGCTTGGGGAGAGGCGCGGTTCACAACGCGGCCTGCGCAGCAAGAAAACAGGGCGCGCGCGGCGCTGTTCCCGGGTGCCGATAACCCATGTAAGCGGACGCGTCGTTCGTGCGTCCCCCCAGCGCAAACGGCTATTGCGCCGTCCATCCTCCGTCGATGCTGAGGTTCGCGCCGGTAATGTTTGTCGCCGCCTCGCTGCACAGGTAGAGCGCCATGGCGGCGACCTGCTCGGCGGTAACGAACTGCTTCGTGGGTTGCCCGGCGAGGAGAACGTCGTTCATCACTTGCTCGCGCGTCATGCCGCGAGCCTTCATCGTGTCGGGAATCTGGTTTTCGACCAGGGGCGTCCAGACATAGCCGGGCGAGATGCAATTGGCCGTGATGCCGAAGGTGGCGACTTCCAGCGCAATCGTCTTGGTGAAGCCGGCGAGCCCGTGTTTCGCCGTGACATAGGCGCTTTTGAAGGGCGACGCTACCAGTGAGTGGGCACTGGCGGTCTGGATAATGCGACCCCATTTCCTGGACTTCATATAGGGGATCGCCAGCCGCGAGGTGTGGAAGGCAGCGTTGAGGTTCAGCGCGATGATGAGGTCCCATTTGTCGAGCGGAAACTCCTCGACCGGGGCGACATGCTGCATGCCGGCATTGTTGATCAAGATATCGACGCCACCGAACAGGTCCGCCGCTTCCTTCATCATCGCCTCGATCTGGTCCACCTTGGTCAGGTCGTGGCCGGAATAGTGCGCTTTCGCGCCGCTCGCCTGCTCCAGCGCCTGCCTTTCCGCCTCGATCGCCGCGGGATCGCCGAAGCCGTTAATGACCACGTTCGCACCTTCCGCCGCGAGCGCCTTGGCATAGGCGAGGCCGATGCCCGACGTGGATCCGGTGACGAGGGCGGTCTTGCCGGAAAGGGACGTGCTCATGCCTGCTTCTCCTTCAGGTGATCGGGTGAATCGAGGTCGAAGGTTGCGCTTCGGCCGTCCAGAATGTTGCGCGCGATCAGATCGCCCTTGTGCATGACTTCCTCTACCGCGTCCCGGCCCTGGCTCCAGTGATCGAGCATCGTCGTGCGGGAGAATTCGAAATCCTTGGCGCCGCTTTCCCAGTTGCGGCTGCGGTAGATCAGGTGGACGATGTTGACGGCGCCGCAATCCAGCATGTCGCGCAGCTTGCGCGCATCCGGATCGTCCTGCAGGTCGGGTGGCAGCTTGTCGAGCAGGGCCTTGATCGCGGCATGCTCGTGGCGCAGGCGCAGATACTGGTCGGTCACCTGGCGGGTGCGGCTGGAATATTGGATATCCTTGGTCCGCGAATAGACGTCGGTCATCTGGCGGGGCATCGGGCCTTCCGCCGGGAACAGGTCCACCTGGAAGATCAGCATGTCGTCGGTTTGATGATCCAGCACATGGGCGAGGGGAGTGTTCGACACGATGCCGCCGTCCCAATACCAGCGCCCGTCGATCTCCACCGGCGGAAGGCCTGGCGGCAGAGCGCCCGACGCCATGATGTGTCTTGCGTCGATGCGGGTATTGCCTCCTGGACCGCGCGTGTCCCAATAGGCGAAATTGCCGCTTTCCACGTCGACCGCCCCGACCGACAGGCGGACCGGCCCGTCATTCAGCAGATCCCAGTCCACGCAGGCGTCGAGCGTGTCCTTGAGCGGCGCGCTGTCATAGAAGCTGATCGCACCCGACGTGCCTTCCGGCATCAGCATGGCCGGCCATAGGCGGGGGCGGAACATGCCCGGCACACCAAAGGTTGCCACGGTGCCCGCAGCCAGCAGGTGCGCGGCCTCGCGAATATGGTCGATTTCCGGCAGGATGACGTTGGGCATCCCGCCCGAAACGGTGCGCCAAAACTTCCGCAGACGGCTGAGCCGCTTGTGCGGCGGGTTGCCCGCGATGATCGCCGCGTTGACGGCGCCGATGGAGATGCCCGCGACCCAGGTGACATCAATCCCGAGTTCGTCGAGCCGTTCGTAGATTCCGGCCTGGAAGGAGCCCAACGCGCCGCCGCCCTGGAGAAGCAGCGCCACCTGGCGTGGGAGTGGAAGGGGAGTTGCCGCGCGCAATCTGCGCGGTGGATCGGTATCGGCCATGACGCAGTGCAATATAGGGTTCGGCGCCCGCTTTCCAACTTAATGTATCGTAAGAAAGCAGTCATGCTGGCAACCAATTTCATGCCGCAGCCGTTCCAACACCTGCCCGAATCGCGTAGGCAGGGCGAAAGAAGCGAGGGATGCCATGCGGCTGGACGACGAACAGGAAAGCAGCCATTTCGAGGTGCAGGACGGACGAGGGGGCGGCTTCGGCGGTGGCGGCCTGGGCGGGTTCGGCATGCTGCTGCCTCTGATCGGCAGCCGGTTCGGTTGTGGTGGCATCGCGGTGGTGCTGATCATCATGCTGGTGATGGGTATCAATCCGCTGAGCCTTGTCGGCGGCGGCCAAGCGCCGCAGGTGCAGACCAGCAAGCCCGCAGATGCGGAACTGAGCGACATTCAGCGCACCTCGCTCCGGGTGCTCGGATCGACGGAAAGGCGCTGGGGGGACATTTTCCGCGCCCAAGGACAGCAATATGAGCCGCCGACCCTGGTCTTCTACAGCCAGAACGGTCAGTCGGGTTGCGGCGCGGCGCAATCAGCCATGGGGCCCTTCTACTGCCCGGCAGACCACCGCATCTATCTGGACACCGATTTCTTCCGGGAGATGGAAACGCGCTTCAATGCGCCGGGCGACTTCCCTATCGGCTATATCATCGCGCATGAGGTGGGCCATCATATCCAGACCCTGACCGGCATCGCCGATCAGGTGCGCAATGCCCAGCGTCGGGTCAGCGAGGCGGAGGGCAACGCGCTGCAGGTGAAGATGGAATTGCAGGCGGACTGCTATGCCGGTGTATGGGCCGCGCGCGACACGAACCTGATGGAACCGGGCGACCTGGAGGAGGGCATGCGCGCCGCCGAGGCGATTGGCGACGACACGCTGCAGAAGGCGGCCGGACAGCGGCCCGTGCCGGAAAGCTTTACCCACGGCACCAGTGCCGATCGGATGCGATGGCTGCGGCGAGGCCTTCAGACCGGTGATCCGGCAAAGTGTGATACCTTTGCGGAAGGCGCATGAATCGGTGCGAGGCAACCCCTTTGGACCTTATGGGGCTTGTCGCGGGGCCGGTCAGCCCAGCTTGGAGAGCAAGGCGAGCATATCGTCAGGCAGGGTGTCAGGCCGGGGGCGATAGGTCGAACGCAGGGCGCGGCCCACGCCTTCATACGGCGTCGGCAGGCCGACGGTGACGATCCGGCCCTTCGAGCCTTCCTGTTCCTGTGCCGATCGGCCGATTGATTTGCGCTGCATTTCCATATGCTGGAAACGGCCATGGTGGCCAAAAGTTTCTGGTCTTTGGCGCGGAGGCAGGCAATAGGCCGGAAGCATGAACGAGAGGATCGCCGATCGCCGGCCGGATCTGGAAGTCCGGATCCGCGCTCATTCGCCTTTTCTGGCGCGCCAGCTCGACCGCTTCCCCGAGGTAGCAGGCCTGGTAACGGCGGGGGATTTCGAAACCGCCCTGTCCGTCGTGGACACGGTGGCAGGTTCCGGCGATAGTGTAGCGCGCAGCCTGCGGCGGCGGCGCGGAGCGCTCGCGCTGGTCACGGCGGCGGCGGATCTTTCCGGCGCATGGGATCTGGATCGGGTGACGCGCACTCTGTCCGATTTCGCCGACCGGGCGCTGGACGAGGCGCTGGCAGCGGCCTTTCGGGAGCGCTATCCCGATTCCGAACCGCGCGGCTTCGCCGTCCTCGCACTAGGTAAGCACGGCAGCCGGGAACTCAACTATTCGTCCGACATCGACCCGATCCTGCTCTACGATCCTTTGACGCTGCCGCATGGCGAGCGGGAGGACCCCGCCGATGCAGCGGTGCGGCTCGGCCGGCGGATGAGCGAGTTGCTGACGGCGAGGGACGGGGACGGCTATGTCTTTCGCGTCGACTTGCGTTTGCGGCCCTCGCCCGAGGCGACGCCGATCGCCCTGCCAGTGGAGGCGGCGATCGGCTATTATGAATCGACCGCTCTGGGCTGGGAGCAGGCGGCCTTCATCCGCGCCCGGGCGGCGGCGGGTGACAGGACGGTCGGCGATTATTTTCTTCGCGCGATCCGGCCGTTCGTGTGGCGGCGCAGCCTGGACTTCGGTGCGATCGACGCGATCGTCGACATCAGCCGTCGCATCCGCGACCATTATGCGCAGGGACAGGCCTTCGGTCCGGGCTATGACCTCAAGCGCGGTCGCGGGGGCATCCGCGAAGTGGAGTTCTTCGCCCAGGTCCACCAACTCATTCACGGTGGGCGAGACCCTTCGCTGCGCCCGGGCGGTATGCGGGAGGCACTGCGTGCGCTCGCGGCGGCAGATGTGATCGAAGCGGATGTCGCCGCCAGGCTGGACGAAGCCTATGTGCTGTTCCGCACCGTCGAACACCGGCTGCAGATGGTCGAGGACCGGCAGACGCATGAACTTCCCAAGTCGTCCGATGCACTGGATAATGTCGCACGGTTGCATGGCCTTGCCGGCGGCGAAGCGCTGCTGGACGAACTGCGTCCGCATGTCGACTGGGTCGGGCGCAATTACGACCGGCTTACGCCGGTACAGGACAATGACGCGCTGTCGCAGAACGAGGATAGGCTGAAGGCCCAGCTTGCCGACATCGGTTTTACCGATGTTGAGACGCCTTTGGCGCGGATCGGGCGCTGGCGCGGTGGCGGCGTCCGCGCCTTGCGGAGTGCGCCGGCGCGCGAGGCGCTGGAGGGGCTGCTGCCTGGGCTGATGCTGGCGCTGGCCAAGGCGCCCGATCCGGTGCGGGCGCTAAACCGGCTCGACGATATGATTGCCCGGCTGCCGAGCGCGATCAATTTCTTCAAGCTGCTGGCGGCGCGGCCGGGCCTCGCGGAACTACTGGCCGAGATATTGAGCCATGCCCCGACGCTGGCCGACGCGTTGGGTCGGCGGGCGGAACTGCTCGAGGGGCTCATCGATGCTTCGACCTTTGATCCGCCGCCGTCGGTGGATGTGCTGGCCGGGCAATTCGCCGCGCTGGAGGCGGGCGAGGACTATCAGGCGCTGCTCGACCGGGTGCGCCAGCGGGTCGGCGACCGTCGCTTTGCGCTGGGCGCGCAGATCATCCGCGGCGGCGACCCGCTGGAGGCGGGGCGGGGCTATTCCCGGGTTGCCGAAGCGGCGATCGAGGCGCTAGCAAGGGCCACTGTTGCCGAGTTCGAGGTGGTGCATGGCAAGGTGCCGGGGGGCGAGATGGTCATCCTGGCGCTCGGCCGGCTCGGCGGTGGAGTGCTGACCCATGCCTCCGACCTCGATCTGGTCTATCTCTTCACGGGCGATTTCCTGGCGGAATCGAACGGTCCGCGGCCACTCGGCGCGACGCAATATTTCAATCGCCTGGGACAGCGCATTACCAACGCGCTGTCGGTACATACCGCATCGGGGCCGCTGTACGAGGTGGACACGCGGCTGCGGCCGTCCGGAGCGCAGGGGTTGCTGGCGGTCAGCCTCGACAGCTTCGCCCGCTATCAGCGCGAGGAGGCCTGGACCTGGGAGCATCTGGCGTTGACGCGCGCGCGGCCGGTCTTCGGATCATTGGCCGCGCGCATGGCGCTCGACGCGATCCTGATTGAGACGCTGGAGCGGCCGCGCGACTTCGACCGGCTGGCGCGTCATGCGGTGAAGATGCGTGCCGACATCGCGCGCCACAAGCCGCCTGCCGGCGAGCTTGACGTCAAGCTTGTGCCGGGCGGGCTGGTCGATCTGGAATTCCTGATCCACGTCAGCCAGTTCCGCCATCGCATGGCGTTCGATCCGGACCTGTCGAAGGCATTGGCGCAATTCGTCTCGGCTGGACATCTGCCGCAGGGGCTGATCGCCGCCCACGACCTCATCACCCGCTTCCTCATCGTGTCGCGGCTGGTGTCGCCGGGGTCGACCGAGCCAGCCGAGGCGACACGCCCGCTGGTTGCCCGGGCTTGCGGCGCAGCCGACTGGCCCAGCCTGCTTGAAAGCATCGCGCAGGCCCGGCAAAGCGTCGAGGCGAGTTGGCGCGCGTTTGCCGCGCCCTATGAGGAGACCGCATGATGCTGGAGCAAGGCGCAACCGTGCCCGCCGGGGTGCTGAAGGATGCGGAGGGGGCCACGTTCACTCTGGAACGCTACCGGGGCAAGCCGCTGGTAGTCTATTTTTATCCTAAGGCGGACACGCCCGGCTGCACCAGCGAGGCGAAGGATTTCACGTCGCTCGCTGCGGACTTCGCCGTGATCGGTGTGCCGGTGGTCGGCGTGTCGAAGGACAAGCCGGCAAAGCTGAAGAAGTTCGCCGAAAAATATGCCCTGGGCGTAGTGCTGGCTTCAGACGAGGAGGGAGTGGCCTGCGAAGCGTTCGGCACCTGGGTCGAGAAGTCGCTCTATGGTCGCAAATATATGGGGATCGAGCGGGCGACGTTTCTGATTGGCGCGGACGGCACGATCTTGCGCGTCTGGCCCAAGGTGAAGGTCAAGGGCCATGCGGAAGAGGTGCTGGAGGCGGCGAAGGCGCTTTGATCCTGCCTGATGCCACAGATTCGGTAGGCGCAGCCTGCGCCCGGGTGCTCCTGACGCCGGATCCGCACGCGAAGCTAATGGCTGCCCGGGCGGTGGCGCGTGCCTGGCGGCAGGGCAGGCTGGCGCATCGGTTCGATACGGTCATGCCCGATCGTCCGGCGCGTCCCGACGCGCCGCAGCTGCTGCCGCCCAATCGCATGCCCAAGCGCGGCAGGATCGGCTCGGAAAGGGCGCGCGTCGCTATGCTGCATGCCCTGGCGCATATCGAGTTCGTTGCGATCGATCTCGCCTTCGATCTGATCGGCCGTTTCGGCGGGGAGTTTCCGCCCGCCTTCGTCGATGACTGGATGCGCGTGGGCGCGGAGGAGGCGATGCATTTCGCCCTGCTCGACCGGCGATTACGGCAGATGGGGAGCCGTTACGGCGCGCTGCCTGCGCATGACGGGCTGTGGGAGGCGGCCAGCGAGACGGACAGTAACGCGCTCGCTCGGCTGGCCATCGTGCCGATGGTGCTGGAGGCGCGCGCGCTCGATATCACGCCGGTCACGGTGCAGCGGTTCGAGGCGGCAGGCGACCCAACCTCCGCCCGTATGCTGCGGCGAATCATGACCGATGAGATTCGTCATGTCGCAGCGGGGACGATCTGGTTCAAGCGGGCGACGAACCGAATGGGGCTCGACCCGGCCAAACATTACCAAAAGCTTGTGAAACGCCATTTCCGGGGAAGTCTGAAACCTCCATTCAACGACTCGGCGCGTCGGCAGGCCGGTTTGACGTGTGACTTCTATGTCGCGCTTGCAACATGAGCGCGGATTTGCAGTCTTCCGGGTGCGGGGTTTGATCCACGGATCATCGGTATGAACACGGGGAGCGCCGAAAGGTCAAAAGACCTTCGGTGATATAGTCGGGGTCGGCATGGTTATTTCTAAAAATATTCGTGATGCGCGTTGGTTCCATGGTGCCGCAAAGGCCGTGAAGTTTCTGGGAGGGGCAGCGATAGCGAGCGCGTTGTGCGCGGCCGCCCCCGCTCAGGCCGGCACGGACGATGATCCCTATGGCGATGCGTCGGAAATCAACACCAGCCCGCTGGGCCCGGCTGACGTCGGCTTTTCGACGCTGTTCGCCAGCCTCCAGCGCATGGATGGCCAGGCCAAGTCCGCCGCCTATATTCCCTCCGGTCGTCCCGTTGAGAAGCTGTCCCTGACTTCGAACTTCGGCGTTCGCTCCGACCCGTTCAATGGGGGGGCCCGCATGCACAAGGGCATCGATATCCCCGGTCCGATGGGTACGCCGATCTATGCCACTGCCGACGGCATCGTCAGCCGGTCCGGTTGGGCCAGCGGCTATGGCAACCTCGTCCAGATCTCGCACGGCAGCGGCATGGAAACGCGCTACGGCCATATGTCGAAGCTGCTCGTCGCACCCAACAGCTATGTCCATCGTGGCCAGGTGATCGGCCTGATGGGCTCGACCGGTCGCTCCACCGGCAGCCACCTGCATTATGAGGTGCGGGTCGATGGTCAGGCGATCAACCCGATCCCGTTCGTCGCCGGCCCGGATTATCTGGTGGCGATGAACACCAAGCCGCCCGTCGCCATGGGCGGCCCGACCAAGGCCCAGGAAAAGGCCGCCGACTAGGGCACGCACTCACGGGTAATGGGCGCGGGCTGGCGGATCGGAAGGCTGCCGTGAAGCGCGCCCGCCAATCCCTTACGGCCTTGATGAGTGAAGGCGCGAGCAAGCTATTCCGGGGGGCTTCTATTCAGATCCCGCCCAATCGCGTCGCGGTACGAAGCGGCCGGTGCGCTTGATCTCGTCCAGCACCTCGCGCGAACGGCGGTAGTAATCGCCTTCCTTCTGCGGCGTGATGTGGTTGTGGTCGCTCTCCACCATCGGCACCGGCTCCTTGGCTCCCGGGATCTGCGCGAGAGCGGTGAAGATCCCGACGGGCGGCGACGTCTCATCAAGAAAGCCGACACCCGCCAGCACCGGCGCCTGGATCCTCGAAGCGAAGTTCACGGTGTCGAAATAGAGCGCGGTATTCGCGATTGCCGGATTGGTCACATTCCAGTTCGGATAGCCCGCCTTGGCCCCGTACAGATCGCCATTGGTGAGCGCGCCGGAGGGAACGTTGATCAGTACCGCCGTCACATGGTCGGGATTGAGGCCAGCGGTCGCGAGGCTCTGCTGCCCGCCCATGCTGGTACCCATCAGCACGATCGTCTTGCCGTCCCAGTCGGGGCGGCTGCGGATATAGTCGAGCGCGCGCGTGTCGCGGAGATACATGTTGAGAAAATAGGAGGTCTCGCGGCTTTCCGCTCCGATCCTGGCATAGTCGCGCGGCGCCGTGGCCTCGGTCGGCGCCATGTCGTGCGAATCGACGTTGAACGCCAGCCAGCCCTCGGCCGCGCGCGCGGTCGATGTCTCGGGCACGAGCGGATAGACGCCGGCATATTGGAAGATCACCAGCGCCGGATATCTGCCCGGCTTTGTCGGCTTGGCGAGATAGCCGCGGACATGGCTGCCGAGGCTGTCCAGCGTCACTGTCGACAGTTCGACGCCGGACTCGGTGGTCGCGGTCGGCTCCAGCACCGGGTTGATCGGCACCTTCCTGAGTTGCGCCAGCTTGCCTGCCCAGAAGGCGTCGAAATCGGCCGGACGCGCGGCCGCGGGCTTGAGCGACAGCGGCGCGACCGCTGCGGCTACGGCGAGCCGGTCGCGCTCCTGCGGCGTCAGCTGCGCGATGTCGATGGGCTCCGGTCCGTCGGTCAGCGGGGTCAACTGCATCCGCAGCATTCCCGGCCGATCCAGTCTTGTTTCGATCGTGCCGACGCCGCCCTTCAGGTCGATGGTGCCGCTGGCGATCACCGTGCTGTTGTTCTCCCGGATCTCATAGCCGAAACGCTGGGGGCCAAGGCCCAGCGGCACGCGCAGCGTCCAGCCGACTCTTTCTCCCACGGCATAGATGCCATTGCGATGGAATGGCTCGAAGGTGACGGCCGGGTTGAAGCTGCCTACGGCGGGGCGCGGTGCGGCTGGTGGCGTCTGCGCCGGGGCGGTGGCGGCCAGCATCAGCGCGATTGCGCCGGTTACGGCATGTCTCATCTTCATTCCCCGCCTCGCCATCATGCTTTTCCCGCGCCCATGGGCTTCAGCGTCCAATAGGGTTCGGGCTGCGCGAAGAATGTCACCGGCACTTCGGGCACGAAGCCTTTCAGCCATTCGGCGCAATAGCGCATTCCCCCTTCGACCGACTTGGCCTGGCCGAGCAGGATCAGCCCTTTCCTGAGGCCGGTCGCGATCATGTCCTGCGCATATTCGACCGCTTCCCATTCGCGCGTATAGCCGCATATGACGACGTCCACGTCGCTGTTGAGCAGCTTGATCGTGGGCAGCTGGGCGGCATTGCCCCAGCTTGCAGCGACGCGGGAGACTGGGAGCTTCGGATCGCCGACCACGCGCAGGGTGCGGTCGTCCAGCTTCTCGGCCAGCTCGCGCGCGAGCCCCAGCAATGTGGTGGGTGACAGCAGGAAGCGGTCGATGTCCCCGCCCGGCGCGCGTCGGGATTCCCAGTCGAGCGCCCGCGCCATGCCGACCGAAATGCCGTCGGGCACGCGGTCGCGGAAATGGTCCCGGAAGTGGAACACCACCATGTCATGCGCGCGCAGGAAGTCGCGCTTCGCCTGGAAGCCGGGATAGGCGGTCGCGCGCTCCAGATTGTCGGTTTCCGACCAGAACGGCCCGTCATAGGCGACGACAAGGTTGCACCCCGCCTCCGATGCCGCGCGAAGCCCCTCCATCGACGCGATGGCCATCGTCGCGATGCCCTTGACGATGGTGGTCGGATCGCCGGCGACGATCCGGTCGACCGTCTTCGGCCGCGCCGCGACATCACCCTGCGCCAGGATGCGATCGACGATCTGGAGCGCGGTAGGCGGGCCTGCAGGACGGGGCTGGAAAGGCGAGGCGGCAGCCGCGGGGCTAGCGGGAGGCTGGAGCATCAGGCGAGTCTCGTGTCGATTTCGAACACCGGCCGGTCGATGTTCCAATAGGGCTCGATGATCGGCACATAGCGGACGGGCACTTCGGTGACAAAGCCCTTCAGCCATTCGGCGCAGGCCTTCATCCCCCATTGCTCCGACAGCACATGGCCCAGCACGATCAGCGCCTTTTTCCGGCCGGAGGCTACCGCATCGCGCGCATAGGCGATCAGGTCCCAGTCCTGCGTCTCGCCGATCACCAGCACGTCGGCCTCGCTTTCCAGGAAATCGATGCCGGGGAAGGCCGAGCAATTGCCCCAGCTTTCATAGACGACCGACACCGGCAGCGCCGGATCGCCGATGATGCGAAGAGTGCGGTTGCCCATCCGCCGCTGAAACTCCCGGGCGAGCGCCATCAGGGTGGTCTGCGGGATGGTGAACATCCGCTGGTTGTCGGCATGCATGTAGCGCGACCAGCCCATCAGCTGCATGGTGCCGAGGTTGATCCCGTCGATCGGCCGCAACGCGTGCCAGTGATCGTGGAGGTGATAGGAGACCATGTTGTGCGCGGCCAGGAAATCGCGCTTGCGATGGTAGAGCGGGTCGTCCTGGATATAGGTCAGCGTGTCCTGGTGCGACCAGTAGGTGGACTCGTGCGTGAAGACGAGGTTGAGGCCCTGTCGCGCCGCGGCCTTCAGCGCGTCGAAGGTCGCCATCATCGTCGTTACGATGCCGGTGACCACGGTGTCCGCCGAACCCGATTTATAGCCGTCGACCCCGCCCTCGCGCCACGGCCCGCCGACATGCTGCTTCATCCGCTCGATCACCGCGCCGGCGGTCAGCCCGGACGCGGCGAAGGCGGAGCTGCCGGCGATCATCCCGGCAGCCGCACCGCCCGCCAGCAGGCCGCGGCGGGAGAAAGTCAGATCCTTCATGGGCTTCACCTGTCGAAATAGCGGGACGCGAACGCGATGAAATAGGGCCAGTTCGGCGCGGGCGTATGCCCCCATTCATGCTGGCGGAAAGCGATATCGCCATCGTCGACCAAAGTCTTCATCGGCGGGAAGGTAGCGGTGCCCAGCCCCTTCCGGCCGAGCAATTCCCATGCCGGGCTGGCGGCCGATGCCGCCATGAACATCCCCTGCGCATCCTGCCAGGCGTCTCCAGGCATATATTCCGGCTCCGTCAGCAGCGCGCCGCCGCCGATGAATATGGGGCGGGGCGCCACCAGCGCGATAAACTGGTGGCTGTCGACCGGCAGCTCGTCAGGCGAATGGCCGACCGCCGCATATTTCAGGAAATTGCCCGCGAACCAGTGAAACTCGTTCGGGGCGGCGAGGTTGGCGACGGTTTCGCCATAGTTGCGGCGATAGAGGTTGGCGCCGCCCGCGCCCGAACTGCTGATGAAGCCGATGGCGATCCGCGGGTCGTCCGCCATCGCGACCAGCGCCGCCTTGCCTCCGCGCGAATGGCCGAAGGTGCCGATCCTGCGCGGATCGACGTCCCTGTCAGTGACGAGATAGTCCACCGCGCGCGCCTGCGCCCATGCCCAGGCGCGCAGCACGCCCCAGTCGGTCAGCGAGCGCGGCTTGCCCTTGTTGACAAGGCCGATGATCCCCTTGTCCAGACCGGCGCCATTGTCCGCCTGGATGTCCGTGGTGTTCATCCAGACGAAGCCCCAGCCCTTCTCCAGCAGCAGCTGGGCGCTGTCGGGCGGATCGGCGGGGGCCGCCAGCAGATGGGTGACCTGACCGGGCGCGGGCGCTGGGCGGGCGAATGTCGGCCGCGGCCGGACCGACCCGCCGCCGATGATCACGGGCACGCGCCGACCCTGGGCCGCCGCCGGGGTGACCACATCGAGCTGGATATCGACCGTGATCGCCGGATAGGCGGAGTTGTCGACATGGCCGGTGACGTGCTTCACGATGGCTTCGACCCCTGCCACTGTCTGGCGTTCCGTACCGGTTACTCTCCAGCTGACCTTGGGGATATGCGCCGGATAGCGGCCATAGACCTGGTCGTCGAACAGCGCCTTGATCTCCGCGCGGCGCTGCGGCCAGGTGGCCCGTGTCACCCCGGCGCCGTTCTGCATCTTCAGCAGCGGCGGCAGCGCGGGATAGGGATTGGCGCGGGCCTCGTCATAATTGGCGTTGCACGGCTTGTCGGGTTCGAAGGCGCTGACGGGAGGCTGCATCGCGGCGATTCCCAGCAACTTCATCTCCCGAGCGCGCTCGGCGGCGGAGGCTTCGGCGATCGGGTTGGCGGGCGTCGCTGCCGGACAGGCTTCGGGGCTGGTGCCTGGGGATTGCGCGTGCGCGCCGGTCATCATGAGGAGCGCCAAGGCCGCGCCCCGCCGTCCGGCCGTCCACATCGGCATTCCTCCCCGCCGTGTAAATCCTATAGGATTCTTCTGTGCCCCGGCCCCGTCGATGTCAAGCGATCAGCCTTTCCTTGCCCCGCGCCCTGCCAGATCCTATCTACATGCCATGGCTGATATTGCGCTCACCCCTTCTGCCGCCGCTCGCGTCGCGGCCATCGCCGCCAAGCAGGGCAAGCCGGCCATCCTGCGGCTGGCGGTCGAAGGCGGTGGCTGCTCGGGCTTCCAGTATCGCTTCGGCCTGGCGGATGCCGTCGAGCCCCAGGATGTGACGGTCCAGACCGACGGCGTCACGCTGGTAGTGGACGATGTCAGCATCGACCTGGTGCGCGGGGCCGCAGTGGACTTCGTGTCCGATCTGGGCGGCGCCGCGTTCAAGGTGACCAATCCCAACGCGACCGCGGGCTGCGGTTGCGGTTCGAGCTTCTCGGTCTGAGCGGACCCTTGTCGAGTCCGCCTCCCTCCCTCTAGGAGGAGTGGGAGGAGACCCGACCGATGCGCATCGCCACCTTCAACATCAACGGCATCAAGGCGCGCCTGCCGCGCCTGCTGGAATGGCTGGGCGAGACGCAGCCGGACGTCGCCTGCCTGCAGGAGATCAAGACATCCGACGACACCTTCCCGATCAAGGACATCGAGGAAGCGGGCTATGGCGCGATCTGGCACGGGCAGAAAGGTTTCAACGGCGTCGCCATCCTGGCGCGGGGCGAGACCCCGGTCGAGGTGCGCCGTGGCCTGGAAGGCGAGCCGGAGGATGAGCATAGCCGCTATATCGAGGCCGATGTGAAGGGGGTGCGGGTGGCGTCCATCTACCTGCCCAACGGCAACCCCCAGCCTGGCCCCAAGTTCGACTACAAGCTGCGCTGGATGAAGCGGTTGCGCGACCGCGCTACGGAAATCTGGGCGGAGGAAGTGCCGGCGGTGCTGGCTGGCGACTATAATGTCATCCCGCACGACCGCGACGTCTATTCGGTCAAGGCCATGGCCGACGATGCGCTGATGCAGCCGGAAAGCCGGGCCGCCTACCGCCGGCTGCTGGGCGATGGTTGGACCGACGCGATCGCCAGCCGGCATCCGGCCGGCGGGGTGTGGACCTATTGGGACTATCAGATGAACGCCTGGCCGCGCGACGCCGGCTTCCGCATCGACCATCTGCTGCTGAGCCCCGCCGCTGCGGACCGCCTGCTGGACGCGCAGGTGGACAGGGATTTCCGCGGGCGGGAGAAGGCGAGCGATCATGCCCCCACCTGGGTCGAACTGCAGGAATGATTTTACCCGGATCATATTGACTCTATTAAATCCGGGTAATAATGGCGGTGCCGAAGGAGATTCGGCATGACACGCACATTGACGGCCTTTGCGGGGGACCTGTGGATCGCCACCGGCGATGAGGAGGAGGTACGCGCCGCCTTGCTTGCCATGGGCGACCAGGCTCAGGCGTTGCTGCTGTTCGACGATTCGACGGGGCGGCAGGTGGACATTGATTTGCGTGGTGGCACGGCGGCGGCGGAGCAGCGTGGGCGCGGACGGCCCAGGCTGGGTGTGCAGGCGCGTGAAGTGACGCTCCTCCCCCGTCACTGGGAATGGCTGGCGACGCAGCCAGGCGGCGCGTCCGCTACCTTGCGGCGTTTGGTGGATGCGGCGCGCAGGGAAGGGACGGAGCGGCCCTCGCCGCGCGCTGCCATGGATGCGGCCTATCATTTCATGACCGCCATTGCCGGGGACCGTTCCGGTTACGAGGCGGCGATCCGGGCGCTCTATGCTCGCGACCGCGCAGGCTTCGAGGAGGCGATGGCGCGATGGCCGTCGGCGATCCGCGACCATGCGATCGCGCTGGGAGAGGCTGCCTTCGTCGCCTGATATCCTACCAGAGCACGCCGTCGACCGGATCGATCAGGGGAGGGGGATCCTGACCGATCGACTGGCGCAGGTCGCCCTCGATCATCGTCGTGACGCTGAGCAGAGGAAGGTCGTGGATCGTATTGGCGAAGGGATCGACCAGGTCATCGCCGATCTGAAGCACCGCCAGATACATGAACCCCGCCATCGCCGAGCCAATCGGCGTCGCGACACCCAGCGTTTCGACCAGGCCGACCGGTAGAAGGATACAGAACAGCCGCGTGAAGAATTTGGGGAAGCTGCGATATTGCGCGGGTAGCGGTGTGTTCTTCAGCCTTTCCATGCCGCCCTGGGCATTCGACATGTCGACCAGCATCGCTTCGAGCCGGCTCTGCTGGATGGTGTCGATCCATCCCTGGCGCACGGCGTCGGCCATCCGCTTGTCGGACCCCTCCAGCAGCGCATTCGCGGGATTGCGGCGGGACAGTTCGGGAACATCATCACATCCCAGCACACGCTGGACATCGGGCGCCGGGTCCTGGCGACGCAGCTGGCACCGCAGCGCATGGACATAGGCGATATGGCGCTGGACCAGTTCGTCTGCCAACTCCCGGCCGCACGAGGGCAGATAGGCCAGGATGGCGCGCGTGAAGCTGCGCGAGACATTGACCATCCCGCCCCACAGGATGCGGCCTTCCCACCAGCGCTGATAGGCGGAATTGACCCTGAATCCCAGGATCAGCGCCAGCGCCGTGCCGAAGATGGTCAGCGGCAGCGCCGGTGCCCGGAATGGCGACAGGAAATAGAAGATGGTGACGGCAAGATCCCAGAAGAACAGCGCGATGAGGGCGCTCCAGGCCTTCTGGAATGCCTGACGTATACGCGGTGTATGGCCAACGATCATGATGTAGCTTGGGGAAGCGGATTCAGGCGCCCATCTCGTCATCGTCAAGCCGCAACCAAGCATGGCGCAGCGCGAGGGCACCCATGATGCCCGCCGCCTTGATCGTTGCGATATGAAGCGTCGGCGTCATGTGCGCCACGCACAGCCACAGGAAAACCAGCCCCATAAGCAGGGCGGCCCAGAGCGGCAGAAATTCAATGTCGTTCCAGGCAATGGCGGAGCGGGCGCAGCGTCCGGCGCGGGCAAGGGCCAACATATCAATTCTCCTCAACAGGATGGCGGGAAGTCATGGGAGAAAGGATTGATGCGGTGCACAAGTGCGGGTCAACTGGCTTTGCCCTTTGCAAACCAGCCTTGCGGATGACGCAAATACCGCAATTTTACGTCACAAATCAGATGGAAAGGGGACAGATGGAAATGCTTTCATACCATCTTGCAACAGGCTCTCTATTGCGCTGCAGCGCATCTCGCATAGCTGTGGAAGCATGCCTGACCGCTTTTCCGAAATCCTGTCCTTCATAAAGATCGCCGAATCGGGGAGCCTGTCGGAGGCCGCCCGCCGGCTCGGTCTCTCGCTGGCGGCCACCAGCCGGCGCCTGTCGCAGTTGGAAACGAGGCTGGGTGTTGCCCTGGTGCGCAGAAACAGCCGCAACCTGACGCTGACAGAGGAAGGAGCAGTGTTCTACGAGCGGGCCGGGCAGGCGCTGGCCGATATGGATCACGCAGAATCCGCAGTGATGCGGGCTGCGACCGAGGCCGCCGGGGTGCTGCGCGTCGTCACGACGGTGAGTGTCGGCCGCTCGCGCTTGGCGCCCATGCTCCAGCACTATGCGATGCTCCATCCGGAAGTGACGATCCACGTGGAAACGGCGGCGCAGCTCGGCAACATCGTGGAGACAGGGCATGATATCGCGATCTGCTTCGATCCGCCCGCCGACTCCGCGCTCACGATGAAGCGCCTGGCGGATAACCCCCGCGTGATCTGCGCTTCGCCGGCCTATATCGCGCGCAGGGGCGAGCCCCGGCGCATTATGGACCTGACGATGCATGACACCATTGCCGTCGAAAGCGGCCAGCAGGATGCCTGGCGCATGATCGACCTCGCAGGCGTGCGGCCGCGCCGGACGCTGCGCACCAATGATGGGGAGGTGGCGCGGCTGTGGGCGCTGGACGGCGCCGGCGTGGTCATCAAGTCGCTCTGGGATGTGGCCGAAGACCTGCGCGCCGGCCGGCTGCAGCAGGTGATGAAGACCATCGTCCTGCCGTCGTCGCCGATCGTTGCCCTTTACGTCGCGCGGCAGGGCGAGACCGCCAAGGTGCGCAGCTGCGTCGACTTTCTTGCCCGGTGCCTGCGACAGGAACGGGGCGAGACAATTGCTGTCTCAGGACAGACCAGCCCTGCGCCTCAGAGAGCCTTCTCGTAGATCTGGTAGACCTTGTTGACCTTGCTCTCGATGGCATCGGCGATGGCGTTCATGCCCTGGTTGTCGTCCAGAACCCAGCCGATCTCGCCACGCTCCGCGCCATAATGGGCGGTCGCGTTGCGGCGGATATATTCGATCATCATGAAGGCGAGCTGGCTTGCGAGGCGCGAGGCCTGAAGCCGCTGCACCACGCCCATCAGCGGCACGCGCATCGTCCTCGACCGCGGCTTGCGCAGCCACAGCAGCAGCTTCGCCCAGCCGAAGGGGAAGAGCGAACCCCTGAGCGGCTTCAGCGGCTCGTTGAGGTCGGGCAGCGTCATCATGAAGGCGACCGGCTCGCCGTCCAGCTCCGCGATCATGATGAGGTCGTTGAACACCAGGGGCTTCAGCTTCTTGCCGGTGAAGGCGACTTCCGAATCGGTGATCGGCACGAAGCCCCAGTTCTTCCCCCACGCATCGTTCAGGATGTGGAGGATGATCGCCGCCTCCTCATCGAACCTCGACTTGTCGACATTGCGGATGCGGATGCGCTCGTTCTTCTCGCCGGAGGAGACGATGCGCTGGATCAGCGGCGGGAAGTTCTTCGTGATGTCCAGCTCATAGGTCTTGAGCTGCTTGACCGGGCGATAGCCGGCCCCTTCGATCATCGCCTGATAGGCGGGGCTGTCATGGCCCATCATGACCGTGGGCGGATGGTCGTGGCCCTGGATGAGGAGTCCGGGTTCCTCCCAGATCGACAGCGAGATGGGGCCGAGCACGCGGGTCATGCCCTTGCCCCGCAGCCAGTCCTCCGCTGCCGCCAGCAGCGCCTTTGCCGCCGCGTCGTCATCCGCCTCGAACAGACCGAAATGGCCGGTGCCCGGCCCCATGCCTTGCTCGACCGGCATGCCGGTGGCGAGATGGTCGATATGGGCGGAGATGCGGCCGACCACCCGGTCGCCCCGCCGCGCCAGGAAATAGCCGGCTTCGGCATGTTCGAAAAAGGGGTTCTTGCCCGGGGTGATCAGGTCGTAGGCCTCCTGCTTCAG
This sequence comes from Sphingobium ummariense RL-3, assembly GCF_000447205.1. GTDB lineage: Bacteria > Pseudomonadota > Alphaproteobacteria > Sphingomonadales > Sphingomonadaceae > Sphingobium > Sphingobium ummariense. Next base: position 31,242 of record NZ_AUWY01000091.1, on the reverse strand, counting down.
GGGCGCGACCCAGTTCGGATCGTTCGCATAGAGGCGCCAGGGCAGCTCGACGAAGGCCTTGCGGTCGGCCTTGGAAAAAACAGGAGAAATCACCAGATCAGTATGCGCCATGGCAGTACCCTTGATAGCTTTGCCGAGCAGTTCGGCGCTTGTTTCGGGATTGTCAATCAGGGGCTGTCCGCATGACGCCAAGATGGCGATCCTGTCATGGTGTTGCCACGATTGTAGCGCATTTCCGCGATAGGAGCGACGACATGACTGTGCATGATCCCGTTCTTGCGGCCGCTTCGCGGACGCATTCCGCCATTCCCGATGATGCGGCGATGCTGCGCGCGGCGGCGGATCTGACCCGTGAATTGTCGGTTGCGAAGCCGGGCATCTACTGGCCCGACATGCTGGCATCGGCCCTGCTGGGCTGGTCGGCCCTGGCTGGTGCGATCCTGGCAGGCAGCACGCCGCTGGCGGTGCTGTGCGGCCTCGTGGCGGTGCTGGCGCTTTACCGGGCGGCGAGCTTCATCCATGAGCTGACGCATATCCGCAAGGGTGCCCTGCCCGGCTTCCGCCTGGGCTGGAACCTGCTGGTGGGTATCCCGCTCATGATCCCCTCCTTCATGTACGAGGAGGTGCATACGCAGCATCATGCGCGCACCCGCTACGGCACGGCGAACGATCCGGAATATCTGCCGCTGGCGCTGATGAAACCCTGGTCGCTGCCGCTCTTCATCCTCGTCGCTGCGCTGGCGCCGGTCGGCCTTATCCTGCGCTTCGGCCTGCTGACGCCGCTCTCCATCCTCGTGCCGCCGCTGCGGCGGATCGTGCGGGAGCAATATTCGGCGCTGTCGATCAACCCGGCCTATCGCCGTCGCGCGCCGGAGGGCGAACTGGCGCGGCGCTGGGCCTGGCAGGAGACCGGCGCCTGCGCGGCCGCCCTCGCTCTGGTCGCCAGCGTCTTCGTCTTCGGCTGGAAGCCGCTGCTTGTTTACATGGCGGTGCATTCGGCCATGACGGTCATCAACCAGCTGCGTACCCTGGTCGCCCATCTCTGGGAGAATGAGGGTGAGGCGATGACGGTGACCGCGCAATATCTCGATTCGGTGAACGTGCCGCCGCCCGCGCTGCTCGCGCCGCTGTGGGCGCCGGTGGGGCTGCGCTATCATGCGCTGCATCACCTGCTGCCGAGCGTTCCATATCATGCGCTGGGCGAGGCGCATCGCCGGCTGATGGCGACCCTCGACCTGGACTCACCCTATCGCAAGGGCAACTATGCCGGCATGCTGCCTCTGATCGGCAAGATCGCCCGGAGCACCATGGGGCGGGCCTGAAATCCGGCGCTCCCGCCTTCCGGCGGGTGCGCGGGATCGGTCATTCCTCCGTTCGGAACAGGACGGTTTCCCCGAGCAGCAGGAACAGGAAGAAGGGCGCCCAAGCGGCGAGAAAGGGCGGATATGCGCCCAGATTGCCCATCGCCAGCGAGAAATTGTCAGCGACGAAGTAAGCGAAGCCCAGCGCCATGCCCATCACGGCACGGATGAAGAGCTGGCCCGAGCGCGCGAGGCCGAAGGCCGCGACCGAACCCAGGATCGGCATCAGCAGTGCGGAGAGCGGACCGGACAGCTTGTGCCACAGGCTTGCTTCCAGCTCCGCAGTGGGCCGTCCGGCGTCGTGCAGGTCGGCGATCGCTGCCTGCAGTTCGGAGAAGGTGAGCGCATCGGGATCGACCTTCGCCAGTGTGAACTGATCGGGACGGATATCCTTGCCGAATCGCACAGTTCCGAGGTCCCGCGCGGTGCCCCGCGAGACATCGAACTGCTTTGCATCCTCCAGAACCCAGCTCTTCGAAGCCGAGTCATAATGACCTTTGGGCGCACGGATGATCGTTGTCAGGCTGTTGCTGACGCGGTTGAAGATCTCGACGCCGCGAAGCTGCACCGCCGTACCCCGCCCCGCCACGATCCGCGCGGTCACCAGATTGTTGCCGTCCAGCACCCAGGGGTTGGCCTTGACGCCGCTGTCGGGCGGAACCGGGCCATAGTCGACGGCCTGCCAGGCGCTCAGCATTGCCGTCGACCGCGATACCACCCGTTCGTTGAAGGCGAAGCTGATGATCGCGACACCCAACGCCGTAACGATCAGCGGCGCCAGGATCTGGTGGGCGGAAAGCCCCGCCGCCTTCATCGAAATGATCTCGCTGTTCTGGTTCAGCGTCGCCAGCATGATGAGCGTGCCGAGCAGGACCGAGAAGGGCAGGAAGGTGGCCACGATCTGTGGCGCGCGCAACGCCGCGTAATGCCAAAGCTGCGGATCGCCATTGCCCGGATAGGCCAGCACATCGCCCGATTCGCCGAGCAGGTCGAGCGTCAGCAGGACGGCAACGAGCATGGCCAGCACCGCGAACGTGCGGGTGAGGAACAGTCGCGCCATATAGAGGCTGATCTGCCGCGACGGGAAGAAGTCGAACTGCATGGGATCAGGTCTCCGCTGTCGCCGCTGTGGCGCGCCGCCGCCGGTTGCGTCCGAACCGGAGCAGGCGGGCGACCTGCTTGCCCAGCTTGCCGAAAGCGAATTCCAGCGCCGCAATCGGTTGGCCGCCAGGGCGGTGGGCGATCACATGGTACATCCAGAAGATCAGCGCCGCGGCGAGCACGAACGGCCCCCACAGCGCGAGGATCGGGTCGACCTTGCCCAATGCGCCCACGCTTTCCCCATATTGGTTGATCTTGTGATAGGTGACGATGAAGACAATCGACAGGAAGACGCCGAGCGCCGAGGTCGATCGCTTCGGCGGGATCGCGAAGGCGAGCGCGGCGAGCGGTAGCAGCATCATCATCACCACCTCCACCATGCGGAAATGGAAATTGGCGCGTACCTCGTTGCGCAGCTTGTCCGGCGTGGACTTGTCGTGGCCGATCACCACCAGTTCGGGAATGGTCTTTTCCCGGTCGACGTCGCGACCGCGGAAATTTTCGATCTGCGGCAGGTCGATCGGCAGGTCGTGGCTGGAGAAGGAAAGGATGCGGGGCGTCTTGTACTTGGGCGCATCGTTCACCAGCACGCCATCACGCAGGCGGAAGATGATGACGTCGGGATCGTCGGTGGCGAGGAAGGTGCCCTGCGCCGCCGTCACCGCCAAGGTCTGTCCGTCGCGCCCTACCGCACGCACGAAGATGCCCTGGAGGTTACGGCCCTCGTCCAGGCTGCGCTCGATCCGCAGCGTCATGCGCTTGCCGAGGCTCGTAAACTCGCCCACCTTGATCGAGGCACCCAAAGCGCCCGAGCGCAGCTCGAACCGCAGCGCTTCATAGGCGTGGCGGGACAGCGGCTGGACAAAGCCGACGATGCCGAAATTGATCAGCGCCAGCGCGATCGCGTACATATAGGGCACGCGCAGCAGCCGGCCGTAGGACAGGCCCACCGCCCGCATCACGTCCAGCTCGGAGGAGGTGGCGAGCTTGCGGAAGGCGAGGAGGATGCCGAGCATCAGCCCGATCGGGATCGCCAGCGACATATATTCGGGCAGCATGTTGGCGAGCATCCGCCATACCACGCTGACAGGGCCGCCCTGCGCCGCCACGAAATCGAACAGGCTCAACATCTTGTCGAGGACGAACAGCATCGCGGCGATCACCAGCGTGCCCAGCATGGGCATGAAGATCAGGCGGGCGAGATAGCGGTCGATGGCGGTCATCATTTCAACTTATCGTCGTTCCATCACCATGATTTGGCCGCAAACTCTTTCCATATGCGGGACAGGAAAGAGTTGCGGGGGCGAACAGGGGCTCGCCGTCCGACCCTGTCGGGCGGCTATAGCTTCCAGGAGTCTGTTGGTCATGTTGAAAGTTTCGATGGGCCTGATGTCGGTGGCGACCTTGTTCGCCGCTGCCCCGGCGTTGGCCCACGGCGAAGAGATTACGAACGATCTGGCTCGTTGCGGTACCGAGGCGCACGGGCCGGCGGTGCTGGTCGACGTGCGCGGTTTCGCGGCGGCGACCGGCCGCGTGCGCGTGCAGTCCTATCCCGGCACCCGTTCCGCCTGGCTCGCCAAGGGCGAGTGGCTCAACCGCATCGACACCGCGGTCAAACCCAGCAACGGGGCCATGCGCTTTTGCTTGCCCGTGCCTGAGCCGGGCCGATATGGCATTGCCGTGCGCCATGACCGCGACGGCAACGGCAAGACCGATATATCGCGCGATGGCGGCGGTTTTTCCAACAATCCGTCCATCAACATCTTCAATCTGGGCAAGCCCTCCGTGGACAAGGCCGCTTTCTACGCGGGGCCGGGCGTGACCAGGATCACCATCAATCTCAAATATATGTAGGTCTTCATGGTCCGGGTCGCGCTGCTTTCCAATCCCAAGTCCACGGGCAACCGGCAGACGCTGCCGCGGGTGCGGAGCTATTGCGCGAACAATCCCGACATCTTCCACTATGAGGTGGAGCATGTCGACCAGATCGGCCGGGCGCTTCAGACCATCGCCCGGGTCGATCCGGCCGTCATCGTCATCAACGGTGGCGACGGAACGGTGCAGGCGGCGCTGACCGAGCTGTACCAGGGCGAGCATTTCGTGGGACGCGTGCCGCCGATCGCGGTCCTGCCCAACGGCAAGACCAACCTCATTGCGCTTGACCTCGGCATCCATGGCGATCCGATCCGGGCGCTGGAGCGCATCGTGGAGATCGCGAAGGCGGGCGTCGACGAGCATGTCGTCGCGCGCGAGTTGATCGCCCTGTCCGACGGCCGGGCGGAGACGCGGCCGGTGCTGGGCATGTTCCTGGGCGGGGCGGGGCTGGCCGACATCATCCTCTACTGCCGCAACCAGATCTATCCGCTGGGCCTGTCCAACGGCCTCAGCCATTTGCTGACCGCGGTCGCCGTACTGTTTTCCCTGCTGTTCGGTATCCGCGCGCGTTTCCTGCCGCCGTCGAGCAGGCCGGTGCGCATCTCGCTGATCCGCGATGGGGAACTGGTGGGCCGTTTTTCGGTACTGATCGTCACAACGCTGGAGCGGCTTCTGTTCGGCACCCCCACGGGCAACAGTTCCCGCGGCAACATGAAGCTGATGGCGGTCGACCAGAGCCTTCCCGCATTGCTGCGCCTGTTCTGGGCCAGCGTCTTCAAGCGCGTCGGCAAGGCGCACATGCAGGGCATTCATCTGCAGCAGGGCGACACCATCCGTATCGAGGGAGACCGCAGCAGCGTCATCCTCGACGGTGAGCTGTTCGAGGCGTCGGAGGGGCATCCGATCGTGCTGCGCTCGACCGAGCCAGTGCCGTTCCTGCGGCTGGCGGCATAGGTCATTACGCCAGAGCTCCTGCGGAAGCAGGAGCACGACGTCAGGAATACGCTGGCACCGCCACCTCGACCGCGCCTTCCGCCACCTTCACGGTCACGGGCGTGCGTGCCAGCACCTCGCCGTCGATGGAGATGCGCTGCGGCGGCACGGTCGACAGGCGAAAGCTGCGGCCATGATATTCCCGTGTGTGGGCGTTCCGGTCCCTCAGCTTGAAGAACTTCGCGTACCAGTCCCATGCCAGCCGTGCATGGCTGCGGCCCACCACCGCCTGGATGACGATCTCTCCACTGTCGACGTCTGCATCGTCGGAGAGCTCCACGCCGCCGTGGAAGGGGCCGTTGAGGATGCGCACCTCGGTCGACCAGAGACGTTCCTCCCTTTCCCCATCGTCGATTACGAGACGGAAGGCGCGAAAGCCTACCGTGCATTTGAGCGCCCACACCAGATAGCCTGTGCGGCCGAGATAGCGCTTAAGCTGGTGCGGTACGGTCTGGCCGATCATGGGGGAAAGGCCTAGCGAGGCGGCGTTCACGAAGTAATCACCGTCGATCATCCCCAGGTCCACGCGCCGCCGGGCCCCGTGGGCGATCGCCGCCACCGCCCCGTCGAGATCGAGCGGCAGGCCGAGCGTCCGGGCGAAGCTGTTGGCCGTTCCGAGCGGCAACACCGCAAGGACGCATCCGGTGCCCACCAGTTCATCGACCGTGCCCGACAGCGACCCGTCGCCACCGCCCACGACCACCATCGGCGCGCCCGCCTTCACTGCCTTGCGAACGGTTTCGTTCAGTCGCTCGGGATCTTCCACCGCGTCGGCCGAAAGCAGAACGATTCCTGCGGCCTCCAGCTTTTCCTTCGCCTCCTGAAACAGCGCCTGGCCGCGCCGAGACTGCGCGTTGACGATCAGCGCGGCTTCGCGCGGCAGGGGTTTCGTTTCCATGCCATAACAACGCGTGGCGCGGGATTCGGCTCCGGATCGAAACCCACGCCGCCTCCGTGGGTTACCTTCACATGGCCCGCATCGCTCATTTGTCCGACGTTCATTTCGGCGCCCATGATCCGAAGATCGCTGCCGCCGCCGAAGCCTGGCTGCAGGAGCGGCGTCCCGACCTGGTCGTCATCAGCGGCGACTTTACCCAGCGCGCCCGCGTCGCGCAGTTCCGCGCGGCATCGGCCTGGCTCAACCGCCTGCAGGCGGCGGGCCTGCGGCTGCTCGTCATTCCCGGCAATCACGACGTGCCGCTCTACGATGTAGTGCGCCGCTTTTTCACGCCGCTGCGACGCTACAAGCGCTACATCAGCAACGATCTCTGTCCGTTCTACGAGGATCACGAGGTCGCCATACTGGGTATCAATACGGCGCGGTCGCTGACGATCAAGGACGGGCGGATCAACCATGAGCAATTGGACTTGCTTCGCGCCCGCTTCGCGTCGGTGCCCGACGAGAAGACCCGCATCCTTGTCACTCACCACCCCCTCTTCGCCATGCCGATCGGTCGGGGCGGCGAACTCGGCGAGGCGGTCGGCCGTCATGAAGACGCAGTGCGCGCGGTGTGCGAAGCGGGCGTCCATCTGACGCTTGCTGGCCATTTCCACCGCACCTATGCCGAGGCGGCGGATCAGATGGTGGCGTATGCCGGCGGGGCGCTCGTGATCCAGGCGGGCACCGCGACCTCCACCCGGCTGCGCAACGACGAACCGCAGAGCTTCAACTGGCTCCACGTCCGTCGCAATGACGAGATCGAATTGCAGGTGGTGGTTTGGGACGGCGCGAGTTTTCAGCGCGGAAGCCATGTCGAGTATCGCCATGATAGCGAGGGATGGTCGAGGCGCGATATCATTGACCCACCCGCTGCGGGACGGATGAGCCAGGAGCAGTTGCGACAGGTGGCGGGATAGAAATTGGCTCGCCAGCCGTCCGTATGGTCCCTGGTCTCCTCAATGTTTCTGCTTGAGCGCATCTGCCAGCGACACTGTCGCGCTCCCGCGCCGCGCCGGCCGGGCCTGGCTCGGATCCGGTTTCCAGCCCGACAGGTAGAGGATCGCCATTTGCTCGGCTGTCCGTCCGTCCGGATCGGCGGCATCCGCAAAATGAGTGGCCGCGCCCATCAACGCCTCGCGCCGCAGGGCAGGCGCCCGCGAATGCAGTACATTGCTCGCCCCCATGCCGCGCAGGTCGTGCATCAGCCGAAGGATATCGCCATAGCGGATCGTCAGCGTCTCGCTGTCCGCCACCGGCATGGCGAAGCCGGCGCGGCTCAGAAGATCACCGGCCGATCGGACGTCCACCTGCGGATGGATATGCTGGCCGGGCCGGTCGCCTTCGCCTGCCATCAGCGCTGCGCGCAGCCGCGGCAGGGTGCCCGCGCCCGTGAAGCCCGCCAGCATCAGCCCGTCCGGGCGCAGCACGCGGCGCATCAGGATCAGCGCGCCAGGAAGGTCGTTGACGCTTTCCAGCGTCCCGCAGGCCAGCACCAGATCGAAGCTGTCGTCGGCGAAGGGCAGGGCATCCTCGTCGGCCTGCACGCCGCCCTGCGCGCGCGCTGCAAGGAAGCCCGGATCGGCGCAGGCGACGCGCCTGCCTGTCGCCTCCAGCGCCGCCCGCGCGCTGTCGTCGGGGCAGCCGATTACCAGTACCTCGGGCAGGTCGCGCTGCACATCGGCCAGCCGGTCGAGCAATTCTTCCAACATCGTATGATAGAGGAAAGCGTGATCGGCGAACTGGGTCATCATCCGGTCGCGGCGACGCGCGCGCAGGGCACGATCGAAGATGTCGGGGGTGTTCATGGCGGGCCTTGTGCATCGGGGGCGGAGCGGGGACAAGGAAGATCATGTCGCTCCTCCGGCTTCTCAAGAGGGCTGCCGCGCCCGCGCTCGATTATGCGCTGCCGCCGCGCTGCCCGGGCTGCGGCGCCATCGTGGAGGCGGACCATGCTTTCTGTCTGTCCTGCTGGAGCGGCATGGAGTTTCTGGGCGATCCCTGCTGCGCGCGCTGCGGCGTGCCGTTCGCGCATGACAGGGGGGAAGCCGCGGAGTGCGGCGCTTGCCTCGCCGATCCGCCGCCCTTTGACGGCGCGCGGGCGGTGCTCGCCTATGGCGATGTCGCCCGGACGGTCGCGCTGCGACTGAAATATGGCCGCCGCATAGGTCTCGCGCGGCTGATCGCCCGGCAGATGATGCGGCATGTCGCGGTCGATGAGGCGGCCGTCATCGTCCCGGTGCCACTGCATCGCTGGCGGCTATGGATGCGGGGTTTCAACCAGTCGGCGCTGATCGCCGATCATCTGGGACGCTTGACGGGCCTGCCGGTGGACAAGTTGTCGCTGGTACGCAAGCGACGCACCCGGCCGCTACGCGGCATGAACCCGGCGCAGCGTGCCAGGGCGGTGCGCGGTGCGTTCGCGATGCAGGAGGGGCACGGGCTCAAGGGGCGTGCCGTGCTGCTGATCGACGACGTGCATACCAGCGGCGCGACCGCCGCCGCCTGCGCGCGCGTTCTGAAGCGTAGCGGCGCGGCTCGCGTCCACCTGCTCTGCTGGGCCCGCGTGCTGCCCGGCGCAGCCGATTGACAAAGCGCGGCCAACCCCCAATTTCGGGGGTATCAAGGAGCATAGAATGGCGAAGGTCGAAATCTATACGAAGGCGTGGTGCGGCTATTGCGCCCGGGCGAAGGCGCTGCTGGAGGGGAAGGGCGTCGCGTTCGAGGAATATGACATCACCATGGGCGGCCCCAAGCGCCAGGAGATGCTGGATCGGTCCAACGGCGGGACGACAGTGCCGCAGATCTTCATCGACGGGCAGCATATCGGTGGTAGCGACGATCTGGCTGCTCTCGATCGGCAAGGCCGGCTCGACCCCCTGCTCGGTCTGTGACTACCATGCGCGCGGCGCTGTTCCAGATGACCAGCGGGATCGACCCTGCTGCCAACGCCGCCGCGATCGCGAAGATGGCCGCCCGGGCGAAGAGCGAGGGGGCGGATATGCTCCTCACGCCCGAAATGGCGGGCTATCTGGACCGCGATCGGCAGCGTGCCGCCGGGACGCTGAAGCCCGCTGCCGAGGACATCGTTCTGGCCGCGGTGCGTGACGCGGCGGCGAAGCATGGCTTGTGGATCCATCTCGGTTCCATTCCCCTGAAGGACGAGCGCGCGGACGGACGCTGGGCCAATCGCAGCTTCATGATCGACGATAAGGGCCAAATCCGGGCGCATTACGATAAGATCCACCTGTTCGACGTCGACCTTGCCACCGGGGAAAGCTGGCGCGAATCCTCGGTCTATGGACCAGGGGAGCAGGTGGTCGCGGTCGACACGCCCTGGGCGCGCATGGGCTTTTCCATCTGCTACGACATGCGCTTTCCCGACCTCTATCGTGCGCTCACCAATGCCGGGGCGACGGTGCTGTTGGCGCCGGCCGCCTTCACCGTGCCCACGGGGCGGGCGCACTGGCATGTCCTGCTTCGCGCCCGCGCGATCGAGGCGGGCTGCTTCGTGATCGCCACTGCCCAGGTTGGCCACCATGCCGATGGGCGCGTGACCTATGGCCACAGCCTGGTGATCGATCCCTGGGGCGAGGTGCTGCTTGACATGAAGGAGGAAACCGGGCTCGGATTTGCCAATCTCGACCTTTCGCGCATAGAGGATGTGCGTAGCCGCGTGCCCGCTATCGCCAACCGCCGCAAAATATCCGAGGAAGTGTCCCTGACGTGATCGTGTTCGACCTGAAGTGCCGGAGCGGGGGGCATGTCTTCGAAGCCTGGTTCGGCTCCAGCAAGGATTATGAGGATCAGAAGGCGCGAGCCCTGCTCGCCTGCCCTGTCTGCGGCGACGCCGATGTGGGGAAGGCGGTGATGGCCCCTGCCGTGGCTCCCAAGGGGAGCAGTCAGCCGGTCTCGGCCGAAGCCGCTTCGCCCCAGGCCCCGGTCGCCATGGCTGGCGATGTCGTGCGCCTACAGGCGATGATGAAGGCCATGGCGGAGGCGCAGCGCAAGGCGCTGGAGGGATCGCAATGGGTCGGCCGACAATTCGCCGAACAGGCGCGCGCCATGCACTATGGCGAGCAGGAGCGCACCACCATTCATGGCGAGGTCGCGCCGGATGAAGCGAAGGCGCTGGTTGCCGAAGGGGTGGAGGTGGCGCCGCTGCCCTTTCCCGTCATCCCGCCCGAAGCGAAGAATTGACCGCACGTCTCCTGCATAATAGAGCCGCAGCCGGGCGCCCATAGCTCAGCAGGATAGAGCGTCGGATTCCTAATCCGAAGGCCACAGGTTCGAATCCTGTTGGGCGCACCACCCATTCTGACATTGTTAGGGATCATGAAGCAGAACCGCTGGCCATTGCATCATGGCGGAGTTCCCGCACTGCTCCCTCATTCATAGCGCAAGGCGTGAATGGGGTTTGTGCGTGCCACGCGGAAGCTGTGGGCGCCGATTGTCGCCACCGCGATCAGCAGCGCCAAGCCGCCCGCCAGCAGGAAGGGCAGGGGCGTCAGTGTGATGCGCGCGTCGAATCCGTTCAGCCAGTCGCGCATCACCCACCAGGCGACCGGCCAGGCGATAAGGTTGGCGATGAGCACGGGGCGGCTGAACTGCCAGACCAGTAATTGGACGATCCGCAAGGTACTGGCGCCGAGCACTTTGCGGATGCCGATTTCCTTGGTTCGGCGCTGAGCGGTGAAGGCCGACAGTCCGAACAGCCCGAGGCAACCCACGATCACTGCCAGCAGGGCGAAAGCGGCAAAGGCCTGGGCGCGCGCTTCCTCCGCGTGATAGAGATCGCGCACGATATCGTCGCCGAACTTGGCGCTGAAGGGGACTTCGGGTGCCAGCCGCTTCCACACCGCTTCGATCCGGGCGAGCACGGCGGCCGGGTCGCCACTGTAACGCACCAGCATTTCGTTATGGCGTGCCCGATCGTAGAAGAAAAAGATGGCGTCCATCGGATCGCGGACGGAACGGAAACGGGAGTTCTGGACCACGCCGATGATGGTGACCGGGACGCTTCCGCCAAATTCATCCTGCACCAGACCCATGCGAACCTGCTTGCCGATGGCTTCCTGCGGCGAACGGAAGCCGAGACGCTGGACCGCCAGTTCGTTGATCACCGCATTGGCGCCGCGTGCGGCAAAGGCGCGCTCGGCTGCGGGATCCTGCGGAATGGGGCGGTAGGAATCATCGATTGGGCGGTTGATGTCGAAGGGCCGTCCGGCCAGAAGCCTGATGCCCATGGTGTCGAAGAACTTGGTATCGACCTGATAGACGCCCATGTTGATCGGGTTTTCGCGACCCGGGACGATAACGCCCGCGTTGGTGTTGTTCTTGGTGTCGATACCGATCGTCGTGCGGCCCGTTGCCACAACCCCGTCGACCTTTTCGATCTCACGCACGATCGTATCCATGACCGGCGCGAGCTGACGGCGGCTGATGCCGGAAATCTGGATCAGCCCCTCGCGCCTGTAGCCGGGATCGGAATGGCGCGCGTACAATGTCTGCGCATAGACGACGGCCGTGCAGATGATCAGGCCGATGGATACTGCGAATTGCGCCACGACCAGGGCGCTCCGCAACCGGCCCGATCCTTCCGCATCGGCCGCCGACTTGTTCGCCTTGAGCACGCGGGCGGGCTGGAAACGGGAGAGATAGAAGGCCGGATAGGCGCCGCCGGCAACCCCGACGACGAGCACCAGCCCGAGGATGGGCAGAATCAGGCCGTCGCTGCCGAAATAATGCAGTGTCAGGTCCGCACCCAGGAATTGGCTGACCAGCGGCAGCAGCAATTCGGTCAGCGCCAGCGCGACCAGCATCGCGACGGCCGACATCAGGACGGATTCGCCGATGAACTGCAGGATCAACTGGCGACGATTGGCGCCCAGCACCTTCCGCAGCGCTACTTCGCGAGCGCGCTGGCTGGCGCGCGCGGTCGCCAGGTTGACGAAATTCACGCAAGCCATGCCCAGGATCAGGACAGCGACGATGGCGAAGGTGATGATCGATCGGCGATCGTTGCCCGGTGACATCGAACCGCCTTGGGCATGGCCGAGATGGACGTCCCGGACGTTGACCAGCGCGAAGTCCATATCATCGCCCTGGTTCAGGCGGCGGCCCCCGAAAAACTCGTCAGGGATGTTGCGCTTTTCCCATTGCGGCAGCTGGGCGTTGATCGCCGCGACATCTGCACCCGGCTTCAAGCGGACATAGACCCAGCCCGACTGCCAGCCATATTGCCGCAGGAAGTCGGGCGTGTCGGCCCAGTAGCTGACGGGATCATAGCGGGCGAGCATCGAGATTTTCAAATGCGACGCCTTGGGCAAGTCCTTCAGCACGCCAGTCACGCGATAGTCCGCCGACATGCCCCGCGAGATCAGGGTGAGGGTCTGGCCCATCGGGTTCTGGTCGCCGAATCGGCGCTGCGCTTCACTTTCGGTCAGCACCATATCACCGGGCTTGGCGAGCGCGGTGCGCGGGTCACCTTTTACCAGGGGAAGATCGAGCACGTCGAACACCGGCCCGTCGACATATTTCATGTCGCTGATTTCGCTCGCTTCGCCATTGCGCAGCACCACCGGCCCGGCGGTCAGAAGATGCACCGCGGCCGCGATCTGCGGAAAATCCTTCTTCAGCGCCGCCTGCGCGACATAGGGGGCCATTTGCAGATTGTCCCGCTCGCCGCTGTTCGGATCGGTGTAGTAGGTCTGAAACTGGAAAGTCCGGTCCGCTTCGGGCAGCCACGCATCGAAGGTCAGCTCGTTGCGAACGAACAGCAGGATGATGAGGCAGGCGGCCATGCCCGTGGCCAAGCCCAGGATGTTGATCGCCGCATATGTCCGGCTCTTCAGCAGCGACCGCAGGCCAACGGTCAGATAGTTGCGCCACATGGCTCTTCTCCGTGCGTGGGGATGTCAGGCGGCGCGGCGGCGTTCCTGCAGGATGCGGCCGTCCAGCATGTGGACGACGCGGCTGGCGTAATCGGCATGGGCGGGCGAATGGGTGACCATGACAATGGTCGCGCCTTCGGCGTTGAGCGTCTGGAGCATCTTCATCACCTCCTCGCCATGGCTGGTGTCGAGATTGCCCGTGGGTTCGTCCGCCAGGATAAGGCGCGGCTCGGCCACCAGGGCGCGGGCGACGGCGACGCGCTGCTGCTGACCGCCCGACAGCTGGTTGGGCCGATGGCGGGCGCGATGGGCGATGCCCACCCGGTCCATCACCGCCGCGACCTTGGCCTTGCGGACGGCCGGCGGCATTGCATGGTAGAGCAGCGCCAGCTCGATATTCTCCGCAACTGTCAGCTCGTCGATCAGGTTGAAGCTCTGGAAGATGAAGCCGAGATGGGTCTTGCGGATGCCGGCCAGCTTGGGTTCGGGCAGGCCGCCGACCTCGATCTCGCCGAAGCGATAGGAACCGCTGGAAGGACTGTCGAGCATGCCGATCACGTTCAGCAGTGTGGACTTGCCGCAGCCTGACGGCCCCATGATCGCGACGAACTCTCCTTCAAAAATATCGAGATCGATCGAGTCCAACGCGGTCGTTTCGACCATGTCGGTCCGGTAGACACGGCTGAGTTCCCGCAGGCTGAGCATCGCTTGAGTCATGTCTTTGCCTTTCACTTCTTTTCCAGGACCAACCGATCCTTGTCGGCGAACCCGGTATAAGGGGATGTGAGCACCTTCTCGCCGGGCTGGAGGCCGTCGAGGATTTCGATGAAGTCGGCGTTGCGGCGGCCCAGCCGGACCGCGCGCTTCACCGCTTCGCGGCCGTCGGGCGTCACCACGAACACCCAGCTGCCGCCGGTATCGTTGTAGAAACTGCCGTTGGGGATCAGGCGCGCACGAACGGGGTCGCCCAGGGTGAGCTTCACCTGTAGCGTCTGGCCGCGCTGGATCTGCGGTGGTTCGCCGTCGAGAAATTGCAGGTCGGTCTCGAACTGGCCGTTGCGCACCGTCGGGTAGATTTTCGCGACCTTCATGCGATAGGTCTTGCCGTTCCATTCGACAGCAGCGGCCTGGCCCAGCTGGACGCGGGGCAGATAATATTCGTCGATTCCGGCGACCAGCTTGTTGCGGCCGGGGCTGTCGATCTGGCCCAGCCGTTCGCCCCGAGCCATGGACTGGCCGACCTGGATCGAGAAGGCCGAGACGGTGCCGGCTACCGGCGCGCGCAGGTCCAGCGCCTCCAGGCTGGCCCGCGCAACCGCCAAGCTCGACTGCAGAGTTTCGGCCGAGGCCCGCAACTGAGCCAGCTGGCTCGATTGCAGCCGTTCGTCGGTGCGCTGGGTCTGCGCCAATACGGCACGACGATCGCGCTGGTAGGCAAAGGTGTCGCGTGTATCGGCGAAGGTCCGGCCGGCCACGAAACCGCGCTCAGCCAGCGGAGCCTCCCGCTCATATTGCCGCTGCGCCTTTTTGAGGTCGAGTTCGGCTTCCAGCAAGGCCCGGCTGTTGGCCAGGCGGTTCTGCGACAGCGCCAGTTCCTGGCTGCGCATCGAGTTGAGCTGCTGCGTCACCTCGGTTTGGCGGGCGAGCACCGAGAGCTGCAGTTCCGCATTGGACAGGCGCGCAAGCAACTGGCCTTTCTGGACGGTCGCGCCGTCCTCAACCAGTACCTCCTCGACCCGTCCGCCTTCGATCGCATCCAGATAGACGGTGATGAGCGGGGTGACGCGGGCGCGCAGAGGAAGGAAATCGTCGAACCGGCCTTGCGTGACGGTCGACACGATGATGCGATCCGCCGGAACGGTCTGACTGTCGCCTTGCGGCATATAATACCAGCCGAGGCCGAGCAGGGTGACGGCGCCCATGGCACCCAGCGCGATCTTCGCGCGCAACGGCAGCGTCCGGCGTGCCACGACCCGATCCATGGCACCGCCGCTGCGGGGCTGATCCAATGGCTTCGTATCAGCCTGCATGCTGACGACGCTCACGCCCCAACGCTCCCCTGTCCGATTTCGGTCATGTTTTGTCCGATTTCGAACATCAGGCGAGATAAGGCGTGCAGCGCGCGGCTGCTTCCATGCCACCATGACGGCGGACACATTCCGCCGCGGCGCTTTTCGCCATCTCGCAACCGACGGGATGCGACGCCGCCCGTGGCGCGATCATCACCAGCAAAACCGCGGCGAGCCCGAAGGTTGCGGCAAGCATCTTGGGTAGCGAGAAGCCAGGCTGGCGGTGCATCGTCGGTCTCCGGTTCAACAGGGGGCAGCGCCCTTTGCCGGACTCCTTTCGCAAATCGCGTGCCAATCCCCGCGCGCACGGGATTTTCTGGAGGACGAGCGCCACAGGCGGCATTGGCATGGATATTGATTGCACGCTTCTGGACAGGCGCTGTACGGAAGCGGACACATGACCCAGGCGAAGCCTTTTGAACTGTGCGTGGTCATCGACGACGATGACGACATATTGCTGGCAGCACGCCTGCTGCTGCGGAGCATCTTTACCGAAGTCCTGACCTATTCCGACCCGGAGGCCGCCTATGCTGCGATCGGGGGGCGGACGCCCGAAGCGATCCTGCTCGACGCCAATTTCTCGCGCGGGGCGACCAATGCGGCGGAGGGCTTCGAATGGCTCGGTCGCTTCCTGCAGCGGGATCCCCAAGCCGTGATCGTGATGATCACGGCGCATGCCGGTGTCCAGATCGCCATCGAAGCGATGAAGCGGGGCGCGACCGACTTCGTTACAAAGCCCTGGTCGAACGAGCGGCTGCTTGCCACGGTCCGCACAGCCGCGTCCTTGCGCGCTTCCCGCAGAATAGCGGCGGAACGGGATGAGGTGGCGCTCATCGCCGCCGCACCGTCGGGGGAGACGCCTCTGTTGGGAACATCGCCCGCCATGGCGCGGGTCCAGCAGCTTATCGACCGCGCGGCGCCCACCGATGCGAACGTCCTGATCCTGGGCGAGAACGGCACGGGAAAGGAACTGGTCGCACGCGAACTGCATCGCCGATCCCGCCGTTCGGACCGGATCATGCTGACGGTCGATCTGGGCGCGGTCGCGGAAAGCGTGATTGATTCGGAACTGTTCGGCCATGTGAAGGGGGCGTTCACCGATGCCAGGACCGATCGGATCGGTCGGTTGCAGGCGGCGGATGGCGGCACGCTCTTCCTCGACGAGATCGGTAACCTGCCGCTGCATCTGCAGCCCAAGCTGCTGACCGCGCTGGAGCAGCGCAAGGTCACGCCGGTGGGCGCCAACAAGGCGGTGCCGGTCGACATTCGCGTGATCGCCGCCACGAACCTCAGCGCAGGACAGATCGCCGATGAGCGGCGCTTCCGCCAGGATCTGCTGTTCCGGCTCAATACGGTGGAGATCATGCTGCCGCCCCTGCGCGAGAGACGGGAAGATATTCCCGCGCTTGTTGCTCATTTTCACGCCCTCTATGCCCGCAAATATATGCGCCCGGTTCATCCGATCGCGACGGACCTGATGGCGGCGCTGGTCGCCTATGAGTGGCCGGGCAATGTCCGTGCTCTGCGCCATGCGATCGAACGGGCGGTGATCCTGGCTGGGGACGCGCCCTTTACGATCGAGGACATCCCTTTGCGCCCGCAAGAGGGTACCGCGCCGGTGCGGATCGACCGGGCAGCGGTGGTGGAGGCTGCGCCTGCGCCCGACGACATGAATCTGGAGCGGGTCGAACGCCGGCTGGTGGAGGCCGCGCTGACGAAGCATGGCTATAATATCTCCAGCGCGGCGGCCGAACTGGGCCTGACCCGCGCCTCCCTCTATCGCCGCATGGAAAAACATGGGCTTTGATCGCCATTACTCGGCAGGCTTGGCTCTCCGCCTTGCCATCACGATGGCCTGCCTCGCGGCGCTTGCCTGGTCGCTGCTGACGCCCGATCTGGGCGCGGTCCGCATCCTGTGTTCGATCGGTGTCGTGGCCAGCGGCCTCGGCCTGTGGCGTCATGTCCGGCGGACCAATTTCGAACTGGCCCGCTTCGTCGAGGCGATCGAGTTCGGCGACTTGCAGGCCCGCTTCGCGCGCCCCGGGTCGGACAGTGGTTTCGACCAGCTGGGCGAAGCGCTCGATCGCGCCATTCGCAAATTGCGGGACGAGCGCGTGCGGTTGCAGGAGGCATCACGGTTCTACGAGGCGCTGGCCGACGACGCGCCCGCCGCCCTGCTGACGATCGACCCGGACGGCCGAATCGAGCCAGTCAACAAGGCCGCGCGCAAGTTGTTCAACCGCCATGTCGGCGTGCGCCCGGACGACTACGCTCCCTATGGCGGCGATTTCGCGGCAACCCTGACCGGCCTGGAGCCTGGTCGCAGCCAGACCATGCTGATTGAAACCGACATTGGGCCTCAGCGCGTGTTGGTCCGCTGCGCCAGCCTGACCCGATTTGGGGGCGCGACGCGGGTGATCGCCGTGCAGGTGATCCAGCAGGCGCTGAACGCGGTCGAAGTGGCGGCGCAGAGCGATCTGATCCGCGTGCTGACCCACGAGATCATGAATTCGATGACCCCCGTGACGTCGCTGGCGCGTACGGCATCGGACCTTATGGCGCAGGCCGATGCGAACGGTGATCCCCTGATCGCGGATGCCCGCGCGGCGGTCGATACGCTGGCGCGGCGTGCCGATGGGGTCATGCATTTCGTGGAAACCTATCGCACGATCACCCGTCCGCCGCAGGTTCACCGCCGCATCTTCGCTGCGCGCCCCTTTGCCGACGAACTGGCCAAGCTGTTCGTCGCCGACGATGATCGATCACGCATCCGGCTGGATGTCGGTGTCACGCCGGACGATCATCGCATTGACGCAGATCCCGATCTGTTGGCGCAGGTCGTCATCAATCTGTTGCGCAATGCAGCCGATGCGGCGGAATTGTATCGCGACCAGCCGGAGGTTTCGCTCACCATCTCGCTCGCCGGCGCCGGACGTACCCGGATCGAGGTGGCGGACAATGGCAAGGGAGTGCCCGAAGAACTGCGCCATGACATCTTCCTTCCCTTCTTCACCACCAAGAAGACCGGCAGCGGCATCGGCTTGAGCTTGGCGCGACAGGTGCTGCTCGCGCATGACGGCAGCATCGAGATCGACAGCGCGCCTTCAGGCGGCGCGTTGTTCAGGCTCATATTCTAGGTTGATCTCTGCCCGGATTACGGCGCTATGTCCGGCTTGATGGACCGAAATCCTCGGTGTCGATCGTGCCTCGCATGGTTTCCGGATAGCGGTGTCCGTGGACGCTATCCTGATTGATGAGCGCGCCAATACGGTCGAGCATTTCGGGCGCCACGAGCAGGTCGCTCGCCGCATGATTCTGGTCAAAATGCTCCGAGGAACGCGTGCCGGGAATGGCGTGGACATGGCTTCCACGCGAGAGAACCCAGGTCAGGGACAATTGCGCGGGCGTCATTCCTGCCTCGGCGGCGAGAAGGTCGAAACCATCGATAAGCTTGCGGTTATCGGCCCAGTTTTCGGGCGTGAAGCGCGGGTGGGAGCGTCGCAGGTCTTTCTCCACCAGCGCGCCCACGTCCCGCAATTCGCCCGCCAATGCGCCTCGAGCCAGGGGAGAGAATGCCACGAGGGCGATCCCCAACTCTCGCGTCGTCTCCAAGACGCCGAGTTCGACATTCCTTGTCCATGGCGAATATTCGGTCTGGACGGCCGCCATGGGATGGACTGCATGCGCCTCCCGCACATGGGCGGCAGACCATTCGGATACGCCATAGGCGCGAATTTTCCCCGCCTCTATCGCGCGGACCATGGCACCCACGGAGTCCGCAATCGGCACCTTCGGATCGAAACGGTGCATGTAGAACAGGTCGATATGATCCGTGCCGAGCCGCTTGAGGCTCGCGTCCAGGGATGCCGTTATCGATGCCGGGCTGCAATCCACGCCCCGGCGCGGACCGTCTACGAGAATGCCGGTCTTGGTCGCGAGCAGGAAGTCCTCGCGCCGATCCATGATCGCTTCGCCGAGAATCTCTTCGCTGACCCCGTCGCCGTAGATATTGGCCGTGTCGAAATGGTCGCAGCCCGCGTCCAGCGCATGTCGGAAAAGCGCGACAGCGTCCTCGCGCGATGGCGGTTTTCCGTAGGCCCATGCGATATTCATGCAGCCGAGGCCAACCGGCCGAACCTGGCGGCCGGCGAGGACGCGGGTCGTCATCAGGACCAGCCGTCCTGTGCTTCAAGGCTGGCGGCGAGTTCGCCGATCACCCGGTAGCAATCGAGCACCTGCCCCACGGAGGAGTTCGGCTCGCGGCCTTCGCGGATGGCAGCGATGAATTCGCGGTCCTGCAATTCGATGCCGTTGTTCGATACGGCCACGCCTGTCAGGTCGATGGGTTCTTCCTTCCCGTTCACTAGGTCGTCGTAACGGGCAATATAGGTGCCATTGTCGCTGATATAGCGGAAGAAGGTGCCAAGCGGGCCGTCATTGTTGAACGACAATGAGAGCGTGCAGATCGCGCCAGTTTCCGCCTTCAGCTGGATCGACATGTCCATCGCGATGCCCAGGTCCGGATGCTTGGGGCCTTGCAGCACATTGGCGGCCACGATCCTGCCGGACTGGTAGGCGAACAGATCGATCGTATGCGCGGCGTGGTGCCACAGCAAATGGTCGGTCCACGAACGGGGCTGGCCCTTGGCATTGATGTTCTTCCGGCGGAAGAAATAGGTCTGCACGTCGAGCTGCTGCAAGGTCAGTTCGCCTGCAGCGATCTTATTGTGCACATATTGGTGCGAGGGATTGAAGCGCCGGGTATGCCCGACCATGCAGACCAGCCCCGTCTCCTTCTGCTTGGCCACGACCGCTTCCGCATCGGCCCAGCTGTCCGACAGCGGGATTTCCACCTGGACATGCTTGCCCGCGTCCATGCAGGCGATGGCTTGCGCGGCGTGCATCTGGGTGGGCGTGCAGAGGATCACCGCATCGACGTCGGGCAGGGCGAGCGCTTCGGAAAGATCGGTGCCGGAGTGCGGCGCGCCATATCTGGCGGCGACATCCGCCGCCTGTTCCGCCGAGCGGCTGATGACCGAGGCGATTTCAACCCCGTCGATATTCTTGAGGCCGTCGAGATGCTTCTCACCGAAAGCACCCGCACCAACGAGGGCAATGCGCATGATATTCTCCTTGGAATTACTATTATTTCAGATCGCGCCCTGGGCAGCCGCATCATTGCCTTCCAGCGTGGGGCTAGGCGGCACGGTGCCGTCCACCGGTTCGAGCACGATATGCCCGATCGCGGTGTTGGAGCAGGGCACGTGATAATGGCGATGCAGCGCGCGGGTCTCCCGCCCCAGCGCTCCGCGCATGATGAGCCACATGACCATTTCGATCCCCTCCGAACCAGTTTCGCGGAGATATTCGATGTGCGGGATCGAACGCAGCGCCTGTGTGGTGCCGATCATGCCGTCCAGGAACATATTGTCCCACTCGGCATTGATGAGGCCCGCGCGCGCGCCCTGAAGCTGATGGCTCATGCCGCCGGTGCCCCAGATATGCACTTTCAGATCCTCGCCGTTGAACGATTGCACGGCTCGGGCGATCGCTTCGCCCAGCGCCCAGCAGCGATTGCCGGACGGCGGCGGGTAGGTGACGACGTTGACGGCCAGCGGGATCACCTTTGCCGGCCAGGCCTCCGGCGCGCCATACATCATGGTCAGCGGAACGGTCAGCCCGTGGTCGACGTCCATCTCGTTGATGATGGTCATGTCGAATTCGTCAAGGATCAAGCTTTGCGCGATGTGCCAGGCAAGGTCTGGATGGCCTTCGACATCTGGCACCTTCCGCGGGCCCCAGCCTTCGTCGGCGGGGCGGTAACGCTCCCCGCAGCCGATGGCGAAGGTCGGTATGATCTTCATGTCGAAGGCGCTGGCATGATCGTTATAGACCAGGATAACGACATCGGGCCTGTTTTCCGGCTTCGCGATCCATTCGCGGGTCCAGTCATAGCCCTGAAAGATCGGGCTGAAATAGGCGTCGCGATCCTTGCCGGTGTCGGCGGCGACGCCCAGCAACGGCACATGGCTCGAAGCGATCCCTGCGGTAATGCGGGCCATGTCAGCGCGTCTCCTCATTTTCGACCGAGCCTTGGGCTTCCCGGTTCGCCTTGATCGACCTTACGCCCTCCGGGGAGCGTCCGCCCGCGTCCATCATCGCCTTATACTCCTCGACGCTCATGCCGGTCATGGTCGAAACCGCCTGAACAAAGCTGAGGCCGTCGGTCGAAAAAAGCTTCGACAGGAAATAGATATTTCCGCCAAGGTCGAGCAGGCGGTTATAGTCGCGCGCCAGCACGGCCTGCTTCTGCTCTTCCGTCATTGGCCATTCGTCGAGATAGGCTCGTTCATCCGACAGCCAGCGGGCGCGGTTTTCCGCTTTCATCAGGCTCATGGCGAACTGATTGAGATGGTAGCCTTTGCGCGCGCGCGCTGCAGTGTAGACCCGCGTCCCGGGGATATCGTCGAACTCGCCGAGATACTGATGAATGTCGCGCGGCCCGGTCACAGTCCACGTTCCTTGAGAATGGCGTCCAAACGCGGAAACACCTTGCGCGTATTGCCTTCGAAGATGGCGTGACGCTCCGCATCGCTGATGTCGAGTGCGTCGATGTAGCGTTTGGTGTCGTCGAAATAATGGCCCGTCATCGGATCGATGCCACGCACGGCGCCGACCATCTCCGAACCGAACAATATGTTCTTGTTGTCGATCACATCGGCCAGCAGGTTGATCCCCGGCTGATGATAGACGCAGGTGTCGAAGAAGACGTTGTTCATGATGTAGTCGTCGAGGCTGGGCTTCTTCAGCATATCGGCCAGTCCGCGATAGCGCCCCCAATGATAGGGCACCGCGCCGCCGCCATGGGGAATGATGAAGCGGAGGCGGGGGAATTTCGCGAACAGATCGCCCTGCATCAGCTGCATGAAGGCCACGGTGTCTGCCGCGATGTAGAAGCCGCCGGTGGCGTGCATCGCCGGGTTGCACGATCCCGAGACGTGGATCATCGCCGGCACGTCGAGTTCCGACATGGCTTCATAGATCGGGAACCAATATTCGTCGGTCAGCGGGGGATGCTCGAAATGACCGCCGCCCGGATCGGGATTGAGATTGCAGCCGACGAAGCCCAGTTCCTCTACGCAGCGGCGCAGTTCCCTGACGGACGCCGTCAGGTCCGCCCGGGGCGATTGCGGCAGCATGCATACGCCCGCGAAAGTATCGGGAAACATCTGCACCACTCGCGCGATCAGGTTGTTGCAATGGAACGCCCATGCTTCCGAAATCGCCTGGTCGCCGACATGATGCGCCATGGCGGACGCGCGGGGGGAGAAGATGGTGAGGTCCGCGCCGCGTTCCTTGATGAGCCTGAGCTGGTTCTGCTCGATCGTCTCGCGGATGTCCTCGTCGGGGATGTCCGGATAGGGAGGGATCGGCTCGCCGGCCTTGAAGGCGGCGATCTGGGCTTCGCGCCAGGCGTCATGAGCCTTGGGCAGGACGGTGTAGTGACCGTGACAGTCTATGACGAGCGACATGGCTCAGCTTTCTTCCCTGGATAAGGCGTTGATGGCGGCCAGCTTCGCAGGGAGGCCGTCCGGCGGCGGATGGATGGAGAGGTCCCCCAACACCTGTTGGCGGCGGACGGTGCCGTCCGTCATCAGCGGCGTGATACCCAGATCGCGGAGCATCCGTGCCGCTTCCGCCATTTCGGCGGCGCGGCGTCGACCGTGAACCAGCATACGGTCGAGATTATAGTCGGCGCGCTCTGTCCAGCTTATCGTCTTCTCGCTGGCATCGAGCGATGCCAGCACGGCGTCGGCCACATCTTCCGCATACGCAGCCAGCATCATCTCGGCAGTAAGCGCTTCCAGTCCCTTCACCATAACCGAGCGCACGAGCTTGATCGCGGAAGCGCGGCCGATGGCGTCGCCGACGATTTCGGTTCTGGTAAAGCCTGCATACTGCAATAGCCGGTCTGCGTCGGCCGCATCCGGCCCGGCAATGGCAAGCGGCACCGCCATGCGGGCAGGATTGACCGGCGCCATCACAGCCACGTCAACATAGCGCGCTCCGGCATCGACAAAGTAGCGCGCGGCTTCCCGTTTGGTACCTGGAGCGACCGAGTTCATGTCGCAGAATATGGCGTCGGGAGCGATAAGACCGGCGCATTGCCGGGCGACGTCCAGCGCCTGGTCTGCCGTGACCAGCGACAGGATGAGGGATGCGCCAGAGACGGCCTGCCCAGCGCTGTCGCATGGTGTCACACCCAACTGCGCGATCACAGGTCCACGCTCTGCCGCAACATCATAGGCAGCGGCCCGCGCCGCCCATTGCGCGGCGCTGGCAAATGTGGATCCGGCCTCGCCGAAGCCGATCAGGGCGATGGTTCCTGTCATCCGGCCCTAGGTGCGGGGGTGGGCTTCCCCCATCAAATCGGAACTGGTGAAAGACGATAAGGCTGCGCTAATTCTGAACAGCGCCGCAATCGCTGGCGGCCGCTTCCAGATCTGCGAAAAATTCCGATTGGACCTGAGTTGGCAACAGCGAGGCACGCGTCGTCATGCCGATGGTCCGCGCAAAACGTTCGGGCAGGCGGGCAAGCGGCCGCAGCCACTTCGCCTCGACCTCCACGGATACCTGATCGGGCGAAAGCAGGGTGATGAAGTCGGTGCCCATCAGCACCTGCCGGATCATCATGACTGATCCCGATTCGATCGGTACGGACGGCAGGGGCAGGCCGAGCTCGGTGAAATAGCCTTCGAAACTGTCCCGCAGCGGCGTGCCGCGAGGGGCGAGGGTGAAGGGAAAACGGGCCATTTCGGCGCCGCTCGGCACGGCGCCTGCCAATGGATGATCATGGCGTGCATAGAATGCTGGAACATCGTCAAACAGGCGATGCTGAGCCAGATCCGGTTCCATGAGCGGTTCCCGCAGGGCGCCGACCATGACGTCGATCAAGCCGTTGCGCAACGGCTCGACCAGTTCCGCGCGCGATCCCTCGACGATGGTCAGCCGCACCTGCGGCCTGCGAGCGAGGAAGCGGGCGACGGCGGCAGGCAGGATGTGCGCGCGCGACAGCGGCATGGCGCCGATGGCGATGCGCCGTGTTTCGTACCCGCGAAGCGCCATCACTTCGGACAGCCCGGCTTCCAGTTCCACTTGAGCCAGCCGAAATTCGCGCGCAAGCTGATTGCCGGCTTCGGTCGTGATGGCGACCTTTCCCCGCCTCGCAACCAGCGTCCGCCGGAGGGCGAGGGCCAGATCGCTGACGGCGCGGTGAATGGACGGCACCGAAAGGCCGGTGGCCTGGCTGGCGCGGGTGTAGCTGCCGGTTTCGGCGACGGCCAGCATGGCGCGCATGCGCGACATGGTAACGTGCGGGCTGCGTATATGGGTCAACGCCGCAGCGACGCGCGGCGCGAGAATATCCCCCGCATCGGTCGGGATCATGCCGTCATGGCGACGTTCGAACAGCGGTAAGCCAAGAAGGTCTTCCAGCCGGCTTAACGCCTGCGTTATCGCCGGCTGGCTGAGATTGACGGCGGTCGCGGCGGCGTTCACCGTTCCCAGTGAGGCAATTCGTTCCACGGCATGCAGGTGGCGAAGGTTGAGCGCCCAGATGTCCATCTGGTCACATTTAGCCAAATCCAATTGCATTTTCCAAACTTCTCTTTCCGTCGGGCGTCGACCTCCGCCATCTCGGGGGCAAAGAGGAGTGCATCGCATGAGTGGTATCGTCGTTCAGAATATCGAGCGCGCCGGCCCGGACGTGATCGACGGACTGGCCCAATGCGGTGTCGCAACCGTCCACGAAGCGCAGGGCCGCACCGGATTGCTCGCAAGCTACATGCGGCCGATCTATAGCGGCGCGCGCATCGCCGGCTCTGCGGTGACGATCAGTGCAGCGCCCGGCGACAACTGGATGGTGCATGTCGCCATCGAACAGCTGAAGGCGGGGGACGTCTTGCTGCTTGCGCCGACCAGCCCCTGCGAAGATGGCTATTTCGGCGATCTCCTCGCGACCAGCGCGCAGGCGCGGGGGTGCAGGGGCCTTATCATCGATGCAGGGGTGCGTGACGTGCGCGACCTTACCGAAATGGCGTTCCCGGTCTGGTCCAAAGCGATCTGTGCACAGGGCACGGTCAAGAACACGCTGGGTTCGGTCAATGTGCCGGTGGTCTGCGCCAATGCGCTGGTCAACCCGGGCGACGTGATCGTGGCCGACGACGACGGCGTCTGCGTCGTGCCGCGCGACAAGGCCGCCGACGTGCTGGTGGCTGCGCAGGCGCGCGAGGCGAAGGAGGCGGAGAAGCGGGAGTTGCTGGCGCAGGGCGTTCTCGGCCTCGACATGTATCAGATGCGCGAGCGTCTTGAGCGGGAGGGCCTCAAATATGTCTGAGGTTCCCTGCATGTGGATGCGGGGAGGGACGTCCAAGGGCGGATATTTCCTGAAGGACGACCTACCAACCGACATAGCCGCGCGCGACGCTTTCTTGCTCGGCGTAATGGGATCGCCCGATCCCCGCCAGATTGACGGCATGGGCGGGGCCGATCCGCTGACCAGCAAGGTGGCCGTGGTGTCCAGGTCGGCCCGTGAAGGGATCGACGTGGACTATCTGTTCCTCCAGGTTTTCGTGGACAAGGCCGTCGTCACAGATGCCCAGAATTGCGGCAATATCCTTGCCGGCGTCGGGCCCTTCGCCATCGAGCGCGGGCTGGTGGCGGTTGCCGGCGCCGAGACGCGGGTCGCCATCCATATGGAAAATACCGGGCAGGTTGCGGTGGCGACCGTGCAGACGCCCGATGGGGCGGTGTCCTACAAGGGCGATGCAGCCATCGACGGCGTGCCAGGCACCCATGCGCCCGTGCCGCTGGAATTTCGCGACACAGCAGGATCTTCCTGTGGCGCATTGCTGCCGACCGGTAATGCCGTTGATGTGGTCAACGGGACGCGCGTCACGCTGATCGATAATGGTATGCCGTGCGTGGTGATCAAGGCGGAGGATGTGGGTGCGACCGGCTACGAAGATCGCGACACGCTGGACGCCGATACGCAGCTCAAGGCGCGGCTGGAAGCCATCCGCCTGGCCGTGGGCGAGCGGATGAACCTGGGCGACGTCACGGATAAGTCCGTGCCCAAGATGATGCTGGTCGCGCCGCCGCAGAAGGGTGGGGCGGTAACGGTCCGCAGCTTCATCCCGCACCGCGCCCACGCAACCGTCGGCGTCCTTGGCGCCGTCTCCGTCGCGACGGCGTGCCTGCTCGACGGATCGCCCGCGGCCGAAGTGGCGCACATTCCGGACGGCGCCCGCAAAACGCTGTCGGTGGAGCATCCGACCGGGGAGATGACCTGCGTTCTCCAAACCGACGAAGATGGCGCTGTTGTCAGTGCCGCCCTGCTGCGCACCGCGCGCAAGCTGATGGATGGTATCGTCTATGTCTGATCGTATTACTTCCTGGCATGCCTCTCCGTCGAAGCCAAGCTATGCGCCGCCTGCCGGCGCGATCGACGCGCATTGCCATGTGTTCGGACCGATGGCGCAGTTCCCCTTCAGCGCGAAGGCCAAATATCTGCCCGAGGATGCGGGGCCGGACATGTTGTTCGCCTTGCGCGACCATCTGGGGTTTTCGCGTAATGTTATCGTGCAGGCCAGCTGCCATGGCACCGACAATGCGGCAACCCTTGATGCGATCGCCAAAAGCGCAGGGAAGGCACGCGGCGTCGCGGTCGTCGATCCGGCGATTTCGGAGACCGACCTGACGGCGCTGCATGAAGGTGGCATTCGCGGCATTCGCTTCAACTTCCTCAAGCGGCTCGTCGACGATGCGCCGAAGGACCAATTCCTGGAGGTGGCGAAGCGCCTGCCGGCAGGCTGGCATGTCGTGATCTATTTCGAGGCCGACATATTGGAGGAACTGCGCCCCTTTATGGACGCCATTCCCGTACCGCTCGTTATCGACCATATGGGCCGACCCGATGTTATCCAGGGGGCGGCGGGCGCCGACATGAAGGCCTTTCGCGCCCTGTTGGACAGCCGCGAGGATATCTGGTTCAAGGCCACCTGCCCCGACCGGCTCGACCCGACGGGCGACCCGTGGAATGCCTTTGCCGGCGCCGTCGCACCGCTGGTGGCGGACTATCAGGACCGCGTGCTGTGGGGCACCGACTGGCCGCATCCCAATATGCAGGACACCATTCCCGACGACGGGCATCTTGTCGATATGATCCCGCGTATCGCACCGACCGCGGACCTGCAGCAGAAGTTGCTCGTCTCCAATCCGATGCGCCTATATTGGCCCGAGGAGCTTTGATGCGGCGCGAAGTGCTCCACAGGAGCACCTTGACTGTTCGTCAGACCGACAGGCCGACATAATACCCGTCTTGGCTCTGCCGGAACTCCAGGCGACGCGTGTCATTATGTTAGTTGGCAATCGCGACTGGACGTGCCATGCGCGTATCACTATATACCGATCGGTATGGAAATCACGATGCAACAGGTGAGAGGGCGTCCGCGGGAGTTTGATCCCGAGCAAGCCCTGTCGGCGGCGCTCCAGGTCTTCTGGGAACGCGGTTATGAGGGCGCGTCGCTCACTGAGCTCACCGAGGCGATGGGCATCACCAAGCCCAGCCTCTATGCCTGTTTCGGCAACAAGGAAGCCCTGTTTCGCAAAGCGTTGGACCTCTATGAGCGGGACAAGCTCTGCTATATGCGTTCCGCGCTGCAGGAGCCGACAGCGCGCGCGGTGGCGGAGCGGCTGTTGCGCGGTACGTTGGCGATCCAGACCGGCGGCGGCGATCCGCGCGCCTGCCTGGGCGTCATCAGTATGGTCGCCTGCACGACGCAGGCCGATTCGATCAAGCATGAGGTGGTAGCGCGCCAGGCGTCCTCTCACAGCGCGCTGGTCGAACGCTTTGAACGCGCGCGCGAAGAAGGCGACCTGCCGACGCATATCGATCCCAAGGCGCTGGCCTCCTATCTCACCGCAGTGATGCAGGGGATGGGGGTTCAGGCTGGCACCGGAGCGAGTGCGGAGCATCTGCAGCAACTGGTTGAGACCACGCTTCAGATGTGGCCCAGCAAATAATTCCCCGTTCTCAACACAGTGCGGCCTGCGCGACTTTTCTGAAATTTTTTACTTTTCGGTACAGAAATACGGTTGACGCGTTGCTGCAGCGCATTATATACCGATTGGTATTGAACTCGGAGGGGCAAGTCCCGGAGGAGGTCGCATGCAGGCACATTCACTGAGCACGCGCCTCTAGCCTCTCTTATTCACGACGCTCGGTTTCGGGCCCGCTCTGGGCATTTGCTGCGGCTGGCTGTATTGCGCGGACGACCGGCATCGCTGGCGTTTGTTTCACCGCATTCGGATTGATGGGCTTTTCGGGTTGAAGGGCTGGGCTCGGAGTTCTGCGGCGCTGCCGCATGGGCTACGTCGGCGCAGGCTTCAGCCGGAGAACGAGGGCGCGGAACAGGTCGGCATCCGGACAGGCGGAAGCGAAGGCAATGCGGATGCGGCTAGCACTTTCTACGACGCGCGCAGCGACCTTGAGCAGCCGCAGGCGCAAGGTGGTAAACTCCGCGCTTGCCAGAGCAGCGGTCCTGGGCATCGCCTGCTGGATGCGCCATAGCAGCCAGTATGCGGCAGTGTGCAGTATCAGGCGCATCTGATTGGCATTGGCCGAGCGGCACGAGGTTCGGTCGCTGGCGAGCTGGGACTTGTGGCGCTTGATCAGGTTCTCGGCCTGACCACGCGCGCAGTAGAGCGTGTCGTAGATGTGCTCGGCCGATCCTGTTGCCAACGAGGTGACGACATAGCGGATGTCCATGCCCAGCGTGCTGGCCTCGATCCGTGCAACGACGCGACGCTGGCACTTCCAGGTCTTTGCCCCATAGCGGGTCTCGGCATAGTTGCGCAGGACGGGACACTGACGCTGGGCGCGCTTGACCGCGCAGGCATCGGCGACCGCAACAATGGCGGGATCGGCGCGCAGCGCTGAATTGGTGGGCAGGCCGAACACGTAATCGACGCGGGCCGCATCGCAGTAGGCCATGACCTCGGGTCGACCATAGTGCCCGTCGCCGCGGATAGTGATGTGGGTATCGGGCCAATTACGGCGCAGGTGACGCACCAGGCGTCGGATGTGCCCCGCCGCCTCCTTTCCAGAAGGCGTCTTGCCTGTGCGCAGCAGCATGGCCACCGGCCTGCCGGTCGCGGTGTCGTAGATATGGATCGGTAGGAAGCAGCGCTCCCCATGATGCCCGTTCCAGAACGAGAGCTGTTGATAGCCATGCACGACGTCGCACGTGTCGTCGATATCCAGCGTGACCGCTGTCGGAGGGGCGGGATAGCTGGCGCAGTAGATGTCGATCATCGCGGCCATCATGCTGGCCAGTTCGCGCGTAGTCGGTGCATTTTCCCACCGGCTCATCGTCGGTTGGCTGGCCAGCCCCGCGCCCGATTCCGGCAGCTTGCCGAGCGCCAGGCGGAAGCCTGGATCGTCGCGCAGAGCATCGAGATCATCGGCATCCTCATAGCCGCACGCAATCGCGAACACACGGGCACGCAGAATGTCATCCAGGCGATGGATCACCCGCGCTGGATCGCGCGGATCGGCAATACAAGCCGCCAGGCGCTGGCAAATCCCCATCGCGCGCTCGGCCTGTGCAAGCAGTAGAACACCGCCATCCGAGGTAAGCCGGCCACCGTCGAACGCAGCTGTGATTTTCTTGCGGCCGACTGCTGGGAATCCAAATGAGCTTGCGATATCATCGTTCATGGCGGGTGTGGCCCGTGGCATTTTCTGCCCTGCGGCAGGTTCGGCTTAGACACCCAGTTCCTAATTCAGATCAGAGGCTTACGCCACTCCCGCCAACCCTTCAGGACACTTTTGGTGAATAAGGCGGGCTAGGGGCGCTCCCGCGGTAAGCCGGACAACGGCGCCGCTTTCATTCAGGTCTTCGGTTTGCGTCGGCCGGGCTTGGCCCGGCGTTTGGCGCAGCCGTTCTTCCGTTGCGGACCGGATGGTGATCCGGCCCCATGCTGGTGTCGTGGCGCCGCAGCGGATGCGCACAAGGGGACATGCACATGGCTTATATCGATTTTGCCCAGCCGCTGCCGGCGGCTGGGGAGGGGCTTTCCTTGCCCATGGTCCGGGATCGGATCAAGGCCGCCGCATCGGGTTTTACCCGCCAGGAATGGCAGGTCGTACGACTGGCCCGCACCGACGGGCTCGGCTCGCTGCGCGCGCCCGGTCGCTGGTCGCGCCTCAAGGAAATGATCTTCGGGCCGCAGCCGCATTTCCGACTGGCCAGCGAGAGGCTGGAGGCGCTGCGGCGCCTCTCGGTTGAAAGCTGGCACAATGGTTTCGCGGTTCGCGCTTCCGCCATCAAAGCCTTTCGCGACGCCGGTTTCAGCGAGGGACAGCTCGAACTGCTGCTCTCCGCCATCAGCCTGGCGCGCGCCACCTTCACACGACGGAGTTTTGCATGAACATGCTCGGACCCATTCCAGCCGAGACCCAGGACGACGCGCAGCCGCAGGGCGGGCGCTGGCGCAGGCGGCATATCGCCTGGGCCGCGCTGGCGCTGGCGCTGGTAGGCGGCGTCGCGTGGAAATATGCCGGCCAGCCCAGCGCCGAGGCGGCGGCCTCGCCGATCGTCACCGTGGGCGTCTCCGCGCCGCTGATGCGGCAGGTCGTGCAGTGGGACGACTATGTCGGCCGTTTCGCGCCCAGCCAGACGGTGGACGTGCGCCCGCGCGTGTCGGGTCAGGTGACGGCCATCCATTTCCGCGACGGTGACATCGTGGGCAAGGGCCAGCTGCTCTTCACCATCGACCAGCGACCGTTCCTCGCCGCGCTGGCCGAGGCCCGCGCCAACGTCGCGAGCGCGCGCAGCACGCTTACGCTGGCGCAGTCCGACTATGCCCGCGTCCAGCGGCTGAACGGCGACGAGGCCGTTTCTGCCGCCGAGATCGACGCGCTGCGCGCACGGCTCCAGGCGGCGCAGGCC
>NZ_AUWY01000090.1 GCF_000447205.1 Sphingobium ummariense RL-3 | reverse complement strand
CTGGCCGCCGCCGATGCGCGGGCGCGGCAGCGGGCGCTGGACGTTGAGTTCACGCAGGTACGCGCGCCGATCGCCGGCCGCGTGTCCGACCGCAAGGTGGACATCGGCAACCTGGTGTCGGGCGCTGAAGGGACGGGCGCGAGCCTGCTCACCACGATCAACGCGCTGAACCCGATCTATTTCAGCTTCGACGCGTCCGAGGCGCTGTTCCTGAAGTCGCAGCGCGACCGTGCGCAGAACGGCAAGGGCGGCGAGATCGAGATCCGCCTGCAGGACGAGGCGGACTATCGCTGGAAGGGCCGGCTGGACTTCACCGACAACGGGCTCGATCCGCGGTCGGGCACGATCCGCGGCCGCGCCGTGCTGTCCAACCCCGACCTGTTCCTGACCCCCGGCATGTTCGGTAACATGCGCCTTTCGAACGGCGGCAAGGTCAACGCCCTGCTGGTGCCCGACGAGGCGATTCAGTCCGACCAGGCGCGCAAGACCGTGATGGTCGTCGGCAAGGATGACAACGTTGCCGTCAAGGCCGTGGAACTGGGGCCGGTCGTCGACGGACTGCGGATCATCCGTTCCGGGCTCGACGCCCGCGACCGCGTGATCGTCACCAATCTCCAGGCCGCGATGCCGGGCGCCAAGGTCGCGACCCGTCCCGCCGCCATCAAGCCCGCGGTCGAAAGCCCGGAGGCCGAGGCCCCCGGCGCAGCCGCACCCGTGGCGGCGCAGGCGACCTTCGCGCGCTGAGCCTCTTACAAGGATAAAAGCCGATGCGTTTTTCGCGCTTCTTCATCGATCGGCCGATCTTCGCGGCGGTGATCGCCGTCATCATCTCGGTCGTCGGCGCGCTGGCCTTCATCGGCCTGCCCGTAAGCCAGTATCCCGACATCGTGCCGCCCACGGTCACGGTGTCGGCCCAATATCCCGGCGCATCGGCCGAGACGGTAGCCTCCACCGTCGCGGCGCCGATCGAGCAGGAAATCAACGGCGTCGACAATATGCTCTACCAGAGCAGCCAGTCGACCGGCGACGGCAAGGTGACGATCACGGTCACCTTCAAGATCGGCACCGATCTCGACGCCGCGCAGGTGCTGGTGCAGAACCGCGTCGCGGTCGCCGTGCCCCGCCTGCCGGAAGAGGTGCAGCGGCTGGGCGTCGTCACCCGCAAGACCACGCCGGACTTCCTGATGGTCGTCAACCTGCAGTCGCCCGACGGCACGTTCGACCGCAACTACCTGTCCAACTATGCGCTGACACAGGTGCGCGACCGGCTGGCCCGGATCGACGGCGTGGGAGACGTGCAGCTGTTCGGTTCGCGCGACTATGCGATGCGCGTCTGGATCGACCCCGGCCGCGCCGCCGAGATGAACCTGACGGCGGGCGAGATCGTATCCGCCCTGCGCGCGCAGAACGTGCAGGTTTCGGCGGGCTCGATCGGCCAGCCGCCCTATGACCGGGGCGAGGCCTTCCAGCTCGGCGTCGAAATGCAGGGCCGCCTGACCACGCCGGAGCAATTCTCCGACATCGTCATCCGCACCGATGCGGACGGCCACCAGGTCCGCGTGCGCGATGTCGCGCGCGTCGAGCTGGGCGCGCAGGACTATGGCACCAACACCTATCTGTCGAACAAGCCCACCGTGGTCATCGCCACGATGCAGCGGCCGGGCTCCAACGCGCTCGACGCGGCGGAGAAGGTGAAGGCCGAAATGGAAGTGCTGGCCAAGCGCTTCCCCAAGGGCCTGGAATACAGCATCATCTACAACCCGACCGAATTCATCAGCCAGTCGATCGACGCGGTCTATCACACGCTGTTCGAGGCGGTGATCCTGGTCGTGCTCGTGATCCTGGTCTTCCTCCAGAACTGGCGCGCGGCGATCATCCCGATCATCGCCATTCCGGTGTCGCTGATCGGCACGGCGACGATGCTGGCGGCGGTGGGCTATTCGCTCAACAACCTGTCGCTCTTCGGCCTGGTGCTGGCGATCGGCATCGTCGTCGACGACGCGATCGTGGTGGTCGAGAATGTCGAACGCAACATCGAACGCGGCATGACGCCGCTGGAAGCGGCGCGCACCTCGATGGACGAGGTGGCGACGGCGCTGGTGGCGATCGTGCTGGTGCTGTGCGCGGTGTTCGTGCCGACGCTGTTCATCACCGGCATTTCGGGTGCCTTCTACCAGCAGTTCGCGGTGACGATCTCGACCGCGACGATCATCTCGCTGATCCTTTCGCTGACCCTGTCCCCGGCCGCGGCGGCGCTGCTGCTGAAGCCCAAGCACGGGTCGGTCGCTGACGATCCGACGGCACCGCGCTGGAAGCGGCTGCTGGCCGGGGCGGGCGACCGCTTCAACGCCGGGTTCGACCGGATGGCGGACGGCTATGCGCGGCTGACGCGCTGGCTGGTAGCCCGGCCCAAGAAGATGCTGCTGACCTATACGGGGCTGATCGCCGCGACCGGCGCCCTGTTCTGGGTGACGCCCGCGGGCTTCATCCCGGCGCAGGACCAGGGCTACTTCCTCGCCGTGGTGCAGCTTCCTCCCGGCGCCTCGCTCGAGCGCACCGACAAGGTGACGCGCGAGGTGGCGGAGAAGATCCTGCCGATCAAGGGCCTGCGCGGCGCGGTGATGTTCGCCGGCTTCCACGGCCCATCCCAGACGCAGGCGCCCAATTCGGCGGCGATCTACTTCCCCTTCAAGACCTTTGCCGAGCGCAAGGAGGAAGGCGTGACCTATGCCGGCATCATGGAGCAGGCGAACAAGGCCATGGCCGGCTATGACAAGGCGCGCATCCTGCTGGTGCCGCCGCCGGTCATCCAGGGCATCGGTTCGGCGGGCGGCTATCGCCTGATGCTGGAGGACCGCGAGGACCGTGGATATGACGAGCTCAACCGGCTGGCCAACGACTTCATCGGCAAGGCGAACCAGACCCCCGGCCTCGCCATGGTCTACACCCTGTTCGATGTCGGCACGCCGCGCATCTATGCGGATGTCGACCGGCGCAAGGCCGACCTGCTGGGCGTGCCGCCTGAGCGCGTGTTCGAAGCGATGCAGGTCTATCTCGGCTCCGCCTTCGTCAACGACTTCAACCTGCTGGGGCGCACCTATCGCGTGACGGCGCAGGCCGATGCGGCGCATCGCGGGTCGGTAGCGGACATCGCGAACCTCAAGACCCGGTCGGATTCGGGCGAGATGGTGCCGATCGGCTCGGTCTCCACCTTCCGCGACAAGACCGGTCCCTATCGTGTGGTCCGCTACAACCTGATGCCGGCGGTCGAAATCGACGGCGACACCGCACCGGGCTATTCCTCCGGCCAGTCGCTGACGACCATCGAGAAGATGACCGAGGCACTGCCGGCGGGCTATGCCGGGGAGTGGACGGGCATCGCCTATCAGCAGAAGACCGCCGGCAACACCGCGGGCCTCGTCTTCGCCATGGCCGTGTTCTTCGTCTTCCTGGTGCTGGCGGCGCAATATGAGAGCCTGACCCTGCCGCTGGCGATCATCCTGATCGTGCCGATGTGCCTCTTCGCGGCGATGCTGGGCGTCAATCTGCGCGGGATGGACAACAACATCCTGACCCAGATCGGCCTGGTGGTGCTGATCGCGCTGGCGGCGAAGAATGCGATCCTGGTGGTCGAGTTCGCCAAGCAGGCGGAGGAGGAGCAGGGCCTGTCGCCTGTCGAGGCCGCGATCCAGGCGGCGCGGACCCGGCTTCGCCCGATCCTGATGACCAGCTTCGCGTTCATCCTGGGCGCGGTGCCGCTGGTGATCGCGACCGGCGCGGGTGCCGAGCTTCGGCAGGCGCTGGGCACGGCGGTCTTCTTCGGCATGGCCGGCGTCACCGCCTTCGGCCTGCTGTTCACGCCCACCTTCTATGTGGTCTGCCGCAACCTCGCGAACCGCTTCCCCCGCCGCCGGCGGGAGGACACGGCCCCCGCGCTGCAGCCGGCCGAATGAGGAAAGATACGATGCACAAATATCTCCTCCCCCTGATGCTGGGCGCGAGCGCGCTCAGCGCCTGCGCCGCCGGGCCGGACTATGTCCCGCCCAGCACGGCGGCCTCGGCCGCCGCGCCCTTCATCGGCGGCGCGTCGCCCGCCGTCAGCACGGCGGCCGCGCAGGACCGCTGGTGGTCGCTCTACCGCGATCCGCTGCTCGACCGACTGGTGGAGGACGCGCTGGCGGCGAACACCGACATCCGCGTCGCGGTCGCCCGGATCGAAAAGGCGCGTTCGCTGCTGCGCGGCGCGAAGTCGGACCGGCTGCCCCAGACGAACCTGGGGGCGTCGGCCAACTATACGCGGACGGCGGCGGTGCGATCGCTGCCGGGGCTGGACCGGGAAAACTGGATTCTCGACGGCGGACTCGACGTTTCCTACGAGGTCGACCTGTTCGGCCGGGTGAAGCGCGGCGTCGAAGCGGCGCGCGGCGACTATCAGGCCGCGCAGGCCGATGCCGATGGCGTGCGGGTCGCGGTGATCGCCGACACCGTGCGCGCCTATCTGGACGTCACCACCACGGCCGAGCGGCTGGCGGTGGCGGAGCAGACCGTGTCGCTGCTCGACCAGTCGATCCGGATCACCAGCGCGCGCTTCGATGTCGGCCGGTCCGACCGGCTGGATGTCATCCGCGTGACGGCGCTGCGCGACCAGCAGGCGGCGGCGATCCCGGCGCTGCAGGCCGACCGCGATGCCGCGCTGTTCCGGCTGGCGACGCTCACCGGCCGCACGCCGCAGGACTTGCCGGCGGACGTCGGCGCCAGCGTGAAGACGCCGCAGCTCGGCCAGCCGATCCCGGTCGGCGACGGGCAGGCGCTGCTGGCCCGGCGGCCCGACGTGCGCGCGGCCGAGCGGCGGCTGGCGGCGAATACGGCGCGCATCGGCGTCGCCACCGCCGATCTCTATCCCCGCATCTCGCTCGGCGGATCGGTCGGCACGACGGCGCTGGGCGGCAGCGACCTGTTTGGCGGAGGCCCCTTCCGCTGGCTGCTGGGACCGCTGATCAGCTGGGCCTTCCCCAACCAGGAGGCGATCCGGTCGCGCATCGCCGGGGCGAAGGCCGACGGCGCCGCGTCGCTCGCCGAATTCGACGGCACGGTGCTGAACGCGCTGGAGGAAACCGAACGGGCGCTTTCCGCCTACGGCCATGCGCTGGAGCGGGAGCAGACCCTGGCGCAGGCGCGCGACGCCGCGGCCCGCGCCGCGCGGATCAGCCTTGCAAGGCAGCGCGAAGGGCGGATCGATTTTCTGACCGTTCTCGACGCGCAGCGGACGCTGGCCGATGCGGAGGCCGACTTGGTCGCCGTGCGGCGTTCCGCCGCCTTCGCGCAGGTGGACGTTTTCCGCGCGCTGGGCGGCGGCTGGGGACAGAGCTGAAGTTCCTCCGATATTCGTTCGCTCGGAGTGAGGTCGAGACAACGCCGAACAGGCATCTCGACCTCGCTTGAACGAAGAGGGCATTAAGCGACCGTTACAATCCGTGCATCTCCCCTTCGACCGAGCGGCTTGACCACCACTTTGTCGCCCATCCGGTCGAAGGCGATGTCCACGCTGGCGTCTCCGACGGTCAGTCCCCATACCGCAAGTTCATCAACGAAACGCGGCAGTTCCGGCTCGTGCAGCGCTATCTGCTTCGCTTGTACGTCGATGCTCAGCCCCAAGCTCGACTGGATGAGCGACAAGGGCGCGGCCGCCGACCACGCCTGGGGGCTACAGGCTACCGGATAGAAGGTTGGGCCCTGCGCGCGGCGCCGTGGAAAGCCGCAGAACAGTTCCGGCAGGCGCATCAGGTCGACATAGGTGGCAGCGGCGATTAGCCCTTCGAAAATCCGTGCCGCCTCTTGACGGTAGCCATAGCGGGAGAAACCCGCCGCGATGAGGGCATTGTCGTGCGGCCAGATCGATCCGTTATGGTAGCTCATCGGATTGTAGCGCACCTCGGTCGAAGCGATCGTTCGCACGCCCCAGCCGGAAAAGGAGGCTGGCGCCATCAAGGTCCGCACCACTGCTTCGGCCCGCTCCTCGCGGGCGAGACCGGTGAAGAGCACATGGCCCGCATTGGACGACCGCACGCGACAGGGCTGTTTCGCACCGTCCAGCGCCAGCACATAGGTGCCGAGCTCTGCATCGAAAAAGGCAGCGTCGAACCGGTCGCGCAGATCCCCGGCCTTGGCGCGGTAGCCCGCCGCCCGCCGATTGTCGCCCAAGGCAGTGTAGATCGCGTCGGCTGCAGTCCAGGCGCCATAAACATAGGCCTGCACCTCGGCTAGCGCGATCGGGCCACGCGCGATGGTGCCGTCGGCATGGAAGACCGAATCGTGGCTGTCCTTCCAGCCTTGGTTGACCAGTCCCTGGTCGGTGTGCCGGCCATATTCGACGAAGCCATCCCCGTCGCGGTCGCCATGCTCCTCGACCCAGGCGAGCGCGGCCTCGATGTTCGGCAGGATGCCGCGCAGAAAGTCGACGTCCGCCGTGCGCTCCAGATAGGCGCCGGCCAGCATCACGAAGAGCGGCGTCGAATCGATGCTGCCATAATAGTGGCGGAAGGGAACTTCCCCCAGCTCCGCCATCTCGCCATGGCGCACTTCGTGCAGGATCTTGCCCGGTTCGGCGTCGGCGGCAGGGTCGAAGCTTGTCGCCTGGTGCGCGGCGAGATAGCCGAGAACGCCGCGGCTGAGCGCGGGATCGAGCCACAGCATCTCCAGCGCCGTGATGATCGCGTCGCGGCCGAAGACGGTGCTGAACCAGGGGATGCCGGCATAGGGGTAGGGGCCATAGTCCGTTTCGGTCGAGAGCATGCCGATGTCGGCGATCGACCGGCGGGTGACTTGGTTCAGCAGCTGGTTGGACGAGGTGACGGCGGCCGCCCGCGCCCGCGCCAGCTTCAGTGTCTGCATGGAATCGCGCAGCGACTTCAGGAAATGCTTGGAAAGCGAGTCGATCGGGGCGCCGCGTTCGCAGCAGATCTGCATGTAGAGCGTGCAGCGTTCACCCGGGGGCACGCGCACCTCGAAACGGGCGCTGCTCTCGCTCAGATGCTGGGGCTCCGGCTCGAAGCGCAGATGGGTCTGCCGGGTCAGCCCGTCGCGCCCCTCATAGCCCAGAACCACCTCCCTCGTACCGACTTCCGGCTTCAGCATCGTGCCGCGTCGCAGGCGCGTCATGCCGCGGATCTCGAACAGATCGGCGAAATCGGCGGCAAAGCCGATATCCACCGTCACCTGCCGCGCCTCCGTATCGAAATTGCGGATCGTCACTCGTTCGTGGATCGCGCCGTTCCACAGGAAACGGGTGCGGCGCAGGTGGATCAGGTCGTGCTCGACGGCGACCCTGCCCTCGTCATCCGGAAAATCCGGATTGGCGAGGTCGCAGGTCAGCATGCTGTTGTCGTCACGCAGCCCCGAACTGAGAAGGATCGGACGTAGACCGTTCACGGTCAGATAGAGATGGGAAAGGTGCCGCGTGTCGCGGTGATAGAGCCCCTCCGGACTGCCCGGTCCCGCAATCGCGTCGCCGCTGTGATCGAAAACGGCGAAGCTGTCGCCATGCTTCAGTGTACGCGGCCGCCGCTCGTGCAGCGAGGCGGTCGCGGGAATGAAGAATTGGGTCTGTGCCTGTGAAAAGCTCTGCCCCGGCGCGTTGCCGCCCGGGATTTCGGGCAGCGGCTGGCTCAACGACATGGATGCTCTCCTGTCAGACGATCTGAAGTTCGGCGCCCTCCTTGCGCAGGGCGCGCATCTGCGTGGACGCCGTCCGTGCATCGCGCAGATCCTGATAGAGCGCCACATAGTCCGCCGCCATCCGTTGCGCTGTGAAGCGTGCGTCGAACGCGGCGCGTACGCCTGCTCGATTCACATCATCCAGATGACGGAGCGCCTCCACGGCCTCGTCCTCGCTGTCGACGATGAACCCCGAGACCCCATGCTGGATAATTTCGGGCACCGATCCGCAACGGAAGGCAATCACCGGTGTCGCGCAGGCCATGGCCTCGATCATCACGAGGCCAAAGGGTTCGGGCCAGTCGATAGGGAAGAGCAAGGCGTCCGCCTTGCCCAGGAATTCCGCTTTCTGTGTCTCGTTGATCTCGCCGATGAATTCGACATGGGGATATTGCTCGACCAGCGGCGCGATCTCGCTCTCCCAATAGAGGCGATCGACGGCGTCGATCTTGGCGGCAATGCGCAGTTTTCGTCCGCTCCGTGCAGCGATGCGGATGGCGCGATCGGGGCGCTTTTCCGGAGAGATGCGGCCGAGGAAGGCGAGATAGCCCTCCGTCGCTCCGAGACGTGGTCTCAGCAGGTCGGTGGGCAGCCCGTGATAGATGGTCGCGGCCCAGTTGACCGGCGGCATGGGCAGTCGCTGATGGTCGGAAATCGACACCAGCGGATGGTGCGGAAAGGCGCGGTAGAAGGGGACAAGGTCGGGAAGGTCCAGTCGCCCATGCAAGGTCGTCACTGTGCGATCGATGAAGTCCTGCACCAGCGGCATGTGAATGAGGTCGATGTGAAAGTGGAGCGCGTCGAACTCGTCGGCCCGGCGCCGTACCTCTTCCAAGAGGATCACATGATGGGGGATCGGATCCTTTACATGGGGGTTAAGGCGTAGCGCCATGGATGTGACCGGAACCAGCTTTGCGCTCGTCACCGAATCGCCGCTGGCGAACAGGGTCACGTCATGGCCCTGCGCGACGAGTTCTTCGGTGAGGTAGGATACGATGCGTTCCGTGCCGCCATAGAGCTTGGGGGGCACGCTTTCGGCCAGTGGGGCGATCTGCGCGATCTTCATCCTATGTGGTCCTCTTTGAAAGTGGCGCCGTCGCCGGCCCCGACACCGGCATGCGGCCCCCCTTAAAAGCATGAGCAGCCTGCCGGTTGCATGCCATCGAGCGATCTTTTCCGAGCGATCGCCGATCGCGACCGGCCGGATTTTTCGGAAAGGGGCTTGCCGGATGACTTCGATCTGACATAGTTCGGGCCCAAGGGACGCTTCGGGGGTGGCCAGCCGTGTTCGGGAAGGACCGGTGGCAATCAGATTGGAGAGTGCCTTGACCATCCTGACAATCGATTTCGAGGCTTCGTGCCTGCCGAAGCACGGTCGTTCCTTTCCGATCGAGGTAGGCATTGCAGCAGGCGGCATGGCGCGTAGCTGGCTGATCCGCCCGCATGAAGACTGGGCGGGCTGGGACTGGACGTCGGAAGCGGAAGCGCTGCATGGCCTCAACCGCGCCCAGGTGGAGGCGCTTGGTCAACCGGCTTCCTTCGTTATGGCGGAACTGGCGTCAGCGGTCGCCGGCTATCGCGTCGTGGCAGATAGCTCCATCGACCAATATTGGCTCGACACGCTCGCCGCCGCAGCAGGGGTGGTGGCGCCGTTCTCGATCGATCATGTCTCGGTTGTGCTGGACGAACGAGGCGCGGACGAGGATCGGATCGCGGCCGCCGTCGCTTTTGCCGACGCTGCCCATCCCGAGCGTCATCGCGCCGCGAGCGACGCCCTGTGGCTAGCTGCGTTGATCCATAACATCGACGCCGTCGCGCGTCCGGCATTCCCCTTTGGCGCACTGTGCTTCAGGTCGCCCGCTGAGTCGAATATGACTCAGCAATAATTTGTTACGCTCGGCAAATTTCGGAGACATTCTGCGATTCTACACCCGATATGATACCGGTCCGCCGGATGACTCGTGAAGGAGTGTCCCATGATCCTGACCGTCGCCGCCGCGCTTTCAGCGCTTTCGACTCCAGTGCACAGCACGGAAATCGCGCATGCAGCCAATGCCTATACGGCCAGCTATCACGCGCAGTCCACGGTGCGCACGCGGCAGGTGGAAACACGCTTCGTCAACCGGCCTTCGACCCAAATCTGCCGTTGGCAGGCCGATCTGGTGGTCAACCGTGCCGTTGCCGCGCAGGGCCGTCCGGTCGCCGCTATCGGCAAGTCGATCCACCGCTTCGAGCCGTTGAGCGGTAGCTACGCCGGCAGCTGCGAGGCGGCCCGCCACCATATTGACGCGGAAGTCGCCCGCTACAGCCGCGCCCGCGCCGGTGAGGCGCTTGCCGTTGCACAGCAGGACCGTGCGGTCCTCGTCAACGAACTCGACAGTCTTCAGGCGCTGTCCGTGAAGGGCGGATGACCCCACCGCTGATCCTGATCGCCGAGGGGCAGGCGGATCTGCGGCAGAAAGTCCGCGAATATCTGGAGCAGAGCGGCTTCCGCGCGCTCCCCGCCGCCTCGGCGAACGACATTTGGAGCGCCATCGACGCCATGCCCATTGGCGCGGTGGTGCTCGATGCCGCGTTGCGCGGGCCGGACGGCATGGACCTGTGCCGCGACGTCCGTGAGCGCAGTGATGTGCCCATCATCCTGGTCGGAGCCCAGAGCACGGAAGTCGACCGGGTGGTCGGACTGGAACTGGGCGCCGACGATTATATGACCAAGCCCTATTCCCCGCGCGAGCTGGCGGCCCGGTTGCGGGCGGTGCTGCGTCGCGGCAGGAATGAGCGTGTACTGGGCTTGCGCCGTCAGACCGAGGCGCGTTTCGACGGGTGGACAGTCGATTTCGCGCGGCGGGAACTGTTTGATCCCGACAATCGCCAGATCGAACTGACCGCGGCGGAATTCGCCCTGCTGGGCGTGCTGGTCGAAAATCCCCAGACGGTCATCAGCCGTGCGCGCCTGATGGAACTGGCGGGTGTGCGCGAAACACCATCTTCCGATCGCAGCGTTGATGTCCTCATCAGCCGGCTGCGGCGCAAGCTTGATCATGGCGGCCGACCTGCTCCGATCGTCACCGTCCGCGGCGCGGGATACATGCTCAGCGCTTTGGTGGATCGCCGCTGAACGAGAAAAGTACGCAGACATAGTATTTAACAAAGCCGCTGCGACGCAGCAAAACCGTGTCTCTATCCTTCAAGCTAACCCGGTCTGCCCCCTGGCCGGCATGAGAAAAGAAGGATAACGGACATGAACGAGCTTATCGGTCGCGTCTTCAGCTTCGAAACCAAGGTTTTTCCGAACGAAAGCGCGCTTTACAATCAGCTGGCCAGCCAAGGCCAAAGCCCCAAGGCGCTGATGATCTCCTGCGCCGACTCGCGTATCGTACCCGAACACATCATGCAGGCGCAGCCCGGCGACCTGTTCGTGTGTCGCAACGCCGGCAACATCGTACCCCCGCACGCCAGCCAGTTGGGTGGCGTGACCGCAACGGTCGAATATGCAGTCATGGTGTTGGGCGTGCGCGATATCATCGTGTGCGGCCATAGCGACTGCGGCGCGATGAAGGCCCTCGCGACCGACGCCGACTTGACCGCCATGCCCAATGTCGCCGCTTGGCTGCGCCACAGCCATGCCGCGCAGAAGGTCTGCCGCGAAAGCTA
Source organism: Sphingobium ummariense RL-3 (assembly GCF_000447205.1). GTDB lineage: Bacteria > Pseudomonadota > Alphaproteobacteria > Sphingomonadales > Sphingomonadaceae > Sphingobium > Sphingobium ummariense. Next base: position 9,325 of record NZ_AUWY01000090.1, on the reverse strand, counting down.
CCCCGCCGATCTTTCGGACATGGAAAAGCTTCGCAACATGGCGCTGGAAAATGTCGTGGTGCAGCTTACGCACTTGCGCACCCATCCGTCGGTTGCGTCGGGCATCGCCCGTGGCGAGATCGCGCTGCATGGCTGGTATGTCGACATTCATGCTGGGCAGGTGCTGGGCCTTGACGGCGACACTGGCCACTTCGTGCCGCTGCGCGAAGGCCAGCCGCTCCCCGTCGCGCAGCCCCATGTCCGCCGCCTTGCGGCCGATGTGGCCTACGCCCAGGCCGCGGAGTAAGCCATGTTGAAAGCCCTTTCCGGCGGCACATTCAGCCGCGATTTAACCGCCTCTATCGTCGTGTTCCTGGTGGCGATGCCGCTCTGCATGGGCATCGCCGTCGCGTCCGGCGTGCCGCCGGAAAAGGGACTCGTCACAGGCATCATCGGCGGCATCGTTGTCGGCGTGCTGGCGGGATCGCCCCTGCAGGTCAGCGGCCCCGCGGCGGGCTTGGCCGTCATCGTCTTCGAAATCGTGCGGGAACAGGGCCTGTCCGCGCTGGGCCCCATTCTGATTCTCGCGGGGATCATCCAGGTCATTGCGGGCCTGTTGCGTGTTGGCGGCTGGTTCCGCGCGATATCGCCCGCTGTGGTGCATGGCATGCTCGCCGGCATCGGTGTGCTGATCGTTGTGGGTCAGTTCCACGTCCTGTTTGACGACAAGCCGCTGTCGAGCGGCCTCGCCAACCTGGTGGCGATGCCGGGCCAGATTTTCGGCCTGACCAACCAGGACGCGGCAACCGCATTTGCGGTAGGCCTCGTCACCATCGGCAGCATGCTGGGGTGGGAGAAGTTCCGCCCGGCCTCCTTGAAGCTGTTGCCGGGCGCGCTGGTCGGCGTGGTGGCAGCGACGCTGGTGGCCTTCTTCCTCGGCCTTCCAGTGGCTCGCGTCGCCGTGCCGGAGTCGATCTTGTCGGCCGTCGACCTGCCCAGCGAGGGTCTGATCGCGCAACTGCTTAACCCGACGGTCATCACCACCGCGATCGCGATCGCCTTCATCGCCAGCGCAGAAACGCTGCTGTCGGCGGCGGCTGTTGATCGCATGCATGACGGCGTTCGGACCAACTATAACCGGGAACTGAGCGCGCAGGGCGTCGGCAACCTGCTGTGCGGCTTTGCGGGTGCGCTGCCGATGACCGGCGTCATCGTCCGCAGTTCGGCCAACGTTCAGGCTGGCGCCAAGACCCGGCTGTCCGCGATCCTGCACGGCATCTGGATCCTGGGCTTCGTTGCGCTGCTTCCGTGGCTGCTGCGGGAGATTCCGATGGCGGCTCTGGCCGGCATCCTGGTCGTGACGGGCGTGCGCCTGGTCAGCGTGGATCATGTCAAGCACCTCTTCCATCGCTATGGCCCGCTGCCGGCCGTCGTATGGGCCGCGACGCTGGTCATGGTCGTGACGACCGACCTGCTGACCGGCGTGCTGGTGGGCATCGGCCTTTCGCTGATCGAACTGCTCCCGCATGCCACGCGCCTGCGACTCAAGCTGGACGAGGAAAGCCGGGATGATGCGCATGAGGTGGCGTTGAACGGTACCGCGACGTTCCTCACCCTGCCCAAGCTGTCGGCGAAGCTGGAATCGCTGCCGGCCGGCCGTCTGGTTATCCTCAACCTCGAACGGCTCCGCCACATCGACCACACCAGCGCGGAGATGCTGCGGGAATGGGTCGATCGTCGCCGCGGCGCGGGCGGGCCGGTCCAGCTGTCGGGCGCCGACGGAAGGCTACGCCAACTCGTCGCCTGACCCGTCCAACCGTATCGGCGACAAGGGAGCCGCCGTGCCCTAACCGGCGCGGCGGCTCTTGCTATTCGGACAATTATAGAAACGAAACAGAAACAATCTGTTTGTAGTTAAGAAAATAACCGTGCTGTCCATATCACAGCCGGTCCCCGCCCTTCGCAGATGCAATAAATCCTGTTTCCCCGTCCGGCGGCAAAGAATAGGGAACAGCTATCCGCCGCTACGGAAGACCATCCAAGAGATTTTCCGGGATGAGCGGATGCAGGACGGAACATTCTTTCTTTAAAAGGGGAATGTTCATGAAGTATCAGATCGCCTGTGCCGCTCTCGCGCTGATGTCCAGCGCTCCGGCCTTCGCCCAGGAAGAGCCCGCAAGCCCGATCACCGTTTCCGGCAGCGTTGGCCTGGTTTCCGATTACCGCTTCCGCGGCGTGTCGCAGAGCGACCGCGGCATGGCGGTTCAGGGCGGCATCACCGCTACGCATGAGAGCGGCTTCTATGTCGGCACCTGGGGTTCGAACCTGGGCGGCTGGGGTCGTTTCGGCGGCGCCAACATGGAACTCGACCTGATCGCCGGCTATTCCGCCTCGCTCGGCGAAGGCACCACCGTCGATGTCGGCCTCACCTGGTATATGTACCCTTCGGGTGCCGACGAAACCGATTTCGCCGAACCCTATGTCAAGCTTTCGCACCAGTTCGGCCCGGTGAAGGGTCTGGTCGGCGTCGCCTATGCGCCGAAGCAGGAAGCGTTGGGCAAGTGGTGCAGCGACGCGGCCTGCACCGTGTACGATCCGGGTGACAAGGAAGACAATCTCTACCTCTGGGGCGACATCAGCGGAGCCATTCCGAACACCCCGGTTTCACTGAAGGCGCATCTGGGCTGGTCGAATGGCAATAGCGGCCTGGGCCCGAACGGCACCTCGATCGCGCCGACCGGCAAGTATTTTGACTGGCTGGTGGGCGCCGACCTCGCCATCCCGGGCACGCCGCTGACCGCGAGCATTGCTTATGTCGACACCGACATTGCCCGGGTCGAGGAAGAGTATCTTCGTCCCAACTTCATGGTTAACGACAGCAAGGACTTCGGCAAGTCGATCGCGCGCAGCACGGTCGTCTTCTCGATCACGGCGGCGTTCTGATCCCGGTTGCCGGGCCTCGCAAGAGGCCCGGCACAGGCCTGCCTTGCTGATAGCCAGCCAGCTATCTTCTCAATGATGACAAAATGTTGCTGATGATGATAGCAAGCACGCCACCTCTTCGCTTTGGTTGACCGTTACGGTCTGTCCTCCTATTTCCCTGACATGAGCTTTTCTTTCAGCGCGCTTTCTCGATGACCGCGCCGTCGATCATCCTGGTAGAGGACGATCCGCCGCTGCGGACGCTTACTGCCCGCGCTCTCCAAGAGCATGGCTATAAGGTCCGTCCGGCTTCGTCCGGTCCGGAAATGTGGGTGGCCTTCGATGCGGGGCCAGTCGACTTGGTGGTGCTGGACGTGATGCTGCCCGGCACCAATGGTATCGATCTCTGCCGCCAGATCCGTCGCAAGAGCGACGTGCCGATCATCTTCATCAGCGCCAAGGGCGGCGAGACCGACCGGATCGTCGGGCTGGAGCTTGGCGCGGACGACTATCTTCCCAAGCCGTTCGGGACACGCGAACTGATCGCCCGCATCCGCGCCATCCTGCGCCGTGTCGGCGTGGAACGCGGCCCGGACGAGCATCGGGAGAACGAAGCGCGCTTCGATGGCTGGATCGTCAACTTTCCGCGTCGTGAGCTGCGGTCACCCACCGGCGCGATCGTCGACCTGACCGGTGCCGAATTCGACTTGCTAGGCAGCTTCCTCAGCCATCCCCAGCGCGTCATTGCCCGTGAGCGGCTCATCGAACTTTCGCGCACCCGTATGGGCGATAGTTCCGACCGTAGCATCGACGTGCTGGTCAGCCGCCTGCGCCGCAAGCTTTCCACCGACGACAGACCAGCGCCGATCACCACCGTCCGCGGCGTCGGCTATATGTTCAATGCCGAGGTGAGCCGGGCTTGAGACCGCATCTGAGCCGGTCGTTGGGCCTGGTCGGCCGGCTCTTCGTGATTCTGCTGCTCACGGTCACGCTGGAATTCGCAGTCGGAACGCTCGTTTATGAGCGGGCCAGCCATTTCTCTCTCCAGGATGACGAGGCAAGGCGCCTGGCCGAGCATCTCGTGATCGCGCGCAAATTGCTGTCGGAGCAGCCGCCCGAGGAGCGGCGCGCCCTGTCGGTTCAACTCACCACTGACCGTTACGATGTCCATTGGACGCCGGTGTCCCCGCCGCCTCCGCCGCTGGCGCCCGAGCTGGAGCGGATGCGCCGCCAGATCCTCACCTGGGAGCCCAGCCTTGAGAGATCGCGTCTCTGGCTGCGGCTGACGTCGCCGGCTCGCGTTGCGGAGATCAATGGCGGTCTGATCCTGCCAGACGGCAGCTGGCTCTATTTCGGCATGCACCATGGCGGCGGAAAATGGACCTTCGCGCTCGGACGAGTGGGCCTTGCGCTGATTCCCGCCGTCGCGCTGGCGCTGGCGGGCGGCATCCTCATCCGCCGGACGCTGGGACCGCTGCGCGATCTGACCCGCGCCACCGAACAGATCGGCCTTGGTGCCGAGGTCGAGGTGGACGAGGCGGGCAGCAACGATGTCCGCAACCTGATCCGCGCCTTCAACGCAATGCAGAAGCGCCTCCACCGGCTCATCAACGAACGCACCGAAACTCTGGCGGCGGTGGGCCACGACCTGCGCACGCCCCTGTCACGCTTGCAGCTGCGCCTCGACAATTTGCGGGATGACGAGGCGCGCGAGGCGATGGCGGGCGACGTTGCGGAAATGGACGAGATGATCGACTCGCTCCTCGCCTTCCTCGGGGGAGAGAAGGACCCGGAACCGGCGGTGCGGACAGACCTCGCAGTGTCCGTGGCGACGGTGGTGGACGCCTTCCAGGATCAGAACAAGGACGTCACCTATAGCGGCCCCGATCATCTGGAAATGCAGGCGCGACCGCTTTCGCTTCGCCGTGCGATCGTGAACCTGATCGAAAATGCGCTCCATTATGGGCATCGTGCCCGGGTAAGCCTGGGGCGCTGCTCCGATGCCGTCCTGATCCGCATCGACGACGACGGGCCCGGCATTCCGGCCGACCGGCTGGAGGAGGTGTTGCGGCCTTTCGCTCGCCTGGACGAGTCGCGCCAGCGGAACACCAGGGGCCTGGGTCTGGGCCTCGCCATCGTCGACAAGGCGGTGCGCAGGGAAGAGGGGACGCTCTCGCTCATCAACCGTCCCGAAGGCGGTTTGCGTGCGGAAATCCGGTTGCCGACGGCCTGAAATTCTTTCCTGCTTGCAGAGAGGAGAACTGTTGCGGGCAATCAGAAACTGCCGGGCAAAAAGCAAAACTCGTTTATCCCCGCTCCCGATGCAGCGTTATGCATGGGCAATGACGATTGCGAGGCACGGTATGACGGCAGGCGGCGAGGAAGAAGCGCGGGTCGAAGGCTATTGGGACATCGACCGGCTGGTGGCGGAATTGGGTGCGGTGCGTAGCCGCTGGCGCGCGGCGCAGCGGCATCACGCCGAATATGGCGCCGAAGGCTTTCCGTCCCGCGCCAACATCGCGAAGATCATGCTTTCACTGTGCGGGGCGCTGTTCCCACTGCGGCTCGGTCCCAGCTTCGTACGTCTTCACAATGAGGATGCCTTCGTCGCCGAAACGCTCCAGACCGTGCTTAGCCGCCTTTACGGCCAGATCCGATTGGAACTGATCTATGCAATGAAGGACGCGTCCGCCGAGGCGATCGACGCGCAGGCCGCGCGTATCATCGGCGGCTTCGCCCAAAGCCTTCCCGGCCTGCGCGAACTGCTCGACAGCGACGTGGAGGCTGCGTTCCTGGGCGATCCCGCCGCGCGCAGCGTCGACGAGGTGCTGATCTGCTATCCTTCGATGCTGGCGATCATCCATCATCGTTTGGCGCATCGGCTCCATGACCTGGGCGCGCCGCTGGTCGCGCGGATCGTCTCGGAAATCGCTCATTCCAAGACCGGCATCGATATCCACCCCGGCGCGAAGATCGGCCGCAGCTTCTTCGTCGATCATGGCACCGGCGTCGTTATCGGCGAAACCGCCATCGTCGGTGACCGGGTGCGACTCTACCAGGGTGTCACGCTCGGCGCGCGCAGCTTCCCGGCCGACGAGAAAGGAGCGCTGGAAAAGGCGCTGCCGCGCCATCCCATCGTGGAGGATGACGTGGTGATCTATGCCGGTGCGACAATCCTGGGCCGAATTATCGTCGGCAGCCGCTCCGTCATCGGCGGCAATGTCTGGCTCATCGACAGCGTGCCGGCAGACAGCCATGTCCGCCAGGCGCGTGCCCAATATGAGATCACCAGCCGCGTGGAGGTGTCGGCGCCCCACCGCGTCCACGCCTTGACCGAAGCGGACGGGCAGGGGTTCGCCGACAATATTTGAAGGCCTGTGCTGTTTACTTTCCCGCGCAGCTATCCCCGTCCCCGGCGGTCAGGTCCAGGCAGCGCCCGTCGATCTCGCCGGCCGGCACCGAGAGGCCGATCTGTGCGGCCAGCGTCGGGAGGATGTCCACGGTCTCTACGCCCAGCGGCTGTTCGAAATGCCGCATCCCCTTCCGCCAGAACAGGATCGGCACACGCCGGTCATAGTCCCAGGGGCTGCCATGGGTCGCGACATAGCCCTTGGTCGGATCGACGATCGGCGTGATGCGCGGTTTCAGCAGCAGCAGCACATCGCCCGACCGCTGCGGATCGAAGCTGGCGCGCGCTTCCTGCAGCAGGCTCCAGCTCTCCGGCGGACCGGAGGGGGAGGGCGCGGCCGCGATCTCCGCCTTGGTGAAGGCGGCCTGCACCTGCGGATGCGCACGCAGGATCTTCAGCGTCTCGGCCTCCACGGCGGCGCGCTGCTTCGCGTTCAGCGTCACATCGAAATAGAGGTCGCCCGCCGGTCCGTCACCCCAGATCAGCTTGCGCCCCGCCAGCCCCGTCTTTGCGCCGACCGCTTCCGTCAGCGCCTTGGGGGTCAGCGCCTCGTCGACGCGCTGATCCATCGGCATGGCGTTCTCGCGGTGCCGCTCGGGCAGGTCGTGGCCGCCATGGTCGGCGGTCAGCACCACCTCATAGTCGATCCCGTCGCGGTCGAGCTTGTCGAAAAAGGCGCCGAGCTCGCGGTCCAGCCGGTCGACCTGGATGCAGCTCTCCGTCCCCTCCGTCCCATAGGTGTGGCCGATATAGTCGGTCGCCGACAGGCCAATCGAGATGATGTCGGTCTGTGCCTGCCGACCCAGCTGCATGCTGTCGATCGCACCGGCTGCCAGCACCAGGGTCATCGCATCCTGCTCGGGCGAGGCGCGGAACGCCTTGAAGTCGCCCGCCGCCCGCGCGAAGCGGCCGGTGCCGACGGTCTTGCCGGCGCCGATTGACACGGCGAAATCCTTGGCCGCGCATTGCGGCGGCAGCTCGAAGCCCGGATTGGGCTGGGCCAGGCGCGCCACGACGGCCTGGTTCACCTTTGCCACCAGCGGCGGGACAGCGATGCCCCGGTAGCTCACATAGCCCTCCGGCCCGTTCAACCACCAGACCTGGTCGGCGGTCGGTCCGCCCATCATGATGGCCGCGCGGTCCTTGCCCGCCACGGACACCACCCGGGTCGCCGGATTGGCGGCCTTCATCCGCCCGCCCAGCGTCGGCACCTTCAGGTGCACGGGGGAGGCGACGTAATTGCCGCTGTCGGTGCCGGGCTGGGTCTCGTCCTCGGCGCAGTAGACGGCCTTGTCGGTGCGGCCCGTCTTCAGGTCGAACCAGGTGTTGGCGATGATGCCCGTGCGCGAAGGATGGCTGCCGGTCAGGATGGTGCTGTGGCCGGGGCAGGTCTCGGTCGCGGCGTGGCTCTGATAACCGCGGGGGAAGACTGCCCCTTCCTCCGTCAGGCGCTTGAGGCCGCCGGTATAATATTGGCGATATTCGCTGAACAGGTCCGCGGAAAACTGGTCGACGGAAATGGCGACGATCAGATGGGGCGGGGTCGCCGGGGCGGCCTGCGGGGCAGCGGCCGGGGGCTGCGCCACGGCGGGCAGCGCGCAGGAGGCAAGGAGCAGGGCGGCGGCGACTTTTCTGAACATGCGGGATGACCTTCTCGACCTTGACGGCGGATGGAGAGCGACCTAGCCCCCTTGCACCCCACCGACCAGAGGCCCGATGCGGATTTTTCATGTCCTTCTGATGACGCTCGCGCTTTTCCTGGCGCCGGCCGCCCATGCGCAGGGCGCTTTCGTTCAGGGCGGGCCGTCGCACATCGCCGCGCGCCTTGTCGCGGAGGGCGCGGCGCCGGCTCCGGGCCACACGACCGCCATCGCTTTCGACATGAAGCCGGCGGCCGGCTGGCACGGCTATTGGGAAAATCCGGGCGATGCCGGCCTCGGCATGACGGTCAGGTGGACGCTCCCCAAGGGCATTACGATCGGGCCGCTGCGCTATCCCGTGCCGCGGACGCTGATGATCGCGGGCCTGATGAACCATGTGTATGAAGGCCCCTATGGCGTGCTCGCGACCCTCACGGTGGCGAAGGACGTGAAGCCGGGAACGCCGCTGCCGATCCGCGTCCGCGCCGACTGGTTGGCCTGCACCGACAAGGTGTGCGTGCCCGAGGGCGCTGACCTGTCGCTCGACCTGGTGGCGGGCGACGGTCGGCTGGCGCCTGCCGACCGTACCCGCTTCGACGGCTGGCGGATGCACCTGCCGCGGCCGCTGGGCACGGAGGCGACCTATGCGGTGAAGGACGGAAAGCTGCGCCTGTCCGTGCCGTTCCCCGCCGATGCCGCAATCGACGAGAAGGATGTCCACCTCTTTCCGCTGGCCGAGGGCCTTGCGCGCTACGCTGCCCCGCAGACGCTGGTGCGCAGCGGCGACCGGCTGCTGATCGAGACCGAGGCGGCGCAGGACTTCAAGAGCGGGACGGCGCAGGCCGTGCTGCGGACCGGCGACCAGGTCGGCTTCCTGCTGACGGCGCGGCCGGGCGATGTCCCCACAGGAGGCGCCAACTGGGCGACGGCGGCTCTGCTGGCGCTGGGGGGCGCGATCCTGGGCGGGCTTCTGCTCAACGTCATGCCCTGCGTCTTCCCGATCCTCGGCCTGAAGGCGCTCAGCCTGGCCCGCGCCGGCGGCGACGAGCGCGCGGTGCGGCAGGAGGCCTGGGCCTATGCCGCTGGGCTGGTCGCCACCTGCCTGGCGCTCGGTGGCCTGCTGCTCGCGCTGCGGGCCGCGGGCGCGGCCGTGGGCTGGGCCTTTCAGCTGCAGGATCCACGCATCATCCTGCTGCTGCTGTTGCTGGTCACGGCAATCGCCTTCAATCTTGCCGGGCTGTTTGAGTTGTCGGCGGTCGACGCGGGCGGCAGGCTGGCGGGGAAGGGCGGCAAGGCCGGCGCCTTCTGGACCGGCGCGCTCGTCGCCTTCGTCGCGACCCCCTGCACCGGCCCGTTCATGGGCGCGGCGATGGGG
>NZ_AUWY01000089.1 GCF_000447205.1 Sphingobium ummariense RL-3 | reverse complement strand
GGGGCGGCGCTGGTGCTGCCGCTGCCCGCCGCGCTGGCGATCTTCGCCGGACTGGGATTCGGCATCGCGCTTCCCTTCCTGCTGCTCGCCTATGTGCCCGCCTTGCGTGCCCGCTTGCCGAGGCCCGGGCCGTGGATGATGCGGCTCCAGCGCATCTTTGCCGTGCCGATGTTCGTCACCGCGCTCGGCCTCGCCTGGCTGCTCGGCCAGCAGCGCGGCGTGGCGGGCATGACCGTTGGCCTCGGCGTCGCGCTGCTGCTGGCCCTGCTGCTCTGGTGGCTGGGCGCGCGCCAGCATCGGGGGAAAGCGGGGGGGCTGGCAGCGGTCGTCGCTGCGCTTGGCCTGCTGGCGGGCGGAATCGCGCTGCTGCCGACCAAGGCGCCGGCCGCGTCCTCGGCCGAGGCGTCCGGCACCGTTCCCTTCGATGAGGCGCGGCTCGCCGCCCTGCGGGCGCAGCGCAAGCCCGTGTTCCTCTACTTCACCGCCGACTGGTGTCTCACCTGCAAGGCGAACGAAGCCGCCGCCATCGACCGTCCGGAAACCAGCGCCGCTTTCGAGAAGGCCGGCGTGACCGTCATGGTCGGCGACTGGACCAATGCCGACCCGGCGATCACCCGTTTCCTGGAAGAGCAGGGGCGGTCGGGCGTGCCGCTCTACCTCTGGTACGCGCCGGGCCGGGAGGCGCAGACGCTGCCGCAGATCCTCACCCCGGCGACGCTGACCGCTCTGGTGCGCTGATGGCGAAGCAGCGCGCGGACCAGTTGCTCGTCGATCGCGGGCTTGCCGAAAGCCGCGCGCGGGCACAGGCGCTGATCCTCGCCGGGCTCGTCTATATCGGCGACCGGAAGGTGGAAAAGGCGGGGCAGCAGGTGGCGCAGGACGCTGCGCTCGACGTGCGCGGGCGGGACCATCCCTGGGTGTCGCGCGGCGGCGTCAAGCTGGCCCACGGGCTGGATCATTTCGGCATCGACGTGGCCGGGCTGGTGGCGATCGACGTGGGCAGCTCGACCGGCGGCTTCACCGACGTCCTGCTGACCAAAGGCGCGGCGCGGGTCTATGCCGTCGACAGCGGCACCAACCAGCTCGCCTGGAAACTGCGCTCCGATCCGCGCGTGATCGTTCATGAACAGACCAGCGCCCGCATCCTGACCGCCGATCATATCCCCGAGCCCGTCGACATCATCGTCTGCGACGCAAGTTTCATCGCGCTGGAGAAGGTGCTGGAGCGGCCGATGACCTTCGCGAGGTCGGGCGCCCACCTGGTCGCCCTGATCAAGCCCCAGTTCGAGGCGGAGCGCGGTGAAATCGGCAAGAACGGCGTCGTGCGCGACCCTGCTGTGCACGATCGGGTCTGCGCGCAGGTGCGATCCTGGCTGGAGGGCGAGGGCTGGACAGTCACGGGAATTACGCAAAGCCCGATTACCGGCCCGCAGGGCAATATCGAGTTTCTGATCGCCGCCAGCCTTGGCGGAAATTGACCTTCCCTTCGTTCCGCCCATCGTTGTTACATTTCGCGACAAATGGTCCCGTTGTGTCGCGTGCAAAGGCCGGTTAGCCCCTCACCATGCGTTTTACACTGTCCGTCGTCATTCTCGCGCTGGGCCTGACAGGTTGCGGCACCAAGAAGGAGAGCCGTGCGCGTCCGCCTGCGCTCGTCCAGGCTGCACCCATCAAGGTGGAGACTTTCACAGACAATCTGGATGCCGTGGGCACCGCGCTCGCCAATGAGCAGGTCGTGCTTTCGGCGCCGGTGACGGAACGCATCACTTCCCTCAACTTCAAGGACGGCGGCTATGTCTCCAAGGGTCAGGTGATAGCCACCTTGGCGCAAGGCCAGGAAAAGGCCGAGCTGGCTGCGGCCGAGGCGCAGTCGCTCCAGGCCAAGCAGCAGCTTGATCGCATCCAGGCGCTGAAGACGCGCGGTTTCGCGACCGGCGCCAGCTTGGACCAGCAGGTGGCGCTCGCCAATGCGGCGGTCGCAAATGCACAGCTCGCCCGCGCCTCGATCGGCGACCGGATCATTCGCGCGCCCTTCTCCGGCTGGGTCAGCCTGCGCATGGTGTCGGTCGGCGCGATCGTCACCGCAGGGACGCAGATCGCCACCGTCAGCGACATCTCCCGCATCAAGCTCGACTTCACTGTGCCCGAGACGCAGCTGTCCATGATCCGGGAAGGGCAGACCATCAAGGCGGTTTCGGCCGCCTGGCCGGACCGGCCCTTTTCCGGGACGGTCGCGACCATCGACCCGGTGATCGACCCGGCCACCCGCGCGGTGAAGGTTCGTGCGATTCTGCCCAATCCCGACCGGGTGTTGAAGCCCGGCATGCTGCTCACCGTCAACGTGATCGCGCGCGAGCGCCGTTCGCTCGCGGCGCCGGAACTGGCCGTGCTGGGCGATGGCGAGGATCGATCGGTCTTCGTGGTCCAGGATCACAAGGTGAAGCGCGTCAATGTGAAGACCGGCCTGCGCCAGAATGGCCTGGTGGAAATCCTGGACGGCGTGAAGGCGGGCGACATGATCGTCACCGACGGCGTGGTCAAGCTGACCGACGGCGTCCCCGTCCGGTTGCCGGGCGAAAAGCCCCAAGGCGACGCAGGCGGCGGCCCCGCCGCCGCGGCGCACTGAGCGGCGGCGGCGATGCAGCTCTCCGACCTCTCCGTCCGCCGACCGGTTTTCGCGGCCGTCCTTGCGGTGCTGATGTGCCTGGTCGGCATTGTCGGCTATCTCAGCCTGTCGGTGCGCGAATATCCTGATACCGACCCGCCCGTCGTGTCGGTTCAGACCACCTATACCGGTGCGGCGGCCGCGGTCATAGAGACCCGTATCACCCAGATCATCGAGGACGCCATCGCGGGTGTCCAGGGCATCCAGACGATCACGTCCAGCTCGCAGGATGGCCAGTCGCAGATCAATATCGAATTCGATCCGTCGCGCGACATCGATTCGGCGGCGAACGACGTACGCGACCGCGTCGGTTCGACCGTCGAGGACCTGCCCGAGGACGCGCTGGCGCCCGAGATCCGCAAGGTTGATGCCGACGCTCGGCCCATCCTGTTCCTCGCTTTCTCTCGCCCGGGCTGGACCCCAATCCAGATCAGTGACTATCTCGACCGCAATGTCGTCGACCGCTTCTCCGCCATTGACGGCGTCGCGCGCGTGTTCATCGGCGGCGAAGCCCGGCCGTCGGCGCGCATCTGGCTCAATGCCGACAAGCTGGCCGCCTTCGGCCTGACTCCCGCAGATGTCGAGACGGCGCTGCGTACGCAGAATGTGGAACTGCCCGCCGGCCGCTTCGAATCGAAGGACCAGAACCAGACGCTGCGCGTCGATCGCCCCTTCTCCTCGCCGCTGCAGTTTGCGGGGTTGGTCGTGGGTCGCGGCGCGGACGGCTATCTGGTGAAGCTCGGCGACGTCGCCCGGATCGAGGTGGGTGCGGAAAATCCCTACAGCTCCTTCCGGTCCAATGGCGGCACCGCGATCGGCCTCGGCATCGTTCGTCAGTCGGGAGCCAACACGCTGGAAGTCGCAGATCGATCGAAGGCGCTGCTCAAGGAACTGGAACCGACGCTGCCCAAGGGGATGAGCGTCGCCGTGGGCTCCGACGAGTCCCTCTTCATCAGCCGTGCGATCGAGAATGTGTACGATACGCTGCTCGAAGCGGCGATTCTCGTCATTCTCGTCATTTTCCTGTTCCTCGGCTCGATCCGCGCCACCATCATCCCGGCCGTTACGGTGCCGATCTGCCTGCTCGCGACCTGCGCAGTGATGTGGCTGCTTGGCCTGTCGATCAACCTGTTGACGTTGCTCGCTTTCGTGCTGGCGATCGGCCTGGTCGTGGACGACGCGATCGTCGTGCTCGAAAACGTCTATCACCGGATCGAGGAAGGCGATGATCCGCTGGTCGCCGCCTTCCTCGGCACGCGCCAGGTGGGTTTTGCGATCATCTCGACCACGCTGGTGGTCTGCGCGGTGTTCGTGCCGATCATGTTCCTGGCAGGGCAGACTGGCCTGCTGTTCCGCGAACTCGCCATCGCTATGATCGCGGCTATCGCCTTCTCAGGCTTCATTTCGCTGAGCCTGGCGCCGATGCTTTGCTCGAAGCTGCTCAAGACCGCCGAGCGTGGCCGGCTCGCGCGCTGGGTCGACGACCGCTTCCAGAAGCTGGAAAGCGGTTACGCCAGATGGCTGGACCGGGCGCTGCGCAAGCCGCTGTTGCCGCTCCTGGCCGTTTTTGTCTTCCTGGGCGCGGCGGGCGGGATCTTCATGACTCTTCAAAGCGAGCTGGCGCCGGCCGAGGACACGGGTGTCGTCGACGGCCAGATCATCGCGGCCGAGGGTACCGGCTTCGCCCAGATGATGCGCTACATGCAGAAGATCGAAAAGGATCTGATGCGCTTCACCAAGGACGGGACACTTCAGAACCTTGTCATCCGCACGCCGGGCGGCTTCGGCACCAGCGACGACTTCAACAACGGCAACGTCATTGCCTTCCTGCGGCCTTGGGAAGATCGCACGATCACCACCGCCGAACTGGCCAACGAGATAAACGGGATATTGGCGAACCAGCCCGGCATTCGCGGCAATGTGGCGCCGCGCTCGGGCCTGTCGCGCGGGCGCGGCCTGCCGGTCAACATCGTGATCGCCGGGTCGACCTATGAAGGCCTCGTCGCCGCGCGAGACCGGATCATGGCCGCCGCCGCCAGCAATCCTGGCCTCGTCAACCTCGACAGCGACTATAAGGAAAGCAAGCCGCAGATGCGGATCGAGGTGAACCAGCAGCGAGCGGGTGACCTCGGCGTGTCGGTCAACGACGTCAGCCAGGCGCTGCAGAGCCTGCTGGGTTCGCGCCGCGTCACCACCTATGTCGACCGGGGCGAGGAATATCGCGTCCTCATCCAGGCGGAAGAGCAGGGGCGGCGCACGCTGGCCGACCTGGAGCGCATCCAGGTCCGCACCCGCACCGGCGCGCTGGTGCCGCTTTCCTCGGTCGTGACTGTCAAGGAAATCGCCGGGCCTCGCCAACTCAACCGCTATAACAAGCTGCGCGCCATCACCCTGACGGCGGGCCTCGCACCCGGCTATTCGCTTGGCGAGGCGCTGACTTATCTGGAAGGGCTGGCGGCCCAGTCGCCCGAGGTGCTGGCTGTCGGCTATCGCGGCGAAAGCCAGTCGCTGCGGGAAACCGGCGGGTCGATCTGGCTCGTCTTCGGCCTCACCATCGTGATCGTCTTCCTGCTGCTGGCGGCGCAGTTCGAAAGCTTCATCCATCCCGCCGTCATCATTGCCACCGTGCCGCTCGCTGTCGCGGGCGGCGCGATCGGCCTTGGTATCATGGGCAGTTCGCTCAATCTCTACAGCCAGATCGGCATTGTCATGCTGGTGGGTCTGGCGGCCAAGAACGGCATCCTGATCGTCGAGTTCGCGAACCAGTTGCGCGACGAGGGGCTGGAGGTGGCGCAGGCCATCCGCCAGGCTGCCACGCGCCGTCTCCGCCCGATCCTCATGACCTCCATCGCCACCGTGATCGGCGCCGTTCCGCTGGTCATTCGTGGCGGCGCTGGCGCGGCGGCGCGGCATTCGATCGGCGTGGTGATCGTGTTCGGGGTGTCGCTCGCGACGTTGATCACGCTGTTCCTGATCCCGATCTTCTATTCGCGGGTTGCAGGGCGCACGGTTTCCCCGCAAACCGTGAGTCGCAAGCTGGATTCGGCGCTGAAGGACACGCCCGAACCGGCCGAGTGACATGCGCGGGGAGTGTTGCTGCCGATGAACGAGATCGCGTCGCAGGGCCAGTTGCGTCTTGCCTATCTGCGCTGGGCGCTGGTGACTGTTCCCGCGATCGTCTTCCTCGGCTTTCTGTCTGGCTATGTGGCGAATAGCGGCTATGGCAATCGCTGGTTCGCCGCGCTGGACAAGCCCGCGCTGATCCCGCCGGGGTGGGTGTTCGGTGTCGCCTGGACCACCCTCTATGTCCTGATGGCGCTTGCCTTAGCGATCGTGCTTCATGCCCGGGGAGCAAGGGGGCGAGGTCCGGCAATCCTGTTGTTCCTTACGCAGTTCGTCCTTAACCTGCTGTGGTCGCCGCTTTTCTTTCGCGCGCATCAGGTCGGCGACGCGCTGGTTCTCATCCTTGTCCTGCTGGTCCTTGTGGTCATCACGACGCTGCTGTTCTGGCGGGTCCGCCGCGTCGCGGGGCTGCTGCTGCTGCCCTATGTCGCCTGGCTGGCTTTCGCGTCCTACCTCAACTATGAGATCGGCCGCCTCAATCCGGATGCGGAAACCCTTGTGGCGCCCGCGCTGAGGACCCAGATATAGTTTTTGCGGGGCGCGGCTCCAAACCAAGGATTAGGACATGCAGAGCGAGAACCGCTTTTTCGACGATCTGGCGAAGCTGGTGAACGGCGCAGCCGGCACGGTCGCGGGCATGACCCGCGAATTCGAGAGCAATGCCCGGGAAAAGGCGAAGGAGTGGATCGGCGGCGTGGACTTCGTCAGCCGCGAGGAATTCGACGCCGTGAAGGCCCTGGCCGCCGCCGCCCGCGAGGAGGTGGAATTGCTCAAGGCGCGCCTCGACGCGCTGGAAGGCAAGGCGTCCGAACCCGTGACCCGCAGCGTCCGCACTCCGAAGGCCAAGGACACGAACGCCGAGTGAGCGCCCTTTCGGCTGTCCTTTGGGCGGGCACGGTGATAAAGGCCCATCGATGATGGATAGCGACGAATATGAGCATGGCGGGCAGGAAGCTGCGCCGATCGACATGCTTTCCGCTTATTTCGAGGCGAACGGCTGGAGTTTCGAGCAGGTCGGCGAGGACGAGGTCGTCGCCAGCACCCAGGGTTCCTGGGCGCAATATGAGCTGCGCGGCATCTGGCGCGACGAGGACCAGGTGCTCCAGCTCCTGGCGCTGCCCGACATCCGTGTCACCGAAGAAAAGCGCGCCGCGATCTATGAGACGCTGGGTCTTATCAACGAGCAGCTCTGGCTCGGCCATTTCGAGCTCTGGTCGTCGAGTGGCATCATCCTGTTCCGTCACGGCGCGCTGTTGGGAACCGGCGGCACGCTGACGCTGGATCAGGCCCAGGTGCTGGTGGAAACGGCCATCGACGAGTGCGAGCGCTTCTACCCGGTGTTCCAGTTCGTGCTTTGGGGCGGGAAGAGCCCGGCGGAGGCCATTTCCGCGAGCCTGATCGAAACCCGCGGCGAAGCCTGAACCGCCGCTTCATGCCCTGGCCCGATCACCTGTTCCTTGTCGGCTGCGGCAACATGGCCGGGCAGATGCTGGCGCGCTGGCTGGCCTGTGGGCTTGATCCGGCGCGGGTCACCGTTCTTCGTCCCAGCGGGCGTGCCGTGGCGGATGGTGTGGCGGTGGTGACGGGCTATCCCGACGCGTTACCGGCCGGTACGACCGTCCTGCTCGGCATGAAACCCTACCAGGTGGCGGAGGTCGCCACTGCGCTCGCCCCTCTTTGCGATGCGGACACGCGCATCATATCGATTCTGGCCGGGACTACATTGGCCGAGCTGCGCGCGCGTTTCGTCGGAATCCGTGATATCGTCCGCGCCATGCCGAATCTGCCCGTAGGTATCGGCGAAGGAGTCATCGCGCTCCACGCCGATGCGCCAACCGCTGGTGAAGCGCGCAGCGCGGTCGAGGCGCTGATGACGCCTTTGGGCCTTGCCGAATGGATCCCGGACGAGGCGCTGTTCAACCAGGTGACGGCTTTGTCCGGTTGCGGCCCCGCGTTCCTTTTCCGTTTTATCGATGCACTGGCGCGGGCAGGCGAGGCGATCGGGATCCCCGCGGACCAAGCCGCCCGCATGGCGCTCGCCACGGTGCAGGGTTCTGCCGCCATGGCAGCACGCGCCGATGCCGATCCCGCCACGCTCGCTGATCATGTCGCCAGCCCTGGGGGCATGACGCGGCAGGGCCTGAACGTGCTCGATGCGGACGACCGGCTGCTGGAGCTGCTCATTGACACGCTTACCGCCGCGCGGGATCGGGGCGAGGCGATGGCGCGGGGCGAATAGCCGAACTTATCCAGCGCCGCTTCGGGCTGGCATATGCCGTCCGTCTTGGGCTAGACCCTCAAAATGACCACCGGCTTGCGGACCAGATGCCGCGTTTCAGCTCGTCCGCTGTGCGCCTCGCTGCTTGTGGCGTCCCTTCTGCTGGCCTGTGGCATTGCGCAGGCGCAGCAACCGCTCCCTGCCGCCGCCGAACCGCCGTCGTCACCCGACCAGGCGCTCGATCCCATGCCCGACATAGGGGTAGACTGGCCTGACATGGGCCAGCCGGATACGGTCGTTCCCCTGCCTGCGGATCCGGTGGTGGGGACTGGCGAGGATTCCGCGTCGGCCGCAGGCTCCGTCCAACCGGCCGATGCCCAACCTGCCGCCACCGACGCGGATGTCGCCGAACCGGTCCAGCAAAGTGCGGCCTTCGCAGATACCGGGGGAGAGCGCCGCTATGACGTCGTCCTTCGCGGCGTCGACGCCATCGCCGACGCGCAGTTCACCACGCGCTTCAACGAACTGTCCGTGCTGCGCCAGGGGGCGGGGAAGCCAGCGAACCTGGCCCAGATCAACCGGCGTATCAGGGAGGACAGCGACCTGCTGGAGCGCCTGCTGCGGGCGAAGGGCTATTACGCAGCGCGTGTCCGGGGTTCGGCGGCGCCTCCGCCGCCCGGCGGCGACCGACTGGTGGTCGGTTTCGATATCACGCCGGGGACCCAATATCTGCTGGCATCGGTTGACGTGCTTGGCTTGGCCGAAACCGGCGAGCGCGAGGCGGCCTTGCGGGCTGCCTTTCCGCCCAAGGCCGGCGACCCGGTGGACGCCGACGCTATACTCGCCGGTCAGCAATCGCTGACAACCGCGCTGGGCGAAAGCGGCTTCCCTTTTGCCAAGGTGGATGAGCCGGAGGTGCGAATCGACCATGAGGAACGTACCGGCGACCTCGACATCATTGTGACGCCGGGCGGCTATCGCAGCTTCGGCACCATTCTGCTCGACGATGACGACGTGTTCAGCGCCCGCCATCTCCAGCGGATCGCGCGCTTTCATCCGGGCGACACCTATATGGCTTCCGATGTCGAGGACCTGCGCCGCGCCATCGTCGCGACCGGCCTTGTTTCCTCTGTCACTCTGACGCCGAAGGACGCGGGCGATGGCGAGCATGTCGACCTGGCCGTCGATGTCCGCCCCGCGCCGTCGCGTACCATCGCGGGGGAACTGGGCTACGGCACGGGCGAAGGCTATCGCGCCGAGGTCAACTGGCAGCACCGCAATTTCTTCCCGCCCGAAGGCGCCGTCATCCTGCGCGGCGTGCTGGGCACGCAGGAACAGACCGCGTCCTTCACCTATCGTCGCAACAACTTCAAGGCACGCGACCATGTGCTGACCGGGCTGCTTTCCGTCAGCAACATCCGGCGCGATGCCTATGATGCGCGTACCATCACCCTGTCGGGAGGGCTGGAGCGGCAAACCAACATCCTGTTCCAGAAGAAATGGGTCTGGCGCATCGGCGGCGAACTGGTGCTGTCGGACGAGCGCGACAGCTTCAGCCGGATCGTCGGCGGGCGCCGCACCTTCTTCATCGGTGCCGTGCCGCTCAGCCTGACCTATGACGGCAGCGACGACTTGCTCAATCCGAGCAGGGGCTTCCGCCTGGGCGGCCGGATCAGCCCGGAACTGTCTTTCCAAAACAAGACCTTCTCCTATGCGCGTGCGCAGCTGGACGGCAGCCTCTACCAGCCCCTGGGAGACCGTACCGTCGTCGCCGCTCGCGCGCGCTTCGGCACCATCTTCGGATCGCAGGTGAGCGAGATCGCACCGTCGCGGCGCTTCTACGCGGGCGGCGGCGGGTCGGTGCGCGGCTATGGCTATCAGGCGATCGGCCCGCGCGACAGCAACAACGACCCGATCGGGGGCAAGAGCCTCGCCGAATTCGCGCTGGAGGCGCGCGTGCGCTTCGGCGCTTTGGGCGTGGTGCCCTTCGTCGACGCGGGCAACATCTCCACCAGCTTCCTGCCACGCTTCCGCGATCTGCGTATTGGGGCGGGGATGGGCGTGCGCTATTACAGCAATTTCGGGCCGATCCGCGTCGACGTCGGTACGCCGATCAACCCGCAGCGCGGCGACCCCCGCGTCGCCGTGTATGTCTCGCTGGGGCAGGCTTTCTGATGGCGCAGGACCCGCCCGTTCCGCCACTGCCCGCGCCCCGGCCGCGCCACCGCGCCTGGGATGGCCGCTGGCAGCGTTGGGTCGCCGGCCTGCTTGCGGCGGCCGTGCTGGTTGTCGCGGGCGCGCTCGTCTGGCTGGACAGCACGCCCGGCCACCGTTTCCTCGCTGCGCGCATCGCCCGGATCAGCCCGCAGTCCGGCCTGCGCATCCAGGTCGATACGATCGAGGGAAGCATCTACCGAAAGGCGGTGCTGCGCGGCCTGACGCTGTCCGACCCGAATGGCCGCTTCTTCGCCGCGCCGCGGGTGGAACTGGATTGGTGGCCCTTCGCCTGGCTATCGAACCGGCTGGACATTGACCGGCTGTGGGTGCCGGAGGCAACGCTTTACAAACTGCCCAGGCTCAACCCCACGGAACGCCAGGGTCCGATCCTGCCCGGCTTCGACATCCGCTTGATGCGCTTTTCGATCGACCGCCTGCACGTTGCGCGGCAGGTGACGGGCAAGGCGCAAATCGCCACGCTTTCGGGCGACGCCGACATTCGCGGCGGCCGTGCGATCGTCGATCTGTCGGGCCGCGTGCTGGGCGCGGAGGACGCGCTGGTGCTCGCGCTCGATAGCCGGCCTGACGACGACCGTTTCAACCTGGATGTGACTGTCAACGCGCCGCGCGGCGGCCTGCTCGCGGCGATGGCGGGCCTCAGGGAAGACGCCAACCTGCGGATCGGAGGCAAGGGCAGCTGGACGCGATGGGACGGCACCCTGTCCGCGACCCTTGCGGGCAAGCCTGCGGTGGCCTTGAAGCTTGTTGCCCGCAGCGGCGCCTATTCGGCAACGGGTTCGATCGAGAGCGCAGCGATCGGTTCCGCCGCCTTGAAGCGCCTTTCCTCCCCGCGCCTCACGATCCAGGCGAGCGGCACCATGGTGGATCGCGTCATCGACGGGAAGCTGTCGCTTCGCGCCCCGGCAATAGATCTCACGGCTGACGGGGCCATGGACCTGCACAACAACGCGCTCGACAATATGCTGGTCGATGTGAAGCTCGCCCGGCCCGAGGCATTGCTGAAGAACATGCGCGGTCGCGATATCGCCGCCCGTATCCGGCTCGACGGGGCGCTAGGCGCTCCCGGCTTCGAATATCTGCTGACCGCCCGCCAGCTGGCCTTCGACAAGACCGTGATCAGCGATGTGCGTGTGGAGGGCAGAGGCCGCCCGGCCGCGAAGGGGCCGGTGCTGATCCCGGTGCGTCTGCGCGCGCGTCGTCTGGATGGCCAGGGCGATCTGGTCGAGGGCATCGTCCGCAACTTCACGCTTGACGGCGTGCTCCAGCTGAACGGTCAGCAGATCGTCAGCAACCCGATGCAGGTCCGGTCCGACAAGCTGCGCGGCCGGCTGGTGATGCTGGCGGACCTCAGGACCGGCCGCTACGACTTCGGCCTTGATGGGCAGATCACAGGACTTGCGATCCGTGGCCTCGGCATCGTCGACCTGACCTCGAAGCTTCGCGCGGCGCCCCGGCCGAATGGCAGCTTCGGCCTGTCCGGCACGGCGCAGGCCCGGATGCGGCGACTGGACAATGCTTTCCTGGCCGGGCTGGGCGGCGGCCTGCCGACCCTGCGTACGGCGCTCGCCCTGCGCCCGGACGGACAGCTTGCGCTGACCGGCCTGCAGTTGGAGTCGCCGCTGCTACGTCTTTCCGCCAACGGCATCCGCCATCGCGACGGCAGCTTCCATTTCGAAGGCAGCGGCACCCATCAGCGCTACGGCCCGTTGGAATTGACCCTCGACGGGCGGATCGAGCGCCCCGCCGTCGACCTGCTGCTGCACCGCCCGATGAATGCGCTCGGCCTTGCAGAGGTGCGCGTTCAGCTGGTGCCGGATGCGGCCGGCTACAGCTTTACCGCGGAAGGTGGATCGACCCTTGGTCCGTTCACGGGCAATGGCGCCATCCTGCTACCGCTGGGCGGCCAGGCGGTGGTCCATGTCGCCCGGCTACAGGTGTCCGGCGTGACGGCGAGCGGCGACATCCGTCCCGTGGCCGGGGGGCTGGACGGCCAGCTCTCTGTCTCCGGTCCGGTGACCGGTTTCATCGGTTTCAAGCCGGTGGGTGAGGCGCAGCAGCTTCTGCTCAAGCTGGACGCGCGCGACGCCAGGTTTGACGGTCCGACAGTGATCGAGGTCCGCCGCGGGCAGGTCGATGCGACCATCCTGCTCGATCCCGGCCGTACCACGGTCCAGGCAAAGGGCGATGCGCGGGGCCTGCGCGTCGGGGGCATGCTGGTCGGCCGACTCATTGCCCAGGCCGACCTGACCGATGGACGGGGCAAGGTGACCGGCAGCCTCTCGGGCCAGCGCGGGCGTCTGTTCGATCTGAAGGGCGAGGCTGTGGTCGAGCCGGACCGCATTCGTCTGACCGCCGCCGGAACCATTGATCGCCGCTCGATCCGCCTGACCCGCGCAGCACTGCTCACCCGCACCAGCGGTGGCTGGCGACTGTCGCCTGCAACGGTCAGTTATGCCGGCGGCACGCTCCAGCTTGCCGGAGACTTGTCGGGGGATCAGACGCGCGTCGAAACGCGCATGGAGCGCATGCCGCTCGCGTTGCTGGACATCGCCTACGACAATCTGGGTCTGGGTGGCACCGCCACTGGTTCGCTCAGCTATGTCCACAACCGTGGGGGCCTGCCTTCGGGCAAGGCGGAACTGCGTATCCGTGGCCTTTCCCGTTCCGGCCTGTCGCTCAGCTCGCGGCCTGTTGATGTTGGCGTCAACGCGGTCCTCGATCCCGGCCGCCTTGCCACCCGCATCGTCTTCGTCGCGGACGGCCGCACCATCGGCCGAGGCCAGGCGCTGTTGACTCCGCTCGGCAGCGAAGGCGGGATCATCGATCGCCTCAACCGGGCCCCGCTTTTCGCCCAGCTGCGCTACAGCGGCACTGCCGACACGCTCTGGCGCCTGACGGGTGTCGAGATCGTCGATATTGCCGGGCCCGTGACCCTGTCCGCCGATGCGCGCGGCACGCTGGGCAATCCCGTCATCGCCGGATCGCTGGCGACGGACAATGCCGCGATCAACAGCCCGGTCACCGGCATGCGGCTGCGCAACGTCCGGGCACGGGGCGGCTTCTCCGGTGCGCAGCTCGTGATTTCCAGCTTTGCGGCCCAGGCGCAGAATGGCGGCAGTGTCACAGGCACCGGCCGCTTCACCTTCAACGGGATAGCGGGCGTCGGCATGGACCTGGCCCTGCAGGCCGATAACGCCGCGCTGCTGGAACGCGACGACATTGCCGCCACCGTCACCGGGCCGATCACCATCCGGTCGGACGGCAACGGCGGCACGATTGGGGGCGACCTGGTCCTCAACCGCAGCCGCTTCACCCTGGGCCGCGCCGCAGCGGTGGCACAGATTCCCGAACTGCAGGTGATCGAGATCAACCGTCGCGGCGAGGAAATCGAGCGCCCCCGCGCCATCCGTCCCTGGGCGCTGGCGATCAAGGCGCGGGCGCGCAATCGGCTGACCGTCACTGGCCTCGGCCTCGACAGCGAATGGCGCGCCGATCTGGACATCGGCGGCACCGTCACAAATCCTGCCATTGCCGGCACGGTCGACCTGGTGCGCGGCGGCTACGAATTTGCCGGGCGGCGCTTCGATCTGCGAGAAGGGCGCATCCGCTTCGACGGCAAGACGCCGATCAACCCGACGCTCGATATCGATGCGGAGGCAGACGTCAGCGACCTGACCGCCACCATCCATGTCGGCGGCACGGGTCTCAAGCCCGACATCACCTTCACCAGCATTCCCGCCATGCCGCAGGACGAACTGCTCTCCCGCATCCTCTTCGGCACCTCGATCACCAACCTCTCCGCGCCCGAGGCACTGCAGCTTGCCTCGGCCGTGGGCTCGCTCCAGGGGCAGGGTGGGCTCGACCCGATCAACGCCGTGCGCCGAGCGGCGGGGCTTGATCGTCTCCGGATCATCGCCGCCGACCCGACGCAGGGGCAGGGCACCTCGATCGCGGCCGGCAAATATCTGACGCGGAAGACCTATGTGGAACTGATCACCGACGGGCAGGGCTATTCCGCCACCCGGATCGAATATCAGGTGACCCGCTGGCTCTCTCTGCTCGGCGCCATCTCGACCCTCGGCCGCGAAAGCGCCAACGTCCGCGTGTCCAAGGATTATTGACCCATGAAATCGCGCATCGACAGCACCGCCGCGATCAGCGTGACCGACCTCTTCACCATCGGCATCGGCCCTTCCAGCTCGCACACGGTAGGCCCGATGCGCGCCGCGCTGACGTTCATGGACTCGCTGCCCGCCCGACCGAAGCGGGTGCGGTGCGAGCTGTTCGGATCGCTCGCGCTGACGGGGCGGGGCCATGCCACCGATGCGGCGATCCTGCTCGGCCTGTCCGGCTACCGCCCGGAAGGCGTGGATCCTGATGCGATATCCACGATCCTCGGCGACATCCGCGCGCAGGGGCGTATTCGCTTCGGCAGCGCGGCCGAAGGCTGGGTGCCTTTCACGGAAGAGACCGACCTGGTCTTCCGCATGGGGGACTTCCTGGAGGCGCATTCCAACGGCATGCGCTTCTCCGCCTGGTTCGCGGACGGTCGGGAACCTATGGTGCGCGACTATTATTCCATCGGCGGCGGCGCCGTCCTTCCGGGCGAAGCGCTGCCCGACCCGGCCCTCGGGCACAATGTCGTGCAGCCCTTTCCCTTCTCCTCGGGCGCGGAGATGCTGGCGCAGGGCGAGGCAAGCGGCCTCAGCATCGCCACGCTCGTCCTGCGCAACGAAGGCGCGTGGCGCACGCAGGCGGAGACGGAAGCGTTCCTCGACAGCGTGATCGACGCCATGTCCGCTTCCATCGACCGTGGCCTGCGACAGGAAGGCCTGCTGCCGGGCGGGCTCAAGGTCCGGCGTCGCGCCCGTGCGATCCACAACCGCCTGCGGCTCCAGCAGGATGCGCTCGGCCCCGCGCAGATCTTCGAATGGGTAAGCCTGTTCGCGCTGGCGGTGAACGAGGAGAATGCGGCGGGCGGCCGCGTGGTCACGGCGCCCACCAACGGTGCGGCCGGCGTTCTGCCGGCGGTGCTGCATTATTATCGCCGCTTCGTCCCCGGCGCTGATCGGGAGGGCGAGCGCGTCTTCCTGCTGACGGCCGCAGCGGTCGGTTTCCTTTACAAGAAGCGCGCCTCCATCTCCGCCGCCGAAATGGGCTGTCAGGGAGAGGTGGGCGTCGCCTGCTCGATGGCGGCGGCGGGCCTTGCCGCTGTGCTGGGCGGCACCAACCAGCAGATCGAGAACGCGGCGGAGATCGGCATGGAGCATAATCTCGGCCTCACCTGCGATCCCATCGGCGGCCTGGTCCAGATCCCCTGCATCGAGCGCAATACCATGGGGGCGGTGAAGGCGATCAACGCCGCCTATCTCGCCCTGCAGGGGGATGGTCGCCACATCGTCAGCCTCGACGCGGTGATCGAAACGATGCGCCAGACAGGCGAGGACATGGCCAGCCGGTACAAGGAAACTAGCCTGGGCGGGTTGGCGGTGAATGTGGTCGAATGCTAAAAAAGGTCTGCGGCCACCGCCACGACCGTTCGCCCCAAAGGTGCGGCGAGCTGCTATATCTGTGACATTAATGGCACATTATCAATCGTTTATCTGAGGTTCATGCAACCTACGGGTCTCCCCGGCTTTCAGCGTCTCACCCCTGACAGGGGATAAGAAAGACGAATGGAGTACCCGTTATGCACAAGTTGATGGTCGCAACCCTTCTGGCCGGCAGCGCCGTCGCAACTCCTGCTCTCGCGCAGGATGTGAACCCGACTTTCACCGGCCCCCGTGTCGAAGCGATCCTCGGCTATGACCATGTCGGCGCCGGCAGTGATGTCGACAATGACAACGGTCGGGACGACCAGTCGATCGATGGCCTGCTCTATGGCGTGGGCGCCGGCTATGACGTGAACCTGGGCAGCGCCGTCGTCGGCGTGGAAGGTGAATTCACCGATTCCACCGCCAAGAGCGATCGTCGCGACCCGACCGACACCTTCGGCTTCGGCCGGGTCAGCCAGGGGCGCGATCTCTATGTCGGCGCACGCGCCGGCATCCTCGCCAACCCTGCCACCCTCATCTATGTGAAGGGTGGTTACACCAACACGAAGCTCAACGTGCTGGCTGGCGACACGGACCAGACCACCGACACGTCGTTCAAGCTGGACGGCTGGCGCATCGGTGCGGGCGTGGAACGAGCGATCAACACCAACACCTTTGCCAAGCTGGAATATCGCTACTCCAAATATGACGACGCCCATATCGAGTTCGCGGACGGTGCCACCAGCCGCGATTTCGGGATCGACACCGATCGTCACCAGGTCGTCGCCAGCGTCGGCTGGCGGTTCTGAGAACGGATAGAACAAAGAGGAAGGAGCCGGGCAGCCGGCTCCTTTCTTCTATCCATCCCCATGCACCCATGTTACTGACATCCATGTGAGTAACCCGATTCCCCACCTCTATCCCATCGGGATCGACCCCGCCGACATCGACTTCATGGGTCATGTCAACAATGCCAGCTATCTTAAATGGGTACAGGCGGCCGTGCTGGATCATTGGCGCGCTCTGGCCCCGAGCGAAGTGGTGGCTGGCCACCTCTGGGTAGCGCTGAAGCATGAGATCACCTATCGCAAGCCCACCTTCCTTGGGGACGACGTGATCGCCACGGTGCTGCTGGAAAAGGTGCAGGGGGCGAAAGCCTTCTACGAAACCGTGATCCGCCGTGGGGAGGAAGTGCTGGCGGAGGTCAAATCGAGCTGGTGCTGCATCGATGCCTTGACCCTGCGCCCGGCGCGTCTCGCCCGCGATATCGTCCAGCGATTCTTTCCGGCGGAATAAAATCGAACCGTTCGGGCTGAGCTTGTCGAAACATTTCGACATCTGCCCGCCAATCCTCGTCATCCCAGCTTTCGCCGGGGTGACGGGAGGGACGCGAATTCGCGTGATCCCATACACACCGCTACAGGGTCGCTTCGATTTCCCGCGCGGCCATGTCGGGATTTTCCGCCAGGCTGATCGGCCGGCCTACCACCAGGATGGATGCACCGCGATCCAGCGCCTCACGCGGGGTCACCGCGCGCTTCTGGTCGCCCATCGCGCCGCCTGCCGGCCGCACGCCGGGCACCACGAAGAAGCCATCGGTCCAAGCCCTGCGCGCCAGAGCCACTTCCTCGCCCGAACAGACGATGCCGTCCAGCCCCGCGCTGCGCGCCAGGTCGGCAAGCCGAGCGACCTGATCCTCGGCTTTACCGCCCACGCCAATGTCGAGCAGGTCGCCATCGTCCAGGCTGGTAAGCACCGTCACGGCCACGACCTTGGTATTCATGCCAGCCGCCGCCTTTGCGTCTTCCAGCATGGCCCGGCCGCCCGCGGCATGGACCGTCAGCACGGCCGGTTCCAGCCCGTTCAGCGCCTGCACCGCCTTGGCCACGGTGTTGGGAATGTCGTGCAGCTTCAGGTCCAGGAAGATCGGCAGGCCGACCTTCATCATCTCGCGCACGCCATGGTGGCCGTTGGCGCAGAAGAATTCGAGCCCCAGCTTCAGCCCGCCGACATGGTTGTGCACCTTGTTCGCCAGCGCCAGCGCCTTCGCCAGGTCGGGCGTGTCGACAGCAACGTAGATCGGGCTTCTCATGCGGGTCCAGTCGAAAGGAGGGGCGTTTCGGGGGTGAGGGCAGCCGCC
>NZ_AUWY01000088.1 GCF_000447205.1 Sphingobium ummariense RL-3 | reverse complement strand
CGCTGCGGCAGCGGTCGCGGCGGCCAGCGCCCGCTCCGTGCTTTCGATCCGCCGCTTCATGCGCCAGCGTGTCGCGCGCGCCATCACCCAGAAGGGCAGGGCGCCGAGCAGGAAGGCGCCGATCAGGAGCACCGGCAATTTGGTCTCCATGACGATGTCGCCCCACAACCGGACTTCTACATTCTTGTAGTTCGCCATGCAGAAGAAGGCGAGGGCGACGGCGATGACGACCCAGAAGGCGGTCCGCAGAAATTGCATGGACTTTTTCTCTCGCTGCTGCAGTCGCGGGCAGCTTAGGCGATTTCTGCCGCGTTCGGAAGCGCCTCGTCCACCTTCACCGCGATCGCCATCGCCAGCGACCGTTTGGCGCCCGGCGCCAGCGCCTCCATGCCCGCCGGGCGGTTGACTGCATCGGGCAGGTGGCTGACAGGCTCCAGGCAGAAGAACTGCTCGCCCGGTGGCCGGTAGAAGTGCAGATAGGGCGCGTCCTGGCCGGTCAGCACCAGCTTCACCCCGTCGCCGCGCGAGATCGTGGCAGTGCCGGACCAGCCCACATAGGCATTGTCGATTAGGCTATCGCCATCGACCGGAGCCGGCTTCGACCAGTCGCCCAGCGCATCGGCCTCGACTTCCCGCTCGGGCAGCATGTCAGGCGTGGACAGCCACAACCCTTCCGCCCCGAAGCCGAGCCGTGTCGCGCCGTCCTTCACGAAATAGGGATGGAAGCCCAGACCCGCGGGCATTGCCTGCGCATCCAGATTATGCACAGTGAGGGTGATGCGAAGGCCGTCCTCGTCCAGCACGGCCTCTTGCCGCGCTGCGTAGGACCAAGGCCATTGGTCGTCCGCTTCGTGCCGGTGTACCAGCTCCAGCCGGTCTTCCGCCTGCGCGTCAATGGCCCAAGGCGTAGTCCAGCCGACGCCGTGGATGCTGTGCGGATGGTCGCCGAAATTGAGCGGCACCTGATAGTCCGCGCCTTCGAACCGGAACCGGCCATGGGCGATGCGGTTGGCGTAGGGCACCAGCGGAAAGCTGGCGAGGTCGAGCGGCGCGGTCGTGCCCGGTGCGGCCCGCCGCAGCAGGTCAGCCTCGCCGCGCGCAAACCACAACAGCCCGCCGCCGGCGGCGGGCGAGAAGGCCGCTTCCAGCGCCCCCGCCCGCAGGATGACCGGTTCCTTGCTCAGCCGACCATGTCCTCGAGTTCGCGCCCCTTGGTTTCGTGCACCAGTGCGCGCACGAAGAAGAAGGAGATCGCTGCGAACACCGCATAACCGACATAGGCGGTGGCGAGCCCCGGCGACACGACCAGCGACGGGAAGCTCACCGATACCAGCGCGTTGGCGATCCACTGCGCGAAGCCCGAGACGGCGAGGCCGGAGCCACGGATCTGGTTCGGGAACATCTCGCCCAGCATCACCCACATGATCGGGCCCCAGCTGAGGTTGAAGAAGATCACGTAGAGATTGGCGGCGACCAACGCGATCACGCCATTATTGCCGGGCAGCGACACTGCGCCGTCCGCACCGGTGACGGCGGTGGAGAAGGCCCAGGCGACGACGGCGAGTGTCACCGCCATGCCAGCCGAGCCAAGCAGCAGCAGCGGCTTGCGGCCGACCCTGTCGACCAGAGCGATGGTGGCAAGGCAGGCGCCGATCGACAGCGCGCCCGACAGAATGTTGATCTGCAGCGCATAGTCCTCGGAAAAGCCGACCGCTTCCCACAGGGTGGCGCCATAATAGAAGACGACGTTGATGCCCACCAACTGCTGGAAGACGGCCAGACCGATGCCGGTCCAGACGATCGGGCGGATCTTGCCGCTCGCCTTGTCGATCAGGTCGCTCAGCTTGGGGCGGTGGTGGTCGGCGGCCAAGCTCGCACGGATCTCCGCCACCTTGCGGGTCGCGGTCTCGGCGCCGAACAGCTTGGTCAGCACGGCATGGGCGCGCTCGTCCTGTCCGCGCGCCACGAGGTAGCGCGGGCTTTCAGGAATGCCGAGCAGCGCGACGAAATAGATCGCGGCGGGGATCGCCTGCAGCCAGAACATCCAGCGCCAGGCCGGGAAGCCCAGCCACAGCTCCGCGGTGGAGCCGCCGGCATAGCGGGCCAGCACGAAGTTGGCGACGAACGCCCCGGTCAGACCGGAGATGATCATCACCTGCTGGATGCTGGACAGGCGACCGCGCACGGCGGCGGGCGTCACCTCGGAGATGTAGACCGGCGAAATCACGCTCGCCGCACCGACGCCCAGGCCGCCAATGATGCGTGCGAAGATGAAGATGGCGGAGGAACCGGCCGCGCCGGCGAGCAGCGCGCTGACCAGGAACAGGATGGCCGACAGGATCATCACGCCACGACGGCCGATCCGGTCTGCCATGCGACCGGCCATGAACGCGCCGATCGATGAGCCTACCAGGATCGCGCCGACATTGATGCCGATACCCAGCTTGCCGAGGTCGAAGGCGCTTTCCAGGCCCTTCTGCGTGCCGTTGATGACCCCGGAATCATAGCCGAACATGAACCCGCCGATCGTCGCCACGGCGACGATCGCGGCGATAAAGGCCATGTTGACCCTTTCGGCGCTCCCCTCACTCATCATACTATCCTTCCCGCTCTTCTATATCGTTGCGATATGGCCCGGCAGCCCGGCGACCCCGGGATCGAAGGCGAACAGATCGCCCGCCAGAGGTTGCTCTGTCAACGCTGTCGCGTCCAGCCCCTTCCGCGCCGTCGTCGCGTAGGCGGTGGTCAGGTCCGGGCCGCCGAAGGTGATCTTGGTGATATTCGCGACCGGGAAGCGGACTTCCCGCATCAGTCGGCCGTCGGGATCGTAGCGCCGCGCGGACCAGCCGGCGAACAGGCCCGTCCACAGGCATCCTTCCGCGTCGACCACGGGACCGTCGGGATAGCCGGCGCCATCCTCGATCTCGACGAACAGGCTGGTGTCGGACAGCGCGCCGTCCTGCGCTATGCGCGTGCGCCAGATCTTCCGGCCCAGCGTGTCGGTGTGATAGATCGTCCGCCCGTCGGCTGAGAGGGCGGGGCCGTTGGTGATCGACACGGCGGGCAGGCCGCTCTCGACCACTTCGCCCTTGTGCAGGCGATAGAAGCGGCCGATCTCCTGTTCTTCCGCATCGTCCATAGATCCGAACCACAGGCCCCCCTCGGGATCGACCGTGGCATCGTTCAGCCGGTTGCCGGGCAGATGCGCCTCGGGAGCGTGGAGCAGGGTGAAGCTGCCGTCCGCGGGATCGAAGCGGTGGACGCCGGTCTGCAGGCCAGCCGCGAACAGCCCGTCGTCGGTCGGCAGAACCCAGCCCACCTGGCCAGGCGCATCCCAGCTGCGTGCTTCACCTGTCGCCGGATCGAAGCGATGGACGCGGTGGCTCTTGATGTCCACGAACCAGACGGCGGCGTCGCGTTCGACCCAGACCGGGCCTTCGCCCAGTATCGCGCCGACGGACAGAATGCTCTGGGGCTCGGCGCTCATGATCTCAGCGCCAGCCAGCGTCGATGAAATAATCGTGCCCGGTGCACATCCGCGCATCGTCCGATGCCAGGAACAGCGCCAGCGCGGCAACATCGGCCGGCAGAATGCGGCCATCGAGGCACTGTGCGGAAACGATCTCCGCCTCACCCTCGGGCGTGTACCACTTCATCTGGCGCGGCGTCTTCACATTGCCGGGGATGATCGTGTTCACGCGGATATTCTCCCGCCCCAGATCACGCGCGAGGCTGCGGGTCAGCCCCTCGATCGCCGCCTTGGCGGTTTGATAAAGCACCAGCTCGGGCAATGCCAGATGCCAGCTGATCGACCCGAAGTTGACGATGACACCTCCGCCGGCCCGCTTCATCGCCGGGATCGCCGCCTGCGCGGCGAAGAACAGGTGGCGCAGGTTCACCGCCATGCGGTCGTCCCAATAGGCGGGAGTCACATCGTCGATGCTGTGTCGATCGTCATTGGCGGCATTGTTGATCAGAATGTCGATCCCGCCCAGATCGGCGTCAACCTTTGCCATCATCGCCTGAAGTGCTTCAATGTCGCGCAGGTCGCACGGGTAGAAGGCGGGGGCGTATTCCGCATCGCCCAGGCGTTCGACCAGCGCATCGCTCTCCGCCTGCGCGATGTCGCAGAAAGCGACGCGCGCGCCCTGCGCCACGAACGCCTCGACCAGACCCTCGCCGATACCGCTGCCGCCGCCACTGATGAAGACCCGCTTGCCCTTCAGGCTCGGGTAGATGGCACGGCTCATGCAGTCACTTCCTCCTGTTTGGCGGACAGCAGGCCGCGTCCGGCAAGATTGGTCATCAGGGCGCTGACGCCGAAGGTCCAGGGCGTCGCTTCCTTCGAAGTCACGACGCGATTGACCAGCCGGCCAAGGCGCGGGGTAGAGATGGCAACCGTGTCGCCGACCTTGTGGGTGAAGCCGCGCCCCGGTTCGTCGCGGTCCTGCACCGGGGCGAAAAGCGTGCCCAGGAACAGCGCGAAGCCATCGGGATACTGGTGCTCCGACAGCGTCTGTCGAACCAAGTCCAGCGGATCGCGGCTGATCTGGTTCATGCTGCTGCGGCCTTCCAGGCGATAGCCTTCGGGGCCGTCGATGGTCAAGTCGACCTCTGCGCTGCGCACGTCGTCGACGGTGAAGCCGTCGTCGAACAGGCGGATCAGCGGCCCGAGCGAGCAGGACGCGTTATTGTCCTTGGCCTTGCCCAGCAGCAGGGCGGACCGGCCCTCGAAGTCGCGCAGGTTGACATCGTTGCCCAGCGTGGCGCCCACGGCCTCGCCCTTCGAATTCACGACCAGCACGATTTCCGGCTCGGGATTGTTCCAGGTGGAATCCGAACGGATGCCGATGTCCGCGCCAACACCGACGGTGGAAAGCACCGGGCTCTTGGTGAACACCTCGGCGTCCGGGCCGATGGCGACTTCCAGATATTGCGACCACAGGCCGTCCTCGATCAGCGCCGCCTTCAGCGCAACAGATTCTGGCGATCCCGGCACCACGGAACGGATGGACGAACCTACGCGCTCCTCGATGCGCGACCGGATGTCTTGCGCGGCATTGGCGTCGCCTCGAGCGCGCTCCTCGATCACGCGCTCCAGCGCCGAAACCGCGAAGGTCACGCCGCAGGCCTTGACGCACTGCAGGTCGACGGGGCTCAGCAGATCGGCGTCGATCTCGTCCAGCGCGCCCAGCGCTTTCCCGCCATCGGTTGAAAGGGAAGAACGATCAAGCAGTTGCGAGACGGTCGGGGCGACGCGACTCATGTCATAGGCGATGCCGCCGGAAACCAGAATGGGGCTGGGGCCTTCGCGCGTCAGGATGCGGCCGGCAAAAAGGCCATCGCGCCAATCGGCAGGCAGGTAATCAGTCACGGAAAAGTGCCCAGACATCGACAACTCCTACAAGTTCGTTTCTGATTGATAGCGCTACCACCACGGTCCCTGCTCGAAGTCAAGGGGGGACAGAGGCGATAAGCGGATAATTGCGACTGGATGCCTCTTTGGTTCATTCGCGCGGCGGAACGCAAGGCCCATCGGCGCATTTTCTCGCATCGGGACGCAGGAGAAACGGACATGGCGGCGCGCGCATATTGGCAGGGGCAGATCAGGTTGGCGCTGGTGTCGATTCCAGTTGAAATCTACGCTGCGACAAAATCCGGCGCCCAGATCGCCTTTCACCAGATCCATGAGCCCAGTGGGAAGCGCGTCCGTTATGAGAAGATCGTCCCCGGCTTGGGACCGGTGAAACCCGAAGACATCGTCAAGGGCTATGAGCTGTCGAAAGGCGACTATGTCTTGCTCGAGCCCGAGGAGATCGACGCCGTCAAGCTGGAGAGCAAGAAGACGCTGGAGCTCACCCGCTTCGTCGATGCGGC
Organism: Sphingobium ummariense RL-3; assembly: GCF_000447205.1. Taxonomy (GTDB): domain Bacteria; phylum Pseudomonadota; class Alphaproteobacteria; order Sphingomonadales; family Sphingomonadaceae; genus Sphingobium; species Sphingobium ummariense. Next base: position 31,433 of record NZ_AUWY01000088.1, on the reverse strand, counting down.
CGACATCGATGTGCTGTATTATGAGCGGCCCTATTATGTCGTGCCCGCCGACGATCTGGCGGAGGAAGCCTTCATCGTCCTGCGGGAAGCGCTGCGCCGCACGAAGAAGGTGGGCCTGGGCCAGCTCGCCATGCGCGGACGCGAGTATATCGTGTCGCTCAAGCCCTGCGGCCGCGGCATGATCCTCGAGACGCTGCGCTATGCCGACGAGGTCAATCGTGCGCAGACCTATTTCCGCGACATCGAGGACAAGGTGCCGGACGCGGACCTCCTCGATCTTGCCGAGACGCTGATCGAGAAGAAGGCAGGGGCATTCGAGCCCGACAGCTTCCACGACCGCTATGTCGACGCGCTCGAGCGGCTGATCGAAAAGAAGAAGAAGGCCAAGGGCCGCCGTATTTTGGAGGACGAGGAAGACGTGCCGGCGCAGCGCGGCGGCAACGTCATCGACCTGATGGCGGCGCTGCGTAAATCGGTGGACAGCGGTGGATCGGGCGCCTCGTCTTCCAAGAGGAAGGGGACCGCTCGCAAGACTTCCACTGCGAAGGCACCCGCCTCAAAGGCCGGAGCTTCCAAGGCTGGCACCTCCAAATCCTCCGCCAAGCCCAAGGCGCCTGCGCGCAAGCGGGCCTGATCCATGGCCGACGCCGATCCCCTGCGCGACTATAACAGCAAGCGTGACTTCACCCGCACCAAGGAGCCGGCGGGCAAACGCGGACGGCCGAGCGGAGATGGCTTCATCGTCCAGAAGCATGACGCGACCCGGTTGCATTACGACTTCCGGCTGGAAATGGATGGCGTGCTCAAAAGCTGGGCGGTGACCCGCGGTCCCAGCCTCGACCCGGCCGACAAGCGCCTCGCTGTGCGGACGGAGGACCATCCGCTGTCCTATGCGGGGTTCGAGGGCACTATCCCCAAGGGGGAATATGGCGGCGGGACCGTGATGCTCTGGGACGAAGGCACATGGGAGCCTGTGCCGGGGAAGAGCGCGAAGGATCTGGAGAAAGGCCATCTCCATTTCATCCTGCACGGGCAGCGGATGAAGGGGGAATGGCTGCTCATACGCTTGCGCCCGCGCGGCAAGGAGCGCCACGAAAACTGGCTGCTCCGCAAGATCGACGACGACTATGCGGGTGGTTCGGAGGAACTGGTCGCGCATGCGCTCACCAGCGTGAAGACCGGCCGAACCATGAACGAGATCGCGGCGGACGCTCCGGCGATTTCGCTGGCGGGAAAACGCGGCAAGGCCTTCGACGCTGCCATGGCAAAGGCGGAGAAGGCCGCAGCCTCATCCGTTCGCGATGCACCCGCCAAAAAAGGGGGAAAAGGCTCGTCCGGGCTTCCGTCCTTCCGTCCGCCCCAGCTGGCGACCCTGGTCGATGCCGTTCCCACCGGCAGCGCCTGGCTGCACGAGATCAAGTTCGACGGCTATCGCTGCCAGGTCGCCGTCGCGGGCGACAAGGTGAAGATCTACACCCGGTCGGGGCTCGACTGGACCGACCGTTTCGCATCCGTCGCGCAGGCTGTCGCCGCGCTCGGCCTGCCTGCGGCGCTGATCGACGGAGAAATCGTCGCGCTTGACGCGGACGGCAATCCGGACTTCTCGACCCTTCAAAAAGCACTGGCGGGCGAGAGCAAGGCGCGGCTTCATCTCTTCGCCTTTGACCTTCTGTCGCTGGACGGCGAAAGTCTCGAAAAACTGCCGAACGTTACGCGAAAGGAGCGACTTTTCGCGCTGCTCGGCGAAGGCAATTCAACTGTACGTGTCGCTCACCATGTTGTCGGCGCCGGCGAGCGGCTCTTCAAGGCGATGTGCGATGCCGGACAGGAAGGCATCATTTCCAAGCGCGCAGATGCGCCCTATCGCGGCGCGCGCACAAAGAGCTGGGTCAAGGTCAAGTGCACCCGCCGTCAGGAGTTCGTCATCGTCGGCTGGACCGCCAGCAGTGCCAGCGGCCGGGCGATCCGGAACCTGCTGCTGGCGCAGAACGGCCCCGACGGCCTCGTCTATGCCGGCAAGGTCGGCACCGGCTTCAACGCCGCGAACAGCGACTCCCTGCTCGACGCCATGGAGCGACGCGCGCGCAAGACGGCCGCTGTCGAAGTGCCCAGGGCGGAGGTGCGCGGCGCCCGCTGGGTCCGGGCGGATTTGGTGGCGGAGATTGCCTTTGCGGCGTTCACAGCGGAGAATGTCGTCCGCCACGCCAGCTTCTTGGGCCTGCGCGAGGACAAGGCGGCGAGGGATGTTCGAAGGGAGGAGCCGATGCCCGTGCCCGACGCCCATAGCGATGTTCAAGTCAGCAACCGCGACCGCCTGATCTTCCCGGAGGCGAAGGTCACCAAGGGGCAGCTGGCGGACTATTATGACGCGGTTGGCCCGGTCATGCTCCCGTGGATCGCCCGCCGCCCGATCAGCCTGGTGCGTTGCCCGCAGGGGCGGGCGAAGAAATGCTTTTTCCAGAAACATGACAGCGGCAGCTTCGGCGACCATGTGAAGCATGTTCCGGTGCGGGAGAAGGACGGGGCGACCGAGGACTATCTCTATGTCGAGGATGTCGACGGCCTTGTCGCCTGTGTGCAGATGGGGACGATCGAGTTTCACGGCTGGGGATCTCTGGTCGACGACATCGAGAAACCCGACCGGCTGATCTTCGACCTCGATCCCGACGAGGGGCTGGACTTCGCCGATGTGAAGAAGGCCGCGCGCGACATCCACCGGACGCTGGAGGATATGGGCCTCGCCAGCTTCCCGATGCTGTCGGGCGGGAAGGGGGTGCATGTCGTCGTCCCGCTGACCCCCGAGGCGGAATGGCCGCGGGTCAAGGATTTCGCCGACCGCTTCGCCCGCGCGCTCGCGGCGCAGGAGCCCGATCGCTTCACGGCGACGATGAGCAAGGCCAAGAGAAAAGGCCGCATCTTCATCGACTGGTTGCGCAACCAGCGCGGGGCCACCGCGGTCCTGCCCTATGTGGTGCGCGCCCGGGAGAACGCGCCGGTCGCGACGCCCGTCACCTGGGCCGAACTGGACGGCATCGAGAAGGCCGGCGCCTTCACCATCGCCGATGTCGACCGGCTGGTGGAGCGGGCCGCATCCCGCGCGCTGCGCGGGTGGGGGGAGGCGCGGCAGACGCTGCCGGACTATTGAAAGCGAAGTCGGGTCTTTTCCGGGGCTTCGCTTTGTTGCATAGCAGGGACCATCATGAGCAAGACCAAGGAACCCGCCGCCCCCGCACAGCCGGACAAGGATGCGGCGAAGGACGATCTCGCCAGCGCGGCGAAGAAGTCGGCTGGAAAGACCGTGTGGATGGGCACCGCCGTCGGCATCGGATCGGCGGCCATCGTGGCGGCGCTGCTCTACGCCAACCGCAAGCGCGGCTGACCCCGGCAAAGGATTGAGGCGACATGGCCTTGTTGGTCATGCCGCCCCGGTGCGACCCGTTTCGGGCTCCATTATTCCCCGCCCTTCGTGACGAGGGAATTCGATAAGCGCGTCAGCCGGCGCCGCCGCTCAGATAGCGGATCAGTTCCGGCTTGCTGACGGAGGTGCTCTTGTCCGCGTCGGCGGTGGTGAAAGCGCCCTGCGCCCAGGTCGAAACCTGATCGGGCGGCAGCGTCTTGCCGGTCGCCTTCATCTCCTGATCCTTGAGCGCCACCATCCAGCGGGCAAATTCCGCCTGGTCGAGCTGGCCGTCGCCATTGGCGTCATAGGCCGGGAACTCGCTGTCGACGATCGAGGCCACCGCGTTGGCGGGGTTGGAGGGCGTCGCGGCCTGCGGCGCGGCGGGCTCCGCCGGGGTGGCGGGCATGGCGGACTGCGGCGGCTGCGGAGCGGCCGGAACCGGCGACGCGGGCGTCGCGCCCTGCGCCGGCATGCTGTCCTGCGCGACGGCCGGTGCGCCGACCGCCAGCGCCGCAGAGAACAAGAAAGTCCGAAACATCATAATCTCCCGCATCGCATCACCGGACGGCAATCGGGCACCGCCGGAACATGATGATACAATGCCACGCCCCGCGATTCGTTGCATGAACATCGGTTCATGTGGCGCCGCTCATCTTCGCTCATCTTCGATTCGACTTGGCCGGCTGCGTTTTTTGCGGCGAACCGAGCCGCTTTTCGCTCCTTTTTCGGCGGAATTTGCCGCAGCGGGCCGACGCTGCTAGGCGCGCGGCGATCCCGTTCCTTCATCCGCAGGATAAGCCCATGGTCCCACGCTACGCCCGCCCGCACATGACCGCCCTCTGGGAGCCGGAGGCGCGCTTCCGCATCTGGTTCGAGATCGAGGCGCATGCGACCGAGGCGCTGGGCGAGCTGGGCGTGGTGCCGAAGTCGGCGGCGAAGGCGCTGTGGGACTGGTGGGCGACGAACCCCGCCATCGACGTCGCGGCGATCGACGCGATCGAGGCGGTCACCAAGCATGACGTCATCGCCTTCCTCACCTGGGTCGCGGAGCAGGTGGGCGACGAGGCGCGCTTCATGCACCAGGGCATGACGTCGAGCGACGTGCTCGACACCTGCCTGGCCGTGCAGCTGGCCCGCGCGGCCGACATCCTGATCGACGACCTGGACAAGCTGCTGGAGGTCATCAAGCGCCGCGCCTTCGAGCACAAGCTGACCCCGACCATCGGCCGCAGCCATGGCATCCATGCCGAGCCGGTCACCTTCGGCCTCAAGATGGCGGAGGCCTATGCCGAGTTCAGCCGCTGCCGCGCGCGGCTGGTCGCCGCCCGGACGGAAATCGCGACCTGCGCCATTTCCGGCGCGGTCGGCACCTTCGCCAATATCGACCCGCGGGTCGAGGAGCATGTCGCGGAAAAGCTGGGCCTCGCCGTCGAGCCCGTGTCCACCCAGGTCATTCCGCGGGACCGCCATGCGATGTTCTTCGCCACCTTGGGCGTCATCGCGTCCTCCATCGAGCGGCTGGCCGTCGAGGTCCGCCACCTGCAGCGGACCGAGGTGCTGGAGGCGGAGGAATATTTCTCCCCCGGCCAGAAGGGCAGCAGCGCCATGCCGCACAAGCGCAACCCGGTGCTGACCGAGAACCTGACCGGCCTTGCCCGCATGGTGCGCAGCTATGCGCTGCCGGCGATGGAGAATGTCGCGCTGTGGCACGAGCGCGACATCAGCCATTCGTCGGTCGAGCGCTATATCGGCCCCGACGCCACCATCACGCTGGACTTCGCGCTGGGCCGCCTGACCGGGGTGATCGACAAGCTGCTGGTCTATCCCGAGCGGATGCAGAAGAATCTCGACAAGATGGGCGGCCTCGTCCACTCGCAGCGGGTGCTGCTGGCGCTGACGCAGGCGGGGGTGAGCCGCGAGGATTCCTATCGCTACGTCCAGCGCAACGCGATGAAGGTGTGGGAATCGGACGGCCAGCTGTCGCTGATGGAGCTGCTGAAGGCCGACCCCGACGTGTCCGCCGCGCTGACCGCCGAGCAGATCGAGGAGAAGTTCGACCTCGGCTATCATTTCCGGCAGGTCGACACGATCTTCCGCCGGGTGTTCGGCGAGGCCTGAGGCCCCGGCGGGGCGCGCAGGCGGCCGCGACGCGCCACCGCCGAAGTTCACACCGTTGTCGGGTTTTTTTGCCCGAAAGTCACGGTAAGGCGACAGCGACGCGCCGCCGACGCTACAGCCACGCGCCATTTGGGTCACAACCGGGTCACAGCGACGCGACACTGACGCTACAGTCAGGTCACACTGACGCGACAGGTACGCGCCTGTTGGGGCGGGGTGGCGGAGGGGCGAGTGGGAGCGGATGGCGTGCCGGATCATCGTAGAGGGTAGATCAGGCGAAATCCTATTTTGGAAGCGGATTGTGGGGCAGTGAATACTTCAGCTTTGCGCTATTTTTGACAGTAGCGGAATTGGCCAGCCCGAATGTTTGCTACGGTAGTCGATCGATTGCTAATTCGCGCTCGGCGTGCCGCTCGTGTTTCGTCTTAGTTCTTAGTGGCCTCGATCAGGGCTGTTACGATACTTTTGCAATCGGAGTAAAATGCTTCCACGCTAGGTAATCCCTTATTGCCGTCGCCTCCATGAGCGATCGAGTTACGAAGAGCGTAGGCCGAAGCGAGAGAGGCCTCCCACCCGTCGTTCGCTTCGATAGTTTTGCGAAAAGCGTTAGACCAACCTTGGTCGAAGCGAATGAGGAGTTGGCAAATGGCCTCGCAGTCGTAGTTCGTTCCTTTTTTGAAATAAGTTTTGATGAATTGCAACACACGCGGTTGTGCTCGAGCGGTCAGTCTATTGAGAATGATGACCTCGACGCATCGCTCCACATATCCGCACACAAGCACGACGCCGAAGCGGGCCATATCCGACTTGAGTTCATCGTCCTTCACCGTCCTAGCGCGCGCGAAAAAGGTATCGAGTTTTCGTTGGCGGCTATTGATGGAGTGCTGCACTAGATACCAGCGAAAGCGGCGGTGGCGAGGGCCAGGCGTTTACGCACATTCTCCTCGTCGGCAGTTGCTCGCTCGCAAGCCTGTCTGAACTCATCGTTTGCGACAAGTACATCGTAAGCTCCGCTCACGGCATGATCCGCAGGTGCGGGACCGGTATCGAGACGTTTCGCTAGCCCTACCATCACCGCATCAAAAGCGGCGGCATTCAACGCACGGATAATGCGGAAAGCACGCACGCCTATCGCGGTATTGACCTTCTCGATCGTAGTTCGGAAAACATTTGACAGCTGGTCTAACTCATCCTTACTTACCTTATTCATTGCAGCGGAAAATTTATTTAGAAAGCCGTTCATGGGGCGAGAGTATTTGTCGCCGTCACGGTACATCGCAAAGAATCTCACAATTAACTCTTCATCCTTTGCGCGGTTGTTTTGACCGGCGAATACCTGTCGCCACGGCAGAAACTTATTCAGTTCGCGCACGCGTTCAATAAATGGACCTAGGCTCACGCAGTTACGGATTTCCTGTGGCGACAGGCGAATGCCGCCCGTATTGATGCGCTCAAATACGAAGTAAATACTGTCGAGTACGTCTTCCGGCTTATCCTGCTTGAAGACCGTGGCGTGAACGATCGAATCGTCAAGTTTCAGGACGTCGGCGGGGTCAAGCGTCTTATATGTACGATTAAGCCAAGGCTCGCGAACACCTTGGAGCTTAAATTCCTTGCCACGGAGCAAGCCGTCATAGAACGCCTCCAGTGTGCGAAGGCGTTGCTGTCCGTCGATGACCAGATGCTCGTTTGTATCCGCTTCTTTATAAAGGAATATGCCAGGAACCGGTAGACCCATAAGGAGGGACTCGATGAATTTCGAAGCATGCTTTGCGGTCCAGACAAACTGGCGTTGAAACTCCGGAATACGAAATGCTCCTCCGCGCATCCGCTTAACGAGGCTGTCAACCGTGTAATCCGCACCGTAGCTCGAAATGCTAAATTTAGTCGCGCCGGGATCTTCGCGCAGCGTTTCGTCATCGACGCCTTCTTCTAGCGCTAGTTCATATTCATCCTTTCGAACGTCGTCATCCCGGATGTATTCTTGCGCATCGATGTTCACAGACTCTATCCTCGGAAGAAGGGCCGCGTTATCACACCACATGGCCTCATCTGCTGCAAGGATAACCTCGAGCCGCCTCTTATCGCGTCAATGGCTGGGAATGACTTCTTTACGGGGCCATCGCGGAGTGGCGACCGGTAAGTTAGGGATACCCACAATTGACCCCCTCCCGCCCCCCATGGTAATTTCACCCCCGGCAACATTCCGGGGGGTATGATGGCGACGCAGGCGGGGGCGGGTTTATCGGCGGTGGATCGGGAGCACCGGTTCTTCTTCATCACGGCCTGCCTGATGGCGCTGGTGCTGGTCGCGGGCTTTTCCACCAACATCATCTTCGGGCGGTCGAGCTTCGGGGCGCCGCTGATCTTCCATGTCCATGCGTTCGTTTTCTTCGGCTGGGTCGTCCTGTACCTGATGCAGACCGGGCTGGTCGCGACCGGATCGGTGCGGCTGCACCGGCGGCTGGGCTGGCTGGCGGTCGGCTGGATCCCGGCGATGGTCGTGCTGGGCTGCGCCATGACGATTTTCTCGGTGCGGCAGACCGGCGGTCCCTTCTTCTTCGACAAGAACGAGTTCCTGCTGGGCAACAGCCTGGGCATAGCGAGCTTTGCCGGGCTGGCCGTTGCGGCGATCGCGATGCGGCGGCGGACGGACTGGCACCGGCGGCTGATGTCCGGGGCGATGGTGACGCTGACTGGGCCGGGCTTCGGCCGGCTGCTGCCCATGCCGCTGATGATCCCCTGGTCCTGGTGGAGCGCCGCCGTGCTGGCCCCGGCCCTGTTCCTGCTGGCGGGCATCGTCGCCGACCTGCGCCGCGCGGGCCGGGTCCATCCCGCCTGGTGGTGGGGCCTGGCGGTGCTGGCGGGATCGCAGCTGGTCGCCGACGCGATCGCCTACAGCCCCATGGGCCATGCGCTGACCGAGCGGGTGACGGCGGGCGCGCCGGGCGCGGCGCGGCCGATGCGCGCTTTCCTTCCTTGAACCGCCCGCCGCTCCGGCCTATCTGCCCGGTCGGGACACCGATCGGAGGCAGTACAGCGTGGATGCACGGGGAGGAATAGGCGGTTCGCTGGCGGGGCTGGACCTGCGCGCGGAGATCGACCGGCTGCGCAAGGAGCGCAATGCGGTGATCCTGGGCCATTATTACCAGACGCCCGAGATTCAGGACCTGTCCGATTTCGTCGGCGATTCGCTGGAGCTGTCGCGCAAGGCGGCGGAGACGGACGCGGACGTCATCGCCTTTTGCGGCGTGCGCTTCATGGCGGAGACCGCCAAGATCCTGAGCCCGCAGAAGATTGTCGTGCTGCCCGACATGGACGCGGGCTGCAGCCTTGAGGACAGCTGCCCGCCCGCCCAGTTCAAGGCGTTCCGCGAGGCGCATCCCGACCATATCGCCTTGAGCTACATCAACTGCTCGACCGAGGTGAAGGCGCTGTCCGACATCATCGTCACCTCCTCCTCGGCGGAGACGATCCTGTCGCAGATCCCCAGGGAGCAGAAGATCATCTTCGGCCCCGACAAGCATCTGGGCGGGTACCTGAAGCGCAAGTTCGACCGCGACATGCTGCTGTGGCCGGGCGTGTGCATCGTGCACGAGGCGTTCAGCGAGACCGAGCTGCTGAAGCTGAAGGCGCAATATCCCGGCGCCCCGGTCGCCGCGCACCCGGAATGCCCGCCCTATATCGTCGACCATAGCGACTATGTCGGGTCGACCAGCGGCATCCTGCAATATGCCAAGACGATGGAGGGCGACACGCTGATCGTCGCCACCGAACCGCACATCATCCACCAGATGGAGAAGGCGGTGCCGGAAAAGACCTTCATCGGCGCGCCGGGGGCGGACGGCAACTGCAACTGCAACATCTGCCCCTATATGGCGCTCAACACGATGGAGAAGCTCTACCTCGCGCTGCGCGACCTGCAGCCGCGGATCGAGATGGACGAGGGGCTGCGCCTCGCCGCGAAGAAGAGCCTGGACCGGATGCTGGAGATGGCTTCGGGCACGATCGGGCAGGGGGACCTGGGCAACCGCTGAGGCCCCGACCGGGGAAGAGGCGGGCCGCCCATTATCGCCTTGTCCGCTGTCCCGCACATGGTCCAGTAAAGGGCCATGTTGGGCCTTCCCGAAACCGACCTGGGCATCGCCTTCTACGCGCTGGAGTGGGCGGTCCGGATCGGCGCGCTGGCGACCATCCCCTTTCGCCGCAGCCCGGCGGCGGCGCGGGCCTGGCTGCTGCTGATCTTCTTCCTGCCGGTGCCGGGGCTGCTGCTGTTCTGGGCGATCGGCAGCCCACGCTTCCCCGAATGGCGGCGCGAGCGCTTCCGGGAGCTGGACGGCTGGTTTTCCGTGCTCGCCGAGCGGCTGCGCGCCCATGCGCCGGTCGCCTTGCCGGAGGAGCAGGCGCCGGTCGTGGCGCTCGCCGCATCGCTGGGCAAGATGCCGGCGACGGGAGGCAACCAGGTCGAGATCATCACCGACTATGACGGCGCGATCGCGCGGCTGATCGACGACATCGACGCGGCGTGCGACCATGTCCGCATCCTCGCCTATATCTTCGCCGACGACGCGGTCGGGCAGCGGGTCGCGGCGGCGCTGGGCCGGGCGAAGGCGCGCGGCGTTTCGGTGCAGGTGATGATCGACCCGGTCGGCTCCCGCCCCTGGCTGCGCGGCACGCGGGCGATGCTGGCGGAGGCGGGGGTCGAGCTGGCCGAGGCGCTGCCGCTGCGCTGGATCGGCCGCTACACCCGGCGCGACATGCGCAACCACCGCAAGCTGTTCGCCATCGACGGCGCGATCGGCCATGTCGGGTCGCAGAACATCGTCGCGCGCGACTTCCGGCCCGGCATCGTCAACCAGGAACTGGTCGCCCGGGTTGCCGGCCCGGTCGTCGCGCAGATCGAAGGCGTGATCCGCGCCGACTGGTATATGGAGACGCACAGGCTGGCCGACACGCCGGTCGCGATTCCCCCGCCGGCGGGAGAGGCGGTGGCGCAGCTGCTGCCCAGCGGGTCCAACTATCCGCTGGAGGGGTTCAAGACGCTGCTGGTGTGGCAGCTGCACCAGGCGCGAAGCCATGCCGTGCTGGTGACGCCCTATTTCGTGCCCGACGACGACCTGGTGGACGCGATGCGCACAGCGGCGCTGCGCGGGGTGCGGGTGGAGGTGATCGTATCGGCCGCGGTCGACCAGTGGCTCGTCCACTTCGCTCAGGCGTCCTATTATGCCGAGCTGCTGGCGGCGGGCGTCCATATCCACGCCTATCGCGGACGGCTGCTCCACGCCAAGACGGTCGGGATCGACGGGCGGGTCGCGCTGCTGGGGTCGAGCAATGTCGACATGCGGTCCTTCCAGCTGAACGAGGAGGCGAGCCTGCTGTTCTACGACGCCGCGTCGGTCGCGGCGGTGGACGCGGCGCAGCGCGGCTTCCTGGCGGAGAGCGACGCGATCGACCGGGCTGCGTGGCGGGCGCGCCCCTTCTGGCGCAAGGTGCTGGAGAATATCGCGCGCATGGTGGGGTCGCTGCTGTAAGCCCAGGTACCGGGGAGAGGTTGGAGCGCGAGATGAAGACGGTGGCATCGCGCCGCCGGATCGCTTATCGGCTGGGCGCATGAGCGACTTTACCCTGGACGGCTTCGACCTCGACGCCTTCGTCCGCGCGACCCTGGCGGAGGACCTCGGCCCCGATGGCCGCGACGTCACCAGCGAAGCGGTGATCCCCGCCGATGCCCTGTTCGAAGGGGTGATGGACAGCCGCGACGCGGTGACGCTCGCCGGGCTTCCGGTCGCCGCCGCCTTCTTCCGCGCGCTCGACCCCGATGTGGAGATCGAGCTGCTGGCGCGGGACGGCGACAGGGTGCCCGCGGGCACCGACATATTGCGCATGAAGGGCAGGGCGCGCGCGATGCTGACGGCGGAGCGATCCGCGCTTAATACCGTGCAGCACCTGAGCGGCATCGCGACGCTGACCCGCGCCTATGTGGACGCGATCCTGGGTACGGGCGCGACCCTGCTCGACACCCGCAAGACCATTCCGGGGCTGCGCGTGCTGGAGAAATATGCGACGCGGCAGGGCGGCGCGACCAACCATCGCATGGGCCTGTGGGACGCGGCGATGATCAAGGACAATCACGTCGCCGTCGCCGGATCGGTGGAGGAAGCGGTGCGCCGGGCCGCCGCGGCGGGCATCGAGCGCGTCATCGTCGAGGTCGACCGGGTCGACCAGATCGAGCCGGCGCTAGCGGCGGGCGCCACCCACCTGCTGCTGGACAATATGGACGCGCCGACCCTGCGCGGCGCCGTCACGCTGGTCGGCGGCCGGGTGCCGACCGAGGCGTCGGGCGGCGTCACGCTGGACACGATCCGCGCCAAGGCCGAAACCGGCGTCACCTATATCAGCGTCGGCCGCCTGACCCAGTCGGCCCCGGCCGCCGACATCGGACTGGACTTCGCCTATGCTTAGACTGATCCTGCCCCTCATCCTGCTGCTCGCTCCCGGCACGGCGCTGGCGCAGGCGGCGCAGTGCAGCCTGCCGGCCCAGCTTCCCCGCCCGGAAAAGGAGGGCCCCACCGCCAAGGAGCCGCGCCGCATCCTGCCGATCGGCAGCTATACGCTGGCGATCAGCTGGTCGCCGCAATATTGCTCCGGCGCGCGCGGGAACGACGACCGCTTCCAGTGCGGCGGGCGCAACGGCCGCTTCGGCTTCACGCTGCACGGCCTGTGGCCCGACGGCTTCGGCAAGGAGTGGCCGCAATATTGCAGGCCGGCCGATCTGGTGCCGCGCACCGTCATCCGCGACAATCTGTGCACCACGCCCTCGGCCCAGCTGATCCAGCATGAATGGGCCAAGCACGGCACCTGCATGACAACCCGGCCGGAGCTGTATTTCAACCTGTCGCGCGCCTTCTACCAGTCGCTGCGCTTTCCCGACATGAAGGCGCTGGCCCGGCGCAAGACGCTGACCGTCGGCCAGTTCGCCGACGCCTTCGCCCGCGCCAACAAGGGGCTGAAGGCCGACATGGTGCGGGTCACGACCACGCGCGGCAACTGGCTGAGCGAGGTGTGGCTGTGCATGGACCGGGCGATGGAGTTCACCCGCTGTCCGCCGCACCAGGGCGGGGCCTCGACGATCAGCTATCTGCGGATTGCGCCCGGGCCGAGCATCGCCAACCCGCGTCCGCCCGCCGGTGCGGCGGACAGACCGGCGCCCAGGCCGGGCAACACGCCGGCGCGCAGGCCGGGTCTGCGGCTCGACCTGGACCCCAATGTCCAGCCGCTGGGCAATGCGGCCGGGACGGAATGACCCGCGCTCGCTGAAAGGCACGCGAACGGTTCACGATCGGGGGATGGATGTCCTTCGTCCGTTGAAAGGACGACGATGCCTTTGGCAAATTCGAAGGCGTGATGTCGGCTTTCGACCTTTGCGGACATTCGGCAGATCGAGCATACTCGCCCGCGATGAACTACATATCCAACCGAACTTTCTTAGCTTGTGCCGCACTCGCTCTGTTGAGCGGGTGCACTCCCGAAGGATTTGAGGTGACGCCCTGCTTGCTGAATAGTCACCTTGCCTTCCGCATTCACCCGATCGATGGCTGGTTTACCGACTATCAGCCCCGCCCGATGAGTGTGCTTGTCGTTGAAAAGTTTCCTGGCAACTACGAAGAGCTCATGAATTCTGAAGCGCCCTATCGTTGGCCTGGACTGTGGAGCGCCGAGCTAAGGTATTACGGAGATGAGGGCGCTTACACGAAACGCCCGTCTCGACAGCGACTTCTTTACGGCCAACGCCTCTCACAGTGGGACGTGGAACAGTCAGCTAGGCGCCTAATCGACGGAAAAAATTATCAGATAACTATCCGCGACAGCGGCCGCAGTGGTGATGCTAGCTTCACCGCAGGTGCGCCGCTGCCTGCCTGTCCCTAAGGTCCGCTTCCCACCCCATCACGACTTTTCATGGGCTGGCAAAGACAGAACGGCCGTTCAAAGGAATCCCGTGCTTCTGCGAACGCACTCGATCTACGGCTCGGGTGCGTCCGGTACCGCCGTCTGAACTGGGCTCCTGCCTTCGCAGGAGCACGCCGGGATTGCTACCCGTCGATCGTCGCCGTCGCCGGGTGGTGCCGGTCGAGATGGCGGCGGATGATGCGCAGGTTCTTCGTGTTGGACTTGTAGAGGAAGTCGAACACGTCCCCCGCGAAGGGGATGGCGCCCAGCAGCGTGTCGACGCCGACATTGGCGGCCATGCGGGTGATCTGCCATTTCGACATGCCGAGGTTCCGGGCTTCCCACACGATCCAGGCGCCCATCGCCGCCGTGGCGAGATCGCCGACCACCGGGATGAGGCCGACGAGGCTGTCGAGCCCGACCCGGCGGCTGGTGCCGGGGATGACGAACAGCCCCTCCAGCATCGCTTCCATCGCCTCGATCCGGCGACGGACCGAAGCGGGATCGCGGCCGAAGCCGGGCATGTCGCGCACGATGCGGTCGAACTGGTCCTGGGATATCGCCATCGTCATCCTCCAGCCCCCTAATTGGTGCTGCGGAAGAGATGGTTCAATGGGTGGCGCGCGCGGGGCGAGGGGGTGAAGCCGTTGAGCCGACGCGACACCAGCGACCAGCGGATCGGATTCCCGAGCGGGATATAGCCATTATGCCCCTGCACCAGCCGGAGCGCGTCGTAGATTCGCGCCATGCGCTCGCCCAGGTCGCTGGCGAGGCCAGCCGCCTGAAGCTGCGCCTCCGCATCCGCGCTGCAATGGATTTTCCGGGCGCAGCCGACCCGGCCCAGATACCAGAGTGCGCTGTCATAGGCCGCGACCTCGTCGATCAGGCGCAGGTCGGCATCTTCCTTTACCGATACGCGCCGCACAAAAAGGCCGATGGCGCCGAGATCGCGTGCGAGCAGGCCGAAGAGCAGGGTGGAACCGGGGCCGGCGGGCAGGGCGACGCGCAGCACCGGCGGGTCGCCATGCGCGGCGCGCCAGCGGTCCACGACCGCCCGGGCCCGTGCCCGGCGCTCGTCCATGGACAGGATCGCCCATTCCGTCGGCGGCGGTGGTGCGGGAAGGTCCAGCTGGTCCGGCATGAGCTGCTCGGTGGTTGCCCATCCGCCGAGCGGGAAGAAGGCGGGAAGCCGGCTGCGGTCCACCGCCATGTTGATCGCGGCGCGAATGCCGCCGTCGTCGAGCAAAGGGCCCTGGCCCGTGACGGCGAAACCAAGCAGCCCTTCCACGGGGTCCACCCGCACATCGCCTCGGTCGATTCCGGCGGGAACCAGCAGCGGCAGGTCCGAATAGCGGCCGCCCAGCATCAGGTCCGCCTTGCCTTCGCGGAAGCGGATGACGGCGAGCGCGGGCCGCTCCGCCCGCAAGACCCGCATCGCCCAGGCCGGGGTGGGCAGGTCCTCGCCGTCCAGGCTGGCCGCCGGATCGTCGATCGGGGTCAGGAACAGGGCCTGGCCCTGCCGCGCCGCGCGATAGGGGCCCGTGCCGCCGGTGCTGGAAAGCAACGCCATCTGCGGCTGGGCGAGCATCTGCAACAGGACAGGGCGGGGGGCGGCGAGGCGGATTTCGATGACCTCACCAGTCATCGGCACGACCTCCATCACCGCGTCGAGCGGCCCGTCGGGGTCCAGTCGGCGCAGCGATTCGATCCGGGCGGTCAGCAGGCGGGCGATGTCGGGCGCGGTGACGCGCGCGCCGTCGGGCCAGAAGGCGCGGCGCAGGCGGAAGATATAGCTTCGCCCGTCCTCTTCCACGATCCAGCGCTGGGCGAGCGCGGGCAGGATGTCGCCGCCCGCGTCGAAGGCGACCAGCCCCTGCGCCGTCGCCTCCAGGATCAGCTTGGCGGCGGGATCGGGCAGGTTCTGCAGGGGCCTGGCGAGGTCGTCGCGGTCTCCCGCCACGCTGACCGCCACCGGTCCGCTGCCTTCCCTGGAGCAGCCCGGCAGCAGCCCGAGCAGCAGCGCGCACGCAAGGGCGGCGGGGCGGGGGCGGGCAAGATGCTGGCGCATACCGCAGAGGTAGCCCGGGAAGCGCGGCGCGCCAACCGGGATTAGAGGGAGGCGGCGAGCCGGGTTGCGCCAGGGTGAACGGCAAGCCGGCACCCGCAGGCCCATGCATAAGGCGCAAGAAGCGGGCTTAAAATCCTAAGCAGGGTCATGACTGTGCGTTCGGAGGGAAGGTCTGGCCGCCAGATCGCGCAATAGCGGGAAGATGAGGGTGGCGATTCCGTCAATGCAGGGAGGAGGGCAGGAGGCACCTTGCCTCGGCTCGTCGCAAGATGCGTTCAAATGAACGACACGGAAACGGTGACAACATGGGCTGTTCATCCAGCCGCAATGTTGACCCGAACACCCAGCATCCATGGCGTTCAGCGGCGACTTCCAGTCGCATGGCATGAAGCCAGATATGGAGAGGGTTCCGGCCGCCCCGGTCCATGGGACGGGCGCGGCGGGACGACAAGCTGCGATCGCGCAGGCCCGACAGATCGAATGTGAGGGAGCATCGCAATGAACGCCAATTCCAAGAGCCCGAAACTTCTGCTTTCGCTTGCCTTGCTGGCCGGCACCGCATCCACCGGTGTCGCGGTGGCGCAGACGCAGGAGCCGCCCCAGGCCGACGTGTCGGCGACCTTCTCCGCGCCGGCTGAACCTGCCGCGGCGCCGGCGGAGGGACCGGAGGTCAAGGGCATCATCTCGGCGCGCAGCGGCGACCGGATGAAGGTCACCGCCGCCGACGGCACCAGCACGATCGTCGCGGTCAACGACGACACCAAGATCAGCGCGAGCAAGGGCCTGTTCGGCCTGGGCCGCAACAAGCTGGCTTCCGCGTCGCTGGTCAACGGCCTGCCGGTCACGGTCAAGACGCTGCAATCGGGCGGCGACCTGCTGGCGAGCAAGATCACGCTGCAGAACAAGGACCTCAAGACCGCGTCCATGATCCACAACGGCACCGCCCAGCGCTTCGAGGAGCAGACGGCGGCGACCGAGGCGCTGCGCGGCCGCATGGGCGAGATCGACCAGTATAATGTGAAGAGCACGACCAATGTGAACTTCGACACCGGCAAGGCGGTGCTGTCCGCCCAGGCGAAGCAGGATCTGTGCGCCACCGCCGCCACGGCCGAGGGGATGAACAACGCGCTGCTGCTGGTCGTGGGCTACACCGATTCCACCGGCGGCGAGGAACTGAACCAGGAACTGAGCGAGAAGCGCGCGGGCCGCGTGGTCAACTATCTGCAGCAGGCCTGCGGCTGGAAGCCCTATCGCATGCTGACCCCCACGGGCATGGCCGAGGCGGACCCGCTGGCGGACAATTCCACCCCGGAGGGCAAGGCGCAGAACCGCCGCGTCGCGGTGAACGTGCTGGTGAGCAAGGGGCTCGACGGATTGTAAGATGGATGAGGGCGGGCCTGGCCCGCCCCCTGCCGGATGGCGATTATGGGTGGGAAGCCACCATGATTCCGTTCGTCCTGAGTAGCCATTGAGCTTGTCGAAATGGCGTATCGAAGGACTGATGTCGTGCGATGACCCTTCGATACGGGCCTTCGACAAGCTCAGTCCCTACTCAGGGCGAACGGATGCAGAGAAGTTTTCGCTCTGGCCGTTAGCGGTCATCCCCGCGAACCACTCTCGGCCGCGCACAGAAAAAGGGCGGCGTCCCGCAGGACGTCGCCCCTGTTTCCTCCGGCCGGAGCCGGACCGATGCCCCCGCATCGCGCGGGGGAAAGCGGCTTACTTGAGCTCGACGGTCGCGCCGGCTTCTTCCAGCTGCTTCTTGACCTTCTCGGCCTCGTCCTTGCTGACGCCTTCCTTGACGGCCTTCGGCGCGCTCTCGACCAGCGCCTTGGCTTCGGTCAGGCCCAGGCCGGTGATGGCGCGGACTTCCTTGATGACGTTGATCTTCTTGCCGCCGTCGCCGGTCAGGACGACGTCGAACTCGGTCTGCTCCTCGGCAGCCGGAGCAGCGGCGGCGCCACCGGCGGCCGGGCCGGCAACGGCGACGGCAGCGGCGGCCGAAACGCCCCACTTCTCTTCCAGGGCCTTCGACAGCTCGGCGGCTTCGAGGACGGTCAGGGCCGAAAGCTGTTCGACCAGTGCGTTGATGTCTGCCATATTACTTTACCTGTTCCCTTCTGGGCGGGGCGTTGAAAGGCCCCTTAAACTAGAGTTGAAACGATGTTCCGGTATCGGCCGGGCCTGAAGATCAGGCCGCGTCCTTTTCCGCATAGGCGTTGAAGACCCGCGCGAGCTGCGCAGCCGGCGCCTGGGTGACGGTCGCGAGCTTGGTCGCCGGGGCCTGAATAAGGCCGACGAGCTTCGCACGCAGTTCATCCAGCGACGGCATCGAGGCGAGCGCCTTGACGCCCTCCGCGTTCAGCAGCGTCTCGCCCATCGCGCCACCAACGATCTCAAGCTTGTCGTTGGTCTTCGCGAATTCGACCACAACCTTGGCGGCTGCGACCGGATCGGCCGAAGAGGACAGCGCCGTCGGGCCGGTCAGCAGGTCGCTGATGCCGGCATAGGGCGTGCCATCCAGGGCGATCCTGGCGAGGCGGTTCTTCGTAACCTTGTAGGTCGCGCCCGCTTCGCGCATCTTCTGGCGCAGGACGGTCGACTGGGCGACCGTCATGCCGAGGTTGCGCGTCACGACGACGACAGCGACCTCACCCAGATGAGCGTTCAGCGCGGAAACGACCTCAGACTTCTGATTACGATCCATGCCATTCTCCACTTCATGTCCGCCGGCAAACCGGCGAACGGCTAAAACCCGCGCCGAGGCACGGGGCATGTAGTCCGAAGGGGAGAGGTTACCGGCCCGGCCGTTTCAACGAACAGGGCAGACCCGGACATGCCAAAGGCCCGTCCGGCAAGAACTTTTCCCCGTCTAGGTTGGAAATTAAGAAGGGCATATTCCCTTCGCCAACTGTCTCGGACGGAAGACAGGCGGGGTTGACCCGCCGGTCTGCTGGCGCGCCCTTAGGGGAAAAGGCCGATGATGTCACGCGGAAAATGGGCCGGCGCGCGCACCACCTTTCCTGCTTAACCCCCCTCACGCTGATGCCGGATCGCCAATATCGTCACCCTGTCGTCCTCGACCCGATAGCGCGCGACACAGCCGCTGTCGCCGAAGTCTATCAGCCATTCGCGGAACTCGTCCGGCAGGTCGTCCACCAGCCGCCCCATGCGTGGATAGGTGCCCGGCATCTTGACGCCCAGCCGGATCGCTTCGCCGGCGCGGCGCGCCGCGTCGGGGGCGAAGATTATTCCCGGCATTCAGGCGGGGGCAGTTCGTCGTCCGATCCCCAACTTGCCAGCCAGGCGTCGACCTCTTGCGCGGTCACGTGGCGGCCAGTCGCCTGAAATTCGTCCCAGGCTTTCAGCGTATCCTGCCGCAAGGCTTCGCGCGCTTCTTCGCGATCGACATATTGGGTGATCGCTTCGCGCATGATCCAGTGGGCCGAGCGGCGGCGCGCCTCGGCAAGCCGCTGGACGCGCGCCTTCATTTGCTCATCGAGCTAGATGGACGTGGCAACCGCCATTTCACACTCTACAGTAAATAGTAGAGGTATTACCTATCACTACCTAGTGCATTATCGGACCGATGTCGATGCCGTCCCCCTAAACCCGGTCCGCCTGCACCACCGTGTCCAGCGCGCGCAGCGCCGACAATATCCGGTTCAAATGCTGCGCATCCGCCACTTCCAGGTCGATGACGTCGGTGTGGAACGGCCCCTCGCGGTTGGCGAGCTGGAGGTTGAGGATGTTGGCCTTGGTCGCGCCGAACACATTGGCGACCGCCGCGAGCGCGCCGGGCTGGTTCTTGACGATGACGGAGAGGCGCGCGGTGCCGCCCTTGGACTTGCTGTCCCAGCTGAGGTCCACCCAGTCGGCGTCCTGCCCGGCCTCCAGCGTCTTGCAGTCGATCGTGTGCACCTCGATCGGCTCGCCGGTGCGGCGGATGCCGACGATGCGGTCGCCCGGCACCGGGTGGCAGCATTCGCCGAGCTGAAAGGCGATGCCCGGCGTCAGGCCGCGGATCGACACCGGCGCGTGCTGGCGCGGATGCGCTTCCTCCATCCCAGCCGCACTGGTGGAGCCGGGGACGAGCGCCTCCATCACTTCGGAATCAAGCAGGCGGTGGGTCGCGATCGCGATCATCAGCGCGGCGCGGTCCTCCAGCTTCAGCCGCTTGATCGCCGCCGTCAGCGCCTTGTCGCCCAATTCGCTGGCAAGGTCGGGGGGGAAGCGGCCGACGATCTCCTCATAGAGCTTCTCGCCCAGCGCGATCTCTTCGCCGCGCTGCTTCTGCCGGATATAGCGGCGGATCGCGGCGCGCGCCTTGCCGGTGATGGCGAAGGTCAGCCAGCCCGGCTGCGGCTCCTGCCCCTCCGACTTCAGGATTTCGACCTGGTCGCCATTTTCGAGTTCGGTGCGCAGCGGCACGACGCGGCCATTGACCTTGGCGCCGACGGTCTGGTTGCCGAGGCTGGTGTGGACGGCATAGGCGAAATCGACCGGAGTCGACCCCTTGGGCAGCTGGTGCAGCTCGCCCTTGGGCGAGAAAGCGAAGATCCGGTCCTGGTACATCGCCATGCGGGTGTGTTCGAGCAGCTCGTCCGCGTCCTGGCTCTGTTCCAGGATTTCGACGAGGTCGCGCAGCCAGGCGGCGTGCTGGTCGGTGGCGTCGCCCTGCTGCTTGTACGCCCAGTGTGCGGCGAGGCCGAGTTCGGCATCGTGGTGCATGTCCCGGCTGCGGATCTGCACCTCGATACGGGCATTGTCCTGGTGGATGACGGTGGTGTGGATCGAGCGGTAGCCGTTGCGCTTGGGCGTGGAGATGTAGTCCTTGAAGCGGCCCGGGACCATCTTGTAGGTCTGGTGGATGACGCCGAGCGCGCGATAGCAGTCCTCGGCCGTCTCGGTGATGACGCGGAAGGCCATGACGTCGGTCAGCTGTTCGAAGCTGATGTGCCGTTCCTGCATCTTCTTCCAGATGGAATAGGGGTGCTTCTCGCGGCCCGAGACCGTCACGGGCAGCCCTTTCCCGCCCAGCAGCAGCTGCAGCTCCGCACCGATCCGGTCGACCTTGTCGTGGCCGCCTTCCTTCAGCTGCTCCAGCCGCTTGGTGATGCTGTCATAGGCCTCCGGCTCCAGTTCGCGGAAGGCGAGCAGCTGCATCTCGCGCATGAAGTCGTACATGCCGATCCGCTCCGCCAGCGGGGCGTAGATGTCCATCGTTTCCCGCGCGATGCGGCGGCGCTTGTCGGGGTTCTTGATGAAGTGCAGCGTGCGCATGTTGTGCAGCCGGTCGGCCAGCTTCACCAGCAGCACGCGGATGTCGTCCGACATGGCGAGCAGGAACTTGCGGAGATTCTCCGCCGCCCGCTCATTTTCCGACATCGCCTCGATCTTGCTGAGCTTGGTCACGCCGTCGACCATGCGAGCGACGTCCTTGCCGAAGGCGCCCTCGATCTCCTCATAGGTGACGAGCGTATCCTCGATCGTGTCGTGCAGCAGCGCGGTCACGATCGTCTGGTCGTCCAGGTAGAAGTCGGTGAGGATGCCCGCGACCTCGATCGGGTGGCTGAAATAGGGGTCGCCGCTGGCGCGCTTCTGCGAGCCGTGCTTCTGGACCGAAAAGACATAGGCGCGGTTGATCATCGCCTCGTCCGCTTCCGGATCGTAGCGCTTCACCCGTTCGACAAGTTCATATTGACGCAGCATTGTTTCCCGATTGTCGGGGAACGGCCTTGCCGTGCAACAAAAAAATCCCATCTTCCCGTAAAATGCGCTGCGCTTTTGCAACAGCGCCGGCTTTGAGCTACACGGTCACGATCATGAAACACAATCTGGCCCAGGATCTCGAACAATGCGCGCTTCCCAGCGCGCTGGAGATGATGGGTGAACGCTGGTCCTTCCTCATCCTGCGCGGCGCGCTGTCCGGCATCCGCCATTTCGAGGAGTTCCAGTCCACATTGGGCATCGCCCGCAACATCCTGGCCAACCGGCTCGCCCGGCTGGTGGAAAACGGCATCATGGTGCGCCAGCCGATGCAGTGCGACCGGCGCAAGGTCGAATATCGCCTGACTGAAAAGGGCGAGGGGCTGGCCCCGGTGATGATCGCGCTGCGCCAATGGGGCGAACGATGGGGTTGCGCCCCGACATCGTGCCAGATCCTGGCGGATCGCCGCGACGGCCAGCCGATTCGCCCGATCACGATCCAGGCGCATGACGGCCGGCCGCTGGCGTTGAGCGAACTGGTCTGGCAATGCCCGGACGCGGTGATGCCGGTGGTGGAGGAGCCGGCGGCAGCGGCTTGACCGACGGGCGCAACGGCTTCACCCCGGACCGGAAATCGCCTAGTCTGAAGGCGATGTCCGTGTCCCGCATTCAGCCGCAGCCTTTCTTCGCCGACAAGAATCGCGCTTTCTGGAACCTGCAGTCGCTGGGCTGGGCGGGCGCGTTCCTGCTGCGCGGATCGTCCACCATCGCCAACGGCCAGCCGGTTTCCAGCCTGGTGCCGGTGCTGATCTCCACCGTCACCGGCTATTCGGTGACGCTGCTGATCGCGGTCGTGTTCCGCTTCCTCCAGAAGCAGCGGCCGATCGTCACCTGGGGCGTGTCGATCGTCACGGTGGTGGCGGCGGCCGGGCTGGTCGCGTTCATCGACGCCTGGGTGTTCTCGACCCAGAACCGGGGCAGCGAGACCGCGGGCGTGCAGCTGTTCCTGGGCGCCTTCTACCTCAGCATGACGCTGCTGGGCGCCTGGTCGGCGCTCTATTACGCGATCAATTTCTACCTGACGGTGGAGGAGCAGGCGGACCAGCTGCTGCGGCTGGAGAACCAGGCGTCGAGCGCGCAGCTCGCCATGCTGCGTTACCAGCTGAACCCGCATTTCCTGTTCAACACGCTCAATTCCATCTCCACGCTGGTGCTGCTGAAGCAGACCGACCGCGCCAATGCCATGCTGTCCCGCCTGTCGTCCTTCCTGCGCTACACGCTGATCAACGAGCCCACCGCTCAGGTGACGATCGCGCAGGAGGTGGAGACGCTGAAGCTGTACCTGGAGATCGAGAAGATGCGGTTCGAGGACCGGTTGCGCCCGGTCTTCACCATCGATCCGGCGGTGGCGCAGTCGCGCCTGCCGTCGCTGCTGCTCCAGCCGCTGGTGGAAAACGCGATCAAATATGCGGTCACGCCAAAGGAAGAGGGGGCGGAGATCGCCATCACGGCGCAGCCTGCCGGTGAAAACGTCCGGATCGTCGTATCGGACACGGGACCGGGATTGAACGAGGGCAATGTCAGGCCGAACATCCCGGCCCATGCGGGAACGGGCGTGGGCCTGGCGAATATCCGCGATCGCCTGATTCAGGCCTTCGGGGAACGACAGAGCATGGAAACGCGTTCCGGCCCGGGCGGCTTTTCGGTCATTATCGAAATGCCGCTTAACATGGATGAAACATCGAAAGTGGCCGCATGACCATCAGAACGATCCTCGTCGACGACGAAAGCCTGGCTATTCAAGGCCTCAAACTGCGGCTGGAAGCGCATGAGGATGTTGAAATCGTCGAAACCTGCAGCAATGGCCGCGAAGCCATCCGTGCCATCAAGACGCATAAACCCGACCTTGTGTTCCTTGACATCCAGATGCCTGGTTTCGACGGCTTTTCCGTCGTGCAGGGATTGATGGAGGTCGAGCCGCCGCTCTTCATCTTCGTCACTGCCTATGGCGACCATGCGATCCGCGCCTTCGAGGCGCAGGCGGTCGACTATCTGCTGAAGCCGGTGGAGGAAGGACGCCTTGCCGACGCGCTCGACCGCGTGCGCCAGCGCCTGTCGGAGAAGCGGCAGGTGCAGGAGGCGGAGAAGCTGCGCGAGGTGCTGGCCGAAGTCGCGCCCGAGGCGATGAACGGCTTTGCCGCCGACGAGGACGCGCCGTCGTCCAACCGGTTCGAGAAGCTGATCAACATCAAGGATCGCGGCCAGATCTTCCGCGTCGACGTGGATTCGATCGAGCGGATCGACGCTGCGGGCGACTATATGTGCATCTACACCGCCGACAATTCGCTGATCCTGCGTGAAACGATGAAGGATCTGGAGAAGCGGCTGGACCCGCGCAACTTCCAGCGCGTCCACCGTTCGACCATCGTGAACCTGTCGCAGGTGCGGCAGGTGAAGCCGCATACCAATGGCGAATGCTTCCTGGTGCTGGAAAGCGGCGCGCAGGTGAAGGTCAGCCGATCCTATCGCGACGTGGTGGCGCGCTTCGTGCATTGATTGTTGCCGTCTAGCGGAACACCCATTGCCGGTTGAGCACGAATACCGCCGCCGGAGTGACGAACAGCATGGCCGGGATGGGCGACCATTCCGGCCATTGCATATGGGTGACGCAGAGCCACACCCAGAAGGCGTTGAGCGCATAGCTGAGTAGCGAGACCAGCACGAAGCGCGCGCCGCGCGCGGCGTGGCTGTCGTCCCCGCCATGGCCGCGGAAGGTGAAGAGGCTGTGCGCGACATAGCCGATCGCGACCGCCGCGAGATAGCCGATGCCGTTGGCGACCTGCGGATGCAGCCCGGCGAGCGCGGCCAGCAACCAGTAGATCGCCGCCTGGCAGGCGGTGACGAACAGGCCGGTGAAGCCGTAGCGCACGAGTTGACAGAACAGGGCCCGCCGTTCGGGCGAGAGGTGCGTCAGGATTTTCAAATATTGCCCTCCATCGGTAGTTCTGCTTTGGAACCCGTCATGCCAGCGAAAGCTGGCATCTCCCTTTTCTCCGATGCGCGATTCAGGCCGGAAGAGGAAGCGGGATCCCGGCTTTCGCCGGGATGACGGAAGGGCGTGGAACCCGCAATTCCCTTCGCGCCCGTCGTCCGCCCCGTTGCGCTTTCCCGCCGACCGTCTAATCCACGCCCATGACCTTGCATAGCCCGGCAGCTTTCCGCGCGCGCGCCGCCTCCTTCCTCGCGCTGGCGGCCCCCTATGCGCAGCGCCACTGGAAATGGCTGACCTTCCTCATCTGGATCGTGATCGTCGTCGCCTTCCTGGTGACGCGCTGGCCCGCGATCCATTGGTTCGTGCTGTCCGACACCGACGACAATATCCGTTACGTGCAGGTCAAGGACTGGCTGGCGGGGCAGGGCTGGTTCGACCTGCGGCAGCACCGGCTCGATCCGCCGGTGGGCGCGAACATCCACTGGTCGCGCCTGGTCGACCTGCCGATCGCGGCGCTGATGCTGTTCTTCCGCGCCTTCGTCGACCAGGGGCTGGCCGACCGGCTGGCCTGCGGCATCGCGCCGCTGATCCCGCTGCTGCTGCTGATGCTGAGCCTGGGCGCCATCGCCCGGCGGCTGGGCGGCCCCCATGCCTGGTTCGTGGCGGTCCTCGCCCCGCTCGCCGCACAGATGGGGCTTGGCATGTTCGCGCCGATGCGGATCGACCATCATGGCTGGCAGCTGGCGCTGGCGGTAACGATGCTGGCGGGCCTGATCGACCGCAACTGGTTGCGCGGCGGCATCATGGCGGGCGTCAGCAGCGCGCTGTCCATCGCCATCGGCATGGAGATGATCGTCTATCTGGCGGCCGGCGGCGCGCTGGTCGCGCTGCGCTGGGTGTTCAAGGACGGGGCGGGGCGGCGGATGCAGCCCTATGCGCTGAGCCTCGCCGGCGCGACGTCGCTGCTCTTCGTCCTTTTCGCCAGCAACGACAACCGGCAGATGGTGTGCGACGCGATCTCGCCCATATGGGTCGCGGTGTTCGGCGCGGCGGGGGCCGGCATGGTGCTGCTCGCGCGTCTGCCGCTGCGCAGCTGGCCGGCGAGGCTGGGGGCGGGGATCGTCGTGGGCGCGGCGGTCGCCATCTTTACATGGGCCAACTGGCCGCAGTGCCTGACCCCCTATCAGATCTCGCCGGAGCTCCAGCGCCTGTGGCTGGCCAATATCCGCGAGGCGAAGCCCATCACCGCGCAGGCGCAGAGCGTGGTCGTGCCGCTGATGGCGATCCCGCTCGCGGGCCTGATCGGTCTGCTCTGGGCGCTGTGGGACGCGCGGCGGGACAGCGAGCGGCTCTGGGCTTGGGCAACGGTGGGGCTGATGATGCTGTTCTCCACCGCGCTGCTGTTCTGGCAGCTCCGCGCGGGGCCGGCGGCGCAGCTGCTGGCGATTCCGCCCGCCGCCTGGGCCGCGCACCGGCTGCTGGTAGCCATCATAACCGGCCGGACATGGATGCGTGTTGCGGGGATCGCGGGCGCGCTGCTGCTGGCGGCGATCGCCTGCACCTATCCGCTCTATCCGCAGGTGACCGCGCTCTGGGCCGAGGTGACGGGCAACAAGCCCAAGCCCTGGCGCCCCGCCGCCAAGGCGCGATCGGAGGCGATCAAGAAGGCGAACGGCCGTTGCCGTACCCTGCCGGCGCTGGAGGTGCTGGACCAGCTGCCGCCCGCGACGATCTTCACCCTGGTCGACCTCGGCCCGCGCCTGATCGCGACGACGCATCACAGCGCGCTCGCCGGTCCCTATCATCGCAACGGGGCGACGATCCTGGACATCCACCATGCCTTTGACGGCCCGGTCGATGGTTTCCGCGCGATCGCGGCGCGGCATCATGCCACCTATCTGCTGGTCTGCCCGAATTTCCCGGAAGGGACGATCTATGCCTCGCGCAGCCCGCGCGGCTTCTATGCCGGGCTGATGCGCGGCGATATTCCGGGCTGGCTGCACCCGGTGCCGCTGCGGACCGGCATGACGCTGCCCTATACGCTCTACCGCATCGACTATTCAGCGGCGGGCGGCGAAGAAATCGCGCAGCAGCGCTGAGCCCTCCGCCTCGGCCAGCCCGCCATAGACATCGGGCCGGTGCAGGCATTGCGGCTGGGTGAAGAGGCGCGGCCCCTGTTCGACCGCGCCGCCCTTGGGATCGGAGACGGCGTAGTAGAGGCGCGCGATCCGTGCGTGGGAGATGGCGCCCGCGCACATCGGGCAGGGCTCCAGCGTGACCCACAGGTCGCAGCCGGTCAGGCGGAAGTCGCCCAGTCGCGCGGCGGCCGCGCGGATCGCGACGATTTCGGCATGGGCGGTGGGGTCATTGTCGCGGCGGTTGCGATTCTCTCCCTCGCCCAGGATCGCGCCGGCGCGCGTCACCACGGCGCCGATGGGAACCTCGCCCGCCTCGGCGGCGGCGCGCGCAAGGTCCAGCGCGCGGCGCATGGGGAGGGGCAAGGGAAAGGGCGGAGCCATGCCCCGCCCTTACAGGATCGAAGGCCCTGAACGAAAGGGTCAGGGCTTCTTGACGTCCACGGTCGGCACTTCCACGGTTTCCTTGCGGGTGCCGACCTCGACCTTGGCGACGTTCGCCTCATATTTGGGCAGCTCGCCGCCCTTGACCGCCACTTCGGGCAGGCGACCATCCTGGGTCTTCTGCAGGTCGATGAAGCCGGTGGCAATGCCGCCTGCCAGGACCAGCAGCACGATCAACAACAGTCCGCCAATGACTCGCATGTCGGTCTCCTTTCGGTTATACGCGGCTCCAACGCCCGGGGTGGGGAAAGGGTTGCGCGCGGCGCGTCCTCCCGATCCGGGCGGGTTGACGACGGCGGGGAATCCCGCTATCGGCGCCGCTTTCCGAACGAACCCGAACGACAAGGTTGAGAAGATTATGTCGCGCATCTGCGAGCTGACCGGCAAGGGCCGCCAGGTGGGTCACAATGTGTCCCACGCCAACAACAAGACCAAGCGTGTCTTCCTGCCCAACCTGCAGAATGTCACGCTGATCTCCGAATCGCTGGAAAAGAGCGTCACGCTGCGCGTGTCGACCCATGGCCTGCGTTCGGTCGAGCATAATGGCGGCCTCGACAACTGGCTGCTGAAGACCGGCGACGAGAAGCTGTCGCTCAAGGCTCGCCGCCTGAAGCGCGACATCAAGAAGAAGCAGGCCGCCGTCGCGGCCTGATTCCTTTCGCTTCGTTCGAGCATGAAGGGCGGCCCGGCGACGGGCCGCTTTTTTGCGTTCCGGTCGCCGCTCAGCGCGGCGGCCATTCCGGCAGGGCGAATTTCAGCAGCAGGGTGCGCTGGAAGAATTCGTGATTGTCGTCTGACACGATCCAGATGATCGTCCGGCCGCCCTCCCGCGTCACCGCCAGCCCCTCGAAATTATCAGCGAGCAGCGGCGGCGCGAGCGTCGCCAGTGGTCGCGCGCGCAGCTGTGCCCCCGTCTCCAGCCGCTCCGGCAGTTCCACCATGGCGAGTGTGCCGGTGAAGAGTTGCGCCAGCGTCAGTCGCCGGTTGAGCACCAGCAGGTGCCGCTCGTCCAGCGCCACGGCGTCGGTCGGCCGATAGCCCGGCGGCGGATAATAGCGCAGGTGCATGGGGGCAGGGGTGGCGTCGTCCGCCGGATCGCGGGCGAAGAGCAACGTGTCGTGGCTGCCATCCGCCGTCACGCCCATCTCCCCGATCGCCAGGAAGCGCCCGTCGGGCAGGCGCGCGAGCGATTCGATCGATCCGGTTTCCGGCCAGGCGGCTATTTCCGGCCAGGTGCGGCATTCCTCGACCCGCACGAAGCCGGGGCCATAGCGGCAGATCATCTGCTGCAGCTCGAATCCGACCCAATAGCGGTCGGTTGCAGGGTCGTGGGTGAGCGATTCCGAGTCCCATGCCCACCAGGGCTTGCCCCGATCCTGAGCCCGGACCGGCAGGGGAGCGATGAACGGGCGTCGGGCATCCGTGCCGTCGCCGACATGGAAACCCATCAATATGCCCGCATCGCTCAGTGCCAGCACCTGCCCCGGCGGATCGACCAGCAGGGCCGAGATGCCGCCGAAGCCGGGATTGGCGCTGCGCAGTTCCCAAGCCCCCAGATAGGCGAGCGCGCCGACGTGCTGCCGTGCCGGCGCGCCCTCATCCAGCGGCAGCGCCCGCGCGCTCACCAGCAGCGACCCGCTCGCACCGTCTGGGGCTTGTTCGGGGGCGGCGCCGGCAGCAGCAGGATCGCAAGGGTCAGGACGAGGAGGATTCGACGCATTGTCGTTCCGCATAGGGGAAAGTTCGCCCAAGCGCAGCAGGGCGCCGGTGAACCGTGGGCGGCTGAACGGCGGCTGACACCGCCATTCAGGCTCGGCTCAAAGCGAATCACGCATAAGGGGTGCAATCGATGGCGAATCCCCGCTTCGGATGACGCCGTGGATATGGCAAAACTGAGGAGCAACGCCATGAAGACCAAGTTTCTCGTCAATATGGGGGCCGCGCTGGCGATGGTCGCCGGTTCCCTGGCAGTGACTGCCACCCCCGCGATGGCGCGCGACGGATGGGGCCGTCACGATCGCGGCGACTATCGCGGCTATCGGGGTCATCGCGGCTATCGCGGCGATTACTACCGTGGCTATCGCGGCGGTTATGGCGGTGATTATTACCGTGGGTATCGTGGCTATCGCGGCGGCGACTATCGCTACCGCTATCGCTGCCGGGACAATGGCACGGGCGGCACCATCATCGGTGCGATTGCCGGTGGCCTGCTCGGCAATGAAGTGGGCAAGGGCAGCGGCCGCTACAACCGGGGCGACGGCACGACCGGCGCGATCATCGGCGCGGGCGTAGGCGCCCTGGCGGGCCGGGCGATCGACCGCGACTGCTGAGGCAGAGTCGTTAGAGACAGAAGAGGGCCGTCCTTGGGGGCGGCCCTTTTTTTTCGCGATATTATACTTGACGTACCCACTCCGAGAACGTAGAGTGAATCCATAATCGGAGCACACCAAATGTCGAACCTCTCCAGCCCTCATTTTCACGACGAAGAAGCGGCCTACGCTTACGTTGAGGCGCGCATCTGGCCAAATGGCCCTGTCTGCCCGCACTGTGGCGGCGTGGAGCGCATTTCGAAGATGCAAGGCGAAAGCACCCGTATCGGCGCCTACAAGTGCTACCAGTGCCGCAAGCCATTCACCGTGAAGATCGGCACCATCTTCGAAGGCAGCAAGGTCCCCATGCGCCTTTGGCTTCAGGCGATGTATCTGATCGCGGGCAGCAAGAAGGGAATTTCCAGCAACCAACTTCACCGCATTCTCGGCGTCACCCTCAAGACCGCCTGGTTCATGTCTCACCGTATCCGCGAGGCGATGCGTTCGAACGATATGGCCCCGTTTGGTGGCAATGGTGGTGCGGTCGAGATTGACGAGACCTTCATCGGGCAACTCAAGGGCGTTCCGAAGCGCCGCGCGTTCCACCATAAGATGAAGGTACTGGCACTGATCGACCGCGACACTCGCCAAGCGCGCACCATGGTCATTGATGATGTGAACGCCAAAACCCTGATGCCGCTGGTCATGCAGAACGTAGCCCGCGAGGCCCGCGTGATGACCGACGAACACAGCGGCTATCGTGATGTGAAGCACCATTTCGCCGCTCACGGCACCACTTCGCACGGTCGCGGCGAATATGTGAACCTTGAAGATCGCAGCATCCACAGCAACACCGTCGAAGGCTATTTCTCGATATTCAAGCGCGGCATGAAGGGTGTTTACCAACACTGTGGCGAACAGCATCTTCACCGCTACCTCGCTGAATACGAGTTCCGCTATAACAACCGCTCCGGCCTTGGCATCGAGGACTCCGAGCGTTCGGATCGGTTGCTGATGGGTATCATTGGCAAGCGGCTTACCTACCAAACAGCTAGTGCGAGGGCGTAATGCCGACGAAAAAGCACAAGGAAACCCAAGAAGAGCAGAGCGCCAGGTTTCGCGCCGAAGTCGAGCGCATGGTGGCCGATGGCGAACTAAGCCCCACCGAGGCCGACATCATGGTTGATCGCTTAACGAGGAATATAGCGTCCCCAAAACTGATGCCCCCATCGGACGCCGAGTCAAATCTTCCCTGATGGCGAAATCGTGATCGCCAAAAATCGGTCGATATAGCTTTGGTGCCAAGCGCCAATTGGTCAAATATTGCTGGAACGCCCACGCCATTGCGTCCGCGATTTGGAGGAGCGGGCTCCCGCGTTTCGTCATATACTGGATCTCTTCATCACCAATGATGTGTGTTATCTTCCTCCGAAAAAGCCATGAATCAGGGTCAGGCTCCTGATCATTAAAAATGAATGGTATATGCCCCAAGGTTTGCATCATGTGATCGCATTTTTCAGCGACAAGCGAAGCTCTCTCGTCAGGATAGTGATTTGAAATAAACTTGTCCGATACAGCTATCGAGCCAGCGAACGCAAAAAAGTGCGCTCGCTTGGCAGCTTCCGCTTTATCCAATCCTTTAAAGCACTCATCTTTTTTTATCCAACTGAGTGCAACAGGTATGTTTTCTTTGGACACGATTTCTACCATATCCGTGATGTAAGATAACCTTTGATTTTTACTCCAATCTCTAACGATATCTTTGAAGTTCTTATTCCCGTTCCAAATATCAGTAGCGTGAAAAACAGGAAGCGGCCCCGCAGAATTACCAGCATGCTTTCTGTTGACCTCGTCCACCCTAGTCGCGAGTCGAGCGTAGTGTTGATCTGCATTGATGATCACAGCGGCTACAACAGCGACAGGCTCTCGCCCAGAAGTGCCAGATTCATCGATATAAATTCGCCGCACCCAGTTCCCCATTTCGACAGACTGGCCACTGAGAGAAATTGGCCATGCAGGTTCAGAGGCGTTCACTTAGCACCTCCCGCCCCGCTTGGGTATGCCTGGTATAATAACGCCTTTTTTTTGGGTGATGGGGACATAAGACCAAGCCCGTCATCCCAGCGAAAGCTGGGATCTCCCTTCTTCTGGCTCACCCGAAGAAAAGAACGTGATATTCCAGCCTGCGCTGGAATGATAGTGAAGCTTTATGACAGCTTTGGCCGAAAGCCGTCTCAACTGCGCATTGTCACTGTGCCGCTTCGCCTTCATTGACCGGCACCGTCCTGCCGCGGTCGGCGCGCGACGCGGC
>NZ_AUWY01000087.1 GCF_000447205.1 Sphingobium ummariense RL-3 | reverse complement strand
GCGCGCTCGCTTCGCTGGCGCTGACGCCGCCGACGCCGTCGCCCGATCCGCAGCCGGCCAGAACCGTCAGCAGAACCAGGCCCGCGATGCGCTGCACCATGAAATCGCTCCCATGAAAAAGGGCCGCTCCGTTTCCGGCGCGGCCCTTTTCGAAACTCTTCCCGAAGGCGAAAATTACATCGCGTTCGCGGCGTTGTTGGTCGCGTTCGACGCAGCGTTGGCGGCGTTGTCGGCGGCGTTCATCGCGGCGTTCAGGGCGTTGTCGGCAGCGTTCGAGGCGTTCTCCGCGGAGTTGGCGGCATTGTTCGCGGTATTTTCCGCGCCACCGGTGCAAGCGGCCAGGCCGAGCGACGCGGCGAGAACGAACGAAAGAGCAATCGACTTGGTCATGGGCTAACCCCTCTCTGAGATAAAAACCGTCGCAGACAACTCTCGGAGAAAAGCTCACCCCCCATTGCGTCTGCGCCACGATTCGTAATGCTTTGGAAGAAGCAAGGCAATCCCATTTCCTGCGAAACGAAGCTTGCAAAACGGGGCTTTTTTGCACTGCGGCGAGACAGAGCCGGCATTGACGTATATAAAGAATTCTTTATATGACAGTGCCATGGCTGCCGCTCTCGACATCTTCCGGGCTCTTGGAGACCCGACACGGCTGCGCATCGTGCACCTGCTGCGGGCGATGGAACTGGCTGTGGGAGAGATTGCCGTGGTGGTCGGGCAAAGCCAGCCCCGCGTGTCGCGCCATGTCCGCATCCTGGCCGAAGCGGGGTTGGTCGAGCGGCGCAAGGAAGGGAACTGGGTGTTCCTGCGCCTTTCGCGGGACAGCAGGACCGCGCCCTTCCTGACGCTGTTCGACGCCCTGGAACCCTCGGCCAACGAGCAGTTGTGGCAGCAGGCCGACCTTGCCCGGCTGGCGGCGGTGCGCGCCGACCGGTCGCGCGCGGCGGAGGCCTATTTCGCCGAGCGGGCCGAGGAATGGGACGCGATCCGCTCGCTTCACGTGCCCGAGGACGAGGTGGAGGCGGCGATGACCGCGCTGCTGGGGCAGGAGCCGATCGGCCATCTGCTCGACATCGGCACCGGCACCGGACGGATGATCGAATTGTTCGGACCCGCCGCCGACCAGGTGACGGCGCTCGATCGCAGCCCCGATATGCTCCGCCTTGCCCGCGCCAAGCTGCCGCAGGACGCCGGGGACAAATACGCACTGTTGCTGGGAGACTTTTCTGCGCTGCCGCTGGAGGCGGGGAGCGTCGACACGATCGTGCTGCATCAGGTGCTGCATTATGCGCAGGTCCCCGAGGCGGTGATCGCGGAGGCGGCGCGGGTGATGGAGACGGGCGGGCGCCTGCTGATCGCCGATTTTGCCCCGCACGAGCGCGAGGAACTGCGCCTGCGCGACCAGCATGCGCGCCTGGGCTTTTCCGACGAGCAGATCGGCACCTGGTTCGGGGACGCCGGCATCGACCTGGAGCGGGTGGAAAGCCTGCCCGGACAGCAACTTACCGTACAACTGTGGCTGGGGCGGCGCCGTGGCGCCCGCATCGTGCCGATCGAAGGACGCATTTCCGCATGACCCTGACCTTTCCTTCCGTCGAAGAGGCCCGGCGCGCGCTCGATGCGCCGCTCTATGCCGACCTTGCGGGCGACCTCAACGTCAGCTTCGAATTCTTCCCGCCTAAGACGGAGAAGATGGAGGAGCAGCTCTGGTCGGCGATCGGGACGCTGACGCCGCTCGCCCCCAAATTCGTATCGGTGACCTATGGCGCGGGAGGCTCCACGCGGGAGCGGACCCACAATACCGTCGCCCGGATCGCGCGGGAAACGCCGCTGTCCGCCGCCGCGCACCTGACCTGCGTGGCCGCCAGCCGCGACGAGATCGGCGAGGTTGCCGACGCCTATTGGGAGGCCGGGGTGCGTCATATCGTCGCGCTGCGCGGCGATCCGCCCGAGCAGGGGAAGAGCTTCGAGCCGCATCCGCAGGGCTATGCGGGCGCGGCCGAGCTGGTCGAGGGCCTGATGAAGCGCCACCCGTTCGAGATTTCCGTGGCTGCCTATCCCGAAACCCATCCCGAGGCGGCAAGCCCGCAAAGCGATCTGGACAACCTGAAGCGCAAGCTGGACGCCGGGGCGACGCGGGCGATTACCCAGTTCTTCTTCGAGCCGGACACCTTCTTCCGCTTCCGCGACAAGGTGGCGGCGGCGGGGATCGACGCCGACATCATCCCGGGCATCATGCCGGTCAGCAATTTCGCCGCGGTCCAGCGCATGTCGGCGATGTGCAACACCGACGTGCCCGGCTGGATGGGCAAGCTGTTCGAAGGGCTGGACGACCTGCCCGGCGCGCGGCAGCTGGTCTCCGCGACGCTGGCGGCGGAATTGTGCCGCAAGCTCTATGCGGGCGGGGTGCGCGACTTTCATTTCTACACGCTCAACCGGGCGGAACTGAGCTATGCGATCTGTCATCTGCTCGGTTTGAGGCCGAAGGTTGCGGATGTCGCGGCATGAGGGATTTACCCGTTCGTCCTGAGTAGCCATTGAGCTTGTCGAATTGGCGTATCGAAGGATCCTTCGATACGGAGCCTTCGACAGGCTCAGTCTCCTACTCAGGACGAACGGATTTTTCGAACAGGCGGAGTTTTGATGATGAGCGCCGAACACCAATTTCGCGCCATTGCGGCCGAAAAGATCATGATTTTCGACGGCGGCTATGGCACGTCGATCCAGAAGCACGGGCTGACGGAGGCGGATTATCGCGGGTCGCTGGACCTGGCGAAGGACCAGAAGGGCAATAACGACCTGCTGTGCCTGACCCGGCCGGACATCGTCGAGGGCATCCACGCCGCCTATCTCGACGCCGGGGCGGACATGATCGAGACCAACACCTTCTCGTCCACCAAGATCGCGATGGCCGACTATGGCTGCGAGCATCTGGTGCGGGAGATCAACGTCGCCGCCGCGAAATTGGCGCGCGCCGCCTGCGAAAAGGCGACCGCGAAGGACGGGCGTCCACGCTTCGTCGCCGGGTCGATCGGGCCGACGAACAAGACCTTGTCGATCTCGCCCGACGTCAACGACCCGGCCTATCGCGAGGTCGACTACGACACGCTGAAGGCCGATTATCGCGAGCAGTGCGACGCGCTGATCGAGGGCGGGGTGGACTTCCTGCTGGTGGAAACCTGCTTCGACACGCTGAACGCCAAGGCGGCGGGCATGGCGGCGCGGGAGGCGGAAGCCGCCGCTGGCCGCCCCGTGCCGCTGATGCTGAGCTTCACCATCACCGACATGTCGGGCCGGAACCTGTCGGGCCACACGATCAACGCCTTCTGGTATTCGCTGCGGCACCTGAAGCCGCTGACGATCGGCGTGAACTGCGCGTTCGGTGCGGACCTGCTGCGGCCCTATCTGTCCGAGCTGTCGAAGAATGCCGACACGCTGATCCTGGCCTATCCCAATGCGGGGCTGCCGAACGAGCTGGGGCAGTATGACGAACTGCCCGAGACGACCGCGAAGCTGATCCGCGACTGGGTGGACGAGGGGCTGGTCAACATGGTCGGCGGCTGCTGCGGCACGACGCCGGCGCATATCGGCGCGGTGGCAAAGGCACTGGCGGGGCAGAAGCCGCGCGTCGTGCCCGAACTGCCGGTGGTGACGCGGCTCGCGGGCCTCGAACCGATGCACATCGCGGCATAGTATCCATCCTCCCCTGAAAGGGGAGGTGGCTGGCGAAGCCAGACGGAGGGGTGTCGCCCCCTCGATAGCGTGAAACCCCTCCACCATGCCTGCGGCATGGTCCCCTCCCCCTAAGGGGGAGGAATTTTGGAAGAAACCGATGACCACCCAGACCCCCGATCTTTCTGGCGCCACCTTCGTCAATATCGGCGAGCGCACCAACGTCACCGGTTCGGCCAAGTTCAAGAAGCTGATCATGGCCGGCGACTATGCCGCCGCCATCGACATCGCCCGCGACCAGGTGGAGAGCGGCGCGCAGATCGTCGACGTCAACATGGACGAGGGCCTGCTTGACGCGGTCGAGGCGATGACGACGTTCCTCAAGCTCATGACGTCGGAGCCGGACATCAGCCGCGTGCCGGTGATGATCGACAGCTCCAAATGGGAAGTGATCGAGGCGGGGCTGAAATGCGTTTCGGGCAAGCCGGTGGTGAACTCGATCAGCATGAAGGAAGGCGAGGAGAAGTTCCTCGAACAGGCCCGCAAGTGCATGGCCTATGGCGCTGCCGTCGTGGTCATGGCCTTCGACGAGACGGGACAGGCGGACACGAAGGACCGCAAGGTCGAGATTTGCGAGCGTGCCTACAAGCTGCTGATGACCATCGGCTTTCCGCCCGAAGACATCATCTTCGACCCCAATATCTTCGCCGTCGCGACCGGGATCGAGGAGCATAATAATTACGGCGTCGACTTCATCGAGGCCTGCCGGGAGATCAAGAAGCGCTGCCCGCACGTCCATATCTCGGGCGGCCTTTCCAACTTCAGCTTCTCGTTCCGCGGCAACGAGCCGGTGCGGCGGGCGATGCACTCGGTCTTCCTCTATCATGCGATCCCGGCCGGGCTGGACATGGCGATCGTCAATGCCGGGCAGCTCGATGTCTATGACTCGATCGACCCGGCGCTGCGCCAGGCGTGCGAGGACGTGCTGCTGAACCGCGATCCGGAGGCCGGCGAGCGCCTGGTGACGCTGGCCGAAAGCTTCCGGGGAAAGGATGCCGCATCGGAGAAGGCGGCCGAGGAATGGCGCGGCTGGCCCGTCGCCAAGCGGCTGGAACATGCGCTGGTCAAGGGCATCGACAGCTGGATCGTCGAGGATACCGAGGAGGCCCGGCTGGCCGCCGACCGGCCGATCGAGGTGATCGAAGGCCCGCTGATGGACGGCATGAACGTGGTCGGCGACCTGTTCGGGGCGGGCAAGATGTTCCTGCCGCAGGTGGTGAAGTCCGCCCGCGTCATGAAGAAGGCGGTCGCTCACCTGCTGCCCTATATCGAGGCGGCGAAGGAGCCGGGCGCCAAGGGCAAGGGCAAGATCGTCATGGCGACGGTCAAGGGCGACGTCCACGACATCGGCAAGAACATCGTCGGCGTCGTGCTCCAGTGCAACGGTTTCGAGGTGATCGACCTGGGCGTCATGGTGCCCTGGCAGGATATCCTCAAGGCCGCGAACGAGAATGATGCCGACATGATCGGCCTATCCGGCCTCATCACCCCCTCGCTGGACGAGATGGTGACGGTGGCGGCGGAGATGCAGCGCGCGCAGATGACCATGCCGCTGCTGATCGGCGGCGCGACCACGTCGAAGGTGCACACGGCGCTGCGCATCGACCCCGCCTTCACCGGTCCGGTCGTCCATGTGCTGGACGCCAGCCGCGCGGTGGGCGTGGCGACCGCGCTCGTCTCCGACACGCAGAAGACCGATTTCGTCGAAAAGACCAAGGCCGACTACGACCATGTCCGCAAGGCGCGCGAGGGCAAGGGGCAGAGCCAGCTGCTGTCCATCGACGATGCCCGCGCCAATGCCTTCGAGATCGACGAGAGCCTGAAGGCGCCGCGCCCGCGGCTGCCCGGCGTCCACCGCTTTCCCGACTGGGACCTGCGCGACCTGGTCCAGTATATCGACTGGACGCCCTTCTTCCGCGCCTGGGAACTGGCGGGCAACTATCCCGCGATCCTGGAGGACAAGGTGGTGGGCGAAAGCGCCACCAGCTTGTTCGCCGACGCGCAGAAGATGCTCCAGAAGATCCTGGACGAGAAATGGCTGACGGCGCGCGGCGTCGCGGGGCTGTGGCCCTGCCGCCGCGAGGGCGACGACATCCTGGTCCATGTGGAGGACGAGCGGCATTATCGCCTGCCGATGCTGCGCCAGCAGATCGCCAAGCGGGAAGGGCGGGCGAACATGTGCCTCGCCGACTTCATCAGCCATGACGGCGACTGGATGGGCGGCTTCGCCGTGTCCATCCACGGCATCGAGCCGCATCTGGCGCGCTTCAAGAACGCGATCGACGATTATTCGGACATTCTGCTGAAGGCGCTGGCGGATCGCCTGGCGGAAGCCTTTGCCGAGCGGCTGCACCATTATGTCCGCACGGCCCTGTGGGGCTATGCGGAGGGCGAGCAGCTGACCAACGAGGCGCTGATCAAGGAGCAGTATCGCGGCATCCGCCCGGCGCCCGGCTATCCCGCCTGCCCGGAGCACAGCCTGAAGCCGATCCTGTTCGACATGCTCGACGCCCATCATGCGACAGGCATCACCCTGACGGAAAGCTTCGCCATGCTGCCGACCGCGGCGGTCAGCGGCTTCTATTTCGGCCATCCGCAGGCCGAATATTTCGGCGTCGCGCGCATCGGCCGGGATCAGATGGAGGATTATGCGGCGCGGCGCGGCATCGACCTGGAAACGGCGGAGCGCTATCTGCGGCCCAATCTGGACTGAGGGGAAGCTAGGAGGCTGCGACCAGTCCCATCCCCGCCAGTTCCGCCCTCAGCGTCCGCGCATCCCGGAACAGATGCGCATGCATTCCGGCCGCCCGGGCGCCGCGGACATTCTCCTCGCGGTCATCGATGAACAGCGTTGCTTCCGCCGCCAGACCGAATCGCGCCAGCGCCAGCGCGTAGATGGCCGGGTCGGGCTTCACCATCTGTTCGCGGCCGGACACGATGATGCCGCGGAAGGGTGCGAACAGGGCGGCTTCCCGCGCATGGAAGTCGGGCCAGAACTCCGCGCTGAAATTGGTGAGGCCGAACAGGGGCACCGCCGCTGCGTCCAGATCTCGCACCAGTTCGGGCATGCCGTCCACCGCAGGGCCGATGCTGTCGATGAAGCGGTCGCCCCAGAGGCGGATGAGGTCGGCATGGTCGGGATGCCGGGCGATCAGTTCGGCGCTGGTTTCGGCAAAGGGGCGGCCGGCATCGTGCTGGAAATGCCAGTCCGGGGTCACGACGTCGCGCAGAAACGCATCGAGCGCCCGATCGTCCTCGATCAGGCGCTCGTAGAGGATCCGGGGATCCCAATGGTAGAGGACATTGCCTACGTCGAAGATGACGGCGGCGATATCCGTCACCGTTGCTTAGCCCTGGCGGGCCTTGAAGCGACGGTTGGTCTTGTTGATGACGTAGGTGCGGCCGCGGCGGCGGATCACGCGGTTGTCCCGGTGACGATCCTTGAGCGACTTGAGCGAGTTGCGAATCTTCATGGCTGCGGCCTTGTGAATCTCTGTTTGATCGGAAAATCGAAGCGCAGCCCCTATGGGGAGGACGGCGGAAAGTCAAGGCCGTCAGCCCCTCTTTTCCCGCCGTTCATCGCCCGTGCAGCCAATTCGTGGCTACAGGCGTTGATGGGAACGCGCGCCTGGCGCCGTGTAGGCAGTGCGGCCCAGCCGGAGTCCAGACCATGCTGAAATCCATTTTCGCCCCCGTCGTCCTTTCCCTCTCCCTTGCCGCCTGCGCCACCGCCGCGCCGCCGGTGGAGGTAACCCGCTTCCACACCGACAATCCCGCGCGCAGCGGGTCGATCGCGGTCGAGGAAATCCAGGGGAATCCGGACGTCGGCCTGGAATTCCGGACCTATGCCGACGCCGTCAACGCCGAGCTTCAGCGCGTCGGCTTCAGCGCGGGGCCGGCGGGCGCGAGCGATTATGTCGCGCTGGTCGGCTTCCGCCGCAGCTTCCGCCCGACCGCGCCCTATGGCGGCAACGATAAGCCGGTCAGCGTGGGCGTCGGCGGCGCCGTCGGCAGCGGCGGCTATTCGGGGCTGGGCCTGGGCATCGGCATCAACCTGTCGGGCAAGCCAAAGGATGTCGTCACCACCGAGATGCAGGTGCAGATCCGGCGCCGCAGCGATTCGCAGACCATCTGGGAAGGCCGGGCGATGACACAGGGCCGCGAGGGCAGCCCTGCCGCGCAGCCGTCGCTCGTCGCGCAGAAGCTCGCCGCCGCCCTTCTCGGGGGCTATCCGGGGGAGTCGGGGCGCACTATAACCGTCAAATGACCATCTCGATCACGAGCGCCTTCGACAGCGGCAACATCAAAGTCCTTTCCATCAACGATACTCCGGACGGCGTCCGCGCCGAGCTGGAGATCGTGCGCGACCATCAGAGCGACTTCTATCAATGGTTCCACTTTCGCGTCGCCGGAGTCGCGGGGCGGGAGGTCGAGCTGGCGATCGTGAACTGCGGTGCATCGGCCTATCCGGGCGGCTGGCCGGGCTATCGCGCCCGATTCAGCGAGGACCGGGACAGCTGGCTGCTGGCCGACACCGGCTATGCCGACGGCACGCTCACCATCCGGCTGGCGCCGGACAGCAATGCCGTGTGGGTCGCCTATTTCGCGCCCTATTCGATGGAGAGGCATCACGACCTGGTCGCCTGGGCGGCTTGCCAGCCCGGCGTCGCGCATCGCGAGCTGGGGCTGACGCTGGACGGACAGCCGTTGGACCTGCTGACGGTGGGTGAGGGGGAAAAGCGGGTCTGGCTCTATGCCCGCCAGCATCCCGGCGAAACCATGGCGGAATGGTGGATGGAAGGCGTGCTGGAGCGGTTGCTGGACGAGGAGGACGCCGTCGCGCGCCTGCTGCGGGCGAAGGCGACTTTCCACATCGTTCCCAACATGAACCCGGACGGCAGCCGGCGCGGGCACCTTCGCACCAATGCGGCGGGGGTGAACCTCAACCGCGAATGGCACGAACCGTCGATGGCGCAGAGCCCGGAGGTCTTCCTGGTCCGCGCCGCGATGGACGAGACCGGGGTGGACTTCGCCATGGACGTGCATGGCGACGAGGCGATCGCTGCGGTTTTCATTGCGGGGTTCGAGGGCATCCCCTCTATCACCGAGCGGCAGCTGTCGCTCTATCACCGTTATCGCGACACGCTGGCGGCGCGGACACCCGATTTCCAGACCCGTCTGGGCTATCCGGTGGCGGGTGACGGGCGGGCGAACCTGTCCATGTCCACCAACCAGCTGGCCGAGCGGTTCGGCGCGGTGTCGATGACGCTGGAAATGCCGTTCAAGGACAATGACGACCTGCCCGACGCCGATTTCGGCTGGTCCCCGGCGCGATCGATCCAGCTCGGCAAGGACTGCCTCGCCGTGCTGGCGGAGATGATCGACGAGATTTGAGGGGATCGCTTTGTTGAGGTGATGGCGGGTTTCGGCCGGAGCGAGACCTTCTCTGCATCCGTTCGCCCCGAGTAGGGACTGAGCTTGTCGAAGCTTCAAACGAGTCACGTGCCTCGTTTGAACCTGAGCGCCTGCCTTGGCAGGCAGTCGAAGGGTCAGCGTACGACATCGGTCCTTCGATACGCCATTTCGACAAGCTCAATGGCTACTCAGGACGAAGGGAGGTTATGGCCATTCCCCGCGCTCATTACCACTGAGCGCCTCGGTCTGTGAGCCTCCACCGCCCCACGCTCAGAACAGCTCACCCAGGAAATCCGCCATCGCCTTGAAGCTGCGGCGGTCGGCCGCCTCGTTATACGCCAGGCCCTTTTCCGGCATGTTCACGCTGTGGTCGGTGAAGGCGTGGCCGGTATGACCATAAGCGTGGATCTGCCAGTCGCAGCCCGCATCGGTCAGTTCCCTTGCCAGCGCGACGGTTGCTTCGGGCGAGGCGACCGGGTCCTCCCAGCCATGGCAGACCAGCAGCTTCGCGGTGATGGTCGCGTTGGGGAAGGGCGGAGCGTCGAATACGCCGTGGAAGCTGACGCCGCCGGCGATGTCGGCGCCGCTGCGCGCCAGGTCCAGCACGCATTTGCCGCCGAAGCAGAAGCCGATCGCGGCCGTCCGCGCGGCGTCCACCGCTTCCAGCCCCTTGAGCACGCCATGGGCGGCGTTCACCCGGTCGCGCAGCTTCGCGCGATCGGCGTTCATCTCGTCCATGTAGCGCGACCCGTCCGGTCCCCGCACGGTCCGCTTGCCCTGGCCGTAGACGTCGGCCACCAGCACCGCATAGCCCAGGGCCGCGACCTTTTCCGCATAGGCGAAGTCGGCTTCCTTGGTGCCCAACACATTGGGGAAGAGCAGGATGCCCGGCAGCGGCCCCGAGGCGGCATCGTCCAGCACCGCCATGCTTTCGAACGGGCCGGAAGCGTCCTCGTGGATCGTGACGCGGCGGACGATGGTCATGGCCTCTTCTCCTTGTGCATATATGGCTAGATGCTGCCGAAGCCCCAGGCTTCGCCCCGCTCGGCCGGGTCGAGGCGCACGGGACGGCGCCAGCCGATACGCGGGCGCTTGCGCAGGCGCAGGGTCGGCCAGTCGCCGCGATCCACCCGCTCGGCCAGCCGCATGCCCTGCGCGCGATAGGCGGCCAGCACGGCGTCGGCCTGTTCCTTCAGAAGCCCGGCGAGCAGGATCGTCCCGCCATCCTCCACCAGCGCGCAGAGCGAGGGCGCCAGCTCGATCAGCGGCCCAGCCAGGATGTTGGCGATCAGCAGGTCGTAAGGCGCGCGTCGCACCAGGGCGGCGTGATCGACCCCTGCCGCCGTGTAGAGCGCGACCTGACCCATGCCGCTGCCGAGCCGCACCCCGTTTGCGCGCGCGTTTTCGGCGCTGATCTCGACCGCCACGGGGTCGATGTCAGACGCGGTGGCATAGGCGCGGGGCCACAGGTGGAGCGCGGCGAAGGCGAGCAGGCCGGTGCCGGTGCCGATGTCGGCGACATTGCCGAAGCGCATGCCGATCCGCCGCATCCGGTCCAGCATGACGAGGCATCCCGCCGTCGTGTCATGCTGTCCGGTGCCGAAGGCGCGGCTGGCGCCGATCAGGAAATTGACATGGCCGGGCTCTTCCGGATCGGTGGCGAGGTTGCGGACGTGGAAGCGACCGGCCGTCACGGGCTCAAGTCCCTGCTGACTCAGCGTCACCCAGTCTTCGTCGGGCAACTGCTCGATCACCGCTTTGGTGCCAGCAGCGCTCGGCACCAGCGCGCGCAGCAGCTTGATCGCGGCCTGGCTGGGCTTCCCTTCGAAATAGGCGTCGAGCTGCCAGGAGTCGGGATTGTCCGGTTCCGCCTCGCTGGTCATCAGCACCGGCGGCCGGTCCATCATCGCGAAGGCGGCGATCTCTCCATCCAGCGCCTCGGCCTCGGCGCGCGTGCAGGGGAGGGTGACTTTCCAGCTCTGGCCGGCAGATCGGGCGGCATCTTCCATGCCGGCGCTTTAGCCATAGATGCGCCGGAGGGAAAGGCGGCCCGGCGTCAGGCCGCCTGGCGTCCGAATTCCGACGAAGCCTGGCGCAGGCTGGACAGCTTGCCTTCGACGCTGACGAAGCCGCGCTCGAGCTGGTCGATTTCCGAAGCGACGACCTCCGTATCCTGGCGGATCGCCGAGATGGTGGCGGACATCGAGTCGGCGGCCAGCGCGGTCTCGTCGACGGCGGCGGTGATCATGGTGACGGTCTGCGCCTGCGCGTCCATCGCGTGGCGGATGCGCTCGGCGCTGGCCTGCACTTCGCCCACCGTGTCGCGGATGCGCTCGTTGGTCTCGACCGACTGGCGGGTCGACGCCTGGATGTCGGCGATCTTGCCGGCGATCTCGTCGGTCGCGCGCGCGGTCTGGTTGGCGAGGCTCTTGACCTCCTGCGCGACGACGGCGAAGCCGCGACCGGCATCGCCCGCACGGGCGGCCTCGATCGTGGCGTTGAGGGCAAGGAGGTTCGTCTGGCCGGCGATGTCGCGGATCAGGCCCAGGATCGATTCGATCGACTTGGCATGGTCCGACAGGGTGCTCGACATGGCGACCGCGTCGCCTGACTGGGTGGCGGCGCGCAGCGCGACGCTGGCGGCGCCCTCGACCTCTGTGCGGGCGTCCTCGATCGCGCGGATCAGGCCGGCGGCGGTGCGCGCGGCCTCCCGCATGGCGAGGGCCGACTGTTCGGCGGCGGCGGCAACCTCCGACGCCTTGCCCAGCATGCCACGGGTCGCGGCGGACGCATCCTTGGCCTGTTCGCGCAGGGATTCGCCCAGATGGGTCGCGCCGTCGATCTCGCCGACGATGCGCTGCTGGAACAGCGTGCCGAAGCGCTGGCGCTCCGTCCGTTCCCGATCCGCGTTCTCGCTGACCAGGACATTGGTCATCATGGCCGAATCCAGCATCGCCACGGAAGCCATGACGCCTACCAGCCGGCGGCGGGTGGCATCCTCATCGGCGCAGCGGTCCCATATCAGGTCGGTGATCCGTTCGTTGGCAGCAGCGACCGCGCGCAACACGGCTCGGACGGGCACGCCGTGCTTGCGTGCATGGCGGGCGCATTCGGCGGAAGCGGCGGCCCACTGCCCCTCTTCGAACCGACCGAACTTGGAGCGCACATAATCCACGCATTCGCTTTCGATTCGGGCCAGCACGGAAGGGCTGAGCTTCGCGCGCAGCCCGCTCTGCGTCATATAGGTATCGAAGAAGATCTGCGCGGCGCTCGCTAAGTCGGCGCCGACGAGGGCATGGATGTCGCGCATGCTGGCGGCGATCTGGCCCGACGGATCCAGGTCGTTCAGACTGTCCATCATGGCGTTTCTGGAGGTCGCGGGGGAAGTCATGGCGTGGTTCGATCCCTGCTGGTGAAGCGGTCTGTGACCCTGGCGATAGCGGATTTTGGTTAATCACTCCTTATTCCGGCGGCCT
The DNA here is from genome assembly GCF_000447205.1 of Sphingobium ummariense RL-3. Classification (GTDB taxonomy): domain Bacteria; phylum Pseudomonadota; class Alphaproteobacteria; order Sphingomonadales; family Sphingomonadaceae; genus Sphingobium; species Sphingobium ummariense. Next base: position 20,085 of record NZ_AUWY01000087.1, on the reverse strand, counting down.
TTGCGGCTTTGCGCCTTCATCGCCTCAGCCTGCTTGCCCTTGGCTGGTTTCGATCCTAAGGGGATCGCAATCTAGGGATATGATCCAGGGACGGAGACCATATGGCGCGCACCACCAGCCGGCCGCTCTCGCCGCATTTGACGATCTGGAAATGGGGACCGCACATGGCGATCTCCATCCTTCACCGCGTTACCGGCAACGGCCTTGCGACAGTGGGCATGATCGGGATCGTCTGGTGGCTGATGGCGATCGCGATGGGCCCGGAAGCCTATGACACCTTCCAGAAGTGCGCGACGTCGCCGATCGGCTATCTGGTGATGATCGGGCTGAGCTGGTTCTTCTTCCAGCACATGATGTCGGGCCTGCGCCATTTCGTGCTCGACATGGGCGCAGGCTATGAACTCAACACCAACAAGACCTGGTCGATGGTGATCCCGGTCCTGTCGACGCTGGCCACGGTGGCGCTGTGGGCCACCATCTTCGCGGGGAAGTTCTGATGGGTACGGGTACCGGAATCGGCCGCGTCCGCGGTCTTGGATCGGCAAGGCACGGCGCGCATCACTGGCTGGCCCAGCGCTATACCGCCGTCGGCAACCTGCTGCTGGTGCTGTGGCTGATTTTCAGCCTCGTTACCCTGCCGGGGCTGGATTATGAGAGCGTCCGCAACTGGATCGCCAATCCCCTGGTCGCGGTGCCTCTGGCGTTGATGCTGGTCAGCGTCTTCTGGCACCTGCGGCTGGGCATGCAGGTCATGCTGGAGGATTATGTCCACGACAAGGGATTGAACTTCCTGTCGATCCTGCTGCTCAACTTCTATGCTATCGGCGGCGCGGCCGCGGGCATCTTCGCGATCGCCAAGATCGCCTTCACGGGGGTCGTCAAGTAATGAGCGAAGCCTATAAGATCATCGACCACAGCTACGACACCGTTGTGGTGGGGGCGGGCGGATCGGGCCTGCGCGCGACCATGGGCAGCGCCGAAGCCGGCCTTAAGACCGCCTGCATCACCAAGCTGTTCCCGACCCGCAGCCACACGGTGGCGGCGCAGGGCGGCATTGCGGCGTCGCTGGGCAACAATTCGCCTGACCACTGGACCTGGCACATGTACGACACCGTCAAGGGATCGGACTGGCTGGGCGACCAGGACGCGATCGAATATATGGTGCGCGAGGCGCCGGCGGCGGTCATCGAGCTGGAGCATGCCGGCGTGCCGTTCAGCCGCAACGAGAACGGGACGATCTATCAGCGTCCGTTCGGCGGCCACATGCAGAATATGGGTGCCGGCCCGCCGGTGCAGCGCACCTGCGCCGCCGCGGACCGCACCGGCCACGCCATGCTGCACGCGCTCTATCAGCAGTCGCTGAAATATGACGCGGACTTCTACATCGAATATTTCGCCATCGACCTCATCATGGAAAATGGCGAATGCCGGGGCGTCATCGCCATCTGCATGGAAGACGGGAGCATTCACCGCTTCCGCAGTCATGCGGTCGTGCTGGCGACGGGCGGCTATGGCCGGGCCTATTTCTCGGCCACCTCGGCGCACAGCTGCACCGGCGACGGCGGTGGCATGGTGCTGCGCGCCGGGCTGCCGCTCCAGGATCTGGAGTTCGTGCAGTTCCACCCGACCGGCATCTACGGCGCGGGCGTGCTCATCACCGAGGGCGCGCGCGGCGAGGGTGGCTATCTCACCAACTCCGAAGGTGAGCGCTTCATGGAGCGCTATGCTCCGTCGGCCAAGGATCTCGCCAGCCGCGACGTCGTGTCGCGCTCCATGGCGATGGAAATGCGCGAAGGGCGTGGGGTCGGTCCCAACAAGGACCATATCTTCCTGCACCTCGACCATATCGACCCCAAGGTGCTGGCCGAGCGTCTGCCCGGCATCACCGAAAGCGGCAAGATCTTCGCGGGCGTCGACCTCACGCGCCAGCCCCTGCCGGTGACGCCGACCGTCCACTACAATATGGGCGGCATCCCCTGTAACTATCATGGCCAGGTCGTGACCAAGGTCGGCGATGATCCCGAAGTCGTGGTGCCCGGCCTCTATGCCGTGGGCGAAGCGGCCTGCGTGTCGGTGCACGGCGCGAACCGCCTTGGCTCCAACAGTCTGATCGACCTCGTCGTGTTCGGCCGCGCGACCGGCCTGCACCTCAAGGACACGCTGAAGCCCAACGCCGCGCACAAGCCGTTGCCTAAGGATTCGGCCGATCTGGCGCTCAGCCGCCTCGACAAATATCGCAACGCGAAGGGTGGATCGCCCACCGCGGCGATCCGGCTCGAGATGCAGCACACCATGCAGAAGCACGCCGCGGTGTTCCGCGACAGCGCGCTGCTGGCCGAGGGCGTCGAGAAGATGGCCCATGTCAACAAGCGGCTGGAGGACGTCGCCGTCACCGACCGCTCACTGATCTGGAACACCGACCTGATCGAGACGCTGGAGCTGGACAACCTCATGTCCCAGGCGGTCTGCACCATGGTCAGCGCGGAAAACCGCAAGGAAAGCCGCGGCGCCCACGCGCATGAGGACTTCCCGAACCGCGACGACGAGAACTGGATGAAGCACACCGTGAGCTGGTTCGAAGGCTGGGGCGGATCGGGCGGCAAGGTGACGCTCGATTACCGGCCGGTGCACGACTACACGCTCACGGACGAAGCGGAATATATCAAGCCCAAGGCGCGGGTTTACTGATCGCCTGCCGAGAGGGCTCAACGAAAAGGGCGGACCGCAAGGCCCGCCCTTTTTCATAGAGCCGATGCCGCAGCACCGGCGCTACGTTTATCTCGAACCCTAGATCAGCGCCTTCTCGACCACGCCGACAGCCTGCTCGAGCGACTTGGCCCGGTCGCAGGAGCGGCCGCATTTGTCCTGCTGATAGCGCAGCTTTTCGAGGATATGCTCGGCCGCGTCGCGATTGCCGAGCTGGATTTCCGCGATCGCGAGGCCCGACATGGCGCCGGGATAACCGTTGCGGCCCTGGTACAGGCTCTTTTCGAAATAGCGGCGCGCGGCTTCCGCATCGCCAAGGCCCAGCTTCGTCACGCCTTTCAGGAAGCGGACATATTTGCTGCTGGTGGCGCCTATCAGCTTCGTCAGCACGGCGTCCGCCTGACCATATTGACCGGCGGCGATCAGCGCCTGGGCCTGACCGATCTCCGAATTGGGAGCCTGCCGCGGAACATATCCGGAGGCGAAGCCGCCGACGGGGCCGGTGAACGGGGTGCTATTGTTGAAATGAATGCCCGACACGCCGGCGACATGCTGCGCATGGACGGGGGCGGCGAGAGCCAGGGCAAGGGGAAACAGGATAGCCGAACGCATGACTCACTCCTCCACTATGCAGGGGAGGAGTTTGACATCTTTGGAATTGTTCGTCAATTTAAGTTTCGTGTCGGAACCTTTCCGGACGTCCGGTGACGGGGCGGCTCATGTCCCGAAAGGCAGCAGCGCCTCGTAGACGTCCCGTCCCGGCTTCCCTTCCACCCGCGCGCCGCGGCGCAGCAGGAAGGCGTGTCGCACGATCTCCGCCTGCTGCTCGATGCCGTAGCGGGCGAAGGGCCTGCCCGGCTCGATGTCATAGGCATAGCGGCAGAAGGGATGGCGCATCAGCGGAAGCCAGTATTTGCCCGACCGCTGCGCCTGCCAGACATGCGTCATCTCGTGGATGAAATGCGCCTGGTGGCCGAGCGGGCTGGCACAGAAATCGGCGCAGAACAGGCCGCCTTCGGGATGGAACCACAGGTCGCCGTCGGGCGCCATGGTGACGCCGCGCGGCTGGAGCGGCCACCATTTGCGGTTGTGAATGCGGACCCGACCGTAATCGATCGCCCGGCCGAACATCGACCCGGCAAGCGTAACTTCGTCAGCGGTCAGCGGGCGGCTGGTCAATGGCCGGCATGCTCGCGGGCCTTGTTCTCCGCTGCCGGCTCGCCTGCGCCGGGCTTCTGGATGACTGCGTCGACCAGCAGCCGGTCGCCATTGGCGAGGAGGAAGGTCATCTGCATCTTGCCCCGGCTGATGGCCGTGTCGTTGACGCCCCAGATCATGAGGTGCCTGCCGCCCGGCGCGAAGGCGACGGTTCCCTTGGCCGGAATGTCGACGCTGGAGATCGGCTTCATCGACGACATGCCGTTTTCGGTCATGCTCTCGTGCATCTCCACCTTCAGCGCATAGTCGGTCAGCACGCCGCGCAGCTGGGTGCCGGCATCGCCACCATGGGCGACGAAATAGCCGGCGGACGGCGTGTCCTTGTTGGGGCTGAGCCGCACCCAGGCCTGGTCGATATAGGTGGGCGCCGGATCGCCACAGGAGGCAAGAGCGAGGGGCGCTGCAAGGGCAAGCAGGGCAAGGGACGCGCGCATCATCGACTCCATGACTGTCTCGTTTCCGGTCGGTTGCATAGCTAATGTCCACCGATCCTTGTGCCAAGGAAAAGCACGCCTATATCCGACACGCAAACCGGCCTTGCCTTGGCGCTTTCGTGAGGTATGGGGCCGTCAACCGCTGAATGTGATTTGGGGTTCGAAGAGGAAGAAATGGCAAAAGTTATCGGGATCGATCTGGGCACCACCAACAGCTGCGTTGCTGTGATGGACGGCGGAAAGCCCAAGGTCATCGAAAATGCGGAAGGGGCGCGGACCACGCCCTCGATCGTCGCCTTCGCCAAGGATGGCGAGCGTCTGATCGGTCAGCCGGCCAAGCGCCAGGCGGTCACCAACCCGGACAATACGATCTTTGCGGTCAAGCGCCTGATCGGCCGTCGCTTCGACGATCCCATGACCAAGAAGGACATGGAACTCGTCCCCTATTCGATCGCGAAGGGACCGAACGGCGATGCCTGGGTCAAGGCCGGGGGGCAGGATTACAGCCCGTCGCAGATCAGCGCGTTCATCCTTCAGAAGATGAAGGAAACCGCCGAGAGCTATCTGGGCGAGACGGTCACGCAGGCGGTCATCACCGTCCCCGCCTATTTCAACGACGCCCAGCGTCAGGCGACCAAGGACGCCGGCCAGATCGCCGGCCTCGAAGTGCTGCGCATCATCAACGAGCCCACTGCGGCGGCGCTGGCCTATGGGCTGGAAAAGCAGGACGGCAAGACCATCGCGGTCTATGACCTTGGCGGCGGCACCTTCGACATTTCGATCCTCGAGATCGGCGACGGCGTGTTCGAGGTGAAGTCGACCAATGGCGACACCTTCCTGGGCGGCGAGGATTTCGACGCCAAGCTGGTGGAATATCTGGCCGCCGACTTCCAGAAGGCGGAAGGCATCGACCTCACCAAGGACAAGCTGGCGCTCCAGCGCCTGAAGGAAGCCGCAGAAAAGGCGAAGATCGAGCTGTCCTCGGCCCAGACGACCGAAGTCAACCTGCCCTTCATCACCGCCGACCAGAATGGTCCGAAGCACCTCGTCAAGACGGTGACGCGCGCCGATCTGGAGCGCCTGGTCGCCGACCTCATCAAGCGGACGATGGAGCCCTGCAAGAAGGCGCTGGCCGACGCGGGCGTCACCGCCAGCGAGATCAGCGAAGTCGTGCTGGTGGGCGGCATGACCCGCATGCCCAAAGTGCGCGAGGCGGTGAAGGACTTCTTCGGCAAGGAACCGCACACCGGCGTCAACCCGGACGAAGTCGTCGCCATGGGCGCGGCCATTCAGGCGGGCGTGCTGCAGGGTGACGTCAAGGACGTGCTGCTGCTGGACGTCACTCCGCTGAGCCTCGGCATCGAGACGCTGGGCGGTGTGTTCACCCGCATGATCGACCGCAACACCACCATCCCCGCCAAGAAGTCGCAGGTCTATTCGACCGCCGACGACAACCAGCAGGCGGTGACGATCCGCGTGTTCCAGGGCGAGCGCGAGATGGCGGCGGACAACAAGCTGCTGGGTCAGTTCGACCTGGTCGGCATCCCGCCGGCGCCGCGCGGCGTGCCGCAGATCGAGGTGACGTTCGACATCGACGCCAACGGACTCGTCAACGTGTCCGCCAAGGACAAGGGCACCGGCAAGGAACAGCAGATCCGTATCCAGGCTTCGGGCGGTCTTTCGGACGCCGACATCGAGCAAATGGTGAAGGATGCCGAGCGCTTCGCCGACGAGGACAAGAAGCGCCGTGAGGCGGCCGAGGCGAAGAACAATGCCGAGAGCCTGGTCCACACCACCGAGCAGCAGCTGGCCGAGCATGGCGACAAGGTCGATGCCTCGCTGAAGGGCGAGATCGAGACCGCAATCGCCGCGACCAAGTCCGCCGTGGAAAGCGGCGACGCCGAGGCGATGAAGGCCAAGGCGCAGGAGCTTGCTACGGTTGCGATGAAGCTGGGCCAGGCCATCTACGAGAAGGAGCAGGCGGCCGCCGCCTCTCCGGGCGGTGAAGCCCCGAAGGCCGACGACGACGTGGTCGACGCCGAGTTCTCCGAAGTGGACGACAACAAGGCGTAAGTTGATGTGCTCCCACCGTCATTCCCGCGAAGGCGGGAATCCATCTCTCCAAGGGAGCACCAGGCATAGAGCTTGGGAGATGGACCCCCGCCTTCGCGGGGGTGACGGTGAAAGGCCATCGGGGGCAGAATGACCGAAATCGATTATTATGCGCGGCTCGAGGTCGAGCGCACCGCCGATGGCGCCGCCATCAAGAGCGCCTACCGCAAGCTGGCGATGAAATATCATCCGGATCGCACCGGGGGTTGCGCCGACAGCGAAGCGAAGTTCAAGGCCGTGACCGAGGCCTATGAATGCCTGAAGGATCCGCAGAAGCGTGCGGCCTATGACCGCTATGGCCATGCGGCCTATACCAACGCCCAGAATGGCGGCGGCCAGGGCGGCGGCGGCTTCAACGGCGCGGGCGGCTTTTCCGACCTGGGCGATATCTTCGAGACGATCTTCGGCCAGGCCGGCTTCGGCGGGGGGGGCGGGCGGCAGGCCAACCGGCGTGGCGCGGACCTGCGCTACGACATGGAGATCAGCCTCGACGAGGCCTATCACGGCAAGAAGACCGAGATCGAGATCGAAGTTTCGACCGCTTGCGACACTTGCGACGGCAGCGGCGCGCAGCCCGGCACGGGCGCGAAGACCTGCGGCACGTGCCACGGGCACGGCCAGGTCCGCGCGCAGCAGGGCTTCTTCGTGGTCGAGCGCACCTGTCCGTCCTGCCATGGCGCGGGCAAGGTGATCGAAAGCCCCTGCCGCAACTGCCGGGGCGAAGGGCGCGTCGACAAGCCCAAGACGCTGTCGGTCAGCATCCCGGCCGGCGTCGACGAAGGCACGCGCATCCGCCTGTCGGGCGAGGGCGAGGCCGGGCCGCGCGGTGCGCCGGCGGGCGACCTCTACATCTTCCTGCATGTGAAGCGGCACCCCATCTTCGAGCGCGACGGGACGACGCTCTTCTGCCGCGCGCCGGTCAGCTTCACCACGGCGGCGCTGGGTGGCTGCATCGAAGTGCCGGGGCTGGACGGCAGCCGGCACGAGATCCGCATTCCGAGCGGCATCCAGTCGGGCAAGCAGATCCGTCAGCGCGGCGCGGGCATGCCAGTGCTGAACGGGCGCGGGCAGGGCGACCTCGTCATCCAGGTCGATGTCGAGACGCCGACGAAGCTGACGGCCAAGCAGAAGGAATTGCTCGAAGCCTTCCGCGAGACGGAGACGGGCGAGGAATGTCCGGCTTCGACCGGCTTCTTCGGCAAGCTCAAGGAATTGTGGGGGGACTGACCCCTTGCCGACGGTTCAGGGGCGGATAACCTTCCGCTCCCGCCGCGCCCAGGCGTAGAAGGGCAGCCCGCCTGCCATCAGCAGGAAGCTGGAGCCGCTGGGCCCCAGCCCGGCGCCCCACAGTGTCCAGAGCGCATAGGCGAGGCCGACCAGCGCCGCCGGCCCCGCGATGCGCAGCCGGAGGCCGGCGAGCGCGCATCCCACATAGAGCCACAGGGTCGCCGACGTCGCCAGCAGCGCCATGGCGGTGAACAGCGACACCAGTCCCTGCAGGCTGTTGGCGACGAGCAGCAGCGAGGCCAGCACGGTGGACAGGATCAGCCCCCGCGCGGGCGTGCCCCGTGCGTCGGTCTTCGCCAGCCAGCGCGGCAGTTCGCCCGAGCGCGCCATGGCCAGCGGCATCTCCCCTTGGAGGAGCGTCCAGCCGTTGAGCGCGCCGAGGCAACTCACCGCGACGAACAGCGCGATGAAGCGCGCCGGCCCAGGCGACCAGTAATGGCTGACGAAGGCGCCGAAGGGCGAGCCGGTCTGGGTTTCGGCGGCGGGCAGGGTCAGCGCGATGCCGGAGCAGACGACGAGGTAGATGAGGCCGGTCGCCGCCGTGCCGATCAGGGTCGCGCGGGGGATCGTGCGCGCGGGATCGCGCACCTTGTCGGCGGCGACGCTGGCGGATTCGAAGCCCAGCAGCGCCCAGAGCGTCAGCGCGGCGGACGCGGTGATGCCGCCTGCCGTGAATCCCTGGGCCGGGAAGGGCGCGACCTGCGCCGTCCCGCTGCCGAGCAGCAGGGCCAGCATCACCACGACCACCGCGATCGGCACGAGCTTCAGCGCGGTGGTGACCAACTGGGTCGTACCCGCCGCCCGCGCGCCCAGCAGGTTGATGCCGGTGGTCAGCCACAGGAAGGCGATCGACATGGCGGCGCCGGCGCCGGGCCTGGCCAGCACGGGCAGGACGCTGCTGAGGTTCGCGGTCGCCGCCACCGCGATGGTCACGTTGGTGATGATGATCGACAGCCAGTAGATCCAGCCGATCGCGAAGCCCGCCAGCGGACCGTAGGCGCGGGCGATCATCTGCGCGGCATTGGCGTCGGGCATGCGAACCGTCAGCCGCGCGATCACATAGGCCAGCACCAGCGACCCGGCGATGGTAAACAGCCATCCCGCCACCGCGTCCCAGCCATAGGGCGCCAGCGATGCGGGCAGCAGGAACACGCCCGACCCGATCATGTTGCCCATGACGAGCGCGATGCAGGCGGCAAGGCCCAGCGTGCGCGACGGGGCTTCCCTGGCGGTCATGGCGATGCGTCCCCCCGGAGTGGAGCGACGACCCTACAGGCTGTGCCGGACGGTGCCTAGCGGGAGCAGGATATTCTCCCTCTCCCCTTCAGGGGAGAGGGCCGGGAAGAGGAGAAAAACGCGCCATGGCTCCCCTCTCCCGCATTCGCTGCGCTCGGCGCCCTCTCCCCTGAAGGGGAGAGGGAAAGATGGCTTCACGCCGCCGCGAACATCTCCGGGTCGATCGCCATCAGCGCCTCGGCGCCGCCCTCGATCTTTCGCCGCAATGCGCCCGCATCGGGCATGATCCGCTCGGCGAAGAAACGAGCGGTCACCAGCTTCGCTTCCAGGAACTTCGCGTCCCCTTCGCCCGCGTCGAGCAGCGCCACGGCCGCCTTGCTCATGCGCAGCCACATCAGCCCGACGGCGACGATGCCCATGATGTGCATGTAGCTGTGCGCCGCCGCCCCGGCATTGTCCGGGTTCTTCATGGCGTTCTGCATCAGCCACATGGTCGCTGCCTGGAGCTGCTGCACCGCCTTCTCCAGCGCTTCGGCGAAGCTCGCCAGCTTCTCATTGCCCTTGGCCTCGGCGATCTCGGTCGCGACGATCTTCAGGAAGGCCTGCATCGCGCGGCCGCCCTGGGCCGGCAGCTTGCGGCCGACCAGGTCCATCGCTTGCACGCCGTTGGTGCCTTCGTAGATCTGGGCGATGCGGGCGTCGCGGACATATTGCTCCACCCCGTTTTCCCAGATGTAGCCATGGCCGCCGAACACCTGCTGGGCCGCGACCGCGACGTCGAAGCCCTTGTCGGTGCCATATCCCTTGATGACCGGGGTCAGCAGGCCGATGAGGTCGTCGGCAAGCTGGCGCTCCTCCTCGGTCGCGGCCTGGTGCGACAGGTCCACCTGGAGCGCGCCCCACAGGATCAGCGCGCGCAGGCCCTCGGTCAGCGCCTTGGCCTCCATCAGCATGCGGCGCACGTCGGGATGGACGAACAGCGGGTCGGCCTTTTCCTGCGGCTCCTTGGGGCCGGTCAGCGCGCGGCCCTGCCGCCGGTCGCGGGCATAGTGGACGGCGTTCTGGAACGCGATCTCGCCCTGCGACAGCCCCTGCAGGCCGACGCCCAGCCGCGCCGCGTTCATCATGATGAACATGGCGGCCAGGCCCTTGTTCTCCTCGCCTACCAGCCAGCCGGTCGCGCCGTCATAGTTCATGACGCAGGTGGCGTTGCCGTGGATGCCCATCTTGTGCTCGATCGACCCGCAGGACACCGCGTTGCGATCGCCCAGCGAGCCGTCGGCATTGACGAGGATCTTGGGCACCACGAACAGCGAGATGCCCTTGCTGCCTACCGGCGCGTCGGGCGTCTTGGCGAGGACGAGGTGGACGATGTTCTCCGCCAGGTCGTGCTCGCCCGCGGAAATGAAGATCTTGGTGCCGGTGATCGCGTAGCTGCCGTCCGCCTGCGGCTCCGCACGGGTCTTGATGAGGCCGAGGTCGGTGCCGCAATGCGGCTCCGTCAGGTTCATCGTGCCGGTCCACTTGCCCGACACCATGTTGGGGACATAGGTCGCCTTCTGCGCTTCGCTGCCCTTCGCCAGCAGGGCGGAGATCGCGCCGGAGGTCAGGCCGAAATACATTTCGAACGCCTGGTTCGCGGAGGACATATATTCGCCCAGTGCCGTCGCCAGCACCATCGGCAGCCCCTGGCCGCCGAACTCCTCGGGCGCGTGCAGGGTGGGCCAGCCCGCTTCGGTATAGCTGTCATAGGCCTGCTTGAAGCCGGCGGGCGTGGTGACGCTGCCGTCCGGATGGCGGGTGCAGCCTTCCTTGTCGCCCGACAGGTTGAGCGGAAACAGCACTTCGGCCGCCATCTTGCCGCCTTCGGTCAGGATTGCCTCGACCAGGTCGGGCGTCGCATTGGCGAAGCCGGGCAGGTTGGCAAAGCGGTCGAGCCCCACGACATGATCGAGCACGAAGCGCGTGTCGCGGACGGGGGCGGTATAGCTGGGCATGATCTTCTCCGGATGGTTTCTGTTCTGGCGCTTGGGGGCGCGGTCTATTTTTCGGCGATGGTAGCGACGAAGGCTTCCAGCTCGGCAATGGCGGCGTCGATATCGTCCTTCTGACGGGTCAGCAGGTCGATGCGCGCCCGGCACTTCTCCACCGTGACGCGGCGCTGCGCCTCATGCTCCTCGTCCGCGTCGTAGAGGTCGATCATCTCGCGGATTTCGGTGAGGCTGAAACCCACGCGCTTGCCGCGCAGGATCCAGGCCAGCCGGGCGCGGTCGCGGCGCGAATAGATGCGGGCTAGGCCCTGCCGTTCCGGCGCGATCAGCCCTTCGTCCTCGTAGAAGCGAAGCGCGCGGGCGGTGACGCCGAATTCCTCCGACAGGTCGGTGATGCTGTAGGTCTGCCGGTCGTTGTGATCGGGCAGCTCGATGCCGGCGATGCTGGTGCGCTTGTCCATGAAAGCGGAAAATAATCAAGGTTTACGTTTACGTCAAGGTGAGAGCTGAGGGGGACTGGCGGGCTTTGGCCAGAACGAGACATTCCCTGCTACCGTTCGCCCTGAGTAGGGACTGAGCTTGTCGAAGGCCCGTATCGAAGGGTCAGCGCACGACATCAGTCCTTCGATACGCCATTTCGACAAGCTCAATGGCTACTCAGGACGAACGGAGGGTGTGTCTGCTTCGATCCCCTGAGACCTTTTGCCCGGTGACAGGCATCCCCGCCGCGATTAAGGCAGCGCCATGACAGGGGCGATCAGACGATCGGAGGGCGCGCGTGGCCTGCTGGCCGCGCTGGCCCTGCTCGTCCTCGCGCTCCAGATCGTCATGCCGTCGGGTTTCATGCCCATGCGCACGGCAAAGGGCGTGGTCGTCACGCTCTGCACCGGCAAGGGCGCGATGAACGTGGTGGTCGATCGCGACCAGGCGCCCCACGGCCGGATGAAGCAGGATCGCCTGCCCGACGACGGCACCGCGCCGCAGCAGCACTGCCCCTATGCGGGCGGGGCGACGCAGCCCAGCGTGCCGCCGCTTGCTCTGGCCGAAGTGGCGCTGCCGGGCTGGCAGCTTGCCTTCGGCCCGATCGCCTTCGCGCTCAGGACGGGCTTCATCGCCCGGCTCGCCGCGCCGCCGCCCCCTTCGTCGGGACCGCCCGCCGCCTTCTGAAAAGACCGTTTCCCGGCGTCCGCACGCAGCGGCGCCGCCATGCCCTTTTCAGCAAGGTTGCCTTTGCCATGATGTTCCCTTCCGTCGCGCGCGGCGTTTCGCTGTGCGTCCTCGCTGCCGTTCTTTATGCCGTTCCTGCTTTCGCCGAGGAGGCGGAGGACAGGACGCGCATCATCGTCACCGCCAGTCCTCTCCCCGAGGCCGCCGCCGCACAGGTCAGGCGCACGCCGGGCGGCGTGGACGTCGTTCCCGCCGATGATTTCGAGGACAAGGTCGCGTTTTCCCTGCGTGACGCGCTGGCCTTCTCGCCCGGCGTCTATACCCAGCCGCGCTTCGGGCAGGAGGTGCGCATTTCCATCCGGGGTTCCGGCCTGTCGCGCGGCTATCATATGCGCGGGCTGACGCTGCTGCAGGACGGCGTGCCGATCAACCTGGCCGACGACAATGGCGATTTCCAGGAACTGGACCCGCAGGTCTTCCAGCAGATCGAGGTCTATCGCGGCGCCAATGCGTTGCGGCTGGGCGGATCGACGCTGGGCGGCGCGATCAACGCGGTGACGCCGACCGGTCGCACCGCGCCGGGCGCGGAGCTGCGCATCGACGGCGGTTCGTTCGGCACGCTGCGGACGAAGGCGGCCTATGGCACTGCCGACGCGCGCGGCGATGCCTGGGCGGCGATCACCACCGACCGTTCGGACGGCGACCGCGACCATGGCCGCCGCCGATCGCTGCGCTTCAACGGCAATGTCGGCCTGGCCCTGGGGGAGGGGGCGGAGACGCGCTTCACCGCCAGCGTCAACCATATCCGCCAGAAGCTGTCGGGCGCGCTCAGCGAAAGGAATGTGGAGATCAACCCTACCCGGGGCAATTTTACGGGCAACCAAGCGCGCGATATCGATTCGATCCGGTTGCAGAACCGCACGACCGTGGATCTCGGCAGCGGGACGCTGGCCTTCGGCGCCTTCTACAATGCCAAGCAACTCTATCATCCCATCTATCAGCTGATCGACCAGAATTCGTCCGATGGCGGCGCCTTCTCCGCGTTAGACTGGGCGGGGGAATGGGGCGGCATGCCGTTGGCGCTGGCGGTCGGCAGCCAGGCGCGCTTCGGCAGGACGATCGCCAAGCAGTTCGTCAACATCGGCGGCCGGCGTGGCGCGCCCACCGCCTATGCGGTGCAGAAGGCGCAGACGATCAACAGCTATGGCGAGGCGCGGATCGCACCGCTGCCGGGCCTGTGGCTCGTCGCGGGCGGCATCCACACCCACGGCGAGCGGCGGATCGACAACCGCTTCGCCCCGGCGCGCAGCGGCGACGCCGATTTCGACCGGTTCGCGCCGAAATTCGGCCTGCTCTACGAGCCTGCCGAGACCTTGCAATTCTACGCGAACTACAGCCGGTCGGTGGAGTTGCCGGGCTTTGCGGAACTGAGCCAGGCCCCTGCAGGCGGCGCGCCCGGCTTCACCCCGATCGACGCGCAAAGGGCCTGGACGGCGGAGGTCGGCACGCGCGGCACGCTGGGCATCGCGCGCTGGGACGTCAGCCTCTACCGCGCGGACCTGCGCGGCGAGATGCTGCAATATAGCGTGGTGCCCGGCACCATTCCCGCCGCGACCTTCAACGCCGGGAGGACGCGGCATCAGGGGATCGAGGCGGGGCTGGAGATCGCCTTCGCGCCCTGGGCGACGCTGCGGCAGGCCTATCAATATAGCGACTTTCGCTTTCGCGACGACAGCCAGTTCGGGAACAACCGCCTGCCGGTGGTGCCCCGGCATTTCTATCGCGCGGAACTGCGGCTGGGCAGCGACCGGATCAGCCTTTCGCCCGTCGTCGAATGGCTGCCTCAGGGCGCCTGGGTGGACTATGCCAACACGAAGCGGGCGGGCGGCTATGCCACCATCGGCCTCGGCGCGCAGGCGCGGGTCCGGCCCGGCGTGACGCTGTTCGTCGATGCCCGCAACCTGACGCAGGAACGGGCGGCGGGCGACATCGGCGCGGTGGTGCGCTATGTGCCGGACGATGCGGCGACCGCCGCCGACGAGGGCAGCGCGGTTTTCTATCCCATCGAGCGGCGCGCCATCTATGGCGGCGTCCGCGCGCGCTTCTGACGGGGGGACGGGGCATGAAGGAAGGAGCCTTCTACCGGGCGATGTGGCGCTGGCATTTCTATGCCGGGCTGATCGTCCTGCCGGTGCTGGCGATCATGGCGGTGACCGGCGCGCTCTATCTCTACAAGCCGGAGATCGAGCGGATCGTCTATCGCGACCGGATCGTCCTGCCCCCGGGCGGCGCGATGCTGGCGCCATCGCGGCTGGTCGCGGCGGTCGAGCGGGCGGCGGGCGCGCCCGTCACCCAGATCGTCCGGCCGCCAAGCGACGGCGAAAGCTGGCGGCTGAGGGTCCGGAGCGACGGCGGACGCGCGACGACCTGGTTCGTCGATCCGCATGACGGCCGCATCCTCGGCCGGATGGAGGGCGGCGGCGTCATGGATCTGGTGCGGGACATCCACAGCCTTGCCCTCACCGGCCCGGTCGGCAACCGGCTGGTGGAGGTGGTGGCGGGCTGGGCGATCCTGCTCTGCGTCACCGGCCTCTATCTTCGCTGGCCGCGCCGGGGGCAGCCCGCGCTGGCGCTGCGCGGCCGGGCGTCGGGGCGGCTGTTCTGGCGTGACCTTCACGGCACGCTCGGCTTCCTGTCGGCGGCGGTGATCCTGTTCCTTGCCGTCACCGGCATGCCGTGGACAGAGGTCTGGGGCGGCGGCCTGCAGAGGCTGGTCGCCGCCAACAACATGGGCCGCCCGAAGCTGGCCGAGCTTCCCTGGACCGAACCGGCTAAGCAGGCACTGCCCTGGTCGCTGCGGGAGGGCGGCGCGCTGCCGGGCGGCGTCGGCGGCATCGGTGTGGACGAAGCGATGCGCACCGCCGCCGCGCGGGGTGTGACCGGCGGCTATACGCTGGTGCTGCCCGCCGCGCCGGGCCTGCCCTATCTGGTCGCCACCACCGTCGTCCGGGCGCAGGATGCCCGTGCCCTGATGATCGACGCCGGATCGGGCGCGGTGGTGCAGGATATGGACTGGCGCATGTTCGGTCGCGGCGCGCAGGCGGTGGAATGGGGCATCGCAACCCATCAGGGCCAGGAATATGGCGAGGCGAACCGGCTGCTGATGCTCGCCGGCTGCCTGTGCCTGCTGCTGCTGTGCCTCACCGCGCCGGTGCTGTGGTGGAAGCGGCGCAGGAACGGCCGGCTGGCAGAGCCGCCCGCCGCGACACCGGCGGCGAAACGCGTGGTCGCCGCGCTGATGCTGCTGGTCGGCCTGCTCTTCCCGCTGACCGGACTCAGCATGGTCGCGGCGCTGCTGGGCGAATGGGGGGTGGGCCGGATGCGCGCCTGACTTCGGCCTTCCAACCCAACGGATGTTTTCTTTGGGCGCGCGATCCCCTAAAGCGCGCCCATGCTCCGCCTGTCCGGTCTCAAACTCCCCCTCGACCATCCGGCCGAGGCGATGCCCGCCGCCATCTGCGACCGGCTGGGCCTCGATCCCCACGAACTGCTCGGCCATGTGGTGGTCCGGCGCGGCAACGACGCGCGCAAGCGCAGCGCCATCCAGCTGGTCTATACCGTCGACGTCGACCTGGCGGACGAGGCCGCCGTGCTTGCCCGGTTCGCGGGAGACCATGATGTCCGCCCCCGCCCGGATACCGACTACAGATTTCCCGCGATCGCGCCCGCCGGCTGGCAGGGCACGCGGCCGGTGGTGATCGGCGCCGGTCCCTGCGGCCTGTTCGCGGGCCTGATCCTGGCGCAGATGGGCTATCGCCCGATCATCCTCGACCGGGGCAAGGTGGTGCGGGAGAGGACCAAGGACACCTGGGGCCTGTGGCGCCGCGGCGAGCTGAACCCCGAAAGCAACGTGCAGTTCGGCGAGGGCGGGGCGGGCACCTTTTCCGACGGTAAGCTCTATTGCCGGGTCAAGGATCCCCGCTTCCTGGGCCGCAAGGTGCTGGAGGAGTTTGTCGCCGCCGGCGCGCCCGAGGATATCCTGACGGAGGCGCACCCGCATATCGGCACCTTCCGCCTCGTCACCATGGTGGAAAGCATGCGCCGCCAGATCGAGGGGCTGGGCGGCGAATATCGCTGGCAGCACCGCGTCGACGACCTGGTGCTGGAGCCCCAGGGCGACGGGACGCAGCGGCTGCGCGGGCTCGTCCTCCACGACGGCAGCGTGATCGAGGCGGACCATGTCGTGCTGGCGGTCGGCCACAGCGCCCGCCCGACCTTCGAGATGCTGCACCGGCGCGGCGTCTTCATCGAGCCCAAGCCCTTTTCCATCGGCGTGCGCATCGAACATCCGCAAAGCTGGATAGACCGCGCCCGCTACGGCCAGTGCGCGGGCCATCCGCTGCTCGGCGCGGCGGCCTACAGCCTCGCCCATCATTGCGCCAACGGCCGCACGGTCTACAGCTTCTGCATGTGCCCGGGCGGCCGCGTGGTCGCCGCCACGTCGGAAGAGGGGCGCGTCGTCACCAACGGCATGAGCCAATATTCGCGCGCCGAGTTCAACGCCAATTCCGGCCTTGTCGTCGGCATCGATCCGGCTCGGGACTATCCGGGCGGGCCGCTCGCGGGCATCGACTTCCAGCGGCACTGGGAATCGCTGGCCTATGTGGCGGGCGGCTCCTCCTACTGGGCGCCGGGCCAGACGGTAGGGGATTTCCTGGCCGGCCGCTCCTCGACCGCACTGGGGGAGGTGGTCTCGTCCTACAAGCCCGGCGTCACCCCGACCGACCTGTCGCTCTGCCTGCCGCCCTTTGTGCTGGAGGCATTCCGCGAGGCACTGCCGGTGTTCGGGCGGCAGATCGCGAACTACGATCATCCCGACGCGGTGATGACCGGAGTGGAAACCCGCACATCCTCCCCCATCCGCATCACCCGCGGCAAGGATTTCCAGAGCCTGACCGTCGCCGGCCTCTATCCGGCGGGCGAGGGCGCGGGCTATGCCGGCGGCATCCTTTCGGCCGCGATCGACGGGATCAAGGCGGCGGAAGCGGTCGCGCTGGCGATGGCTGAATGAAGCATCAACCCCCGTTCGCCCTGAGTAGGGGCTGAGCGAAGTCGAAGACCCGTATCGAAGGGTCGGTTACCATCTCGGTCCTTCGATACGTCATTTCGGCAGGCTCAATCCCTGTCCTGAGCGCCTGCCTTGCAGGCAGTCGAAGGGGCTACTCAGGACAAACGGAGTTGATGCGCCTGGTCCTGTTCGCGTCGCCAATCCGTAACATCAGGGTCACCCGCCCGCCAATTTTCCGACAACCAGCCGTCATCGTCCCGTAAGGGCCCTGTCATCCCGGCTCGCTAGCCTCACGGCATGATGAGCCCGTTCGACCGTTGCGTTCGCATCCCGCAGGCCGACAAGGCGCGGCTGCGCATCCTCTTCCTTGCCAAGCACGCCTGCTCGGGCGGTGGCCTCGATTCGGTGGACGGCAACCACGCCGTCTATCATCATGAGATGCGCCGGACGTTGGAAGCCATCGGCCTCGATGTGCGGGTCGCCAACAGCTATGAGGCACTGTTCGAGCGGCCCGATGTCGACTTCGTCGTGACCCTGCTCAATCGCGGCGGCTTCCAGAACAGCGAAATGATGGCGCCGTTGCTGCTCAGCTGGCGCGACGTCCCCTTTCTGGGCGCCAGCCCGATCGTGCGCGGCGTGTCGGACGACAAATATCTCAGCAAGGTGTTGGCCCGCGCCCATGGCGTGCCGACCATGCCGGCGCAGCTGTTCCGCCGCGGCGGCCTGTTCGCGCCGCCGGCTTTCCATGCCGACCGGCTGGTGGTGAAGCCCAACGCCTCCTCCGCATCCTGGGGCCTCGCCATGGTCGACAGCTGGGCCGAAGCGCGCGCCCATGCCGAAAAGCTGTTCGACCTGGGCCATGACGTGCTGGTCGAGCAATGGGCGCCACTGCTCGACGTCGCGGTGCCGGTGATCGGCGGCAGCGGCAGCCAGCCCTGGATCCTGCCGCCGATGATGTATGTCCCGGCCGACCCCCACCGCGCGCGCAGCCATGAGGAAAAGCGCGGCCTGGTGGAGGCGGGCGACGATCCGCTGGTGCTGGTCGACGATGCGGATCTGCGCGGCCGGCTGGAGGACATGACCCGCCGCCTGTTGCCGGAGTTCTGGCCGCTCGACTATGGCCGCTTCGAATATCGCTACGACCCCGCGAGCGGCTCGCTGCTGTTCATGGAGGTGAATCTCTCCTGCAACCTCTGGTCGAAGAAGACGATCTCGCGCTCGGCGGCGTCGATCGGCATCGATCATGCGTCGCTGGTCGAGACCATCGTCGGCCACAGCCTGTCGCGCCAGGGCCTGCTGACCGAGGCGCCGGTGCGGGAAGCGGCCTGATGCCCGGCAGCACGACCGCCCTGGTGCTGGCGGGGAAGCGGGACGGCCTGACCGATCCGCTGGCGTTGGAAGCGGGCGTGTCGCACAAATGCCTGGTGCCGGTCGCGGGGCAGCCGATGATCGTCCATGTCGTCGACGCGCTGGCCGCGAGTGAACGCGTCGGCGAGATCCGTGTCGCGATCGAGGATCCGCAGGTGCTGGAGGGACTGCCGCAGCTGCGCGGCCTGCTGCGCACCGGGCGGCTGGTGCCGATCGGCGCGCGGCCCAATCTGGTGGACAGCGTGCTGGCGGCGTCGGAGAGCGCGGCCTTTCCCCTGTTCATCACGACGGCTGACAATGTCCTGCTGACGCCGGACGCGATCGCCGAGATGCTGGACGGCTGCCGCACCCAGGGCGCCGATGCCGCCGTCGCCTTCACCCGGCGCGAGTCCGTGCTGGCGGCGCATCCCGAGGGGCAGCGCAAATTCTATCGCTTCGCCGAGGACAGCTATTCCAACTGCAACAGCTACTGGCTGAAGGACCGGACGGCGCTCGCGGCGGCGGAAACCTTCCGGTCCGGCGGGCAGTTCGTGAAGCATCCGATTCGGATCGTCCACGCTTTCGGCCTGCTCAACCTCCTCCGCTTCCGCTTTGGCATCGGCACGCTGGCGGCCACCTTCCAGCGCTTTTCCCGGCGCTTCCGCATGAGCATCGTGCCTGTCATCCTGAGCGACGGCGCCGTCGCGATCGACGTCGACAACAGCCGCTCGCGCGGCATCGCGGCGGAGCTCTTGGCGCGGCGCGCCGCCATGGTGCAGGCGGCGGAGTAGCGCTTGCTCACCCTGCGCGCGCTGCCGGGCAGGGCGGACCCCGGCAATTCCCTGCTGGCGGCCTATCATGAAGGACTGGCGCGGCATTGGCCGCTGCGTCGGCGCATGCTGGCGCGGGCGCTGGCCGTGGCGGGCAAGGGTGGCTGGTCGCGCGCGGAGAGCCTACTGCTGGACGACGCCGTCCGCGCCCAGGGGCTCAGCATGCGCGACCGCAAGGGGTTGCACCGGCTGCTCAATCCCGGCGCTTTCCCTTTCCAGACCAACCCGCTGAAGAACAAGCAGCTTTTCGCCCGCATCGCCGAGGCGGCCGGGTTGCCGGTGGCGGAGCAATGGGATCCGGAACGGGAGCCGCTCGCCCTCTGGCTGGCCGGGCAGCAGGACGTGATCGCCAAGCCCAGCTACCGATCGAAGGGGCAGGGCGTCGAGCGTTTCCGGCGCACCGCCGGCGGCTGGAAGCGCGACGATACATCGCTCGACGAGGTCGTCGTCGCCGCGCATCTGCGTGCCGTGCGGGAAGCGGGCGGCGTGGTCCAGCGCCGCCTGCCGACCCATCAGGCGCTGGAGGACGTTTCGCCGGGTGCCCTGCCGACATTGCGCGTGGTCACCTGCCTCGACGAGCAAGGTGAGCCGGAAGCGTGCGAGACGGCGCTGCGGCTGTCGGCGGGCGGGCCGCGTCCGGTCGACAATTTCAACGCGGGCAATCTGGTGCTGCTGGTTGACGGCCGGGG
>NZ_AUWY01000086.1 GCF_000447205.1 Sphingobium ummariense RL-3 | reverse complement strand
GAGGGCGCCGCGACCCGCCACGCGGCGCATCCCGCGACGGGGGCGCCGATCGCCGGGCGGATCATGCCCGATCATGACGCGTCGCTCGCACTGGCCCTGAGCGCCCATCGGCATTTCCGCGAGGGCTTCACCGTCATCGGCTGGGACATCGGCCTGACCGCTGAAGGGCCTGTGCTAGTCGAGGGCAACTGGAACCCCGGCACCGACATCGTCCAGCTGGTGCAAGGCAAGGGGCTGGGCGCGACGCGGCTGGGCGCGCTCTACCGCCACCATCTCGCCCGCCTGCCCGCGCAGAGCTGGCGCGCGGCCGGCGCGGTCGAGCGCGAACCGCGGCGGGTATGATCGCGCTCTATGTCCACGCGCTCGCCGCGACGGGCGTGGTGCGCAATGTCCGCCTGCTGGCCGCGGACCTATCCGCGCGGGGCTACAGCGTGCAGATCGTCACGGCCCTGCCGGGTGGAGAAGGGGTAGCAGGCGTTCCGCACCACGCCCTGCTGCGCCATGCGCTGCCGTCCCGGCCGCTCGAGAAGATTGTCGCGGCGTGGCGTCTGGGGACCTGGCTGCGGCGCATGCGGCCCGATTTGCTGATCTCGGCGGGCAATCACGGCCATTCCACCGCCTGGGCCGGCAGCCTGGGCGTGGCAGGCCTGAAGCGCGTCTATCGCATCAGCAACGACATCATGCGCGCCATGCCCGGCGCGCCCGCTTCGGGTGCTGCGGCATGGACGCGGAGGGCGGCGGCCGCGGTGGTGGCGCGCGATGCCGCCCATCTCGTGCTGGTGTCGCCGACCCTGATCGAAACGCCCGCCTTTGCGCGGGCGGCGTCAGAGGGACGCGTCACCGTCATTCCCAACGGCATCGACGCGGCGGCCGCGCGCGCCCGAGTAGCGGGACCGCCTCCGCACCCGTGGCTGGCGCCGGGCGGAGACCCCGTGGTCCTCGCCATCGGCCGCCTGTCGCCGCAGAAGAATTTCGGGACGCTGCTCCAGGCGTTCGCGCTGCTCCGCGCACGGCGGCCCGTGCGGCTCATCATCCTGGGCGAGAGTCGCGATCGCGCCCGCGACCGGCTGCGGGCGCAGGCCGAAGCGCTCGGCATGGCCGACGATCTCGCCATGCCGGGGGTCGTGACCAACGTCTTCCCCTGGCTCGCCCATGCCGATGCCTTCGTTCTGCCGAGTTGGTGGGAAGGATCGCCCAATGTGCTGCTGGAGGCGATGGCGGTGAATGTCCCCTGCGTCGCGTCGCGCAGCGCAGGAAATGCGGCGCAGCTACTGGGGGAGGGGCGCCATGGCCTGCTGGCCGATCCGGCGGATCCGCAGGCGCTCGCCGATGCGCTGGAGCGCCAGCTCGATCCCGCGACGGCGGTACGCCCGGGGAACAGGGTCGAGGCGTTCAGCCAGCAGAGGGTGAGCCAGGCATGGGCCTATCTGATCGGACGCCTCTATGGCGAGGAGGCTGCCTCCTCGGCCGCCCAATAGGCCGGTGTGGCGGCACGGATCGCCTCGCTTCTACCCGGTTCGCGCTCGGCCAGTGCTTCGAGTGCGGCCACGCCCGCCTGTGGTGCGAAAGGTATCGCGCGGCGGGGTCGCGGACATAGGCGACGGCGTCGATCCTTCCGACCTGCGGCGCAATCATCTGCAGCGGGGCAGGATGTCCTCGGGCGCGAAGGACAGGAACGCCTCCGAAGACAGGTCCTGCTGGAATGCCGAATGGGATTCCAGCAATACCATGCCCCTTAAAATACGCTCTTTTCTTCCATATGCCGCTCCACGTCCGCGCGACTGATCCAGAGCGTGCGAAACTTCTTGTCAGCCAGCAATTGCAGCTGATCGCTATTATGCTTCGATCCTGGCTGGCTGGAATTGCCATAGCTCATAAGGCCTACAGCCTTCATCGGCGTGCCGAACTCGACCATCGAAACCCAGGTTTCACCATGCACGGGGGTCCGTTCGCCGTTCTTCATTGGCCCCCACGTTATGGTGCGGAACACTCCGGTATTGCCGAAGCCGCCATTGGCGGGCACGCTGACATCGCCGATGTGGAAGCGGGAAACCTCACCGAACGGACGGTCGATCGCCCCATAGAGCTGCTTCGTCTTCGCCACCGCTTCCTTCAGCATCGCCACGGCTGCGATCGGATCTTTCAAGCCACGGGGCGTTTCCAGAGGATCGTCCAAGGTCCATTGGACGGCATAGTTGGATTGGTCGGTGAAATTTCTTGGCGCGAAGATGCCAGCCCAGGTCTCGAACAGCAGCGCAGCACGGCTATCGGGTTCGAACCGATGGTCCCACCCCTTCAGCAATGTCGCGGCAGCCTGCACGTCGGCATCGTTTGAACCCGCGGCAGCAGCCAGCAGATCAGGGAGCGTCCGATCCGCCATCAGCGACGTGGTCGTCAGCTTACGGGCCACGAAATCTTCGAAACTGATCTTGGGGGTTTGCGTCATCAGCTTGACCGACATCTGCGCCCTTTGGCTCATCGGCCCAATCGGCGCCACATAGGCGGGAAAGCTCCTGGGATCGAGCGCGCGCGGCCAGGTCGCCAGCCAAGGCGGGTCATTGGCATTCTGCACAAAGCCGGTGGCGGGATCGAGCAGCTTGGGCATGTCGTCATAGCTGTGGACATCCTTCCACAGCGTCGCCGACGTATCGCCCGGCACCGGCGCCGACCAATATTTGAGGTCGCCACTCGCATGTTTGGGGAGCAGGCCATTGTCGAGATAGAGGATATGACCGGCACGGTCGGCATAGACGATGTTGAACATCACGACCTGCATCTTGCGCAGGGCCTTCTCGAACGTAGCCCAGTCGCGTGCTTTCCCCATGTCCAGATATTGTTCCAGCACGCCGGGCCGATCGAGCCCTGCAACCTTCAGCGCGATCGTCGTCTTGCCATCAGGCAGGGTGAATACCGGGCCGTGAATGGTGCTTTTTTGTTCGAAGCTCACGGTCTTCAACGTGCCGTCGGCCTGTTTTACCTTGTAGCTTTTCATGGTGGACTTGAACGGCAGCACCTTACCGTCGAAGCGATAGCCGTCACCCTCCAGGGTCAGCTGATAGCTGGTGAAACCCTGCATCGTGTTGACGGTGTTCGTGAAACCGAGATCGTTGTTGAAGCCGAAGCGCAGCACCGGCAATCCCACCTGCGTCGCGCCATAAATGGCGAGGCCCGGCGCCGTGATCTGCGCCTCATAATAGGTAAGCTGGCTGGGCGCCCAGGGCAGGTGTGGGTTGGCGAGTAGCATCGCCTTGCCGCTGGCCGATCGCGAAGGGGCCACGGCCCAGGCGTTGGAACCGCCCGCTTCATTGGTCGAAGGGTCGGACAGCACTTTTCGATCGGATGCGATATAGCCGAAATTCATGAGCCGCTGGGCGTGCGCGATGATGTCGACGCCCTTGAGGGGCAGGACGACCTTCACCTCGGGCGCAATCCTGTCGGGATGCGCGGCGGCATAGGCATTCACGCCAGCGGCGAAGGCGTCGAGATTCTTCCGCATTTGCGGCGTCTGTTGGTTGTACCATTGCAAAGACCGGGCGGGCACATCATTGGCGACCAGCCATTTGTCCTGGCTCTCATATTTCTGGCCCCAATATTCCGCCGCCCGTGCACGGCTTTCGCCATACATGCGCAACAAGAGATTGCCGTGGCTTTGCGCCTGCGCGTAGCCGAAACCGTAGAAGCCGCCTTCTTCGGTCTTGGCGTAGATATGCGGCACGCCGAAGCTGTCCCACAATATCTCGCCGCCGCCCCATTTGGCCGAAGGCGCGGCAATCGACGTGGTCATTGAGGTGGAAGCGGCGATGGCTGCGAGCCAGATCGTTATGGGACGCATAGCGATGGTATCTCCGGTCAGTCATGTCCGCGCCGCCGATGCAGACGGCGCGGATCGTCACGTGGATCAGAAGGTCAGCCCGACGCGGGCATAGTAGAAGCCGCCGGTGAAGCCGATCGGCGACGTGCCCACATAGAGACCCTGGCCCAGCGTCGCGCTGACATCGCTCCGAGGGTTCTTGTCGGGATAGACGTTGAAGATATTGTTCGCGCCGACCGCCACATTGACCAGCGGCGTGACTTGCCAGCTGGCCTCCATGTCCGTGATCCACTTGGCGCCATAGCTGCGATCGTTGGGATAGGTCGTGACGCCGTTGGCCACGACGCCGTTCTGGTAGAGCTTGAAGCTGCCGAAGCGGGTCAGGCGGGTCGACAGCGTGAAGTCGCCCATGGTCGCCAGATTGCTGATCGACAACTTGGTGCGGGGCAGGTTGTTGGTCATGTTGCTGCGGCGGGCGCGGTCGAAGAGCACATAGTCGGGGCCGAGCGCGGCCAGTTCGGGCGGGTTGTCGATGATGTGGGTGATCTTGGTCTTGTTATAGTTGAAGCCCAGATTCCACTGCATGTTCACGGCGTCGAGAAGGTCGTGCTTGTAGGACGCGACGACGTCGACGCCCCGCGTGCGGGTGTCGATTGCGTTGGTGTAATATTGCGCCGTCAGCGTCCGCGCTTCTGCCGCCGGCACACCGCTCGCGATCAGGATATTGGAAATCGCGGTCCCCGTCAGCGTGCTGGTGATGGTGATGCGATCATCGACGTCGATCTGATAGGCGTCGATGGTCAGGTTGAGATTGGGCAGCGGCGTCAGCACCACACCGGCGGAGATGTTGAAGGAAGTTTCAGGCTGAAGCGGCTTCGCGCCCAGCGCGACGGCGGCAGGATCATCCACGGCCAGCGTCTTGATCTGCAGCAACTGGTTTGGGATGCCGTTGACGGTCCGGAACTGGTTGGTCGTCTGGGTATAGATTTGCTGCGCAACGGCAGGCGCGCGGAAGCCGGTGTTGGCAGCAGCGCGGAAAGCGATCCAGTCGGTCGCGGCATAGCGGCCGTTGACTTTCCAGATGAGCGTATCGCCGCTGCCGTCATTATAATGTTCGAAGCGGGTGGCTGCGCCGATGGTGATGTCCTTGGTGGGATCCCAGGCGACATCGGCATAGAGCGCGTAATTGTCGCGCGACATGTAAGCGGCATCGGCCGGCTGGAACCCGGCCGAGCTTTGCGCGCCCGGCGTCATGCCCGAAATGATCGCCGGTCCCACGGCGTAGCTGGCGGGATCGCCGGCGAAGGTCTGATAGCGTTCGTGGCGATGCTGCGCGCCTGCCGACACCTGAAGATTGCCGCCGCCCACGTCATAGCCGCGGGTCACGTCGAGCGAGGTGACGAACTCGGAGGATTTCAGCGTGCCGATATAGAATTCGGTAGGGCTGAGAAGGCCCAGCGAGGGATTGACCGTTCCTTCCGAGGACTGGCGCGCCCGGTTGCGGCCATAGCCGGTCGAAAGATCCCAGTCCCATCCGGCAAGCTCACCCTTGGCACCGACGGTGAATTCGAGATCCTCCTCGTCGATCATGACATGGGGCCGGTAACCGTTGGGGAAAATCCCCATGACGTTATTGATGTCCTTGGGATAGCGGTAGCTGTACCACAGGTCCGAGCGCCTCTGGCTGTATGTGCCGAACGCATAGAGTTGCACCCCGCCCAGATCATATCCGGCATTGAGCGCTGTATTGATGCTGCGCGAAGGCATGACACCATAGCTGATGGTGACGATCCTTTCGGTGCCCACGGCTGCGGCGTCGCGCGGATCGAGTTGCCCGTTGACCAGCGGATAGAGGCAGGTCGTGGTCGCCGTGACCGAACAATCGGCGAGTGGTAGGGCGCGGTTCGACATCTCCTGCTTTTTGAGGTTGACCGAAAAATTCGCGAAGCCGTTGTCGCCTAGCTTCATGCCGAAATTGAGATCGGCCTGATAGAGCTCGCCGTCGGATCGGTCGAAATTCTGGCCAGCGGTGACGTTCGCGGCGCCCCCCTTGGCATCGTCCTTGAGGATGATGTTGATGACGCCGGCGATGGCATCCGAGCCATATTGGGCAGCCGCGCCATCGCGCAACACTTCGATATGGTCGACGGCGGCGGTCGGGATCATGTCGAGGTCGGCCGGAACCGAGCCATTGTAGAGCGTCGATACCGCGTTGATCAGCGACGTCTTGTGGCGGCGTTTACCATTGACCAGGATCAGCGCCTGGTCGGGATTGAGGCCGCGCAGGCCGCCCGTCGCAATGACGGTGGAGGTGGCGCCGCCCGCGCGGACGGGCAGGTTGAAAGAGGGGACCAGCGTATTGAGGGCCTGGAACACGCCCGCCTTGCCGGTGCGGGTCAGATCCGCGCCGGAAATCACGTCGATCGGTGTCGGACTGTCGGTGACGGTGCGCGCCTGACCACGCGAGCCGGTGACGACGATCGCCGGGCCGGTGGCTTCTTCCGTGGCCGCGGTGCTTGCCTGCGGTGCGGCGCTTGCCTGCATGGCGAGGGGCAGGGCCGTGACGCCGAGGCTCGCGACTTCCACCGCGCGCGCCTTTTGTGGCTGAGTGCTCAAGGACAGCGCGATGACATTGTTGTTCGACAGCGTGATCTTCAGACCCGACCCGGCGATCAGGCGCTGCAGGGCCACATCGGGCGCCATCTTGCCATTGACCGACTGGGCATGAAGGCCAGCAACCTGATCATAAGGAAAGAGAAGCTGGATGCCGGATTGCTTGGCAAAGAGCGTCAAGGCCGTCTGCATCGACTGGGCCGGAATCTTGAACCTAGCCGGCTCCGCAGCCGCAGCCGATTGGGCGCTGAGGGCAACAACCGTTGCCACCATGCAAAGAGAAACGTTCCGAAAACTACGCGACATCATATCTCCCCCCGCGGAAATGATTGGCCGTGAAATAATTTGGCCGTCGGTGGTGGATACGGAGGCCGATCGCGTTTCTGCTAATGACGCTTAAAAATATCTCATTTTTGTGACGAGGGAGCCGTCGGCATCGTCTGCATTCCCTCGACACAGCCCCAGACGGGAGCGCCGGAGAGGAGAATGATGAGAACAGGGGACAGGCGTGGACGTGGACTCGATCAGAGCAAGGCTGGACTGGTTCAAGCAGGCCATTCTGCCGCATGAAGGCGCATTGCGCTCCAGGCTGCGCCGGGTGGTGTCCCATCGGCAAGACGTCGATGATATCGTCGCGGAATGCATGACCCGAGCCTATGCGAACGGTGACATCCACCGTCTCCAGAGCGGGCGGGCCTTTCTGTTCCAGATCGCGCGAAACCTGCTCATCGACGAAGCCAGGCGGGAGAAAATCGTGTCACTCGAACTCGTGGCCGAACTCGACGTGCTTCAGGCCGACAATTCGACCGAGGAAGCGCTGCACGCGCGCGACGAACTACGTCACCTCCAGGCTATTCTCGACACGCTTCCCGCTCAATGTCGGCGGGCGTTCATCCTGCGCCGCGTCCATGAGAAATCAGTCAAGGAGATAGCAGAGGAGATGGAGCTGTCCGTCTTTACTGTGGACAAGCATTTGACGCGCGCGGCTGTGAAGATAATGCAAGCCATTGGACAGTTTGAGGGTTCCGGATTTGGTTGGTCGCTACAGAAGCGCGGAGGATATGCAGGCGATCGAGGCCGAAGCGGCTCGTCTGTACCTTAAGGCGCGGGCCAGCGACGCTCCCGAAGACTGGAAGGCCGCCTATGCGTGGGTAGCGAAGGACCCCGCCCATGGCTTCGCCTTTGCCAAGGCGGAAGCCGGCTGGGAGCTGGCCGAGCGGCTCAATGAACTGCCCGCCAATCAACGGGACAGTCCTGCGCCGCCCGTGGGGCCTCTGGTCGATGATCCGACGCCCGACGAACCCATGGTCCCCGTTCGGCCGCCCCTGTTCGGCCGTCGGGGTCTGCTCGTCGGCTTGGCGACCGCAGCGGCCGCGATCGGCGTTGCCTCCACTGTCGCACTGCGCCTGCTCGGCACGGTGGACCATTATCGCACGGTCCTGGGCGAAACCCGCACGGTGCAGCTTGCGGACGGTTCCCTTATCCATCTCAATACCAACAGTTCGGTCGAGGTCGCGTTGCGCGACGATATCCGGTCGATCACGCTGCTGAAGGGCGAGGCGCAGTTCGATGTCGCCCATGACAAGAAACGGCCCTTCATCGTCAATGCTGACGGCACATTGGTGCGCGCTGTCGGCACGATGTTCAATGTGCGCCTGCGCGCTGACGTTACCGAATTGACCGTGATCGAGGGTGTCGTCGCGGTTCGCAACGGCGACTCCGCCGTGCGTCGGATCGAAAGCGGGCGAAGTGCGGCCGTGCGCAGCGGCAGCATTGCCGTCACCCATCTGGAACCGGCCAAGATCAGGCAGCGCATCGCCTGGCAGGAAGGCATGGTGGAATTCGAGGGCGATACGCTGGCGCAGGCAGTCGAGGAATTCAACCGATACCGGCCGACCCCGCTGGTGATCGGGGATCCCGCGATCGCCAGCCTGCGGGTCGGTGGCGCCTTCCGGCTCGACCGGTCGCAGGATTTCGTGGATGCGCTCGAAAGCGGATTTGGCGTCCGCGCCGTTCAGGGCAGCGACAATTCGATAATACTGGTTTCCGCCGAAGGCAGTTAGCAGAACGCCGTCGGCCGTCCGTATCAAGCGGGATGGAACATGTTTCGTCTCTCTCTCCGGCCAGCATCTCCCGCCAGGATCGCCTGAAATCCATCCTGGGCGGGTCCATCGGCAATCTGATCGAATGGTATGACTGGTATGTCTA
Source organism: Sphingobium ummariense RL-3 (assembly GCF_000447205.1). Lineage (GTDB taxonomy): Bacteria > Pseudomonadota > Alphaproteobacteria > Sphingomonadales > Sphingomonadaceae > Sphingobium > Sphingobium ummariense. The sequence goes on along the minus strand of NZ_AUWY01000086.1, from coordinate 23,879 downwards.
TTCGGCCTTCACCCTCTATTTCGCGCCGGTCTTCTTTCCGTCCGACGACAGCACCGCCCAACTGCTGAATGCGGCGGCGATCTTCGCCGTGGGCTTCCTGATGCGACCGATCGGCGCCTGGGCGATGGGCATCTATGCCGATCGCAAGGGGCGCAAGGCGGGCCTGACCCTCTCGGTCATGTTGATGGCGGGTGGATCGCTGATGATCGCGGCCATCCCCGGCTATGCCAGCATCGGTGTCGCTGCACCTGCGCTGCTTTTGTTCGCGCGGCTGATGCAGGGCCTGTCGATCGGCGGCGAATATGGCGCCAGCGCGACCTATCTGTCGGAAATGGCGCAGAGCGGCCAGCGCGGCTTTTTCTCCAGCTTCCAATATGTGACGCTGATCGCCGGGCAGCTACTCGCACTGTGCGTCCTGCTGCTGCTGCAGCTGTTCCTCACCGAACATCAGCTGGAAAGCTGGGGATGGCGCGTCCCGTTCGTGATCGGCGGGGTGATGGCGGTCGGTGTCTATCGCCTGCGCCGGGGCCTCAGGGAAACCGAAGCCTTTGAGGAAAGCGCGGCGGTGAAGGAACAGCCCCGCTCCAGTGGCCTGAACCTCATCCGCCGGCATCCGCGGGAAGTGCTGCTGGTCATGGCGCTGACGGCGGGCGGCACGCTCGCTTTCTATGCCTACAGCACCTATATGCAGAAATTCCTGGTCAACAGTGCGGGCTTCGGCCGCCAGACCGCGACGGCGATCATGGCGTCGGCGCTGTTCATCTACATGCTGGTGCAGCCCATGGCCGGCTGGCTGTCCGACCGCATCGGCCGAAAGCCCCTGCTGATCGGCTTCGGCATCAGCGGCGTCCTGTTCACCACCGCGATCTTCACGGCGCTGGAAAAGGTCACCTCTTCGTTTAGCGCCTTCCTGCTCGTGCTGGGCGGCCTGGTGATCGTCACCGGCTACACCTCTATAAACGCGATCGTGAAGGCGGAACTGTTTCCGGCCAACATCCGTGCACTGGGCGTCGCGCTTCCCTATGCGCTGGCCAACACATTGTTCGGCGGCACCGCTGAATATGTCGCGCTCTGGATGAAGCACGCCGGGGTGGAAGGCGGTTTTTACTGGTACGTCACCGCCATGATCGCGGTGTCGCTCATCGTCTATCTGCGCATGCCCGACACGCGCAAAGCCAGCCAAATCTGACAAAAGGGGAAGGGAACACCCATGCCATCGCTGAACCGGACGCTTTGCCACATCCTGCCGCTGATGCTTTTGTGTCAGCCTGCAACGGCACAGGATGCCGCTTCTCCCATAGAGCCGCCCTTCACATCCATACAGCCGGGCGATTTCGCCATTGCCGGGTCCTTGTCCAACAGCTGGGCCGATTTCGATAATGATGGCGACCTCGACCTCGCTGTGTCGCTCAAGGGCGGCGATATCCGCCTTTATCGCAATGACAATGGCACCTTCGTCAATATCGGGCCGCAACTGGGGCTTCCCACCTCCGGCCCGGAAATGCGCGGCGTGGCTTGGGGCGATTATGATGGCGATGGCTGGATCGACCTGCTCGCCGGTGCGACCATGCCGGGCGAACTGAGCCTGGTCTTCCACAATGAGGGCGGCAAGACGTTCACCAATGTCGCGCCCGCACTGGGCTTGACCATCCCGAACCGCTCGGCGCGCCAGACCAGTTGGGTCGACTATGACAATGATGGTGACCTCGACGTCTATGCCGCCAACCGCATTGGCCCCAACAGCCTCTATCGCAACGACAAGGGTAAGTTCGTGCAGGTCTCGCCAGGCGCCGGCGTGTCGGATGGCCGACCCACGGTCGGGGCTTGCTGGTTCGATTATAATCGCGACGGCTTTCTGGACGTGTTCCTGGCCAATCAGTCAGGCGCGACCGATGCGCTTTGGCGCAACAATGGCGATGGCACTTTCACCGACGTGGCGCCGGAACTGGGCTTGGACAATCCGGGCCGCTCAAAGGAGGAGGGTGGGGTCGGTTGCGCCGTCGGTGACTATGACAATGACGGCAATCTCGACCTGTTCGTGCCAAATTATGGCGTAAATGCACTCTATCATAATAATGGCGACGGCACCTTCACCAACGTCGCGAAGGAAATGGGGGTGGGCATCGACAATCATGCCGTCGGTGCGGTGTGGGGCGACTATGACAATGACGGCTATCCGGATCTCTACGTCACCTCCTACCATGGTCCGCGCGACCAGCAACAACCCAAGGACAGCCTTTTCCATAACGAGGGGGGAAAGGGCTTTCGCCAGGTTCTGACAGAGACGTCGAAGCTCAACGTTGGCGATCATGGCGTGCAATGGGTCGACTATGACCGGGACGGCGCGCTCGATCTGTCGGTGATGCGTGGCTATACGAACCAGGGCGGCCATTTCCTGTTCCACAATGATCTGGAGCCTGTGGCGGCCAGGCGCAGCCTGTCGGTAACCCTGCTGGACAGGAATGGGCACTTTACGCGCATGGGTGCGGAAGTGCGTCTCTATGACAGGGCCGGGAAAATATTGGCCACGCGGCAGCTCTCGACGGGCGATGGCTATAATTCGGAGAATGCGGCGCCGCTCCATTTCGGACTGAAGTCCATGGATGCGGTGAAGGTCGAAGTTACCTGGATGAGCACTAAAGGGCGCAAGATCCAAACTTTGCCCAATGTGAAGCCAGCGCGCTATCTGGGCCGATCGCTCGTCATCAGGGAGCAGTGAGGGAGAGCACCCCGCCGGGGTGACTTCACGCCAAAGAATCCGTTTCCTGGCCATTGACCGTGTGGGTGCTGATTGGCTGGCCGCACGGTCACCGTGGCAAAACGCCGCCAAATTTCATGACCGTCGTCGGCCTCCATGCCACATGAATGGAGGCAACCCGCAGCAAAGCATTTTGCCTGCCGATGGCGGTGACGAACCGCCACGTCGCTGTGATCGCGCTGATCCAGGCTATCGGAGGCAACTGGGGTCTCTAAATAGCCCCGCTCGGCGGACGGCTCGGACCCCATAAAAATTTCTCGGTCACCGCTAGTTAGCGAGTGTCCGCCTAGTGGCAAAATCTATAATCGTATCTCGATACGGCGTGGTGGGTCGGCCGATCAGACATGCGAGCGAGCCGCTGTTACAGAGGAGCGCACTGCTCGCTACACCTGCGTCAGGTCGCCACCGAAGGCGGTGGGGAAAGCCAATATCGGAGCGGGGGAGATCGCAGCGCGCACGCCCGAAGGGGGATTGGGCTTCGGTTTCGCAGCCGCCGCCACGGCGGCCCAGTTGATCGGATTCGAAATGATCGGCAAAAGCAGAATGTGGGCCAGTGGGTGATCATACTGACCGATCTCCCCGCCACGGCGATGACGGTGGCCGCGGGGATCGCAACCGCTGCGCTGCTATGGTGGCCTTGGCGCAAAGTGCCGGGCGCTGGCAGCTGGTCAAGCATCCGATGCGTTGAACGATGGCGGCCCGAGCGCGCGCGCGAGGATGCAGGCTGGCGCCCATATCTCCCGAACAAGCAACATCAATCCCGAACTCATGCTTAAGATACCACAAACTCTGAAAAAATGCATCCGGCGGTTGGATCAGGAATCGCTTGGAGGTAGTTTTGCCGGAGGACGAGTCATTGTCCGGGGGCGTAGCGTGGCGAAAAAGAAAATTCTGGTGTGCGACGATGATGAGCTTCTTATCGAGCTTCTCACCTATCGCCTCGAGGGCAAGGGCTACGAAGTGGTGGCCGCGCGTGATGGGGCTGAGGCAGTCTCACTGGCCGGGCAGCACCTGCCCGACGCCATCGTTCTCGACATGATGATGCCGGTCATGGATGGGCAGCAGGTGCTCCGCCGCCTGCGCGAGGCTCCGGAAACCGCCCATATCCCGATCGTGATGCTCACCGCGCGGAAGCAGCAAAACGACATTGTTGACGCCCTCGAACTTGGCGCCAGCGACTATCTGGTCAAGCCATTCATCCCGGAGGAGCTGATGACCCGTCTCGCCCGCTTGTTCGCGGCGACCAAATGAGCGGACCAGTCCTTGCGTTGCTGGCCGCGCTCAGCGCACCAGCTCAAGCGGGGGCTTCGAGCGAAGAGGCATATAGAGCCGCCGTGCAGGCCAGGCTGGCCGGGAATGTCGAAAGGGCTGTAGTACTCCTCGAAGGCATCGTTGCAGCCGATCCGCGGAATGCGGATGCCCAGGTGCAGCTCGGCCTGGCGCAGCTTGCAGGCGGCCGGCTGGACGCTGCGGAAAAGGCTTTCCGCGCGGCGCTGGCGGTTGCGCCCGCTTATGCCGATGCACGGATCGGCCTTGCGCGCGTCGCGCAGCGTCGCGGAGACCATGCGGGCGCACTGCGGGAACTTCAGCTCGTCGACACCGCCAATGAGGAAGCGGCAGCGCTGCGGAGCCAGCTGGCATCAGAACCGGTCCCATCGCGCTGGCAACTCGATCTGGAGGGAAGCTATTCCACCCTGACCGGTCCCCAGGTCGACTGGAAGGAGGCGGCGGCGGCGCTGCGCTATCGCTTTGACGAAAGCACCGCATTGGGAGGCAGGATTGAATATGCGCGGCGTTTCGGCATCGACGATGTTTACGGCGAAGTATCGGCCGAAGGATCGATTGCGCCGGGTATCCGCGGCTATGTGACCTTCGGCGCGACGATCGACCCGGATTTCCGTCCCAAATGGCAGGTCGGCGCCGGTGGCTCCGCGCGCCTGCATGGTGGCGCCTATGCCACGGTCCTGACGCTCGACGCGCGACAGGCGCGCTTTGCTGTAGGTGACGTGCAGAGCGTTGCGCCGGGCATCGAGCAATATGTCGGAGGTCGCTTCTGGGTGACCGGCCGCTGGATCAACCTGTTCGACGAGAGGGGAACGCGTCGCTCCGGTTTCCTGGTACGCGGCGATCTGCTGCCGATCGATCCGCTGCGCTTGTTCGTCGGCTATGGCGAAGCGCCCGATACCGACGAGGGGAGAGTCGTCGATGTGCAAAGCGTTTTCGGCGGCGTCAGCTACGATCTTGATTCGCGCACCACGCTTCGTCTGTCGTTGGCGCATGAGGATCGCGCGACAGGGTCCGACCGCACCCAGTTCGGGCTGGGCTTAGGCCTGAGATTTTGAACGCGCTACAGCTCATCTGGGCGTCGTCTCTCATGCTGTCATGCGCGGCGCTCGCGGTCATGGTGGCGCTCGTCGTCATCCGGCTGTGGACGAATTGGCGGCGCTCGCGCTATCTCGAGGCGCGACGAAGACTTGTCCCGCTGTTGCTCGGAGGAGCCGAGCCCGACCTGGCCGTCCTGCACAGCATTCCGGATCATGTCGTCACCGATCTATCGCTTGAGCTGATCCAGCTTGTCCGGGGCGCGGAGCGTGATGCATTCATGGCCAATGCCGGCCGGCTCGGCGTCCCTGGGCGGCTCGCAAAGCGGATGCGTTCCTGGTCTCAGCGGGAAAGGGCGATCGCGCTTCAGGGGCTTGCCCAGCTTGACGATCCGGTCAGTCGCGCGGCGCTGTGGCGTGCGCTTGATGACCGCAACAATGACATCCGTCTCGCCGCCGCTCAGGCACTGGCCGAAAAAGGCGAGCAGTTCGATGCTCAGGATCTGGTTCGAAGGCTGGGCCTGGGATCCAGACAACCGTCGCGCACGATGGTCGGCCTGCTCCGGAGGATTGCCGAGACACAGCCGGACGAAATCAAGGGACTGGTGCTCCATCCCGATCAGAATCTGGAGGTACGCGTCTCCGCCATCGAAGCGCTTTCGAACACCGGCGATTATTCCCTCGTGCCGGTAATCAGATCGCTTGCACTCGAAGCGACGGATGAGTCCGAGGAGTTGCCCCGCTACCTTCATGCACTCGGCAAGTTGGGGCATCCCGGGGGACGGGAGGCAATCATCGCCGGTCTGTCGAGCGGGTCCATGGCTGCTCGCGCCGCGGCTGCGCGGGCTGCGGGGCGTATCGCTCTCATTGACAGCGCGGAGCGGCTCGGTGACCTTCTCAACGATCAGGAATGGTGGGTGCGGTTTCGCGCTGCTGAGGCGCTTATCGAACTTGGAGAAGCGGGGCTTTCCCAGCTTCGCACCGCCGCCGTCCAGGGCTATGGCCCGGCGCGTGACGCTGCCGTCACCATGCTGGCAGAGCGGGGACTTCAGCCGTGATCGACTTTCCGCCCTGGACATACCAGGCGGCAGAGATCGTCACCGGGTTCGTGATCGCAACCGGCCTGATCCAGATATTGGTCTACATCGTCCAGCTTGCCTTTGCCGGCTACGCGCTGCACCGGCGTCCGCCACTGCCGTCGACCACCGTGCTGTGGGACCGCTATGCCGAGGTTGCGCCGCCGATCGGGGTGATCGCCCCGGCCTATAATGAAGAACTCACGATCATCGAGAGCGTCGAGGCGCTACTCGCGCTCCATTATCCGGAGTTCGAGGTGATTGTGATCAATGATGGATCGAAGGATGGCACGCTACGCCGCCTCGTCGACCACTATTCGCTCGTCCCCGTACAGCGATACCATGAACTCGCCTTGCAGAATCGGCCGATTCGCGGCCTTTACGCCAATCCCGCCTATCCGCGGCTGCTTGTGATCGACAAGGAAAACGGCGGCAAGGCCGACGCGATGAATGCCGGGATCAACGTGGCGCGTGCGCCGCTGGTGTGCGTGATCGACGCCGATACGCTGCTTGAGCCGGACGCGCTGCTTCGCGTCGTGCGCCCCTTCATCGAGGATCCCCTCCGCACGGTGGCTGTCGGTGGTACGATCCGTATTGCCAATGGCTGCCGCATCGAAAGCGGGCGGGTCATCGAAGCCCGTCTGCCACGCAACATCCTGGCCCTGTTCCAGGTGGTCGAATATTTGCGCGCGTTCCTGATGGCCCGCCTGGGGCTCAGCCAGATGCAGACCCTGATGATCATCTCCGGCGCCTTCGGGCTCTTCCGGAGAAGCAGCGTACTCGATGTCGGCGGCTTCAGCCATAATACCGTCGGCGAGGATATGGAACTGGTGGTCAAGCTTCATCGGTTCATGCGCGACCGCAAGCGGGATTACCGGATCACCTACATCCCTGAGCCGGTGAGCTGGACCGAAGCGCCGGAAAGCCTCTCGATCCTGGCAAATCAGCGCGCGCGCTGGCAGCGCGGGTCGCTTGAGACCTATCGCAAGCATCGCGACATGTTCCTCAATCCCAAATATGGCCGGATCGGCTTTCTCGGTTTCGCACAGGTCTGGTTGGTCGATGTGATGGGCCCAATCGTCGAGATCGCGGGCTATGTGCTGGTGCCGCCGCTCTGGTTGCTGGGGTTGATCTCGTTCGATCATTTCCTCGCCTTCCTGGCGGTCGTCTTTACTTTTGGCGTCTTCATCAGCGTCGCGACCCTGGTGCTGGAGGAAGTGCAGTTGCGGAGACTGAAGCACGCCCGCGATCTCGCGATGTTGACCGTTGCCGCCGTGATCGAGAATTTCGGTTATCGGCAGCTCAACAACCTCTGGCGCGTGCGCGGCTGGTGGCAGTTCGCGCGCAAGAAGCAGGGCTGGGGAACGATGGTGCGGAAAGGATTTCAGCGGCCTTGAGCGAGCCGCTCCGCTTCCGCCAGCAACTGGTCGGACAAGCGATCCAGTACCTGGAGGGCGTCGCCCCGGTCGATCGATTCCTCGAGCGCACGCGCGGCATCGCCCAGTTCCGGAAATCCGAACATCCCCCCGCGGCCGGAAAGCCGGTGACATATGTCGCGCACGTCGATCCAGTCGCGTGCTGGGATGCCGGCGCGGAGCCGCTCCAGATCCTGGGCAGTCTGGGCAATGAAGCGGTCGCGCAGCGCCGCCATGCGGTCGTCGAACTCAGCCATTGAGCAGATCGCGCACCTGCGCGGTAAGCGTCATCGGGTCGAAGGGTTTTGCGATAACACCGCGGGCGCCTAGGGCGTGAAAACTGGCGACATCCTGGGCCTGGGTGCGCGCGGTGATGAACACCACGGGGATCGCAGCCGTTTCGGACTGCTCCTGGAGGCGCGTGAAGGTCGTCGGGCCATCCATCCCCGGCATCATGACGTCGAGCAGGATCAGATCGGGCCGCCAGGCCGAAGCTTCGGCAATCCCTTCTGCTCCGGAGGCACAGGTCCGGACCTCGAAGGCCGGATCGAGCTCAAGCGACATTTGCGCCACCTCGCGAATGTCGGCTTCGTCATCGACATATAAGATTCGTGTCATTGCAGTCCCTCTTCCGTTCGGACTATCCGCCGCATCGTTTCCGCGACCAGTTCGTCCAGACCAGCGCGCGACTTGACGAGCACCACGTCAACGCCATCCGTCTGGCACAGTTCTGCCTCCTGCGCAGTGAACACGAGGATCGGCAATTCGGGCCGCCGCTGGCGCAACAGGGGAACCAGCTCGGTGCCGCAGCCGTCGATCAGGCCGATGTCGAGGATCGCTGCATCGATGTCCTCGTTCCGGACGATCCTGCGCGCAGCCACGACGCTCGGCGTCGAACGAAGCCGCGCCTTTCCCTCAAAAGCGTTGGCGAGCACGTCGAGCATGTCCGGATCGTCATCGACATGGAGAATGATCGGGAGGCTTGCCGCGGCGATGGGTTCAGGCTGGGGCAGGGGAGCCGATGCCAGCGTTTGGGGCGACGCAGTGGCCGGCAAATCGACATGGAACACCGTTCCCTCTCCCTCTGCCGATTCGAAGCTGACCGAGCCGCCAAGGCGCAGCACGATCTCGCGCACGATGCTGAGGCCCAGGCCGGTACCGCCCTTCTGGCGCGTGTCGGAGCCGTCAGCTTGCGCGAACTTGCTGAAGATTCGCTCGCGAAAGCTATCGGGTATGCCGCTGCCGCGATCCGCGACGCTGATACGGTAGCGCCGATCGAGTGAGGTCACGCTCAGCGACACCACGCCGCCGGGCTTCGAGAATTTGATCGCGTTGGAGAGCAGATTGGTCAGGACCTGCATCAACCGGTCCTCATCGGCCAGCACCGCGGCCCCGGCGGGGGGCGGAATGATATCGACCTGCACGTCGAACTGGCTGGCGAAGCCCGCGCTCTGCTGGACCGCCTTGGGAAGAAGCTGATCGAGCGCGATGGGGCGGATATCGAACTGCATGCGACCCGCTTCGATCTTTTCGATATCCAGAATGTCGTTGATGAGGCGAACGAGCCGCAGCGCATTGCTGTGCGCGATTTCCACCAGTCGCGCGGCTTTGGGTGAAAGCTCTCCCGCAGCGCCGCCGCTGATCAGGCCGAGCGAGCCAGCAATCGACGTGAGCGGGGTACGAAGTTCGTGGCTGACCGTGGCCACGAACTCGGTCTTCATCTGCTCGATCTCCCGCCGCTCGCTGATGTCGCGGATCACCGCGAGGAACAGGGTTGATTCCACAAGCCGCACCGGGCTGATCGAAACCTCGACGGGAAAGCTGCTGCCGTCGGGGCGGCGCCCGACGAATTCCTGCACCTGTCCATAAGTCTCGCGACGATTGGCGCCCAGCCGGCGCAGAAAGCTCTCGACGCGTCCCCGATCGGGCGCGATCTCGAACAAGACGCCGATGTCCCGTCGCAACAGGTCCGCCGCATCCTGACCGAACATCTTCGCGGCCGAGGGATTGAGGCTTTCGATGCTCCCGCTAGGATTGATCACAATCATCCCGTCTTTCGCGCTGTCGAAGATGCTTTCCTGTCTTGAGGCAAGATCCCTCGCTTCCCGTAACGCACGTTGACGCGCGGCGTTGCTTCGCGCTGCGAGCCATGCCGCGAGCGCCAGCAGAAGCAGGAGAGTAGTCTGCAGCAATACCGTCCGAGAGCGCAATTGCATGCGCGCCGCATCCGCAGCATTGGTGCGACGGACGAGTTGCTCCTGCTCGAGCCGAGAAAGTCGCGCCACCTCCACGCGGAGACGGTCCATCAGCCGTTTGCCCTCGCCACTGCGTACGACCCGCAGGGCTTCCTGGATGTTACCCGCCCGCTGAAGGCGGATGATCCTATCGACGAAGCCCCGTTTGGCATCAGAATCCCGACGAAGGGCCGCGTAGGACTGGCCATTGCCTTGGCCGAAGGCCCCATCCTCCAGCACCGCCATCGCCTGGTCGACGTCGCGGCTGGCGGAATAATAGGGTTCCAGAAATTGTGGGTCACCGGTGAGCAGGTAGCCGCGCTGCCCCAGTTCCAGGTCCTGATGCAGGGAGAGAACCCGCTGCAATGCCGCCCGATGTTGGTGGGACAGCTCTACATTCCGCCTCAATTTGTCGTTTTCGTCAAATCCCTGTCCGATGAGGATCGCCAGGGCCAGCAGGATCAGCGGAACAGCCACTGCCGCGGCGACAACGACCGTCCGGCTGGATTGCGATCCGATCATCCGACGAGCATCCCTCATGTGCTTGTAGAAACAGAGTTTGTGTGACGTATCCTTATCATCCTCCGTCGTCATTATAGGATTCGCGGCGAAGAATGCAGGCGTTCCATCCTTCTATGCCGGGTGGACGATGTCTGCTTTCGTGAAGCCGGATTGTGATCGAACGTCAGATGCCGTCAGGCACCGCGAACCGCTCCCCCTTGGATGACATTTGGGCTCGGGGTAAGGGATATAGATCGCGAAGGACAACGCCGTCACTACGGCAAAGCATCTCTTTCCAGCCGCATCGCTTAATGACCGATGTCGACGCCGCGCCTGGACAGCAAGTCCCTGACGGGGATGGGGAAGCTCAGAAAAAAGTTTGGATGCCCGACAAGGATTCGAACCTTGATTGACGGAGTCAGAGTCCGCTCTCTTACCATTAGAGGATCGGGCACCGGAGCAAGGCCGTGCCCCGCTCGGAGACGCGCAGATAGGCTGGGGCCGCGCATTGGTCAAGAGGGTTTGCGAAGGTTTGCGCCCTCCGTGCGCAGGAGCGTGGAAAAGGAAAACCCGCCGGAACGTGGGGGAACGTCCGGCGGGTCGTCTATGCTCCCGATGGAGAGGGAAGGCATGGGAGCCGCTTCCCATGTAGGAAGCGGCCGCCCCATTTCAAACCTCTACCTTCGTCTTAGTCCATATCCTCGGTGGTGAAGTCCTCACCCTGAACCGCGCCCAGCGGATCGTCGCCGATCGCCGCTTCCGGGCCCTGCGCCAGTTCGGCGGCATGCTCCTCGGCCGCGGTCTTCGGCGCGATGAGATGCGCTTCGTTGGTCGACCGCAGCGCCGCACGCAGCGCCGCGTCGCGTGACGATGCCGCCACGCGCAGGCGGTTCATGCCGGCGCCGGTACCCGCCGGGATGAGGCGGCCGACGATGACATTCTCCTTGAGGCCGACCAGCGTGTCCTTCTTGCCCTGGACCGCCGCCTCGGTAAGGACGCGGGTGGTTTCCTGGAAGGACGCGGCCGAGATGAACGACCGGGTCTGCAGCGACGCCTTGGTGATGCCGAGAAGCACCGGCTTGCCTTCGGCGGGCTGCTGGCCCGGGGAAAGCTTCGCGTTGATCTCGTCCATCTCCTCGCGGTCGACCTGCTCGCCCACCAGCAGCGTGGTGTCGCCGGACACGGTGATCTCGACCTTCTGCAGCATCTGACGGACGATCGTCTCGATGTGCTTGTCGTTGATCTTCACGCCCTGCAGGCGATAGACCTCCTGGATCTCCGCGACCAGATATTCGGCCAGCGGCTCGATGCCGAGCACCTCCAGGATGTCGTGCGGGTCGGGCGAACCACCGATCAGGTTGTCGCCACGCTTCACATAGTCGCCTTCCTGGACGTCGATCACCTTGCTCTTGGGGATCAGGTACTCGACCGTCTCGCCGCCATCCTCGGGGACGATGGCGATCTTGCGCTTCGCCTTGTAGTCCTTGAGGAACTGGACGCGGCCCGACACCTTGGCGATGATGGCGTTGTCCTTCGGCTTGCGCGCCTCGAACAGCTCGGCGACGCGCGGCAGACCGCCGGTGATGTCGCGGGTCTTGGCCGCTTCGCGGCTGACACGCGCCAGCACGTCGCCGGCCTGAACCTGCGCACCGTCGTCGACCGACAGGGTCGCACCCACCGCCAGCATGTAGCGGGCGGCCTCGCCGGACGCATCGTCCAGCAGGGTCAGGCGCGGACGCAGATCCTCCTTCGACCGGGCGGAGCCACGGAATTCCGTGACCACGCGCTGGGCGATGCCGGTGGCTTCGTCGGTCTGCTCGGTCAGCGTCTTGCCGTCGATCAGGTCCTGATACTTCACGACACCAGGCTTTTCGGTGATCACCGGCATGGTGAACGGATCCCATTCGGCGATCCGGTCGCCCTTGCTGACGGCCGCGCCATTGTCGAACAGGATGGTCGCGCCATAGGGTAGGCGATGGGTCGCGCGCTCGCGGCCCTCGCTGTCGATGATCGCCAACTCGCCATTGCGGGCGAGGCTGAGGCGACGGCCATTCTTGTCGACGATGGTCGGCATGTCACGCAGCTCGATCGTGCCGTCCGCCACCGATTCCAGGTTCGACGTCTCGTTGAAGTTCGCCGCGCCGCCGATGTGGAAGGTCCGCATGGTCAGCTGCGTGCCCGGCTCGCCGATCGACTGCGCCGCGATGACGCCGACGGCCTCGCCGATGTTCACCGGCGTACCGCGGGCCAGGTCACGGCCGTAGCACTTGGCGCAGACGCCCATCTTGGACTCGCAGATCAGCGGGCTGCGGATCTTCACCGCCTGGGTGCCGATGGCCTCGATCTTCGCCACCAGCGCCTCGTCCAGCAGGGTGCCGATCGGAACCAGCACGCTGCCGTCCTTGCTGTCGACGATGTCTTCCGCGGTCGTCCGACCCAGAACACGCTCGCCCAGCGAGGCGATGACGGAACCGCCCTGGACGATCGCCTTCATCTCCAGCGCCTTGTCGGTGCCGCAATCCTCCTCGACGACCGTGCAATCCTGCGACACGTCGACCAGCCGGCGGGTCAGATAGCCCGAGTTCGCCGTCTTGAGCGCGGTGTCGGCCAGGCCCTTGCGGGCGCCGTGGGTGGAGTTGAAGTACTCAAGGACGGTGAGGCCCTCCTTGAAGTTCGAGATGATCGGCGTCTCGATGATCTCGCCCGAAGGCTTGGCCATCAGGCCGCGCATGCCGGCGAGCTGCTTCATCTGGGCCTGCGAACCGCGGGCACCGGAATGGGCCATCATGTAGATCGAGTTGATCTGCGCCAGCCGGCCCGTTTCCGGATCCTTCGGCATAGCCCGGATCTCGTCCATCATGGCGTTCGCGACCTGGTCGCCGCAACGGCTCCAGGCGTCGATCACCTTGTTGTACTTTTCCTGCTGCGTGATCAGGCCGTCCTGATACTGCTGCTCGTAATCGGCCACTAGCGCCTTGGTCTCGTCGACCATCGCGGTCTTGGAGTCCGGGATCACCATGTCGTCCTTGCCGAAGCTGATGCCGGCCTGGAACGCGTGACGGAAGCCCAGCGCCATGATGGCGTCGGCGAACAGTACCGTGTCCTTCTGGCCGGTGTGACGGTAGACCTGGTCGATGACGTCGCCGATCTCCTTCTTGGTGAGGAGGCGGTTGACGACGTCGAACGGCACGCGGTGCGACTTGGGCAGGCATTCGCCGAGCAGCATGCGACCGGGGGTGGTCTCATAGCGCTTCATATACTGCTTGCCGGCCTCGTCGGTCTGCGGAACGCGGCTGATGATCTTCGAGTGCAGCGTGACCGCCTTGGCATAGAGCGCCTGGTGGACTTCCTGCATGTCGGCCAGCAACATGCCTTCGCCCGGCTCGCCCTCGCGCTCCATGGACAGGTAATAGATACCCAGAACCATGTCCTGCGACGGAACGATGATCGGCTTGCCGTTGGCGGGCGACAGGATGTTGTTGGTCGACATCATCAGCACGCGCGCTTCCAGCTGGGCCTCCAGGCTCAGCGGGACGTGCACGGCCATCTGGTCGCCGTCGAAGTCGGCGTTGAACGCCGAGCAGACCAGCGGGTGCAGCTGGATCGCCTTGCCCTCGATCAGCACCGGCTCGAACGCCTGGATGCCCAGGCGGTGGAGCGTCGGCGCGCGGTTCAGCATGACCGGGTGCTCGCGGATCACCTCGTCCAGGATGTCCCAGACCTCCTTGCGCTCCTTCTCGACCCACTTCTTGGCCTGCTTCAGGGTCATGGACAGACCCTTGGCGTCGAGACGGGCGTAGATGAAGGGCTTGAACAGCTCGAGCGCCATCTTCTTGGGCAGGCCGCACTGGTGCAGCTTGAGCTCGGGACCGGTCACGATCACCGAACGGCCCGAATAGTCGACGCGCTTGCCGAGCAGGTTCTGGCGGAAACGGCCCTGCTTGCCCTTCAGCATGTCGGACAGCGACTTGAGCGGACGCTTGTTCGCACCGGTGATGACGCGGCCGCGGCGGCCATTGTCGAACAGCGCGTCGACCGCCTCCTGCAGCATGCGCTTCTCGTTGCGGACGATGATGTCCGGCGCGCGCAGCTCCATCAGGCGCTTCAGGCGGTTGTTGCGGTTGATGACGCGACGATAGAGGTCGTTCAGGTCCGACGTCGCGAAGCGGCCGCCGTCCAGCGGCACCAGCGGGCGAAGTTCCGGCGGGATGACCGGGACGACGTCCAGGATCATCCACTCGGGACGGTTGCCGGACTCGAGGAAGCTCTCGACGACCTTCAGGCGCTTGATGATCTTCTTGGGCTTCAGCTCCGACTTGGTCGTCGCCAGCTCGTCCATCAGCGCCTGCTTCTCGCCCTCCAGGTCGAGGTCCATCAGCATCTGCTTGACGGCCTCAGCGCCGATGCCGGCGGTGAAGGCGTCCTCGCCATATTCATCCTGCGCGTCGAGCAGTTCGTCCTCGGTGAGGAGCTGGAACTTCTCGAGCGGGGTGAGGCCCGGCTCGGTGACGATGTAGCTCTCGAAGTAGAGCACGCGCTCCAGCTGCTTGAGCTGCATGTCGAGCAGCAGGCCGATGCGCGAAGGCAGCGACTTCAGGAACCAGATATGCGCGACCGGCGCGGCCAGTTCGATATGGCCCATGCGCTCGCGGCGGACCTTCGAGACGGTCACCTCGACGCCGCACTTCTCGCACACGATGCCCTTGTACTTCATGCGCTTGTACTTGCCGCACAGGCACTCGTAATCCTTGATCGGGCCGAAGATGCGCGCGCAGAACAGGCCGTCACGCTCGGGCTTGAACGTGCGGTAGTTGATGGTTTCCGGCTTCTTGATCTCGCCGAAGGACCAAGACCGGATGCGCTCGGGGGAGGCCAGACCGATCTGGATCTGGTCGAAGGTCTCCGGCTTGGCAATCGGATTGGCGAAGTTGGTCAGTTCGTTCATTTTTCATTCCCTCTAGAGGGTAAATTCTCGGAGCGGGCTTGGGGGAGGGAGCGCCGCCCCAGGGGCAGCGCTCCGTCATTCCCTTATTCCGCCGCCGCCGCGAAGCCGCTGTCGTCCTCGACCTCGTCCATGGACGCGAGTTCGACGTTGAGGCCCAGCGAGCGCATTTCCTTGACGAGCACGTTGAAGCTCTCGGGGATGCCGGCCTCGAAGGTGTCGTCGCCCTTGACGATCGCCTCATAGACCTTGGTGCGGCCGACCACGTCGTCGGACTTCACCGTCAGCATCTCCTGCAGCGTGTAGGCGGCGCCGTAGGCCTGGAGCGCCCACACCTCCATCTCGCCGAAGCGCTGGCCGCCGAACTGCGCCTTGCCGCCCAGCGGCTGCTGTGTGACGAGCGAGTAGGGGCCGATGGAACGGGCGTGGATCTTGTCGTCGACCAGGTGGTGGAGCTTCAGCATGTAGATGATGCCCACGGTCACCTTGCGGTCGAACTTGTCGCCCGTGCGGCCGTCATACAGGTCCGACTGGCCCGACGAGTGCAGCCCGGCCAGCTCCAGCATCCGCGACACGTCCGCTTCGCGGGCGCCGTCGAACACCGGGGTCGCCATCGGCACGCCGCGCGACAGATGTTCGGCAAGGTCCACGATCTGCTCGGGGGTCCGCGCCTCGATCTGGTCGGCATATTGCTCGCCATAGGTGTCGAGCAGTCGTGCCTTGACCGCATCGGGCATTTCGCCGCCCTGCGCGTTCGGATTGGCTTCGCGCCATTCCTCCAGCGCATGCTTGAGCTGCTCGCCCAGGCCGCGCGCGGCCCAGCCGAGATGCGTCTCGAAGATCTGACCGACGTTCATGCGCGACGGCACGCCCAGCGGGTTGAGCACGATGTCGACATGGGTGCCGTCTTCCAGGAACGGCATGTCCTCGATCGGCAGGATGCGGCTGATGACGCCCTTGTTGCCGTGACGGCCGGCCATCTTGTCGCCCGGCTGCAGCTTGCGCTTCACCGCGACGAAGACCTTGACCATCTTCAGCACGCCCGGGGGCAGCTCGTCGCCGCGCTGCAGCTTGTCGACGCGATCCTCGAACTTCTCGACGATTGCCTTCACCGCCTCGTCATACTGCGCCTTGACGGCTTCCAGGTCGGCCTGGACCTTGTCGTCCTCGACCGCGAACTTCCACCATTCGTGGCGCTCGACCTCGCCCAGCAGAGCCTCGTCGATGACGATGCCCTTCTTGACGCCCTTGGGCGCGGCTGTGGCGATCTGGCCCAGCAGCATTTCCTGCAGGCGGTTGAAGGTCGCGCGGTTGAGGATCGCGCGTTCGTCCTCGCGGTCCTTGGCCAGGCGGTCGATCTCCTCGCGCTCGATCGCCATCGCGCGCTCGTCCTTGTCGATGCCGTGGCGGTTGAACACGCGGACTTCCACGACCGTGCCGGCGACGCCCGGCGGCAGGCGCAAGGACGTGTCGCGTACGTCGCTCGCCTTTTCGCCGAAGATCGCGCGGAGCAGTTTCTCCTCCGGCGTCATCGGGCTCTCGCCCTTCGGCGTGATCTTGCCGACCAGGATGTCGCCCGGCTCCACCTCGGCGCCGATATAGACGATGCCCGCCTCGTCGAGGTTGCGCAGCGCTTCCTCGCCGACGTTAGGGATGTCGCGGGTGATGTCCTCCGGCCCCAGCTTGGTGTCGCGGGCCATGACCTCGAACTCCTCGATATGGATCGAGGTGAAGACGTCATCCTTCACGATCCGCTCGGAGATCAGGATGGAGTCCTCATAGTTGTAGCCGTTCCAGGGCATGAACGCGACCAGCGTGTTCCGGCCCAGCGCCAGCTCGCCGAACTCGGTCGACGGGCCGTCGGCGATCACGTCGCCGGCCTCGATCAGGTCGCCCACCTTCACCAGCGGACGCTGGTTGATGCAGGTGTCCTGGTTGGAGCGCTGGAACTTCTGCAGCGTGTAGATGTCGACGCCCGACTGGCCCGGCGTGATGTCGCCGGTCACGCGGATGACGATACGGGTCGCGTCCACCTGGTCGACGATGCCGGCACGGCGGGCGGCGATGGCGGCGCCGGAATCCCGGGCCACCGTGCCTTCCATGCCGGTGCCGACGAACGGCGCCTCGGCACGGACCAGCGGCACCGCCTGGCGCTGCATGTTCGATCCCATCAGCGCGCGGTTGGCGTCGTCATTCTCCAGGAAGGGGATGAGCGAGGCTGCGACCGAGACGAGCTGCTTGGGGCTGACGTCCATCAGGGTGATGTGGTCGCGCGGCGCCATCAGGAACTCGCCGGCCTCGCGGGCCGAGATGAGGTCCTCAACGAAGGTGCCGTCCGGGTTCACCTCGGCGTTCGCCTGGGCGATGGTGTGCTTGGCCTCTTCCATCGCCGACAGGTACACGACCTCGTTGGTCACCTTGTGGTCGATGACCTTGCGGTAGGGCGTCTCGATGAAGCCGTACTTGTTGACGCGGCTGAAGGTCGCGAGGCTGTTGATCAGACCGATGTTCGGGCCTTCCGGCGTCTCGATCGGGCAGATACGGCCATAGTGGGTCGGATGGACGTCGCGGACCTCGAAGCCCGCGCGCTCGCGGGTGAGGCCGCCCGGCCCGAGTGCCGAGACGCGACGCTTGTGCGTCACTTCGGAGAGCGGGTTGGTCTGGTCCATGAACTGCGACAGCTGCGAGGAACCGAAGAACTCGCGCACCGCGGCCACGGCGGGCTTGGCGTTGATCAGGTCGTTCGGCATCACCGTCGACACGTCGACCGACGACATGCGCTCCTTCACGGCGCGCTCCATGCGGAGCAGGCCGACGCGATACTGGTTCTCCAGCAGCTCGCCCACCGAACGGACGCGGCGGTTGCCGAGATTGTCGATGTCGTCGATCTCGCCCTTGCCGTCCTTCAGGTTCACCAGTTCCTTGACCACGGCCAGGATATCCTCGGTCCGCAGCGTGGTGACGGTGTCCTCGGCGTCGAGGTCGAGGCGCATGTTCAGCTTCACGCGGCCCACGGCCGACAGGTCGTAGCGCTCCGGATCGAAGAACAGGCCGGCGAACAGCGCCTCGGCGGTCTCGCGCGTCGGCGGCTCGCCGGGGCGCATGACGCGATAGATGTCGGAAAGCGCCTGGTCGCGGTCCTCGGCCTTGTCGGCCTTCAGCGTGTTGCGGATCCAGGGGCCGGTCGACTGGTGGTCGATGTCGAGCAGCTCGATCCGGTCGATGCCCGCCTTGTCGAGCTTCTCCAGATTCTCAGGGGAAACCTCGTCGCCCGCCTCGATATAGATCTCGCCGGTCGCCTCGTTGATCAGGTCGAACGCGCTGTAGCGGCCGTAGATCTCCTCGGTCGGGATCAGCAGCGTTTCCAGCCCGTCCTTCTCGGCCTTGTTGGCCGCGCGAGGCGAAATCTTGTGGCCGGCGGCGAAGACGACCTCGCCCGACTTGGCGTCGACGATGTCGAAGGCCGGCTTCATGCCGCGCCATGCCTCGGCGGCATAGGGGATCTGCCAGCCGCCTTCGCCGCGGACGAAGGTCAGCTTGTTGTAGAAATAGCCCAGGATGTCCTCGGCATTCAGGCCCAGCGCATAGAGCAGTGCCGTCACCGGCAGCTTGCGCTTCCGGTCGATGCGGACGTTGACGATGTCCTTGGCGTCGAACTCGAAGTCCAGCCAGCTGCCGCGATAGGGGATGACGCGCGCGGCGAAGAGGTACTTGCCCGACGAGTGGGTCTTGCCCCGGTCATGGTCGAACAGGACGCCCGGCGAGCGGTGCATCTGCGACACGATGACGCGCTCGGTGCCGTTGACGATGAAGGTGCCGTTCTGGGTCATGAGCGGCATGTCGCCCATGTAGACGTCCTGCTCCTTGATATCGAGCACGGAGCGGGTTTCGGTGTCGGCGTCCACCTCGAACACGATCAGGCGCAGCGTGACGCGCATCGGCGCGGCGTAGGTGATGCCGCGCTGGCGGCATTCCTCGACGTCGTACTTGGGCTCTTCCAGCTCGTAATGGACGAAGTCCATCTCGGCGGTGCCGGCGAAGTCGCGGATCGGGAAAACGCTGCGCAGCGTCTTTTCCAGACCGGAGACATAGCCGATCTTGGGGTCGGAGCGCAGGAACTGCTCGTAGCTCTCCCTCTGGACCTCGATCAGGTTCGGCATCTGCACCACTTCGTGGATGTCGCCGAACACCTTGCGGATGCGCTTCTTCGCGCCGGTGTTGCTGATGGGGGGGAGAGCCTTGGTCGCCATGCGTTGTCCTTGCCTTCTTTCGTCGCATTTTCCGCATCCCGGCGGAAATTCAGTCCGGCGCGGACGATGTCGAGGGCCTGATTCGCCTCGATTCGCCACGCAAAAAAGTGCGGGCCGGGACTGTCCGATCCGCACTCACAGCGTCTGTGAAACCCGTCGAAACCGCCCCATTCCGCCGACATCGTGCGCTATTCGTTGTCGGTCCCCGAGCGGTTCGGGGGACGGTCCGCCTGCGCCAGGAAGCGCGGAACGGACCGGATTTGAGTTGCCCATATAGGAAAAGGAGCGGGACTTGTGAAGGGGGGCGATGCAAGGAACGCGGGATAGCGACCGTCCGCTATTGCGAGGGGCCCTGTGGCGGGCCTGCCGCGGGTGCCGCCGGCTGCGACGCGACCGGCCCGATCTTCACCGTCTCGAACCGCTCCTTCCGGCGCACGCCGGCCAGCTCCGGTACGGTGGCGACGACGGGGGGCGGCGCGGCCGCCGGCACGCGCTGGCGCATGCATTCGCTCTTGCTGGCGCGCGGCGACTGGGCGCAGTTCCACAGTGAGCGCTGCAGCCCGGTCGCGATATTGTGGATATAGGCGAAGCTCATCGATTCCAGCTGGTCGCCGGACAGCGGCAACCCCGCCGGCGCCGATCCCGCGCGCCACGCCATGATGCGGCATTCCGGCCGCCCGGCGCAGAAGGTCTGCGCCATGGCGGGCCAGCTGTCGGCTGGCGCGTTGCGATCCAGTTCCACCAGGAAGCTCTTCGCCCCCGGCGCCACCGCGATCAGCCGCGCGCCGCCCACCGCCTTGCCCACGGACGCGGCGTCGATCGCCTGCTTCGGCCGGGCCGCCAGATCCGCCGCCGCTGCGAGCATCGGCGCCGTGCCTGTCCCGGGCAGCGGCGGCGCGTCCTTGTGGGCAAGCGAGAAGCGGGCGATCCGGGCGATCACCGGCTCGCCGGTCTCGCCCGATCGGCGGAAGGCACCCGGCGTGCCCCACCAGCCCTGCCAGCGGAAGAAGAGATGGGTGCCGACCGACGCGATCTTGTCCAGGCTGCCGCTCCAATAGGGCACGACCCAGTCGGTATGATAATGGGTGGCATAGCCCACCGGCTTGTAGACTTGTCCGGCCAGTGCGCCCCTCGCGATCTCCCGTGCGCGATCCCAGGCGGCCTGCGACGGCGTGCGGGCCAACGCCCCGTCGCAGGTAAAGGTGAACTGGCATCCGGTGGCGCGCTCCTGTCCCTGGAACACGACGCCGCAGACGGTCTTGGGGAAGGCGGGGTGGCGCACCCGGTTCAGCACCACCTGTGCGACCGCGCGCTCGCCGGTGGCATCGTCCCCGGCTTCGTAGAGCTCTGCCGCCGCCAGGCAGTCGAGCGCGCGGGCGAGATCGGTTTCCGATCCTGTGAAGACGAACGGCCGGGCGGCCGGATTGGGGCCGCGGGAAAAGGGGACGGCGGCGTTGAACGCGCGCGCCTGGTCCCGCTCCAGCGCATAGACCTCCACCGGCTCGACGGCAGGCGGGGCGGCCGCCGGCCGCTTCGCCCGGGCCATCGCCGCAATGGGCCGGTTCGCGCCTTCGGGCCGGGGGCGGCTTTCCCAGGCGGCGACGGCAAAGGGCAGGCCGACGAACAGCAGCGCCCAGAGCAGCCAGATCGGCAGGGAAGGGGTATCGGTTCGGGTCACCTGATGTCTCGCTCACGCCTCCGTCCGCGTCCGGCCAACGGCCGCGCGAACGGAGGACGGAGGTGCTGTGCCTTATTCGGGCAGGAAATCGGGCACCGACAGATAGCGCTCGCCAGTGTCATAGTTGAAGCCCAGAACCCGGGAGCCTTCCGGCAGTTCCTTCAGCTTCTGCGCGATCGCCGCCAGCGTCGCGCCGGACGAGATGCCGACCAGCATTCCTTCCTCCCGCGCGGCGCGTCGGGCGAATTCCTTGGCGTCGGCCGGATCGACTTGGATCACGCCGTCGAGCAGCTGGGTGTGCAGGTTCGCCGGGATGAAGCCCGCGCCGATGCCCTGGATCGGGTGCGGGCCGGGCTGGCCGCCGCTGATGACCGGGGAGAGCGTCGGCTCGACCGCAAAGACCTTCAGGTTCGGCCACTGCTTCTTCAATACCTCGGCGGTGCCGGTGATGTGGCCGCCGGTCCCCACGCCCGTGACCAGCACGTCGATCGGCGCGTCGGCGAAGTCCGCCAGGATCTCCTGCGCGGTGGTGCGGACGTGCACGTCGATATTCGCCGGGTTCTCGAACTGCTGCGGCATCCACGATCCGGGCGTCTGCGCGATCAGTTCCAGGGCGCGCTCGATCGCGCCCTTCATGCCCTTTTCGCGCGGGGTGAGGTCGAAGCTGGCGCCATAGGCCAGCATCAGCCGCCGGCGCTCGATCGACATGCTCTCGGGCATGACCAGCACCAGCTTGTAGCCCTTGACCGCCGCGACCATGGCGAGGCCGATGCCGGTGTTGCCCGACGTCGGCTCGATGATCGTGCCGCCGGGCTTCAGCGCGCCGGAAGCCTCCGCCGCCTCGATCATGGCGAGCGCGATGCGGTCCTTGATCGATCCGCCGGGATTCGCGCGTTCGGACTTGATCCACACCTGCGCGTCGCCGAACAGCCGGTTCACGCGGATATGCGGGGTGTTGCCTATGGTTTCCAAGATGTTGGAGGCCTTCATATCGCTTTCTCCTGAGTGACGTCCGCCTCTCCGATGTCGGGTGGGTCGAAACTACGCGCAAGACGCAGCTCGGGAAAGAGCCGCGCCCAGATGAGGGTAATGATAATCGCGCCGATGCCGCCGCCGATGACCGCCGCGATCGGCCCGACCAGCGCCGCCAGGAAGCCCGATTCCGCCTCGCCCAGTTCGTTGGAGGCGGAGATGGTGAGCTGCGACAGGCTCGACACGCGGCCGCGCATCGCATCGGGCGTGTGGAGCTGGATCAGCGACTGGCGCACATAGACGGAGATCATGTCGGCGCAGCCCAGCACGATCAGCGACCCGATCGCCAGCTCCGTCGCGATGGACCGGGGCGCGAAGGCGGTGAGGCCAAAGCTGACGGTGGCGAGGCCGAAGACGATGACGGCAACCAGCATCTTGAGGCCGACCTCGCGCTTCAGCGGGCGGATCGAGAAATAAAGGGCGGTAAGGCCAGCACCGATGCCGGGCGACGCGGCCAAGTGGCCCAGGCCCGCCGATCCCACATGCAGGATGTCGCGGGCATAGACCGGCAGCAGCGCGGTCGCGCCGGCCAGCAGCACGGCGAACAGGTCCAGCGTGATCGCCGCCAGCACCAGCCGGTTGCCGCGGACATAGGCGAAGCCGTCGATCATCTGCTGGATCGGGCGGCGGCTGGTGTCGCGTGGCGGCTGGGGCACCGGGCCGATCATCATCATGCCCGTCAGCGCGAAGCCGAACAGGCCGGCGGCGAGCGCATAGGCGATCCAGGGTTCGGCCGCATAGGCATAGCCGCCCAGCGCGGGACCGATGATGATGCCCGTCTGCATCGCCACGCTCGACATGGCGATAGCGTTGGGCAGCACCTCGCGCGGGATCAGGTTGGGGGCGAGCGAGCTGTAGGCCGGGCCGTTGAAGGCGCGCGCGATACCGACGATCGCGGCGATGCCGAAGATCAGCGGCAGGCTGACCCAGCCTTCATAGGTGGCGAAGGACAGCAGCCCGGCCGACAGCATCAGGCAGGTCAGCGTGATCCGCGTGATCGTCCGCCGGTCGAAATGGTCGGCGACCCATCCGGTGACCGGCGTCAGGAAGAAGAGGGGCACGAACTGCGCCAGGCCGATCAGGCCCAGCTGCGCCGCTGCCCCCGACGTGCTCATCGTCTCGCGCGCGACGTTGTAGGCCTGCCAGCCGAGCACGATCATCATCGCATATTGGGCCAGCACGGCCGCAAACCGCCCGACCAGATAGGCGCGGAAATTCGGGAAGGTCAGCGGATGCCGGGACGGCGCGGGATCGGTCATGCGCGGTCCTTAGCGACTGGCAGGGGGACGCGGCAACCATTTGGGGGCGAAAGGCCGGGCAGTATTTCTCAAGCGAGGGATACCGGAAGTTGAGCGGAGGATGTGGCCGTCCGCTTCCACCTCCGTTCGCCCTGAGCTTGTCGAAGGGCTGTCCTTTTCTTCGGGAAGAGCAGGGCAGGGCTTCGACAGGCTCAGCCCGAACGGAGTTTGACTCTTATAGTCGCTCTATTTGAACAGGCTGCCCAATATGCCGCGGACCAGCTGCCCGGCGATGCCGCCGGAGGACGACCGTCGGCGCGATCCGCCGAAGACGGCCCGGCCCAGCTCGTTCGCGACTTGGCGCCCGACCGAGGAAGCGGCCGACCGGGTCGCGGACTGCACCGCCTTGTCGAAGGCGGACGGCTTGGCCGCCT